>JAIRVF010000121.1 GCA_031254035.1 Paenibacillus sp.
TTTTCTTTATTACTAAATGATGTCCACATGACCATACCACCCTATTAATATTCTTACTTGGCAGTATTGACAGTTGTATCACATATCAGACCTTGGGCATTTAGTGTAGCGAGGAAGCAGAATTAGTTGCTTTGTATCAGGTCCAATTTGCCTTAATTCTTGGGCTATTTCTTTCTCATTGAAAATAGTTTGTTTTTCTGCTCGGGAAAAATTCCCATGTATGGTACCAATTTGACCTACACTCCTAAGCCTATCGGGGTCCAAATATGGATTTAAATCAGGATCCATTTTTCGTTTCAAATATGGATCGACTTTCGCCTCTTCTGTATTACTTAATTCTGCTGGGTCTAAGCTACTATTAGTATGGTTAGCAAATGACTCTTTTTCTGGAGCGCTTACTTTGACACTTGAGGGAATATCACTTCTACTAGGCTCCTCTAATAAACTTGCAGTTAGTGCCACTCCGGTAATTATCACTATTGTTGAGGTTGTAAAAACTATTTTTTTTAACATGTTCATACCACCTTTCCTATAACAATAATATTTATTTCCAATTTTTAATCATCGCATTCTAAAAGGTTGAAAGGAAGAAGAAAGTCAGAGATAGGAAACTTGTATAGAAAGAAACTACTATAACTTTTAAAGTCAGCCATGCGGCAGACAAAAATAAAAAAACGCCTTTTTGACAAAAGAAACCTCAAAACTTAACCGCTTCAAGCGGTGCGTAGCTGCAAACATGAAGAGCAGTGAAAAAGGGATAGGGATGTAGGATGTTGTGATCGACGACTTTTCCGAATGGTGGATTTGTTGTCCATCAAAACAAGTTTCTTGAACATGTTAAAATATTTTGTTGACACGGACTGTCGGGAGTTATAAAATCAATTTGAACATGTTAAACAATTGAGAAAAGGTGTTTTGATGGACAAAACAAAATCTGCAATACTCCATTCCGCTCTGACCCTCTTTATTGAAAATGGATATAAAAAAACCACAATACGGGAAATAGTGAATCATTCAGGTGTATTAATCGGGAGTATATACCATTATTTTAAAAACAAGGATGATATATTTCGCTCCTTGATTGTGGATCTTTTTAGTTTAGTTGATGAATATACAAATATATATATATCACCTATTAATAGCCCTGTATGCAAATATGCCGTTTCCTGCACTCTGGAGCTGTATATAGTTGATATGAACGAGCGTAGTGCAGAGTTAATATTTGAGGGGTATAATTCTCCTAGCATATTAGACAGTTTGGTGAAGCACGCTGCAATGCGTTCGGAAAAGATATTTGAGGAATACAACCCAGCATTTAATTTTTCCGATTATTGCCGTCTGACATTGGCTATTAAAGGTGTTACCCGCAACTTTGTTGAAAATCGGTGGAGCAATGATTCATTTCCACTGGAATCCGTTATTGATACTCTGATGGATATCAGCCTTCGTGCATATAACGTTCCAACGGATGAAATAGTGCAGACCAAGCAATACATAAAAACCAATGAAGAACAACTTAGGAAGGCGGCAAATGCCTTGATTCACCAATCCTTGTCGAGCAAATAATGAGGGTATAAACTGCACATCAGCTTTATAAAAAGCCTTGGGCAGTTTTTTTACCAATAAATTTGAACATGTTCAACACAGAAAATCCCGAAAGGATGGTGGCTGGTCTAATGACGTAATAAAACATGGACTTATATGTCGCCAACTCATGCCTGAATCGATGATAATGATAAGAAGGGAGCAATTGTTATGAAACTAGTTACTTTTGTCCTTAAAAATGACCCTACACAAACAGAAATCGTTGGTGCTTTGACCCAAGACGAACAGCAAATTGTTGAACTGCAGAAGGCATGTAAGATTCATAAGGGCAAGCCCAATAAGTATTTTGATAATATGATTGAATTTCTGGCCGGTGCTGCGGAAGCGCGCGCTTTGGCCGCTGAATTGTTGGAAGAGGCTGGTGCTGATTGCAAGGTGAGTATGGAGGATGTGCAGTTATTGGCTCCGGTGCCTCGGCCTCGTGTGATGCGGGACTGTGCCTGTTTTGAGGAACATCTTATTGGGTGTAATCGCCGTGGGCGCATGATGCAAGGGGAGGATCCCGCAAATATTGACCCTGAAAGCGTTAAGCCGGATGCCGGGTGGTATGCCGAACCCCGTTTTTACAAAGTGAATGTCAATTCCATTGTCGGCCCCGGTGTGGACATCGCTTTCCCGGGCGGAGAAATGTTTAAGGACTATGAACTGGAACTGGCCTTCTACATTTGTAAGGAGGGCAAAAACATCAGCCATCACAACGCCATGGATTATGTTGGCGGCTACACAATTTTTAATGATTTTTCGGCAAGAATGATTCAAATGAACGAAATGGCTCCAAATGGTTTCAATGTTGGACCCGGCATCAGCAAGGATTTTGCAAATGCAATGGGGCCTTATATGGTGACGCCAGATGCCTTTGACTATACCGATGCAAAAATGACTGTTCGAGTGAATGGTGAGGTGCGTGGTGGCGGGAACCATGGTGCAGCTTACCACAAAATCCCCGATGTTATTGAATACATTTCAAACGCGACAACCTTATATCCTGGTGATGTCATTGCGACAGGAACGGTGGGAACAGGGGCTGGCATTGAAACAGGGATCCCATTGAAAATTGATGATGTTGTTGAATTGGAGATTGAAGGGATTGGCAAATTGGAGAACCGGATTATTATTCCAGACGCAACCAAACAAAGGAATAAGGGCGAGGCGTTCAAACGCTTGGTGTGCGGACCAGTGGATGGTAAATCATCCTTTGTCATTGACGATTATCCCGATACATGGAGAGGCGGCGCTTTCAAGAAGCCGACGGTTGATGTCTGGCGGATAAATGAAATGCCCGCGAAAGAATCGGCCACTGCCAATGTGGATATGGGGAACCTGCCGATAGAACATGAACCACAGGCCGGCATGGGTCAATCCATTTTTCGGCATGTTCCTCAAGACATTCCGCATGGCCCTAGATTTGAGGATTTGCCACCCAATGTACGGAATTTGCATAGAGGGATGTGGGTGGAGGCACACAAAACCATTGGCACGAAGTATATCCCCACCGAAGAAGATATGAAAAAACATGTGTCCATGCATTGGACCGAGACAATAAATATGTTTTTCTGTGCTGATGCAGAATCCGAATTGGTATCGCTTAATGATTTGGATGATGCGCCCCTAAAAACGGGGGATGCACTTGTGCAGATGGCCTGTATGCATGGTTGGAAAGGCACCGGGGTAATCAGTGGTGTTTTGGCTTCTGCTGACATGAGCACCCACATACAACTGATTGATAAGCCCAAGCCAGTATTGGTATCCAAACTTAACCGCTTCAAGCGGTATGTAGCTGCAAACATGAAGAGCAGTGAAAAAGAGATTGGGATGTCGGATGTTGTGATAGATGACTATTCTCCGAATGAGAGTGAGATTTTCGACAATGAGGGAAAACAGATCGGCTATGCGGGTGACATTTGGCGCATGTTAGCCCCAAATGCAGATGTATCGGCAAGTGTGGATACGATTGTGGGTCCTATGGAGCCGAAACCACCGAAAAATGGAATTACATTCCGAATGGTGGATTTGTTGCCCGGTTGCACATTTGAAACTGACACCAGTTTCATGAGTTACTATTCGGTCATTATCGGCCAGCTGGAGGCTGTTTGTGATGAAGGCCGTGCCACGGTGCCGACCACGGGTGATTTGGTGCAGTTGAAAAATGCAAGCCTGAAACTGGAGAACACGACCGATGAAATTGTGCGCTTTGCATATTACATGATCGATACCGAATAACCGAAACGATTTGACGTAATCATTGACATAGGTAGTTCTACACATTGCATAAATGGCGTGACGTAAACAATGCCATCCCGGAATAAGGATGGCATTGTTTACTCTAACACGAGAGCAGCTATTTCTATTCAGATATTTTACTCCGCCGCTTGCGTCGTATCGGCAGCCGGAGTGGCTTTATTCGCAAGCTTTCTAGGCAGCTGCCAAGCTGTCGCGACAGCCAACACTATAAATACGATATCCATCGCTTTAAATAGTTCCGAGAAGTTTTCCTTGAATACCGTCATCACTTCACTATCAAAGATGCCGGAAATGCTCTCCGTATAAAGATAACCAACGGTAAAATATTTGCCGAGCAGAATGCCGATTAAGCTCGCAATTACCGCGATCACTTGATGCGCTGCGCTTATTTGTTTGTTCGCAAGCTTGGCTACGGTAAATCCAGCCAAACCGCCGACCGCCCACGCAACAATCCCTAGTTCATAGTTCGTCAGTGCCACAATAGCCGCCCATGCAGCTCCCCCAACAACGGCTGCGAGCAATGCGCCTAGAATAGGCAAAACAATTTTGTTACCTTCCAACTTCATCTTCCCCCTACAAATTGAGTAATAATTTTCCATGCTATATTTTACAGGATTGCCCACGAAACGACAATCCTTACTTTCCCGTTATATCTTCTCAAATGAAAAATCAAAAAGATCGGATGCCTCATAGTCGTCCTCAATAATATACCCGTCTATTTCTTCCGCCCAGTTCAGAAGCGCCAGGCGATGGTGAACAGGCATAATCATCCCTAATGGAAACTGGTGAGAAGGCGTGACATACAGCAGCTTGCTCTTGATTTGCCCCAGGCTCGGGAGATGAAGACCATTATGGTCTACAGGGATTGGTTCGATGGTATAAGATAGCGCCCGGAAAACAACTTTGGCCCCCGCATACCCCGGCTCTTCGAAACCGATGGAATTGAATGAATGACCTAGGATCGAGCCAAGCAAATACATGAGCTGCTGCGTACTGCTTCCCACGATGATTTGCTCTGCGGTCGTTTTTACGCCACGGGATCGAAACAGATACTTTGCGATAGATTCTCTCAATAGATAATCACCCTGGTGATCACCATAGGTGTAGATAGAAGAATCTTTTAACACGCGATTTGACAAAAGACGCCATCTATCAATCGGAAAATGTCCTTTATCGACGGCACCCAAACGAAAATCAATGATGTCTGCCGGGGCTTTCTCCCCCGCTTGCGGATGAACTTCATGAAGACCGATGGGTAAGGCCTGGCATAACGGCAGTGGTTCCACATAATATCCTCGTTTATTTTCACTGCGAATAAATCCTTCGGCCAGCAATTGTTCATAGGCGAGCTGCGTCGTGGTTATTTCGGCGCTTCGGCGATCATGACGACTCCCATCATCCAGCAGGTCATGTGGATCGTTGGGGCAATCTTTTTATTTTATGTAGGTTATTGCAGTATCAAGGAAGCATCCGTCATACAGGCTGGCGAAGATGGATACGAGAAAAAAACATGGTTTTCTTCTTACATAAACGGGTTTATGGTAGCTGTTTCACCGGGGAATATCGTTTTTTGGCTGAGCGTTTTTGGAACCATTCTGGCAGATAAGCTGGGAAATCCGGATAAACATCATTTCGTGATTATGGCTGTCGGCGTGATTTGCGGCATTTTAGTTCATGATATTGTTTTGATGCTGCTTGTCACGTATGCGAGAAGGCTGCTGGACGGGCAGTGGATAAAAAGGATTTCGGTATGCGCCAGTCTTGTGTTGATTTATTTCGGGGGGATGTTTATTTGGAGGTTTGTCCAATCCTTGCTTGGTTAGAGGTTTGGGCACACCCAATATGGCAGCTATTTTTTAACTATGGTGAACGTACAAAAAGTGATAAGAGGTCTCCATTCCTAAAGGTGGAAGGAGCCTCTTTTCGCTTTTCGCGTTCCCTAGGTATATAGCAGCGTGATCACCAGCAGTTCATAGAGTACGAGTGGCAGAATGACATTGTTGTAATACAATCCTCTGGATTGTCCGGGCGGGGAGGACGGGTAAGGGACGCTGATATACAGCATTCCTCTTTCGCAATGCGTCAGCACACCTTCATAAACGGTACCGTCCAGCATTTGAACTCGGACCGCTTGGTTCCGGTATTGCTTGCATATTTGGCTCACTCGGTCGTGGATGTGGTGGATCGTTTGAGCGACTTGAGGTTCTGCTTGATACAGTAGGGGCTGTGCCTGCATACCTGATGAATATGGGGTAAGGCTCATGGATAGGACCTCCATCGTTCGTGGTTTGAAATATTATATGCGGGTGCCCAGCAGGGAGTGTATTGTATTGGCATATATAACCTTATATTAAAAATCGTTGAATTGTACTATTAAAATTGCAACTATTGATCTATAGTAGAGTAGGTTGTACTTAATTACAATAAATACTACTTTATGTATATTAAGGTATAACAGCTGACTGCGTTTAACCATAGTCTTCCTTGCGATATTTGGATAAGCCTCCCGGATCTTCCTGTAAGTTTATGCTTTCTGGTCTTCATAGCAACACTTGTTTCATTCCTCCCACTCAATGTAAGCGATATCAATTCGAGAAAGGCATGATGCCCTCGGAAGTTAAACGGTCATAAGCAGCAGGGCATGGTTTTTCTCGGCATTCATTTCAAAGATTGTTTCATTTAGATTCGTTGACGTTATGCTCCATGTGCTACCGCATATCAATTATATATTTATTTGCAAGCGTTTACTGAGCCCGCTTCATACCCGAGGATTTTGCTGAAATTCAGACCAAGAAAAATGGAGGTGGCGAGGAAGCGAAAGTAGGAAAGGGTAGGAAAAAATAGCCTTAAGAAAACACTGAATCATTAAAAATTTGCAGGCAGGCAGTGGCCGGAAGAACGCCCCGTAACCGCAGCGGTCAGAAGAACGTTTCGTAACCGCAGCGGTCACCTAGCACAATGTAAAGAACGAATTTCAGTATTGAGCCGAAAATTTATTAGGAGGGGATTTTTTATGGGGAAAACTCGATCTCCGAGAGGCAAAATGTTTAGAAGATTTCTGCCCTTGTTCGTCATTATGGTTTTGTTTGTTGGATTGCTGCCGTCGATGGCGGATGCCGCGGACCGCGGGGCTTGGGCTCCCAATGTGACCTATGCGGTGAATGACACGGCGACGTATGGCGGAAGCACGTATAAATCGATCCAGCCGCATACGTCTTTGGTTGGCTGGGAGCCGCCGAATGTGCCGGCGTTGTGGCAGCTTGTCACCGGTGGAGATGGCGGCGACACGCAGGCCCCGACCGTCCCAGCTAACTTAAGATCGACAGTCGTTACCTCCTCCAGCGTTTCGCTGGCCTGGGATGCTTCAACGGATAACGTTAGTGTAACGGGTTATGATGTCTATCAAGGCGGCAGCGTTGTAGGCAGCGCGTCCGGCAGCACCTTGGCTTTCACGCATAATGGACTGACGGCCGATACGTCCTATTCATATACAGTAAAAGCAAAGGATGCGGCTGGCAATGTGTCTGCTGCAAGCAACGTGGTAACCGTGAAGACCGGTGCGAGCGGCGGAGTAGATACGGAGCCGCCTACGATGCCAACGAATCTTGCTGTAACGGGTGTGACAACCTCCAGTGTTTCTCTTTCCTGGACAGCTTCCACCGACAATGTCAGCGTAACCGGTTATGATGTCTATCAGGGAACGACGAAGGTTATGTCCGTCACGGGAACGACGGCTACGGTAATAGGCCTGGCGGCAGGTACCTCTTATACATTCAGAGTAGCCGCCAAGGATGCCGCCGCCAATACTTCGCCTCAAAGCGCCCTCGTAACGGCAACGACACAAAGCTCCGGTGGGGGAGGCGGGCAGCTTCCGAAGCATGTACTCACTGGCTACTGGCAAAACTTCATCAACGGCTCCTCCAATCTGAAGCTGAGCGATGTGCCAAGCCAATATGATATTATCGTCCTCGCATTTGCTGATATGGATCCCGCTAAGCCGGGCGGCGTGACGTTTAACGTGGATTCCTCACTATCGAACGCCCTTGGAGGGTACACGAACGCAAATCTGATCAGCGACATTCAAGCCAAGCATGCACAAGGCAAAAAGGTCATCATCTCTGTTGGCGGCGAAAAAGGGAATGTCAATCTGGGCAGCGCCTCTCCAAACGTGGCAAATTTCGTGGACAGCATGTACAACATCATCACGACTTATGGCCTTGACGGCATCGATATCGATCTGGAGAACGGTATGAACGTGGCCAATCTGACCAGCGCCGTGAAGCAACTGCAGCAACGCGTAGGGTCCGGTTTCATTTTGACCATGGCCCCGCAAACGATTGATATGCAAAGCGCAAGCACGTCTTATATGCAGCTGTATAACAACCTGAAGGACATTACGACCGTAATTAACGTTCAGTATTACAATTCCGGCTGCATGCTGGGCCGGGATGGCAAGTGTTATTCCCAGGGAACCGTCGACTTTCTGACGGCGCTATCCGACCTGTCATTGCAGTGGGTGGCCCCGTCGCAGCTCGCCATTGGCGTGCCTGCTGGTTCCGCTGCCGCAGGCGGCGGTTACGTGTCGCCGACCGTCGTGAACAATGCCTTGGGCTGTCTAGCCAATGGAACTGGCTGCGGCAGCTACAAGCCCGTTGCCCAATATCCCGATTTCCGCGGCGCCATGACGTGGTCCATCAATTGGGATAAGATGGGCAACTACAACTTCGCCAATACGGTTAAACCGTTCCTCGTCTCGTTGCCTTAAATTCATTCACCATCAGCCTCCGGCCCGTATGTGCCGGGGGCTTTTTGCAGGGGTACATGATAATTTTCAATAATATTGAATACTTATCTCGAAACCAGTTTTTCTCTGAGAATAGGGCGTTATACTGAGTTCTGCGTTGTTAATATATGTCATTCAATTAGACAAATATATCCCTATATGATAGAAAATAGCCCCTAGAAACACCTGTTGGATCGAATATAATATTGCTTACCGACGAAGTTTAAAACCCGATTTATCCCCCAGTTTTTTCAACTCACTCTTCGATGCTATACATAATAAGACCTAATCTTCAGGGCAAATCTCCTTGGCTATGGCAACTCTTCCTGATCAGTCAGAATCCGAAAATCATTAAGTCTGGCCCAACATGGCCGGGTTTAATAGCAATGCATACGCCGATAAACTCCGGGATTGGAGGTTAAAAGTCGTTTCCGTTTGAAGGATGGCGCATTGCATCAAATCTGATAGATTGGGGTGTGCTATGAAAGCGCTTCAAGGGTGGATGGGATGGAAGTGTTTTGTTTGCTTTGTTTGCGCGGCCATTATAACTTCTTCATATGCTTTTACCGGACAGGTTAACGCCGGCTCCTCCGACACTCGAGGTCATTGGGCGGAGCAACTCCTTGCCGATTGGCGCGATCAAGGGCTTCTTAAGGGTTATTCCGACGGCTCGCTGAAGCCGAATCAAACCTTGACAAGGGCTGAACTGATGGCGCTGATCAACCGCTATTTTCATTATACGGCCGAATCGGAAGCGACCTTCACGGATCTGGAATCCAGCCAGTGGCAGTATGCAGAAGCTGTAAAGGCGCTGCAGGCAGGATATGTTTCGGGTAATCCAGATGGCGCAATTCATCCCAATCAGCCGGTTACGAGAGAAGAAGCTGCAGTGATGTTAGCCAAGATCCTGCATGCGGACGCGGTCAATGATTCCGAGCTGCTTCGGCCATTTAAGGATTCAGCGGACATTTCCCCAGGGAGCCGACAGGCGCTGGGGTACTTGGTTCAACAGGGCAAATTGGGTGGGTACGAGGATGGAACACTCCGTCCCAAGTCTCTTTTGACCCGGGCTGAGGGCATCGTTCTGATCAGCCGTCTGCCGGTAATGTCCGTAATGTTGCGCGGAGCATCCTACGATAAAGCCGGGACATACGGCCCTACGGTAGGGGAAGAAACGGTTCGCGGAGACGCTGTCGTGTCTGCTTCGGGCATTACGCTTCAAAATTTGGTGATCCACGGAAACCTCATATTGGAGAAAGGGATCAGTTCCGGTAAGGTGGTCCTGAAAAATGTGAAGGTGGAAGGAAAGCTCATCGTGAGAGCCTCGGGCATGGAACTTGCAATCAGCGGCAGTACAATCGGCGCTGTTGTGATCGACGGGCAAGGCATTACGCTGCAACTTGGCAGCGATTCAAGCATCTCAAGTTTGGTGCTGAATGGACAGACCAAGGTTCAAGGAAGCGGAAAAATTCAAAAAGCCACCATCAATGAAGGGGCAAAAGGCTCCTCATTCCAGACGGCTCCATTAAGCGTGGATGGTCCGCAGGCAGGCTCGATTGGGTCAGGATCTCCCGGCAGCGGTAGTGCGGGTCCTGGCAGCAGTTCCGGAGGTATTATTTCAGGCGGCTCAGGTGGTTCTGGCGGAGATGCAGGTGGATCTGGCGGAGGAGCGGGCTCAGGTGGTGAAACCGGCGGAGGCGGCGATACGACCGTTCCGCAGGCACCGAGCATAACTGGAGTTGCGAGCGACAAGGTCTATACTTCAGGTGTGCTTCCGAACTGGCAGGATGCCGCGGACACTACCAGCACTGCAACGCTGAATGGAGGGGCTTATACGAAAGGCAGCGGCATCATCGATGCCGGCGAATATACGCTTGTCGTCACTGCGGTTCATAAGAAAAGCGGCAAAAAGGCTAGTACAACCGTCAAATTTACGATGAATCTGGAAACGAAGCTGATCGGCTACGTGGCAGGCTGGAAGGACTGGTCACAGACACAGCCTGTAGATGCCGCCAAGCTTACTCACATCAACTATGCATTCACCCATATCAAGGGCAACAAAATCATTTCGATCGAAGAACAAAATGATGAGGCCAATTACGCTTATCTCCAAAGCCTAAAATCCAAAAACGCGAATCTCAAAATCCTGAACTCGGTTGGCGGTTGGGGGGCGGACGGTTTTTCCGACGCGGCACTGACGGCGGAATCCCGCAACACATTTGCGGACAGCATCATCGAATACGTGGAAAAGTACGATCTAGACGGCATCGATCTGGACTGGGAATATCCAACTCAGGATGCAGGCGGCATCGTGAAGGGAAGACCAGAGGATAAAGAGAATTTCACCCTAGTGCTGAAGCTGATCCGTGAAAAGCTGAATGTGCTCGGGCTCGAAAAGAACAAATATTATGAGCTGACGATTGCTGCAGGAGCGACGCAATCTTACCTTAAAGGCGCCGAGATCAGCGAAGTCGCGAAATATGTGGACAACATTAACTTGATGACCTATGACCTCGCCGGAGGTTGGATGGACAATACGGATCATCATACGAATTTGTTTGGCAGAGACCTCAGTGTGGATTCTGCGGTCAAGCTCTATTTGAGCCAAGGCGTTCCGGCAGAAAGGCTGGTTATTGGAGCGGCTTTCTACGGGCATATGTGGACGGACGTGAAATCCACGGATAATCACGGCTTGAGACAAAAAGCAAAAGGTTCTTGGGAAACGCCATCCTACGGCACAACCATCACCCTTTATAACAAAGAAACAGGATTTGATCGT
Source organism: Paenibacillus sp. (assembly GCA_031254035.1). GTDB lineage: Bacteria > Bacillota > Bacilli > Paenibacillales > Paenibacillaceae > Paenibacillus_AQ. The sequence goes on from JAIRVF010000121.1 coordinate 11,409, forward strand.
TATTGGGACGATGTTGCCAAAGCGCCTTACCTGTTTAACGGAAATACATTCCTGTCCTATGATGACCCCGAGTCTTTGTCGGAAAAGGCAAAATATGTTTTGGATCACAAGTTGGGGGGAGCCATGTTCTGGGAGTACAGCCAGGATAACACGGGCGTTCTGCTCACGACATTGTCTGACAGCCTGCACGGCAAGACTTATGAAGAGGATACGACCTCAGTCCCCGATGCGCCTGTCATTACCCAGGTGGAGGAAGGTGGGGAGTATGCACCAGGGCTGGTTCCAAGCTGGACCGATGCGCCTGAGACAGCAAGCGCTGCCTTGTTGAATGATGCCGCATATGAGCAGGGAACTCCGATTACAGCGGCTGGAAGCTACACGCTGACTGTTATCGCAGCCCATGGTAAAAGCTTCAAAACTGCCCAAACGACCATACATTTCACAATAAAGGAAAAAGAACAGCCTACTCCCGGACCGAAGGTAGTCGCCTATGTGCCGGGATGGGTGGACTGGTCCGCTGCGAAGCCGATTAATGCCAGCAAATTAACTCACATCAACTATGCGTTTACCCATATCACGGACAACAGAGTCGTTCCAATCGAAGGTCAGAATGATGATGCAAATTACGTATACCTTCAAAGCCTGAAAGCCCAGAACCCAGATCTGAAAATTTTGAACTCGATCGGTGGCTGGGGATTGGACGGATTCTCCGACGCGGCACTGACGGCGGAATCCCGCAATACGTTTGCGGACAGCATCATCGCATACGTGAAAAAATATGATCTGGACGGCATCGATCTGGACTGGGAATATCCAACTCAGGATGCAGGTGGCCTCGTGACGGGAAGACCAGAGGACAAAGAGAATTTCACCCTGGTGCTGAAGCTGATCCGTGAGAAGCTGGATCAATTAGGCGCGGCGGACGGCAGGTATTATGAACTCACAATCGCTGCAGGAGCGACGCCAAATTACCTTGCTGGTGTCGAAATCGGCGAAGTCGCGAAATATGTGGACAACATTAACTTGATGACCTATGACTTGGCCGGGGGCTGGAGCGACAAGACGGATCATCATACGAATCTATTTGGCGGAGACCTCAGTGTGGATTCTGCGGTCAAGCTCTATTTGAGCCAAGGCGTTCCGGCGAAAAAACTGGTTATTGGAGCGGCTTTCTACGGGCATATGTGGACGGACGTGAAATCCACGGATAATCACGGCTTGGGACAAAAAGCGACAGGTTCTTCGGTAACGCCAACCTATAACGATATTATCGCCGATTATACCGAAGATAAGGGCTACATCCGTTATTGGGATGAAGATGCACAGGCTCCGTACCTGTTTGACGGAAGCACGTTTATTTCTTACGATGATCCACAATCCGTAGAAGCCAAAGCCCACTATGTCCTCGATCAGGGATTGGGCGGGGCAATGTTTTGGGAGTATAGCCAGGATGCAACGGGCGCCTTGCTTGGCGCACTAGCGAACATCATTTTGCCATAACATAAAATCGGAAAGCTGCTTAAGCCCCATACACGGACAGGTCGATCCGCCCATTTAAGCCGATCTCAACCCCTTCATCTTCAAGAAGAGATTGTTGCAGAAAACGAGACTCATCATCAAGCAATGCAATTTCACCTTTGGCGTTGACGACCCGGTGCCAGGGCAACTGGTATTTACTGCTCATGGAATGCAGTATTCTGACGACCTGTCGTGCGGCGCGGGGACTTCCGGCTGCGGCTGCAATGCCGCCGTAAGTCATGACTTTCCCAGCAGGTATGGATTTGATTTGTTCAATAACGGCTTTCGTAAATGGCTGCATCAAGTTCTCCTTAGTGCCCGGGACATTATTGTCCCGGCACATTCCCTTTTTTAGTCAAACACAGTGTATCATATATGTGATTTTTAGCAGCTAATTAGATGTACCAAACGTTTTATAGATCGCCTTTGTAATGGTAAGATAAGGAAGGTGCCCATTTGGAACGTTTTTTAGTTTTGAATGCATTGGACAAGCTGGCCGAAAAGACCAAGTATAGTGGGAAAATGAGGTATTCAGCATGGGTAGATCATTATGTGAAATCAATCATGCGCACGCCATCGAGGTGGCCAATCAATATTGCAGACAAGCCGGGATCAATCCGGATGAGCTTCCCGTGTTTGATTGTAGATACAGCCATGCCGAACTAGCGGCCAAGTTGGTGATGTATAGGGAGTATATTGAGATCATCCATTTTTTCATCCATAAATTTTTGTCTTCGATTTCGGGAGAACCCATTGTAATAATGGTTTCGGATGAACAGGGATATATTTTAGAATTTGCGGGCGATCCGACGTATATTCAGGTGTGTAGGCACTTAGGCATTGAGGAAGGGATACAGTTCAACAAGGATATAGGAACGAGCTCCATTGATCTGTGTTTGAGCTATCAGCAGCCTTTCCAACTGATTGGCGAGGATCACTATCATACGATTTTACACCAGCAGGCTTGCTATACGACCGGCTTTCACAACGAAAATGGTTCTGTGCTGGGGACAATCACACTTATGGTGGATATTGACTTTGCCCACCCGTATCTGCTCGCACTGCTGTGCACGATAGCTAATTTTGTGGAACGGGAGCTCTTGCTGCGCAGGCAAAATGCCCAATTGCAAATGTTGAACCAATTTCTACTGGGTACAAACTTCTATGGAGTTGTCATTACAAACGGGATAGGTCAGATTCTGGAGATGAACGAACGCTGCCATACAATGCTGCAGTTGGATAATCAGGCCTCTTATGAGGGAACCTCTGTTTTTAATATCAACCTGATCAGTTGCTATTTTGGGCGTGCCATCAAACACCATGAGGAATGCACCGGCGTGGAGTTGTGCATGACGCTGAAGGACGGCGAGCATCATTATATGCTGGATGTGCTTCCCGTTTATGACACCAGTCGTTCTATCGTCCGCGTGGTGGGGAGTATCCGGGATATCACGGAGATGAAGAAAACAGAGGAATTATTACATAACACAGAAAAACTTGTTTTTGCCGGTCAAATTGCGGTAAGTATCGCCCATGAAATCCGCAATCCGCTGACTACGGTGAAGGGAATGCTGCAATTAGCGGGCAAGGACACTGAGCTGCGTCATTATAACCTGATTATGTCGGAGCTTGAGCGGATGAATCTGATCGTCAGCGAGTTCCTTTTTTTGGGCAAGACGCAGGCCCCTCAGTTCAGGCAAGAACGCTGTCATCAGATTCTCCGGGAAGTGCTGGATTTGTTTGAGATTCATGCGGCTTTGAGCAACATTACTACGGAATGTACCATTAATGCAGACCACATCATTACCTGTGATCGGAACCAGATTAAGCAGGTATTCATGAATATCCTGAAGAATGCCGTGGAAGCTTTGCCTTTTGGCGGGCATATTCGGATTGTTCTTGATACTAAGGATACATACCAGAAAATCCGATTCTCAGATAATGGCATGGGAATGAACGCCGAGATGTTGCAGCGGATCGGGGAGCCTTTTCAGACAACCAAGACGGAAGGCAATGGCCTTGGCATGATGATCGTGAAGAAAATTATCGAGGCCCATAAAGGGCGGATGGTTATCGAAAGCAAAGTAAATGAAGGGACGCAGGTGGAGATTTATCTTCCGATCGGCTCGGTTTGAATTATGTTATGAATCGGAATAAGCTTCAAAGGGCACACGTCACTCAGTACTTTTGCTCCGCAAAAGCGCCTCTCTTTGAGAGGCGTCGGACTTCTTTCCGATACACTTTGTGGGGTTATTCTGCCGTTTCATTCCCTTCAAATCCCCTGCAGAGTCCGCCGGTATTCATCCGGAGTGCAGCCCACGACGGCCTTGAAGTCTTTAATAAAATGGGACTGGTCATGATAACCGAGCTCCGTGGACAGACGGGCCAGATCCATCGGCAGACGGCGATCCATCATTTCTGCTGCGTTTTGCAGACGGTGCAACCGGATCACCCATTTCGGGCTGATGCCGACATATTGATCAAATAAACGCTGAAGCTTGCGGATATGGATGCTAAAACGATCACAGACCTGGTCCACCTTCGAAATGTCATGTTCGTTAGCGATGTAGTCAATCATCTGATTTACATACAAAATCTGCTCATCCTGTGGCGGCATCTTGGGCAGCAGCAGCTTATCCATCGCCCCGACCATGTCCTGTTCTGTTGCACAGGAGAGGATCATCTCTTCAGGTTCCGGGCCGTCCAGATCAAGGATGCTCATCACTTCGAGCGGACGATCTAGCAAGTTGGAAACGGGCTGATTCAGGAACGGATAGAAACCGCCGGGTTTAAATTTTACGCCGAATACGATACCCTTTCCATGAATCAGATATGAGAATTTTCGGGTGGAAGGTCCGTAGATAAAAGTTTTCTTCGGTTCTACGACCAGATTGACGCAGGGGTTGGGAACGACATGCTGAAGGTAGGGCTGATCGTCCGCACAATCCCAACTGACAATCCAGTAATGCTTAACAAAAAAGCTTAACGCATCCGCGGCGGCATGACGCGACAACTTGAATTTTTCCTCGCCACCCGCAAGATTCAGAACTCCTAGACTCGGTCTCGGCAATTCGGTATGCATGGGAGAATCACGCCCCTTTCTTCCTGATTATTTATGAAACAGGTGTTCTTGTCGTGTTTTTACAATACAAAAATTGGCTGTTGAAGATATGATTAGTTTAGCACAAAACCGTGAGCACAAAAGACAAGCATAAAAACGAATCCAAACGAATCGGAAAAAGGAGCGTGTAAAAACATGAATTTGAAATATGAATTTTATATCGACGCAGAGCCAGACAAAGTATGGAATCTGCTGGTTACGCCTGAGGGAACGAAAAAAACCTTTTTTAACACCGTGCTTCAATCCAGCTTTAAGGTCGGAGAGCCGTTTGCCTATGTAGGGCCGGGAAATGACGGTGATGAAACGGTACATGTGTACGGCGATATCTTGGCATATGAACCGCGGAAGGTTCTAAGCTACCTTGAACATCCGGGACCTTCCTATCGCGCCAATCATCAGGAACATACATCCCGGGTAACATTTACGCTGGATACAGTAGGCAAATGCACAAAATTAACGCTCGTGAACGATGAATGGACGGAAAGTCACCCTTCCTTCCAAAATGCTGAAAGTTCCTGGTGGATGATTTTGAGCAATATCAAAACTGTGGCGGAAACCGGAAATACGCTGGATTTTGGCTGGTAAAACCAAACTTAATACATGGAAGTTTCGGCGAGAACGGCTGCTAACGCAGCCGTTTTTGTTTTTCTCAGTGTTTATTCCCGCCAGAAGGAGCGGAACCATTGAAATAGGATGTTTATACCATAATTTGGCTAATACCTAAAATTTTAGCAAGTTGGAGTAAAATCGAGCATACAATAACAGAACTAAGAGGCCTTCTAATATGTCATAAACTTTCCATATTTTGAATTCACAAATCCATTCCTAAATACATATTAGAAAGGTATATGGGGGAATCCAATCATGCATTGGACTGATTTTGTAGTGATTATATCGTCAGGTTCGTTTGGCGGTCTCTTATCGAGCTTGTATATCCACGACGGTGCCCTTATATTGCCTAAAAAAATCGAGTTGGAACTCAGCGATGGAACTAAAAGGAAAAATTATCACATTGGATTTATTTCGGATATGATTCTCGGCGCCGGAGCTGGGCTCATTGGAGCGCTTCCCCTGGGGCTGGAGTTTCCGAAGTTTATCTATTTGGCGATCATCGCGGGGTTTGGAGGCGGAAGTTTTATAGCAAAGCAAGCCAAGCTGACTGCGGAAGAAAAAGTTTCTTCCCAAGATAAACTTCCACCCATTATTGCGTCCACCGCTCAAGGGACAGATGGTTCCAAGGAGGTGACACTTGAACTCGCTATTTCAGACAGTAAAGGAGAGAATTGAATGACCCTTGGTAAGATCATACTGACGAATGACGAAATCGATGAATACAACAGGTTAAAACAAAAAATCAGAGATGCAAGAACAAGGATGGAGATATCATTATACACAAACCAAGCTGAGGTAATTCTCGAAAAAGGGAGGAGCCGATATATAAACAAATTGGAGGAAAGCAATAAGCCGGAAACGAGAAGCATCCAGGAAAATGATGATCCAAAGCCGGGGAAAGTGAAGCTTTCAGGTTATGCCGCGACAAATGAAAGCTACGCTCTCCCCCATCCTATAAAGCATTCAGGGATCATGTCGAAAATAGCAAAATTCAACTCGGGCCGGTAGGCTCTTTTTTGGTTGGCGGCTATAAATGCGTTTTCCGGTATTCTCGGGGCGAGGAGCCAACGACCTTTTTGAACATTTTCGAGAACAGAAACGGATCGTTATACCCGACGGAACGCGAGACATCGCTGACGGAAAGCTCGGGGTTCTGCAGCAGATCGGTAGCCCGGTTCATTCGGTATTCCAGCAGAAAGGTTTGCAGCGGCACCCCGAATTTATCCTTGAACAAGCCGGACAGGTAGGTGCGATCAAGGCCGATTGAACGGGCGATATCGAGTACGGTGATCTTTTGGCTGTAGCTGCTTTCAATATATTCGATGGATTTGCGGATATAGCCTTCAAGGGAGTACTGCGGCTTATGGCCGGTATCTGTCTCCGGTGAGCAGCGGATCAGATCGGCAAGAATGCGGTAAAGGATGCTTTGACTGAGTGCATCACTGCCACGGTCATCACCGGCTGTCTTCAGCTCCTCATAAAAGCTGCCGAAACAACTCGTAGCATGTGCCGTGAATATTGGACATTGGGCGCTGATATGGGCCCGCTGCAAGAGCGGTTTGGCGTTCAGCCCCTTGAAGGCGATCCAGGTATAAGTCCAAGGGTCCAACGGATCGGCGCTGTAATGGACAAGCGTATCCGGAATAAGGATAAAACCTTGTCCTGCCCCAAGCTCGTATTCAGTTTCGTTTGTACGGAATACCCCATGGCCGCTGTGAATATAGTGCAGAACATATGAATCGCGGAGACCCGGCCCCCATGTATGCCCCGGTGTGCATTCCTCCATGCCGAAAAACAGCAAATTCAGATCCATTTGGCCCTTCATCGCGGGCGTGGTGTGGTGTGCATTGATTCGCTCCATCCCAAGATATCTCCTTTTGTCATAGAAGCTTTACTCCATATTATAACAGGTAAAACTACATTATTTCCCACTGAAAACGGATACGCAACTTGGATTATGACATGTATTGCTGGATTTGCTCCATGTTCCTCCCGTGACTTGAAAGGTATATTTAGAATCAAGTTCGAGCCAATCCAATAGGGAGGTATACTTCATGTCTAAAATTACGTTTATCGGTGCGGGAAGCACTGTGTTTGTTAAAAATGTGCTGGGCGACGTCATGTCGACACCTGCTTTGCAGGGCTTTGAGCTCGCCTTGTTTGATATTGACGCGGAGCGTCTGCAAGATTCCGAACGGCTGCTGAACAGCATCAAAAACACACTTGGCAGCATCTGCTCCATCAAAGCGTACAGCGATCGCAAGGAAGCCCTCAGGGGGGCCAAATACGTCATCAATGCCATCCAGGTAGGTGGGTATGACCCATGTACAATTACTGATTTTGAGATTCCGAAAAAATACGGCCTGCGCCAAACGATTGCCGACACACTCGGAATCGGCGGCATTTTCCGAAATCTGCGGACCATCCCCGTGATGCTCGATTTTGCCAAGGACATGCAGGAGGTGTGCCCGGATGCTTTGTTCCTCAACTACACCAACCCGATGGCGGTTCTCACCAATGTGATGAATACGGTGGGTGGCATCAACACCGTAGGTCTTTGCCACAGCGTGCAGGTCTGCGTACCACATTTGTTCGAAGCGTTGGGGATGGACCCGACTGGAGTCGAGTCCAAAATTGCTGGCATCAATCATATGGCTTGGCTGCTCGAGGTGAAAAAGGACGGGGTCGACCTATATCCGGAAATCAAACGCCGCGCCGCCGAGAAGCAGAAGGAGAAACACCATGATATGGTGCGCTTTGAGCTGATGCAGCGCTTCGGCTATTATGTGACGGAGTCCTCCGAGCACAACGCCGAATATCATCCATATTTCATTAAGAAAAGTTATCCCGAACTGATTGAGAAATATAATATTCCACTGGACGAATATCCGCGCCGCTGTATCAACCAGATCAATGGCTGGAAGGAAATGCGCGAAAAGATTTTTGCCAGCGAAAACATCGAACACCAACGTTCCAAGGAATATGCGTCTTATATCATGGAAGCCATTGAAACGGACATACCGTTCAAAATCGGCGGCAACGTCATGAACACCGGCCTCATCACCAATCTGCCGAAAGAAGCTTGCGTCGAAGTACCGTGTCTCGTAGACCGTTCCGGCGTCACCCCGACCTATGTTGGTGATCTGCCGCCACAGCTGGCTGCGCTCAACCGGACAAACATCAACACGCAGCTGCTGACGATTGAAGCGGCCGTGACCGGCAAAAAGGAGCATATCTACCATGCAGCGATGCTCGACCCGCATACGGCAGCGGAGCTGTCGATGGACGACATCGTGGCGATGTGCGACGATTTGATCGAAGCTCATGGCAGCTGGCTGCCTGAGTTTAAATAAGGTCGCTTTTGCTTTTGCAGCCGCTGGAGCTAACGGATTATTGCACTACCCCTGTGAATCACGGTGCGTGGTCCGAGGCACATGGATGGATGTCGACCATCCATTCCCCGGTCTAGCTATACTTAGCTTATGCAGTCTGGCAATCTAAAGCCCCTGCCTTCGCGTTTTGAAAGAAGGCGGGGGCTTTTGCACTGAAAAACGTATGAACAGTGTCCATCCCAGTGCCTGATTGCGCTAACGAACAATGTCCATACTGGGGCTTGATTGCGCTAACGAAACTGTGACACGCTATTACCCTGAAATTGAGGTCAAATCAAATGTAACGAAACTACAGAACGTTATTTGGTCGAAATACGGCTTAATTAGCGTTAATTTGAATGAATAGCGATACCCAGTTTCGTTAGAGTGTATAAAGGCTTGATTTTGTCAAAATAACGATTGCATGTTTCGTTAGATGGCATAATCCAAGAAAAACATCCGCTAAATGCGGTCTGTCTTCAAAGATCGTACGTTGATAGACGTTTTTTATATACTCGGCTGGATAGCAGCCTGCATATTCCTTGAACAGATAATGAAGCAGCGAAAACGCACGGTGATTTATACGTTCGTTGGTCTCCTTGTATCTTGCTGGTGGGTTGATTTATTTTTTCAGGGAATGAGAGAGCAACATTGCGACATTGCCCTCGTGATATAACAAAACTGTATTCAAGCTGACAAGGAGATGAGGGCATGGACCTATTGAAAGGTAAGATCGCTTTAGTAACCGGTGCAAGCCGAGGGATCGGCCGCGGTATAGCACTGCGGTTGGCACGGGACGGCGCATTGGTCGCGGTGCATTATGGGAGAAGGCAAAACGAAGCCGAGGAAGTTGTCCGGCAAATTGAACAAAATGGAGGTTCTGCATTTTCGATCAGCGCTGATTTTAGCACGCTTGATGGGATTAGTGATTTATATGCAACATTGGACGGAGATCTCCGGAATCGCACGGGCGGTAACCATTTTGATATTCTTGTGAATAATGCCGGAATCGGGCAAATTCTAACGTTGGAAGAGGCAACGGAAGAGTCCTTCGACGAGGTGGTGAATATGAACGTCAAGGCGCCATTTTTCGTAATCCAACAGGCTTTGCCGCGTCTGGCGGATGGGGGGCGCATTATCAATCTTTCATCATTTGTCACGCGGGCGGCTTCTCCAAGTGTGTTCGCCTATAGCATGTCAAAAGGGGCGATCAACACGCTTACGCTTGCCTTGGCCAAGCAGCTCGGAAGCCGTCATATTACGGTGAACGCGATCCTGCCTGGCATCATTAATACAGAGATGAACGCCGTAACGCTGCAAAATCCCGCTGGGCGTAACGCTGCCGCCGGACTTTCAACCTTCAACAGATGGGGAGAGCCTGAAGATGTGGCGGATGTCGCCGCTTTTCTTGCCTCATCAGATAGTCGTTGGGTGACCGGTCAATTGATCGATGCAAGCGGCGGCTCTCATCTGTAAAGTGGTTCAGGAAAAGGAGGCTGCTGCCTGAGATAAGTAGCGTTGCCTCCCGGCCGGTCCAGCACAAACCTTTGATTCAGAAGATTTTGGCGGAGTAAAGCCAAGAACCCAGCTGAAGAGCTGGGTTCTCCTGTATTATGTGCTCAGAGGCACTTATCCTTTTTTCGATGGAAGTCCGGCCGCGGGAAGGGCTATTCCCCCTCCCACATTACACTACATCGCGATGCCTGATATTTTTAATTGTAAAATAAGCGATTCCTGCGCCGATCAAAACCAAAGTGATTGGTATGATGATAATTGAGTTTAACGAAGTCTCATCATAATACTGACAAACGATGGACACGATGATTAAGGAAGAGAGAATTGTAGTGGATACGGAGTATTTTCGCATACCAAAATATAAAGGGATGAGACACATTATACTTGCCGCTATCGCATTCATAAAGATGCTTGGAGCGTTATTCGTGATCGCCGCTACGTTTAAAAAGGGACTGGGTATCGTTGGCGCGAATGAATTGATAATCGAGAATCCGATCGTAACAATGAGTTGAGAAGCGATGATCGAACAGAATGTGAATAGCATAATTATGGCCAACTTGGCCATGATAAGTTTCCTTCGACTGATCGGATACAAGAACAACACTGTGATCGATTTGCTTCTGAATTCCTCAATAATTATTCTAGAAATAAGAACTGAAGCAAAGACGATAAATGTCCCTCTTATAAGCGTATCAATCAAGGAGTAAGCCATATCACTGCTAAAGGGAATCTCTGTTTCGATTTTCGACATATGACCGATTGCAGTTAATAAACCTATAATCACGAAATTCGCAATGAGTGCTCCCTTTATGTAACCACCTAATTTAAATTTATACATCTCCATCTTCATCAGCTTAAGCATGAAACACGCCTCCATTTAACAGGTCATGAAGTAATCTACGATCGAAAGAAAGCTCATTTTATTTTTTTCTAGTCTTTAACATAGTTATACCTGCTATCACACCAAGTCCTAAAGCGCCAAAAATACTTAGCAACTGCGCTCCATTTCCGGTATTAAAATAAATAATTCCATTGACGATCAGGGAACAGATGCAAATGATAAATACCCATTTCATTATTTCATATAACGACACGATGATCTCCTCCAATGATAAATCGATTAAATTGCGAGAAACAATCCAATCTGCTTATTAATTGCGTTCTCTTATCTTTATGATAATCAAGGGATGTCTCTTTTTTCTTACCCAATTCTTACAAAGATCTTAAGTTTAACAGAGCTGCAAAAAAACATTAGTTGTAGATTCGGACATAAGATGCAGAGCCCAAACAAAAAGACGGCGGAAGATATGCTCTCCCAACCGTCTTTTCACTGCTGTTTGTGATATGCACCTTCAACCGGGTATGCCGGGGTGTTGCAAAATCCTTATGTATAAACCAGCTTGTAGCTTTACCAAAAATCGCAACTTAGTGCATGAGATATTTCCATATTAGCCAGCAGATGAGCGCGGATGCCCATGAAATGAAACCGAAGATCATGACGATCTTATTTTCGCTCCATCCGTATTTCAGGCTGAAATGGAAGTGAATTGGGGCCATCCGAAACAGCCGCAACTTTGTCCGTTTATAGTACCACACCTGCAAAATGACTGACAGCTGTTCCGCCAAATAGATGAAAAATAGAATCGGAATCAGTATTTCTACCTTCTCAATGATGGCGAGTACGGAAAGGGAACCTCCGATCGCCATCGATCCCGTATCGCCCATAAACGCTCTTGCCGGATAAATGTTATAGAGGAAAAGTCCGAGCAGACAGCCGATCATAACGAGTGAAAATGTCTGCACTTCAGGTTTGTCCGAAATCATAAAGAAGAAGAAATACGTTGGAATGGACACATTGATTAGCAGCCCATCCAATCCGTCCGTAAAATTGATGGCATTTGCAGAGCCGACTATAAACAGCAGCATGACCGCCACATACACATATACCGGCAAGTGCAGATGATAACCTTGAAATAATGCGATGTCGCTTGTTAGGCCAAACGAATGGAGCAGCATGTACAAAACAGTTCCTGTAAAAAGGAATTGAAGCACCAGCTTCGTACGGCCGGAGATACCGGACGGGTCTTGCCAGAAGGCTTTTTTGAAATCATCTAGAAAGCCGATCGAGCTGAATAACAGAAACGTAACGCAAAGCAGCAGCATGAGCGGATCGGGATGGAACTGCAGTGAAGTTACGACTCCAATGAGCAGGATGAGCCCCGCCATAAGCGGCGTGCCGCGTTTGGCCTGATGATCGGCCGGAAGCTCGGCGCGAATCGGCTGCGTAAGTCTCAGCCTGCGCAGCGTCCAAATCAACAGTGGCATCAGCACCGCTACCAGCAGAAAGGACAGGCCGGAAATAACCATAATTGCGTACATAAATAGACTCCCTCATTAGAAGAATATGGTACCCCTATATTATAAATAATTCGGACAAGGAGACAAACATTCCTTTTACATGGGAATCTTGGGAAAAATATTGACGTCTTTTTTCCGAAAGGAAGACTTGCCCAAAATCAAGAAAACGGACACCGAGTCAATCGATGCCAGTTCTGCTACCTTGGCTTCCAAATTGCTCAAAATTTCATCCTTAAGCTCCCGCACCTGGCGGGTGGGATTATATCCGGCAAATAACTTCTCCACATGTTCCTGTAATGGATTCACTCTTAACCCTCCCCGGAGTTGATCAGTTGATCAATCATTTTTTTTGCCATGTTCCATGCGTCCACATTATGGTGGTATGTATCATATCCCTGTGGTGTAACCGTGTAGTATTTGCGGCGTCCGCCCTGACTTTCATCGCCCCAATAAGATGTAATATTTCCCTGGGATTCTAGTCGTTTCAAACTAGTGTACAGTGATGGCTCTTTAAGTTCATATTGACCATCGCTGTACTTGGATATGGATTTGATGATTTCATAACCGTAATTATCGCCTTCGCATAAGACGCGCAGAATAATCGTATCGATGTTACCGCGGATCAGATCACTGCTAATGCTGCTCTCGCCCATTCATATTCACCTCGCAAATATAATGTATCACATATTACTATGCCAGACAATGTAGTTGATTAAACTTGGGTTGTGACATAAAATGCAGGTGGAACACCATCAAGCTATTTGGGGAAAATAAATCTAAGATAAAGATGCCGGCTTAGGGATAAGCGAGAGGGGTGTCATGATGAACATTTTAATAATAGAGGACGATAGCAGTATACAAATGTTATTGAAGCTGAGTCTTGAAGTCGAGGGGTACCGGACTGAAACGGCTGGAAGCGTGACCGAAGGGTTGAAAGTGCTTTTAGGCGGACGGACGGATTTGATTCTACTGGATCTGATGCTGCCGGACTGTTCGGGGTTTGAATTGCTGCAAGTTTTGCAGCGTGAGTACCGGAGCGTGCCCGTCATTGTACTGACGGCTAAAAATGAAATGAATGATAAAATCCTCGGTTTCCAGCTTGGCGCCGACGATTATTTGACCAAGCCATTTGAAACTCGGGAGCTGGTGGAGCGAATTAAAGCCGTGATGCGGAGAACAAGGGCGTCAACTCCAGCATCCGAAACCGTCGTCAGGGTTGGCTGTATAGAAATTGATCGCAGGGAGCGGTCCTGCCAAATTGCGGGCAAGCCGCTAAAGACGACAAGCAAGGAATTTGACTTTTTGTGGCTGCTTTGCACGAACCCGAAAACGGTTTTTACGAGAGAACAACTTCTGGATCAGGTCTGGGGTTACGAATATTATGGCCATACACGATCCGTCGACATGATGGTAAACCGCTTGAGAGAAAAGATGAAGCCTAACGACCACCTGGTTGCCACGGTTCATGGCACCGGTTACAAGCTGGAGGTATAAGGAATGGGCCTGCGGAATAAGATGTTTCTTCAGCATGCGGTCACGATCGTTCTGCTGCTTGCGGCGATGTACATCGTCGCCAACTATACGCTGAATAAAAGCATGATCGAGCGGGACACCCAGACGCTTAGCCAATATTTTGCTCTGCACCGCATCGAGGCCCTCAAAATTGTCGGCGACAAAAAAATCAGCATGAACCAGCTTTTCTCCGGAACCTACGCACCGTTTATCGCCTCGCATCTGGCAGCCAATAGTAACTTTCAGGTACAGCTGTTCGCCCCGGATGAAACGATCGTCGGAAGCAGCAGCGACAAGGATAATCTTTTGAAGCGGGATGATATTAAGGCGGCGCTGCAGGGTCAAAGCGCAGCGGTCATCACGGAGAGGGAAGGCATGCAAACGCTGATTTATTCTGCGCCAATTTGGTACGAAGGAAAGATTGTGGGCGGATTCCGGTATTTGCTGGATTTGAGCCAGAACGTGGAAACTTTGAATCGGATGCGAATCTGGTTTACAGGCGCCGCAGTTGGGTGCCTCATATTGTCCCTGCTTGCAAGCTATTCCTTTGCTTCGTTTCTGATGCGACCTTTGCATGCTTTGCAGCGTGCGCTTAAACGCGTATCGGTCGGGGATTTCAGCAGCAAAATCGAGGTGAACACCAAGGATGAAATCGGAGAGCTGGCGGACAGCTTTAATCGGATGTCCCACGCGCTTCAACATCATATCGAGCTGCTTCATTACGAGCAGGGCAAGCAGAAAGCATTTTATGACAACATCACACATGAATTCAAAACACCGCTGACATCGGTTATCGGCTTTTCCGAGCTGATCTCCAAAATGCAGCGGATCGAGGATATCCAGGAATGCAATCAATATATTCGCAAGGAAAGCTCACGGCTTTTGAATATGGTGGAGGAACTTCTACAGACGTCTCTTAAAGGGGATGAGGCTTGGCGGATTCGGCCAGAAAAGGCCGATCTTGGCGCTCTTATTGCGGACAGCCTGAGGATTATGAAGCCGACACTTGCGAAATCCATGATTTCGACGACGGTGAAAGGTTCGCATTTTGAGGTGTATCTGGATCCAAAACGGACGCAGCAGGTACTGTTCAACATTATCGACAACGCCATCAGGCACAGCGAATGCACGCATTTGCATATCGAACTGAAGGAGCAGGAAAGAAGCGGAACCATCACCATTACCGATAACGGCAAAGGAGTCCTGGAGCAGGATCTGCCCAAACTGTTTCTTCCTTCCGAAGAAAAGCAGGATCGCGTGATTTCCAAGGAATCGCATGGCCTCGGGCTGCCGCTTTGCAAACAGTTGATGGAACTTCAAGGCGGGGAATTAACACTGTCTAGCCGACCGGGAAAAGGGACCGAAGTGCAGCTTGTATTCAGCAAAGATCTGCCAATGAAAGCGTTGTTACAAAACTGATACAAAGCTACTATTTTTCTGAGATAAAAGGAGGGTAAAGTGAATGCCAGAGGAAAAGAAAGGGCTTTCATGGTTCCGCCTCATCGTTTTGCAAGTCATCATCGGCTGTGTTCTGATCGGTATTTGCTCTTATATCTTCCGGATTCCGATGGATGAAGTCCGTATCGCTTCGCCCCAGCAGGATCAGTCAGAAAGGTTTGCGGGCATCCCGATGCGGATCGATCTGACCTATCCCGGATTGGGAAACGTCATTCTGGACGATCCAAAGGAGCTGCTGAGTCTGAAGTCTTCGTTTTCGAATCTACTGACAGCAGGCAAGGAGGAACAAGGCGCTAAAGAATCGCGTCTGCTGCTTACCGGCAGCATCGCATACCTAGATCAGGAAGATATTCCATTCCAGGTGCAGACGAGCGCCTTCCAATTTGGCCAAGTCTCGGTGAATTCGCTGAACGTAAGCGCAAATATCCGTAAGCTGCAAAGTACACTGATCGATAAGGTGTTTACATCGTCAATGATCAGTGCGGCGGCGGAGAAACCGGAAAATGAGGCTTACTCCCTTGAGCAAGGCGTCATGACGCCACTTTCCGAGGCAGATCGTAAGGCGCTCACGGTGCAGATCCGCACCGCAGCACGCGTCATCGATTTCAGTCGCTTCGAGGATCTGGAGAGACAGCCGGACAAGCATATTGTCATATCGCTGCCGGCTTCCGAAGAGGGAAAAAAGCACTGGCTTCACATCGACCGGTTTAACAGCGCTTACATGGTGGTGTACGACTTGCTGGATGAAACGAACCAAAGAGCCTATTTCAAACTTAACGTTGCCTCATGATCACAATGAAGGGATGGTTTGAAGTATGGCGGCTAGAAAAAAAAGCAACAGCTCGGTCATCATTTTGGCGGTAGTTATCGTTGTTTTGGTTGGCGGATTTTTCTTATACAAATCAGGGGTGTTCGGCGGTAAAGGCAAAGAGAAAATTACCGTGTATTCCATCTTCCAGGAGGAAGAGGCACGCAAAATCCTGGATAAATTCAAAGAGGAAACAGGCATTGACTATGACATTCTGCGTCTGCCAAGTGGCGAGGCTGTTTCCCGTGTGCAAAATGAAATGCTGAATCCGCAAGCAGACTTTCTGATGGGCGGTCCTGCCGATTCGCATGAAATTCTGAAAAAATCCGGGGCGCTCGAAGAATACGTTTCACCTAACGCTTCCGATGTTCCGGATAATATGAAAGATAAAGATGGATTCTGGACTGGGTTTTATCTAAATCCGATCGCTATTGGCGTCAATGAGGAACGCTGGAAAGAGAAGTATGGCAGCGATCCGTATCCCGAAACCTTCAAAGATTTGCTTGATCCGAAGTTTAAGGGCGAGATTGGCATGTCCGACCCTGCAACTTCCGGTACGGCTTACACCGCTATTGCTTCTCTTTCCCAAGTATGGGGAGAGGATGAAACGCTGAACTACATGAAGCAGCTTCTGCCAAACTTGAAGGAAAGACCAAAATCCGGCATCGAACCGATCCAAAAGGCCGCTAAAGGCGAGTACACCATCGGTGTGACCTTCCTTGGCGACCAACTTAAGATTAAAAACCAAGGCAATCCAATCCACAGCATCGTTCCTGAAGCAGCTGGCTATGAAATCGGTGGCTTGTCCATCGTAAAAGGCGGACCTAATACGAAGGCAGCGGAGAAGCTGATGGATTTCATGCTGACCAATACACCGGGCGAAATTTACACACAATCCGCATTTGCGGTTTCCACCAAGCCATCTGTAGCTATTCCACAAGGCGGCATCGATATCAAATCGACCAAATACAATAAAGATTACGATCTTTGGAAAGCAGCCGAACAGCGCAAAGATCTGCAGGATGCTTTGAAGAGTTTGCGATAATCGATAGCTGAGAGGGGCATTGCGGGTGGTCCAATCCGCACTGCCCTTTCACATGGATAGACAGAAGAAAGGTGGGTGTCGCACCTAATGAAAGAGAAAAAGGGCTTTGGGGAATCGCTTAGCAGGCTCCTGAAAGATCCGTCATCATTAGTACTGGTTTTGACCAGCTTTATCGTATTGGCTCTGTTCGTCATTTATCCGCTCATTGTTGTTGTCTTTACCTCGGGTTTTGACAGCTGGGGGACATTCTTCAGCAAACCTCGCTATGGCAAGGCGCTTCTGAATACGATAGTCAGCTCCTCGCTGTCGGCCCTGACGGCGACGGTCATCGGTTTTATTTACGCCTACGCGATTCATTACAGCAATATCGTGGGCAAGAAATTTTTCCGCTTTATCGCCTTTATCCCGCTATTGGCTCCATCGGTCATGAGCGGTCTGGCGTTTCTGCTGTTATTCGGACGCGGCGGTATGATTTCACATTGGCTGAAATCCACGTTTGGTATTGAACTAGACTTGTACGGTCTACCGGGTCTTTGGATCGTTCAGACGATCTCTTATTTCCCGCTGGCGTACATGACGATCACCGGCGTGCTGCGCTCCATTTCGCCGAATCTTGAAATCGCAGCCCAAAATCTTGGTGCGCGTGGCTTCCGGTTATTCCGGACGATAACGCTTAAACTCGCGCTTCCAGGCGTGATTAATGCATTTTTGCTGGTAGCGATCAACTGTTTTGCCGACTTCGGGAATCCGAAGCTGATCGGTGGCAACTATTCGCTGCTGGCGGTTGAGATTTATGGAGAAATTATTAACAACGAGCCAGGGCTGGCTTCGGTAATGGGGATTATTCTCGTCATTCCGGCGCTGCTAGTCTTCTGGTTGCAAAACAAGGTCCTGTCCAAAGGCTCTTATTCCACGGTGACGGGCAAGCCGGTTTCCGGCCTGAAACGGATTACAACATCGAAGAGAACCGATGTGATGCTTTTTGTTTTCAACACGCTTGTCTCCATTTTTATCATTTCTATGTTTGCGATTACGATTTTGTTTGCTTTTACGAAAAACTTCGGACGCGACAACACGTTTACGCTTGATCACTTGATGAAGGTCGTATTTAGCTCTTCCAGTCCGGCAGTTATGAACAGTTTGGTGCTTTCACTGGTGAGTGCGATTTTAGCAGTCGCGTTTGCACTCGTTCTTGCCTATACCGTGGTCCGTAAACCGTTTCCGGGCAAAAAATTGCTGGATTTTAGTGCGGTGCTTCCAATTGCCCTTCCGGGCACTTTTGTCGGCCTGGCTCTCATCGTGACCTTCAGCAAAGGTCCGATCGTACTGCAGGGATCTGCGGCACTGATCGTGATCGCCATGCTGCTCAAGCAGATGCCTGTCGGATACCGCGGATTGACCGCATCCTTCAAGCAGGTGGACAAATCTATCGAGGAGGCTGCCACGAATCTTGGGGCGAACAGCCGCAAGACATTGACGACCATTGTATTTCCAATGCTGCAAAAAACCGTCGTAGCCAATTTTGTCTATGCGTTTATGAAAAATATGAATACCTTGAGTACGATCATTTTCCTGATTACCCCCAAATGGGTGGTTGCGGCCGTTTCGATCTTCAACTACGCGGAAACGGGAACCTATTACTGGGCGGCGGCCGTTGCGGTGGGCCTGATGGGGGCGACACTCGGCACGCTTGGCGTTATTAAGCTGATTTTCCGCTCCAAGGTTAAAATATTCGACTTCTAGAGGCCGATTTTGATAAGAAAACCAAATCGAGGCCAGTTCAAGGATGAGCGACCGCGATTCAAAGGTAGGTTTTCTTGCGATATAGAATTTCATCAGCTTCCGCTGATAACGTATAAATTCTATATCTAACACGAAGTGAATCAGGTAGCTGGTTCGACATCGAATCTTGAATTCAGCCGGGCCTAAGCAGATGCTTACGAAGTCGTTTTCTACGAAAACGTGTAGCTCTGCTCCTCAGTCCCTAGCTTCATTCAACTGAAGCGTTTTGAAAAAACGCACATCGAAAGCACAAGCTTCGATGCTGGAAACCGGCCTTTTCGATTACGAATTTTGAGCCCATAGGGTCCCACAGCAAAATTGAAGAAACAGGGAGTGTACATTATGGAATCACAGGTACTGCTTGATTTGAAAGACGTAAACAAAGTGTTCGGGCAAAACCACGTCCTCAAAAATATCAATCTGCAAATCGAACGGGGCAAATTCATTACTTTTCTGGGTCCCAGCGGTTGTGGCAAAACAACGCTCCTTCGCTCCATCGCAGGTTTTTATACCGTGGATCAGGGGGAAGTATGGATTGACGGGAAAATGGTAAACGATCTGCCGCCGTACAAAAGAGGAACGCCGATGGTGTTCCAGGAGTATGCTCTTTTCCCGCATATGACCGTGTTTGACAATGTGGCGTATGGGCTGGATATTAAAAAGGTACCGGAAGCCGAGGTACAGCAGCGAGTGATGGCATCTTTGGCTCAGGTTAAACTGACGGGCCTCGAGGAGCGTTACCCGCATGAAATGTCCGGCGGCCAACAGCAGCGCGTGGCGATGGCTCGTGCACTCGTGATGAATTCACCGATCATCCTGCTTGATGAGCCGCTCAGTAACCTTGATGCCAAACTGCGCGAGGAGGTTCGCGTCGAACTTCGAAACATCCAACAAGAGCTTGGCCTCACGGTCATCTACGTAACGCATGATCAATTGGAAGCGTTGTCGATGTCGGACTATATTGTCGTTTTCAATAAAGGGAAAATTGATCAATACGGAACGCCGCATGAAATTTATTATAAGCCGCGCACCCGTTATGTGGCCGATTTTATCGGGACGACCAATTTCATCGAAGGCGTGGTCGAACGCCAGGACGGAAATACTGCACACGTGGTCTATGGAAAAGGGCAAAAGGTGGCGATTCCGACCGAAGGTTCCTGGTCCCCGGGCGAAAAGGTCATTCTCAGCGTAAGGCCGGAATCCTTGCGCCTTAACCCTACGGAAACAGTGGATTTTCATATGAATGGCAAAGTGAAGTCTTCCATGTTCCTTGGCGAGAAGGAAAGGTATTTCATTGCGGACGATGAGGGCAAGGAATGGATTATCGACGCTTATGATATTGGCCAAACTTCATATGACGGTGGCGTTACTTTTGCGGCGAGTGCGGAAAAAATACACATTATTCAGTACGATAAGAGGGAAGCATAAATTTATAGATTGAGCCTGAAAAGGAAAACGAATTTGTTTTCCTTTTTGGCTTGTATATAGGTTTGCTTGCAAGAACCTCGCTTCAAATAGAACGCTCATGCAGAAGGGGGAGGCCAATATGATGAGAAAAGGGAGCATAATCCTGGTACTGGCTGCTGCTTTGATTCTGGGTTTGATCTGGCTCTACCCAGGCAAGACAGCCAATCCACCGCTGAAGGTGTATGTCATTTTCCAGGAGGATGAAGCCCGCATGCTGCTGGAAAAGTTTAAGAAGGAAACCGGCCAAGCATACGAAGTGATCCGGATGTCCAGTGGAGAAGCAAGTTACCACCTGTTGGACACAGATAACACTGGCGTAGATGTGGTGCTTGGAGGGACCGCGGACCTCCATGAACAATTGAAAAACAGCGGTAAGCTGCTTCGTTACACACCGCGTATGAGCGATAAAATACCAGATGCCTATAAGGATAAGCAGGGGTATTGGACAGGCATGTACATGGGGGCACTCTCCATAGGCGTAAATGAACAGGTATGGAAACAGGATCCGGAACTTGCGCCGCTCCCGTATCCTGAACGTTATGAAGATCTGCTCCGTCCTGAGCTGAAGGGGAAAATTGAGATACCAGATCCCGAGACATCCGGTACCGGCTACACGATTCTTGCTTCGCTTGCACAGGAACGTGGCCCAGAGAAAGCGGTTGAGCTCATGCATGCGCTGAAGCAGCAGAGTTCATCCACCACCTTCTCAGGCATTACCTCGGCGCAGCGTCTGGCTGTCGGAGATGTCGCCGCTGTTGTCTGTTTTATGGGTGATCAACTACGGTTTGCGAACTCCGGTTATGCCATCCATTCCTCGATTCCACCCAAAGCCGGGTGGGAAATCGGTGGCGTATCCATTCTCAAAAATGGGGGCAATCGGAAGGCGGCGAAGAAGCTCATTGATTTCGTATTGTCCAAAAACGCGCAAACGGCTTATATGAATGCGGCTTTCTCCCTTCCGGTCATCCCCGGGATTCAGCCTAATCCGCTGTTGGCCGACGTTCATATTGGTCAACTGCTAACTAGCTACCGAGCAGATGAAGCGGCTACAGCCCGGCCGGAGCTGATGAAGCGATGGAGAGATGCAAGCAAGCAATAAAAAGCAGTGTGATTGGATTATGCCGCCCATATAGGGGGGAGTTCAACAATAGTTGGATAGTGGAAGGAAAGAATCTCCTCAAGAAATGGCTCGTATCCTATCGACCATCACAGTGAATAGTCCCTTGTTTGCTGTTGGTGTCACCACCAACAATGAAAATGTATGTAAATGCGTGCGAACGCCGATCTTTCTCTCAAAGGTAATGTAGTTTTAAGCCTTGAATGATGCATTTTTCAAACTTTGTGATATCATGAGAATTTCTAACGAAACGTGGTATCGCTATTTGTGCCAAAAGAGGCATTTGAAAATTCTAACGAAACTGGATATCGCTATTAAGCTAAATAAGGTTTTTTGTCTGGAATTATCTCAAATAGCGCTTTGTAGTTTCGTTAGATTTGATTTGCCCTTGTTTTTGAGGTAATAGCGATCTGTAGTTTCGTTAGGGACTATAACCATCGGTTTCTCAGCAGCTTGGGTCGTTATTCTTTAATCCAAGGTAGGTGAAGGGGACGAAATCGATCTGTAGCGACGAAGTGCTCGCCTAAAAGCTTTCCGAAGGAAAGCTAGCATCGAAAGCATATGCTTTGTCTCCGAATTTATATGTTAACTGTCGACTGCTTTTTCGGTAACTACCGAAGAGCAGTCATTTTTGTTTTCCTTCAAGCGGCTCTTTTTCGAAGAGCCGTTAAGCATTATCTAACAGTATGCGAGGTAGCGGAGGGGACGGAATCGTTCTGAAGAAGCGTTAGCGTTCGCCTAAAAGCTTTCCAAAGGAAAGCTAGCATCGAAAGCATATGCTTTGTCTCCGTAATTATACATTTAAGAATAGTTCAAAAAATTTTGGAGACAACAGCGATCAGAAGAACGATCCGTAACCACAGCGGCCAACTCGCATACAATAGAACTTGTTTTAAGGAAAATGAGAAAAAACCAAACCATTTCTATAGCATTTTCCACCGCTTTAGCTTTTTCCACATCGTAAAAACCGTTGATATATAAGGAGTCTTCGGATTTCTATACATCATGGAGGGTCAATAAAACACAGTAAATGAAAACGCTTTATTTACGAAAAAATATCCTCCGTCTACAATGTGAATTGTCCGAAGCGTCTTTCGGAAACAACTCAAACTTACCTTATCGAAGACCAAGGGGGGTATAAAATGTCAAAAAGACTTTTAAGTTTGACACTCGTCCTGATGCTTGCAAGCACGCTGCTTTCCGCATGCGGGGGTTCAGGTCCGGGCACTAAAGAAGAGAAAGCAGCAGGTGGAGCGGCCGAAACTCCAACCAATAAGGTGGAAGTGACCACCAACCAATATGGTGACACTGGCGGATTAAAACTGCCACTCGTGGATAAGCCAACAACGATTACCTGGATGGTTGTCAGCGATACTCCGCTTAACGACAAGCTGGTCGCCAAGGAAATCGAGAAACGTACGGGAATTACGGTCGATTTCCAAAACTATTCTTCGGCAACATTCCAAGACAAGCTTCGTTTGGTGGTATCGTCCGGCAAGCTCCCGGATATTTTCTCTGGGCTCAGACCGGATGAATTGAAGAAAATCGGCCAGCAAAAAGCGGTCGTGGCCATTAACGACTACGTCGATATGCTGCCAAACTTCAAAAAACTGTATGTCGATGAAAATCCATGGGTGGCCAATTCATTTGGCGATGAGAACAACAACCTTTATGTATGGCCGATTTACAACATGAACCGGGCCGTTAACCACGGCATGATGTACAGAAAAGATATCTTCGAAAAGAACAATATTCCGGAGTGGACCAATACGGAAGAGTTCTACCAGGCGCTGAAAAAATTAAAAGAAATTTACCCGGATTCCTTTCCGATGGCTTCCAAAACGAAAGAACTTATCTTTAGTGACCTTGCTTATGGATGGGGCATCGGTAGCGCAAGTTATCCCGCTTATTATTCCGAGTCGGATAAAACATGGAAATTTGCCGGCGTGCAGCCTGAGTATAAAGAGATGCTTGATTTCTTGAAAAAGCTGTACAACGAAGGTTTGTTGGATCAAGAGTTCTTGACCGATACGATGGAATCCTGGACCGCGAAGATGACGACGGATAAATCTTTTGTCACATGGGATTGGATTGGACGTATGGACCTGTTCTACAACCAAGTAAGCTCGAAAAATCCTGAATACAACTTGCGTTACGGCAATCCGGTTGGACCTACAGGTCATATCCGTACCTTGCCGAAAATCGATGCCGATTTCGGAATGGCCGTGGCTAATAGCAAAAATAAAGAAGCTGCACTCAAACTGTTAGATTACTTGACCAGTCCGTCGGGTTCTGAGCTGGTTACGCTTGGTGTCGAAGGCGTAAACTTTAACTTTGACGCAAACGGAAAACCAGTATATCCGGAACTGGCTAATCTTCCTACGGTAGAAATCAAAGCTTTAGAAGAGAATTACGGCATGTGGGTAGAAGGCATGTACCTGAATCCAGATCATCGCTCAGTGTACTATAACTACACAGAAAAGGAACAAGAGGCTCAGGACAAGATCGTATCCGCCAACAAATTTGAAGCGCTGGATCCGGTGCTTAATCTGACGGAAGATGAAATCGCGACGATTTCGGAATTGCAAACGGCGATTATCAAATCGATGAATGAATTTAATGCGAAGTATATCCTTAACAAAAAATATGGGGATAAAGAATGGAATGACTGGCTGGTAACGGCGGAGAAGATGGGCGCAAGCAAATACGCCGAAGTGTATAACGAAGCTCAAAAACGTTTTGAAGCTAATAGCAAGTAAAAGTAAGTAAAAGTAAGTAAGAAAAAGCAGTATTGAGCTCAACTTATACCATAGCAAGATCACCATGATGAATGGCACGAAGAACATTGATGTTCCAAGTGCCATTTATAATCTTTCAGGAGGAGAAGAGACGTGCCAAACCCTAACACGGAGAAGATCCTTACAGTGAATAAGACCACGCTATCGTCACGGATATCCGCGTCGCTGGTGGGAACGCTCAAGCATATCAAGCGCGATAGACAACTGTTGCTCCTCTTTCTGCCATGCCTCGTATTTTATATTATTTTTCGTTATGGGCCGTTGTACGGCTTGATTATCGCATTCAAAGACTACAACGTATTCGAAGGCATTATGGGCAGTAAATGGGTAGGACTCAAGCATTTTATCAAGTTTTTCTCAAGCAACGATTTCGTCCTGTTGTTCAAAAACACGCTGTCGCTCGGTTTCTTGACTTTAATATTCGGATTTCCGATTCCGATTTTGCTTGCGATATCGCTGAATGAGTTGCGGGTGAAATGGCTGAAAAAATCCATTCAGACGCTTACTTATTTGCCGGCGTTTTTGTCGGTCGTCATTATATGCAGCATGGTCATTGACTTTTTGTCTCCAGGCACCGGCTTGATCAACAAGCTGATTGCCGCGCTCGGATTTGAGAAGATTTATTTTCTGATTATGCCAGAGTGGTTCCGAACCATCTATGTCTCGTCGGATATTTGGGCAACCATGGGTTATGAAGCCATCATTTATCTAGCCGCGATCGCCGGTATTAATCCAACGTTGTATGAAGCGGCCAGAGTGGATGGATGCAGCAGATTAAAAAGCTTGTGGCATATTACGATTCCAAGCCTGATGCCGACGATCCTGATCATGTTCATTTTGAAAACAGGCAGCATGATTCGAATTGGATATGAGAAGGTATTGCTGCTATATACTCCGACGACATATGATGTGGCGGATGTATTCTCCACTTATGTGTACAGGAAAGGATTGATTGAATCGAACTATAGCTATGCTGCCGCTGTTGGCATGTTTGAAGCCTTGGTTGCGATGACCATGCTGCTGTCAGCAAACTTCATAAGCAAAAAAGCTGGAGGTAAAGGGCTATGGTAGGAGAATCAAAAGCCAATCTATTCGGGATCATCAATGGTCTGCTCCTATGCTGCATTGCATTAATTACGGTTTATCCGATTGTTTATATTTTTTCGATATCTATAAGCGACACGGCTTCGGTGGTACAGGGGAAAGTGACCTTGTTTCCCAAGGGCATTAACTTTGACGCCTACATCGAGGTTTTGAAGGACCAAAAGATACCTAGAGCGTATCTAAACACGATCTTTTATACGGCATTCGGAACCTTCGTCAACCTGCTTTTAACTTCAATCGCAGCTTATCCATTGTCCCGTCCTGACTTCATATGGCGCAAATATTGGATGTTTGGCATTGTTTTAACGATGTTCCTCAATCCAGGCATCATTCCAAACTATCTGATCGTGCAAGGGCTTGGACTTACGGATACGGTATGGGCGCTGGTTATCCCGAATGCGATTTGGACGATGGAACTCATCATTCTCAAAAGCTTCTATGAAAATATGTCCTCGCAGGTTCGGGAGGCAGCGGTGATTGACGGTGCTTCAGAATACCGGATCTTGTTCCAAATTTTGATTCCGCTGTCTAAACCGGCGTTGGCATCGATCGGGCTCTTTTATTTCATGGGACACTGGAACAGCTTTTTCCTCCCGATGATTTATTTGAACGATTCCAGCATGTATCCGCTACAGGTCGTGCTTAGGGATATGCTCATATTTGATGAAGGCAGCGGCA
The DNA here is from genome assembly GCA_031254035.1 of Paenibacillus sp. GTDB lineage: Bacteria > Bacillota > Bacilli > Paenibacillales > Paenibacillaceae > Paenibacillus_AQ. Next base: position 37,673 of record JAIRVF010000121.1, read on the forward strand.
AAAACTTGGTCGACGCGGCAGCACTTGCCCCACAGGCGAAGAAAAATGCAACGATCGTGCTGTCGATGATACCTGTTTTAATGATCTACCCATTTGTTCAGAAATATTTTGCAAAGGGCGTCATGTTGGGTTCCGAGAAGGGATGAGTTATGTATAATGATTGGATAACCAACAGTGAGAAAGGATGACTATAACTTGAAGCGTTTTTTTACGAATTTGGGTATCGTACAGATCTTTGGTTCGTTACTCTTAGTCATCGGAATCATGTATATATCCAATTATTTTGTATATAAAAACTCCATCTCAGGTGTTTATGACAAAGTCGCACAAAACAACAATCTTGCGGTTAAGACAACGATTCAATCCTTTGACGACAGTTTCCGTTCGATCAATAACATAATCCATTCCATTCATGGACTTCCCTATAACAGTCTGGAATCGGAAGAAGACGGGCGTATTGATATGGTAAAGGTGTACACGATGCAGGATAGCATTGCTACGCTCGTCTCTTCGGTGGATTTTATAGAAGAAGTGATCGTATTTTACGATGACTATGATCTTGCTATCACCTCACTCGGTACAAGTAGCCTCAAAGATTTGTTCCAAAATAAATACAAGCATGATTTGTATAACGAGAGCTATTGGCGGACGTACACGAAGGGGGAAAATACGTTTAAGATGTTGCCTGGCCAATATTTTAAAGTTGCAACGAACTCCTCCTGGCAAAGGAAAAAGCTGATGGTCGCCATTGGCGGCAACAAGATCCGCATCTCGAACAAAAATATTATCATCTTAATTGATGAGGCAGCTTTATTGAAGCATGTGAACCAGAAACTGATGATTCCGGGCGGTTCACTGATCGTACTCGATCAGGATCGCAGTGTCATTCTTAGTACAGACTCAAGCACCAATCTATCTGGAGTGCTGGACGAGGTCTATTTCAATTCGTCGCAGGAGGCCTCCTTAAAGAAAGAAGATTATCAATATAACTTTTATAAGTCGGATTTGAACGATTTTGTTTATATCAATAAAGTTCCGTACCAATTCCAGAATATCAATTCCGTCATCAAAGCCAACGAGATGATTATGATATCAGCCATTATCTGCGCGATTCTGTTATCCGTTCTTCTTAGCATTTATTTGAACAGACCGGTCAAAAAAATTATTCACCAGCTTGGTGGTGGCAGCAGCAGAGGGAATGATTTTCGGAAAATTTTAAGCGGTGTTGTAAAAATGCAGATGGAACTCGACAAGGCCAAGCAGCAATTAAAAAATGCAGAGTCGGAAGCGCGTAGAAGTGTATTTTTGCAGGCTGTTGATGAATACGTTTTCGATCCGCAGCATGGATTGCAGCCTAGCTATAGCGATTTGGTGCGAGGGAAATATTTTGTCCTGATGATGGTTCATTTGGATTTGAAGGATAAGGAGCAGGCACCAATGCCGGTAGAGGTAATTGCAGCGGTATTGGATACGGCTTTGCGGAAGGATCATAATGATGTCCAGGTGTTTTATGACAAAAGCATGCATTTTGTTGCGCTTATTGGCATGGGGCAGCCGAAGGACCGCGCTATTTTGCTAAAGGGATTGAAAGGGCTGTTTGCGGGTCTCGAGCAGGAAAGCTTGTCGGCTTATTCCGTGTGGGCGAGCGTAAGCGAGCTATATGCTGCTGAGCTGAAAAATTATAAGTTGGCCTACCGCAGCGCCATGAATGGCTTGTTGTACAGGGCCGTGAATGAAACGTCCCATGTGCTTGATGCAGAGAAGATTCATTACGGATGGAGCATGTATTTCCCTTTTGACAAAATCGAGAAGCTTTCTAACTATCTATCAAACGGCAAGCTGCATGAAGGCAAGGAGATCATTTCGGAGACGCTACAGAAAAACGCCAGCCGTAATGTCCACCAGCACCAAATGGCGCATATCGCCAAAACCATGTTCCTGTACATACTGAGAAACGTAAATCCTACTGCCAACCAAGATGATGAAATGTATAAGCTGGAGCAGCGGTTTTTGCAAAAAATCGATAGCGCTCATGATTATATGGAAATCGAGCATGCGCTGATCGAAGCAGCTAAACATATTGCGAAGTACAGCAAACCGGAGGAAACGAATAAGCTAAATCCCGGGTTTATTTCACAGTACATCGAACTGCATTATATGGAAAATTTATATTTGGATCATATTGCGGAGATCGTGGAAACCTCGCCGAAATATTTTTCGAGTTATTTTAAAAAGACGTTTGGCATCAATTATGTCGAGTATCTCAATAAGGTGAGGTTGTCGCATGCCAAGGAATTGTTGAAGGACAGCACCTTATCAATCGGCGAAATCGGGGAGAAAACGGGATATTTGAACTCCTCGACCTTTACGACGACCTTCAAAAAGTATGTTGGCATTTCTCCAAGTGAATATCGAAAACAGCATGCAAATGAATAATTTGGAGTGAACGACGAGATGAAGACAATTACGACACAAAAAGGAAATATTATTATCGCGGAGCGGGAAAAACCGGAGTTGTTGAAAGGTCATGTGCTCGTTCGGACGACATATTCAGCCATCAGCCCCGGCACGGAAATGATTTTTGTCAGGCAGGCGTCCGCTGAGCCCGTTACGCTTGGCTACAATGCGGTGGGTATTGTCGAGCAGGTCGGAGAAGGCGTCACCCATATTAAGGCGGGGCAGCTTGTGGCATGTTATGGCGCGCCATATGTGCATCATGCGGAATGGCTGGCGGTTCCGGCGAATTTGGTTGCTGCCGTTCCCGATCATGTTGACCCGAAGGAGGCTGCTTTTGCCGGTCTCGGGGCAATTGCCATTCATGCGCTCCGCATGGCGGATTTGCGGTTTGGGGAGTCGGTGCTCGTTGTTGGGCTTGGTATCCTTGGCAACCTTATCGCGCAGATCGCTCAAGCGGCTGCTTACAGAACCGTAGGTTTGGATGTAAGGGGCGACCGTGTTGCCATGCTGCAGGAGCGCGGACTAGCTCATGTATATCAGAGCCAGGCTGAAATGGAAGAGCGGCTTCTCGATGCAGTAGGACGTTTCGGGGCGGATGCGGTATTGCACTGCGCGAGTGGCCCTGGGGGGCAGCTTATCAACAGTTCGCTGGGCTGGATTCGTGATCGCGGAAAAATCGTCATTGTCGGCGATTTGACGGCCGAGTTTTCCAGGGAGCTGATGTTTGGAAAAGAAGCGCAGGTGCTTATATCGCGCGCAGGCGGCCCAGGCCGGTATGATGCTAGTTATGAGCGGGAAAACCGGGATTATCCGGTTGGTTATGTCCGCTGGACGGAAGGCCGAAATGTAGAGGAATATATCCGTTTACTAGCAGAAGGGCGTATCTCTATCAAGAAATTGATCACGAACGTATATTCATTTGATGAGGCTGTAGAAGCCTACGAAAATTATAGAAGACCAACGGAAACGATTGGGACCGTCTTTAAATATTGAGCTAGAAAATTGGCTCAACATCGGGATCAGTGCTTAACAAAAAAAGCGAAGGTAGCGGAGGGGAAGGAATCGATTCATGACAAACCATCAGCCAGAAATTCGCCATATCGCAAACCGTGCGGAACTGGAAGCCGTTTACGATATTTTGGGAGATGTATTTCCCGATGGAAGGGATTTTTTCCAAAAGCGTTTGGATCATGATTCGGCTTACGAATTATCTACCACCTGGATCGCCATGCAGCAGGGAGATATCGCCTCAACGATTCAAGTCTTCCCTTTCGCCAGCCGCATTGAGGATGTGGCGTTAAAAATTGGGGGGATTGGGAGTGTGGCGACGGTTCCCGCGTTCCGCGGGCAAGGGCATTGCATCCAAATATTACACCGTATCAGCGCATGGATGGAGCAGCAAGAATATGATCTTTCCTTGTTGTTTGCTGTCATCAATCCATTTTATGAGAAAGTGGGTTGGAGTACCGTACCGGAAACGATGTATGAAATGAGCAGGGCAGACAGCATGGTCGAAACCAGCTCGGAGTATGATTTTATTCCGTTTGATCCGTCCTATACGGAAGTCATTTCCGGCATTTATGAACAATTTAATTCAAGCGTAACCGGTACAGTCAATAGGGCGCGGGGCCATTGGAACGACCGTTTGAATTGGCCGAAATGGCAGGCTTCTTCCTGTCTGCTGGCGGTACGAAACGGAGTTGTTGTGGCTTATGGCCATATCTCCGAGACAGCGGCGGACGGGGAGGCTTATTTAGATGAACTATGTTATGCCAAGGGCGAGGAGCAGGCGGTAATCCCTTTATTTCATGCACTCTCCAAGCAGCGACCGGAAGCGGAGCGCATTTTGGTTAACCTTCCGGGCGATCATGTTTTGATCAAAAACCTCTCCTCGTGGGGAGCTTTGCAGAAGACATTGCCTTATATGATGTGGAAAATCATCAGATTCCAGCCTTTACTGACCAAGCTGGCTCCTGTTTTCCGCAGAAGGCTGCAAAACAGCGGCGAGTTTGCGGGCGCATCCCTTGAGATCGAATGGGAATATGATGGAAAAAAGGCATTTTTCCATTATTCAAACGGGGAAGTTACCGTCGAACCGAATCCACGCGAAGGTGCTGAATACTTGCATATTGGCTTAACCCAAAAGCAGTTTGTAAGTTTGCTGCTGCACGGATATGGAAGCTCTGATGCGGAAACGCTGCGTTTTCCTGTGCTTGAGGTTCTTTTTCCCAAGCAAAACTTCGTGTTTTATCTTATGGATCGATTTTAAAAGTTTGATCCGCAGAAAGGAGAGATCAGGATGAAAAAAATGATGTTCGCCCTTTGTCTGATCCTGTTCAGCGGGACGCTTTTCACCTTCGGAAGTATGGACGCCAAGGCGGCGGAGGGGCCCCGGGTTACTCTCGGCAGTTCTTCAAACAGCGTTCAAGTTGGTGACACGTTCAAAGTGCAGGTGAGTGGGGGAAATTTCAATGATCTATTTGGAATTGAGGTTTCGTTAACGTATGACCCCCAGGCATTGCGGATGCTGGATGTGAAGGCCGGTGACGGGTACGATACTTTTGGCGCTTACACAAATGATGCCAACGAGGGAAAGCTTTATATCCCTGTGCTGAGAAAACAGCTGCAAGGAAATCCGCAGGCATCTGTTCGCCTGGCTGAAATTACGTTTAAGGCGCTGCAGGAAAAACAGGCCGCAGTCGAGATTCGGCATGTGAAAGTCGTGACCAGTGAAAGAGTTGCTAATGGGCAAGGTTACAAAGATTTGAAAGTGCTTACATCTGGAGTTGGCGAAGCCATAACGTTTAAAATTTCGAAGCAGGATGACCGAAATCCGTCTCCGGGATCGGGGTCAGGTTCAGGGTCAGGTTCAGGATCGGGCAGCATGAGCGGGCAGACAGGAACCAATAATTCGCCTAGTTCGAGCAAGGAATCGGTTCTGAATATGGATGCCGTTTTGAAGGAAAAGGACCCGGTACGTGCCGCGGAGATGTTGCAAACCTTGCTAAACGGGTTGAAATCGGAACCGGCTTCAGCGGACAAGGAGGTTATGCAGAAGGCGGCGTTATCCATCCTTGAAAAATTATCTTCTATCCCTGTAAACAAAGAGGGCGCGGATACCTATGTGATAGCACCAGAGGATGTGAGCAAACGGAATGCGCTTTTGGCGGGTCTAAAAGCATCCCTGTCTCAATGGAAGATGAGCACTGCGGAAATCAATAAGATCGAGCTCAATGCGGTGATGGAATATGCGCTGGGCGGACGTGATGCCAACAAACTGGCTGTATATCGCTATAACGCGAATACGTCTGCTTGGGAATATGTCAGGGAAGCCGACCATGAGGCGCAGGCGGGGGAATTCGTGGTGGTTGTAAAGCAGGCCGGGACTTACCGTGTGATGGAATACACCAAGTCGTATGGAGATATCTCCGGCATTTATCCGGAAGCTCGATATGCGATTGAGGTTTTGACCGCGAAGCATATCGTGAAAGGGGCTTCAGAGACGTTATTTTCACCGGGCAAATCAGTGACTCGCGGGGAATTTTCCTCCATGATCATGAGGGCGCTTTCCTTGGATCGGATTGTGACGGATCGTAAGGAAGAGGCTGCGTATTCGGACGTTAGAAAGGGCGATTGGTATTACGAAGACGTAAAAACAATGCATCAGCTTCAAATCATCAAAGGTTATGATGATGGCACATTCAGACCGAATGATCCAGTGACCCGTGAGCAGATGGTCGTCATGATGATGAATGCATTACAAGCCCAAGGCCAAGTTCCGGATGGCAATGCGCAGGCTTCAGCCAAGCCGTTTGCCGATCAACAGGCGATTAGTTCTTGGGCTACATCATCGGTAAACCTGGCAAAAGAAATGAAGATCATCTCGGGTACGGGTGAAAACCTGTTTATGCCGAAACAGTCTTCAAATCGTGCGGATACGGCCGTGTTCATTTGGAAAATGCTTCAGCATTCGAAATAAGGGGGGTTGCTTATGTTGAATTCCGGATTGAAGAGAACATGGAGAATGGGGAAAATCGCCGCGTTGGCACTTCTGCTCGCCTTGCAGCCGTTAATGTTTGTTACCGGGACCGCCGAGGCTTCCGTGGCAAGTGCAGATTCATCAAACGGACAGGGAAGTGATCCAGCCGATCAGCAGCTTGGTGTACCCGCTGATGGGTCGGATGACGGATCCGGTAATGGTGGCGGGCCCGGCGATGGCTCCGTTGATGTGCCGTCCGATGACAAAGGCAACGATCCGGCGGATGGCTCCTTGATCCCGGAAGGGAAAGAAAAGGATCCGCTTCTTGATCCAGCCGGGGCGGGGCAACCCGTCGCGCAAGAAGTTCATCACGTTGAACCGCTCTTCAATAACGGGTTTGAAGAACCGCCGAATGCGGATGGAACCATCCCGGGCTGGAGCATGTTTTTTGCTCCGAATGATGGAACTTCTCATGAAATAACGCAGGACATGCGATATTATGGCACTTCCAGCCTGAAACTGGTAGACAAATCGAATACATTTCCGATTTATTTGCAAAGCGATCCGCGCCTTGTAACGCCGGGTTATACGTATAATGGGTCGGCCGTGATGTATATTGCCCCGAATGCAGGGAATGCGGCCGGAGCAAGCTTGGTGCTTCGTTTCTATGATGCAGCCGGGAATCAGATCAATGCAGATAAGGATGGTGAGAGCATCGTTCATTTAAGAACCGTTGGGTCGTGGACGCGGGTCACGGTAACGGGTATTGCTCCGGCCACTGCTGTAAATGCCAGAATAGCAGCTTCTATTTCTAACTACTTTACTGCGGAGTCAGGTGCTTTTTATGATGATTTCACCTTAACCTCACCGCAAGAAGAGAAAGCGCCAGGTACCATACATCTGCAAATGCCTGCGGGCATTTCAGGCAGCCAGCAGCTTGAAGCCAAGGTTATGCTTAGCCGAGGCCAGGATGTGCAGAAGGCATTTGGCAGCTTGCGTTATGATCCGGCGATGCTTGAGGTTGCGAATGTAGCCGTCGCAAGTGATTTTAATGCAGGCGGGGAAGCAAACCTGGATTGGAGTAATGAAGCGGGGGTTCTGAAATTCGAGGTATCCAAAATGGCTGGTTCCACCGTCAATGATGATAAACAGATATTAAATGTCACCTTTAAAGTATTGGGTGAGCCAGATCGGGTTGATGTTACGCTGCTTACTGGCTCCGGGGTACAGGATTCAGAGGGAGTTCAGAACAACAAGATATATATTGGTACATCCGATGAACGGGCTAGCACCCAGATCCGCAAAGCATCTCTGGATGTGAACGGCGACGGAAAAATTGATCTGTTTGATGTGATGGCTGTGGCCAAAATGGTCGGTCAAATGGCGACGGGGGACAACTGGAAATATGATATCAACAATGATGGGAGAATTGATCAAGCGGATGTCGAGGCGCTGAGTAGCGCGATCCTGTCGAAGCTGCTGAATTAGGATGAAGGAGGGCATGCTCTATGAGACTACGCGGTATGAGGAACCGTTCAATCACTTTGGCGCTTATCTTGGCGCTCGGGCTGAGTTTGCTATTGCCGATGGGGGCGCAGGCAGCCTCGGATAAGGAGAGCAAATTGTCGAAATTAAAGTTTGGAACGCCCGTAAATCTTGGGTTTCCGATCCGTACCGTATCGATCAATGACGGCGTGATGGGAAAGGAAGACGGAAAGGATGTGCTGTACACGACAGCATCGACCACTCCGGCCGTATTTAACGTGATTGATGTGAAAAATAACGCGCCGATCCGTACTTTTGAGCTTGAAGGAGTCGCCCAATCGTGGAGACATGTCATTGCTCCCGACGGTACCGTTTATATTGGTGTCAATACGGCATCAGCTACGGGAGAGCTGTGGAGCTACTCGCCGGCTACCAAGACCGTTCAGAAACTCAAGGTCATCGGAAGCGAGAAATCAGTGTGGTCCATGACGACCGATCCGGAAGGCAATGTCTACATCGGCACCTATGATCATGGGAGGCTGTTCCAATATAATCCGAAGACCAAAGAATTAAAGGATTACGGAAGCTTGCTCGCTAACCACAACTATATACGCTCCATGGCTTACGTTGATGGTTACATTTATGCTGGCATGGCGCTTCCGTTCGAAGTCGTGAAGGTAAACGTGAAGACGGGAGCCTCGAAAGTCATCTCCGACGAAGTACCAGGCATTCTTGGCATAGAACATGAAAAGCTGGAATTTGCCTATGATATGGCTGTAGTGGATAAATATCTATTCGTCAAAGCAAGCGGAGACGCAGGTTTGATCATGGTGTACTACAATCTGCAAGAACAGAAGTGGGAAGATAAATATATAGGCGTTGATCCAGTAAGCGGTAAGGGAGTGATGAGCTATAACCAAATCCCTGTTGCGGACGGCAAAGCGTATGTGCCTGCTCACGGAGGCATATTGGAGGTTGATTTGGCGACGCTGGATACGAGAAATACCGGAATCAGCTTTGCTACTTCCTTGCGCGGGGCAGCATGGATTGATATGAAGGATCCGGAACTAACCCCTGATCGCACGATCGTGACGATCCAGGCCAATGGCAAATTGTCGGCGCTGGATGTGAAGAAAGGATTGCGCAAAGATTTGCCGGGCGTTGCCGCCAAAGGCGGACCGCTTCCGATTCATAATATGGAGCGGGGAACGGACGGACGACTGTATATGTCCGCTTATCCCGGCGGTGTCGGCGGTGTGTTTGATCCGGCAACTCGTGAATCATCCAACTTCTTGTTAGGGCAAGCGGAAGGGATCGTATCTGCCGGTAACAAGGTTTATTACGGGATATATCCTGGCGGGTACATTTTTGAGGCTGATATTTCCGGCGGAAAAATGAGCGAGCCTAAGCAGTTGTTCCAGATTGGATCAGGTCAAGATAGGCCCTATAAGATGGAGTATGCGGACGGAAAGCTGCTGATCGGCACGATTCCGGACTATGGGCTATTGGGCGGAGCATTAACGATTTACGATTTGGCGAGCGGGGAAAAGCAGGTTTACCGCAATATCATCCCGGATCACAGCATTGTAGGCCTTGCTTATAAGGACGGCAAAATTTATGGTTCAACCACCAAATCCGGCGGATTAAATACAACGATGCCGACGAATAACCCGGAAGTGTTTGTTTGGGATATTGCGAAAAAGAAAATGACGATGCATACGCAGCTTACATCGCTGACTGGACTTGGCAATCATCGGATGATCAGCGGCCTTACTTTTGGTCCAGACGGGTTGTTGTGGGGCGGTGTTGACGGTATACTTTTTGCATTGAATCCGGATGATCTTTCGGTCGTGAAGCAAAAGAACATTTATTCCGATGTGAAGGATTACGGAATGTGGCGTCCATATTATTCCCGCTGGGGTGAGGATGGTCTTCTCTATATCGGTCTGGCAAACCGGATGACGGTTGTAGATCCAGCTACGTTGGAGCATCGCTCGCTAACTCCAAGCAACTTTGAAATGAGCTTCATGACGCTCGCCAAGGACGCGGATGGGCATGAACAAATTTATTATACGGATAAAACGAATTTGATGATGATCCCGATTTCCGAGTCTGATAGCGTAAAGACGGTTGTGCGAAATGGCTGCTTCGAGGAACCGCTAAATGCGGATGGAACCATCCCGGGCTGGAGCAGCGCGGAAGTAGGAGCAGAAGTTGAGTATAGCCTTTCAAAGGAACAGAGCTTTTGTGGAGAACAGGGGCAAAGCTTGAAGATAATTGATAAATCACAAAGCAATAAAGGAATCGGCAGCTATCTTAGCGATCCGATCCCGGTCATCCATGGCGGTGAATATACGGCTTCGGCGAAGCTTTATATTGAGCAGGGATTGATTGAAGGTTCGAGAACGGATGATTCCGGCATCGTTTTATATTTTTATGATACATCCGGTACCCGGATTGGCTCGGTAGCAGGCACGACGATTAAAGGCATGTCGCAAAAGGAATGGATCGACATTTCAGCGACCGGCGCTGCTCCAGACCAAGCGGCATTCGCGCGAATTTCCCTGTATTCCTCGGCGTGGAACATGATGATCGGATATTATGACCAAGTGACTTTTGAAGGGCAGTCTTCGGGCGAGCTGCAATTGAAAGCTGCGGGCGAAGTGTCCGTGGGAGATACGTTTGACGTGATCTTGCAGGCCAAGGATGTTACCGACTTGTATGCGGTGCAGGCAGCATTGGCATTTGATCCGGCCCTGTTCGAAGTGGTGGATGTTCGAATGGCAGACGGGTTCGGTTCCGCATCTACAGCTTACCTGGGTTGGAACCAAGACGGCGCGAAGGGTAAAATCAACATCATTGGTACCCAGTTAGGAGATCGGGCGCTAGGCGGCAACGTGGATATCGCGCATATAACTATGAAGGCGAAGCAATTTGGCGATCCAGCGGAAGTGGTGCTTACCAAACAGTCCTTTTTTACCGACAAAAATGGAGATCTGACCAAGCTGTCCTACATGCTCTCGAAAGATGTGAAGCTTGGCATCCAGCTTGGATACGATGCGGAGGATTTTAACAAAGATCATAAAGTAGACGCTCAGGATATCGCGCTCATTGCCAAGCAATTGGGCAAGAAGCTTGACGACAGCAATCGAATGATGGACTTGAATGGAGATGGAGTCATTGATATCAGCGATATTGCGCTAGTTGTATTGAAATCGCTAGAGTCCATGAAATAGGGACAAAATTGAGCGGGTTGACCGCTGCGGCCCCGGATCGTTCTTCCGATCGCTGTTGTCTCCAAATTTCTTGATTATATCCTTTAATAAAGGTAGAAATTTGGAGACAGCGTATGCTTCCGATGCTAGCTTTTCTTCGAAAAGCTCTTAGGCGACCGCTATCGCTTCTTCAGATCAATTCCGTTTCCTCCGCTACCTTCGCATAAAGCCCCAAGCTGCTGTATAGTTCTTTAACGAAACTACAGATCGCTATTACATCAAAAACAAGGGCAAATCAAATCTAACGAAACTACAAAGCGTTATTTGAGATAATTCCAGGCATAAAGCCACTTATTAGCTTAAAAGCGATATCCAGTTTCGTTAGAATTTTCAAATGCCTTTTTTGGCACAAATAGTGATACCACGTTTCGTTAGAAATTTGGAGACAAATGGCTGCATCTGAGCAGCTCTGCAAATATAATAAGGAGCCCCTTCTCTGGTTGAATAACCGGGAAAGGGGCGCTGCTTTTCTATGAATGAGATGTTTATAATGCCTTGTTACGACCAGTCTAGAGTAGGACTGTTTTATTCGTCACGCAACCACTCTGCAAGATGCGCAGATACAAATGCATCATCATTCAGATGCGGGTACGCTCGGTATACACGATCGAGTTCTTCCATTTGTCCCGGAGACAAGGTTTCATTCGGATTCAGGCACCATATGCCCTGCAGCAAACCTTGGCGGCGAAGTACTTCATGAATGCCCGGGATGCAGCCAGCGAAATGATGGGTTGGATCAAAAAATGCGGCATTCGAATCCGTCACCTGCACGTTTCTCGTCAGCCATTCTTTTGCTATTTCACCGTTTGCGCGGGCATATTTTATCTCCTCCAGCAGTTCAACGGCTTTTTGTGTCCAAACCGCCCAATGCCCCAGCAGCCCTCCGACAATTTGCTTTTCTACCGTTTCGCCGCCTATATCAAAGCGATATGTCGTCAGCAGATCGTTGATGATATTATCATCATTTCCGGTATACAGCGCGATTTCGTCGCATCTGCTTGAATAACACACCGCACGGGTGACATCGATCGTCTGATAGCGATTGAAAGGCGCCATCTTGATCGCGACAACGTTGGGAATTTCCGCGAATTTGAGCCAGAAATCAAAACTGAAAATCCGGCCGCCTACGGACGGCTGCAAGTAGAATCCGATCACGGGCATAATGGCCGCGATTTGCTTCGTTCTTTCCAGTATGTCATGTTCGCTCCAGTCGACAAGGCCTCCCATACTTAGTAGAGCCGCATCATACCCTAGGGATTGGGCGAACTTTGTTTCGCGAATGGCCTGGTCTGTTGGCCCGCAAATGCCAGCTACTTTAATAAATGGGCGATTTATATTTGCTTTTGCAACCTCTTCAGCCGCCATACGTAGTACGGGCTCATATAAATTGTAGGGTTCATCACGGATTTCGAATTGTGTAGAATGAACGCCAATTGCGATGCCACCTGCTCCTGAAGCAACATAATACTGGGTTAACGCTCTTTGATGCCGCTCATCCAATTGGCGGTTCGCATCCAGTGCGAGCGGGTGAGCCGGTATGACCAGCCCTTCATGCAGCGCTTGGGACAGTTCAGGCGAAAGCGTTGTAGCAGCCATTAGAACTTCCCCTTTCTTTCCTGGAAATGAGTCGGTTTATTCCACGTTGCCCCGCCAACTTGAACCCATTCCGCAAGCCAATCGATCATCTGGAGCAAAGAGACCGAAGGATAACCGAAACGCTGATGTGACTTCGACGCATTATTCAGCAGTGCTACCTCCGATTCCGTGCCTTCGAACAAGGCTTCTTTGCCAAGCCGCTTGGCGAATTCTTCGGCAGCCCAGCGGATCGACATCGTTTCAGGACCCGTAATGTTCATGATGCTTGGCGGATTTGTACATTCCGTCAGACAGCGCAGCGCCATCTGATTGGCGTCACCCTGCCAAATCACGTTAGCATGGCCCATCGTCAAGTCAATCGCACGCCCTTCATTGACGGCTTTGGCAATTTCGAGCAGTACGCCATAACGCATATCAATCGCGTAATTCAAACGATAGAATAGCATCGGTGTTCCATTTTTGTGGGAGTGGTATTCAAAAATACGCTCGCGTCCCAACGTTGATTGCGCATATTCTCCAAGTGGCTCGGGAACGATCGACTCGCTAGCTCCGCCACTGCCAACAGGCATAACAGGGTAGATGTTGCCAGATGAAAATACAACAATCCGGGAGTCCTTGTACTTCTCCGACACTCTGCCCGGCAAATAAGTATTCATGCCCCAAGTGAAATACTCACGCCCTGTCGTCCCGAATTTATTGCCTGCCATATAAATAATGTTGTCTGCATGGGGCAGCTGCTTGAGTTCATCATCATTTAATAAGTCGCAGGAAATCGTTTCGATTCCCGCATCTTCAAGTTCGCG
>JAIRVF010000125.1 GCA_031254035.1 Paenibacillus sp.
GCGGGTCACCTCGCATAATGTCAAGAACTAATTTCAGTATTGAGCCAAAAAAAGAGCGGGCTATCTTTTTGATAGCCTGCTCTTTTCTTGATATTTGGTCTTGCGCCTTATCTTAATGACATTGATCAACTGGGAATCATTTTTGATTTGATCACGTTTGAACCCGAAGTTACGGAGCAGCGTCTGCTTGGAGAAATCGAGCGTTTGAACCGTGATTCGCAGGTACACGGCATTATGCTGGAGCTTCCGCTCCCCAAACATATTAGTGTGCAAAAATGTTCAGATGCGATTGCGCCGGAAAAAGACGTTGATGGTATTTCCTCAGCGAATAAGCTCGCCTGCATGACGGGAGGCACCGGCATTTACCCGGCGACGCCGCAGGCCTGTATCCGAATTGCAAAGCATTTTGGGTTTGCGTTAAAAGGGAAACGGGTGGTTTTGGTGGGACGTGGCGAAACGGTGGGGAGACCGTTGATGCAGCTGCTTCTTCGCGAAAACGCGACGGTAACCGTCTGCCATTCCCACACGCAAAATTTGGCGGATCATATCGCTCAAGCTGATTTTCTGATGGCCGCAGTTGGTCACGCTGGGCTGATCACCGCAGATATGATGCATCCGGAACTTGTTGTCATTGACGCAGGCATTAACGAGACAGCGACCGGAATTACGGGCGATGTCGTTCCCGAAGCGGCAGAGGCTGCCAAAGCGGTTACGCCCGTGCCGGGTGGTGTGGGGACGCTGACGACCGTTATGTTGTTCGAGAATCTGATGCTGGCGATCCGTCTGCAGCAGTCGTCCGGGCAGAACCCTAATGGTGAAACGAAAATTTTCGATCAATCGATCCGTCAGTTCTTGCAGGCGGCAGCTTCAAGTTCGCCTACACCGGGTGGAGGAAGTATCGCTGCTTTATCAGCCGCGCTCGGAGCTTCCATGGGTTCCATGGTGGCGAATATTACAACTGGGCCGAAATTCGAACATGTGCGGGAGAAAATGGCGGATATTGTGAAGCTTATGCAGTCTGCCATGGTAGAAGCCGAATTCTTCCTGAAGAGGGATATGGAATCTTTTAGCGGGTATATGGCTGCTTTGGGGCTGCCGAAAGCTTCGGAGGAACAAAAGCAAGCCCGCTCCACCGCCCTACAGCAGGCTGCGGTTCAAGCAGCTTCCGTACCGCTAAGTCTGATGAAGCGAAGTCTTGAGATCATGACCGCGCTTGCGGCGATTACCGAACAAGCCAACAAAAACGTCATTTCGGATCTGGGTATTGCGCTCATTATGCTGGATGCGGCCGTGCAATCGGCATGGATTACAGTTGAGATCAACCTTGGCAGCATTAAAGACGCTAGTGTGAGAAGCTCGTTCGAGGAAACGGGAGCGGAGATTGCGGGCCGTTCGAAGGAATTAAAGCTGCATGTAGTGGAGCAAATCACGAACAATCTGGGGTGATTGGTGATGTATAAGCATTGGGAACAGGCGATCTGGAAAATAGATCCCGGAGCGAAGCTGCTGCGGGCATGGGAGCTTAAAGGCGGGGTTTCCGCTCAGGTGACCGCGCTTCAGATCGAAAAGTCGGACGGCAGCTTAGCTAAGTTGGTCGTGCGTCAACATGGCAAGGCTGATCGAAGCAGAAATCCGTATATTGCGCGGGATGAGTTTTTGCTGCTGCAAGCGTTGAAGGAAGCAGGGCTTCCTGCTTCGGCTCCATATGTGGTCTATGATTCCGAAGATTCTGATTACACGCCCTTTATCGTGACGAATTTCGTAGAAGGGATTTCGAATATTTCGCTGACGGATGTTCCCAATGCCATGACACAGCTGGCAGCTGTCTTAACAGATATCCACCATGTGGATCGAGAGGAACGTTCACTGCATTTTCTCCCGCAGCAGATTGATCTGTGCAGCGCCAAGTTGGAAAAGCGGCCTGAGCAAATGGACAACTCATTAAGCGAGGGACGGATCAGGATCGTTCTGGAATCCGTTTGGCCGCTGCCCCAAATGAACAGAGATGTGTTGCTGCATGGCGACTTTTGGCCGGGGAACATCATGTGGAAAGACGGCTGTATTGCTGCCGTGATCGATTGGGAAGATGCGGCGCAAGGAGATCCTTTATACGATCTGGCGAACAGCAGACTTGAAATGTTATGGGCCTATGGCGTGGCTGCCATGCTTCAATTTACATATCAGTACCAACTACGTAATTCAGATTTGGACTTTACGAAGCTTTCCTATTGGGATCTCTATGCGGTGCTGAAGCCTGCTTCGAGCCTGTCTGATTGGGGGCTTGAAGCGGACACTGAAAGACAAATGCGGGAGAAACATCGCTGGTTTACCGATCAGGCTTTTGCTCAGATACATCCGAGCTAAAATGAGGGAATACAGCTCAACTTAAGATTGTTGGGTAACAAGGACCAAAGTAAACACAATCGTATTTTTCTAATGGAATATGAATAAGTACCTCCTGAAAGTAACCGGCTGTTGGCCGGTTATTTTCATTTTGCGAGCAGGATTTATGGTTAGGAAGGCGTATATATTTGCATAGCACATACTGAATATGGAGGGGTTGGAAGTGTTTGCGATTAATGTAGAGGGAGCGGTTGTAAAAGGCAGTAAGTGGCTGGTTATTGAACGTGGAGTGGAGGAAGAGCATGCTGCCGGCACTTTGGCTTTTGTGGGTGGAACGGTTGAGAATGAGGGGTTTTCCCAGGATATTCTGGAGCGGACCGTAAGGAGAGAAATTTTTGAGGAAGTCGGCATTGAGATCCAGGAAAAGCTGCATTTTGTCTACAGCTCTTCTTTTATGACCGAAGAAGGCATTCCCGTCATCAATGTGGTGTTTCTTTGCGAATACGCTCAGGGTACGCCCTATAGAAAAAGTGAAAATGAAGTCGAAGCTGTGTATTGGATGACGACAGAAGAAATCTCCGATCACCCGAAATCGCCGCCATGGACAATCGAAAGCGCAAGGCGGGCGGATCAAATGCTGAAACAGCTTCAGGCAGAGCATTTATAGAAGTAAAGGATGTAGACGATATGAACTTGGACCAACAGCTAACCCGGACCCGGATGCCTTCTCCAGTACTACATGAGCAAAGCTGCGAATATTACTGGAAGGGAACAGGGAACCTTTCCATCAAAACCTTTCGGAATGGCAGAGCCTTATACCAGTCCGGACACGGGCATTTTGCTGCCAGGGACAATAGGTACTTATTGCTTAATCAGGGCCAGGAGTACAGCATTTCTATTGAATCGAATCAACCCGTTGAGTCGTTTTGCGTGTTTTTTCCGAAGGGGATGGCGGAAGGGATTTGGCGGAGTTTGGTGCAACCGGAGAATGAACTTTTGGACGAGCCCTTTTTGGCGGATAACCGGGAAATTGACTTTGTGTCGAAAACATATGGTATGGTACCGAGTTTTTCACAAATGTTGGAGCAAATGCGTATGGACTCGGTAAAACAAATTTTTGATCCTCCACGCATGGAAGAACAACTGCATGAACTGGCATACGTTTTGCTTCAGGAGCATCACCAGGTCAAGCGGGAAATGGCTAAGCTGCAAACCGTCAAAACCTCCACAAGAGAGGAATTATACCGGCGCTTGTATATCGGATTTGAATATCTTTCTGCTTATTATGACAAGCCCATTATGGTTTCGGAGGCAGCGGAGGCGGCCTGCATGTCGATGAATCATTTTCTCAGAAGTTTTAAACGGCTTTTTGGAGTCACTCCGTATCAGGTTCTGAAAGAAAAACGTCTGCAGGAAGCGAAAAGGCTGCTTCGGATGACCGATTTGCCGGTGACCGAAATCTGCTTAGAAGTCGGTTTTCAAAGCCACGGCTCCTTTAGCAGCCTGTTTACGCAAAGGTTTGGGGTCACCCCATCGGCATGTCGCGGAAAAAGGTGATTTTGGAGAAGCGAAGTTCCATTCGACGTTTTAAGATAGTTTTGTACATAAACAAAACATCCCGTGAAGGAGGATAATCGAAATGAAAGAAAATCAACTGGCCTGCGAGCTGTTCCGGGCGGCTCAGGAAGGCGACGCAGCACGGCTGCGGGATTTGGTGGATTTCCGTCCCGAGCGAGCGAATTTGGAAAATGCGGATGGGCTGACGCTGCTTGGTTATGCGGCTCATTACGGACATGCCGAAGCGGTAAGGGTACTCATTGAGGCGGGTGCGGATGTCAATGCGGTTTCCCATTCGAATATACCGTATATTCCGTCCAATACCGCACTGCATGCGGCAATCGCCGGGGAGAGGAACATGGATGTCATCCGAGTGCTGATTGCTCATAAAGCGGACACGCGCATTTTTGACAGCAACGGGCATACCTGTCTGCACACTGCCGCGTTTCATGACGATAGCGTGGAACTCATCCGGCTGCTGCTTGCAAACGGCGCGGATGCGAGTGACCATCTTGGTGACGGGGAAACTGCATTGGCGTTAGCGGAGAAGCAGGGGAACCGGAATGTGGCAGAACTGCTTGGAGCCTGTACAGAACAATCTTAATGGAGATTCACCCTTTACAAAATATCCGCCCCATGGGCGGATATTTTTAATTTCCTCTGGAGCTTGCCATAAGGGCGTTCCCTGGTTTTGCGGCTGATTCGGGAGGGGCGGTCGATGCAAGAAATGGTGTGTGAAATCACTCAAATAAAACTTGCTCCTCTAACATAATCGCATAATTTTGGACTTGACCCACTTGTGTAGATAGTGTATATATTGTATATTCACACTAAATACTGTGAGGCAGCAGCGAGGTGATAAAACCTGAAAATTATAATATCAAACGCATCAAGCGATCCGATTTACATGCAAATATTGAACCAGATTCGTCAAAGTATCCTGAGTGGGGAATTGCGTGCAGGCGACATTCTTCCTTCCATTAGGCAGCTGGCTAAGGATTTGCAAGTCAGTGTCATCACAACTAAGCGTGTGTATGAAGAGCTGGAGAAAGAGAAGCTAATCGACTCTGTCATGGGCAAGGGCTCTTTCGTATCAGGAGCCAATCAAGATTTCATTCGGGAGCAGCGTATGAAACAACTCGAAGAAAAAATGATAGAGATCATTCGAGAAAGCAAGGAATTAAGCATGAGTCAACAAGATGTAATTGATCATTTGAAGCTATTGTTCGAGGAGGAGCACACATCATGAATGTAATCGAGATACGTAATTTAACGAAATCATATCCAGAATTTACAGTTGATCAGGTAACTTTGGATGTGAAGCAGGGCTACATTACCGGGCTCATAGGTCCGAATGGTGTTGGGAAGAGCACCTTGATCAAAATGATGCTTGGCATGATTCGCCCTGACTCTGGGAGCGTAAAGATACTAGGCTGCGATATGCCTGCACAAGAAGTGGAAATCAAGCAGCGAATCGGCATCGTATCGGATGATTGCTTCTATTATGAACACCTTACGATCCGTGACACGAAGAAGATAATCGCGCCATTCTATAAGAAATGGAACGAACAGAAGTTTAACAATTATCTGGAACAATTCGAACTGTCCCCGAAGAAGAAGCTTGAACAATTATCCAAGGGGATGAAAGTGAAGTTTGCCCTAGCTGTTGCGTTATCGCATGATGCCGAACTCCTCATCATGGACGAGCCTACCTCCGGACTTGATCCTGTATTTCGCAGAGAGATGCTCGATTTACTTACAGAGATGATGCAGAATGAGAGAAATTCGATTATATTCTCCACCCACATCACAACCGATTTGGATCGGATTGCCGACTACATTGCTTTCATTAATCGCGGAAAACTCGTATTCAATGAAGTGAAAGATACGGTATTCGAGAGATACGCCATTGTAAAAGGCGGCTCCGAGCTGCTTGATTCCGATATTCGCAATAAATTTATCGGGATTCGCGAGACAACGGTTGGTTTTGAGGGCTTAGTAGATAACAGGCAGGAAGCTGAGCATTTGTTCGGAAATTATGCGCTTCTAGATAAGCCAACCTTAGAAGACATCATGTATTTCACTGCCAAGGGAGGACGCATTCTTGCTTAACTTGCTTCGGAAAGATTTCATCGCTTTTAAAAGCTCGCTGTGGATGAGTCTCATGTTTCTTACTGTATTCAGTGTTTTTTTTATACCAAAGCTTTCATCGTCTGTTCACCTCGTGGGTATTTATACGGGTTTCGCTACGCTTAGTCACGCTACGATGATCGATATAAAGAATCATAACCACAACTTTCTGGTCACGCTGCCGATTAGCCGTAAAAATATCGTAAAAGCGAAATACATAACGGGTTTTATTATTAGCCTTGTCAGCGTCCTAGCATCTTATGGCATTCACATGTTCGTTACATCTGTTTTCCCGGCAATTAACAAGCCAGAATTAACAGTAATGGATATACTCGGTCCAATAGGCATCGTGCTTGTTTTATCTTCCATCTATTTGCCGCTTTTCTATTCGCTAAGTAAGAAAGGAACTTCTATTATCAATGGAGTGTTCTTGATACTCCTACTTGCACTGGCACAGCCCACGGCTATGTTTATGAATATGATCAACGAGAATAGATTGCACAGTGATCCAACGTTATATCTTATTCTAATCGGGATCATGTTGTTGTTCATTGCTTCCTACTTCTTAGCTGCAGCTCTGTTTACAAGAAAGGACTTATAAAAACAAAATTTTAAAAGGGGAGATAAAAAAGGATGCATACAAAAAAAGGTCGTCCTACTCAAATAAAAGGTTGGATGAAGCCCCTTGGGGGATTTATTCTTGGGCAACTCTTTTTAATCGTCTGTGATAGGTTTACGTGGTCACCTTACAAAGAAATCAAAAAGGGATCATTAATGGGCAGAATTTTGAATTCTAAGCTTTTTACAGAATGGTTCACTCCATATGACTTACCGATTTCTAATGTGATTACGGTATTTTTGGCTGTAACCTTACTCCTACCTGCATTAATAGGTGTGATTAAGAATATCTTCTCCAAAAAAAGGAATCGACTCATGTTATGAATGAAAGGAATATGATGTAATGCATTCGAGAGAGTACAGCGGCAGTATTCTCAAGATTATAATGTACCGGAAAATGACGAAAAAGCCCTGATTGCCAAATACGATGCGGCAGGGCTTTTCATTATCCTCTTACTGGTTTATCTGGTGAACGCTGTTTTTCAGCAAGATGCTATGGTATAAGTATTCGAAAATAAATTCAAAAGCTTCCAGATGTTTTTTCGCTTCAAACGCGTTTTGACCCCAGGCGTAAATGCCATGATTGCGCAGGAGAATACCTGGAACCGCGGGATTCAGCACATCTTCCACACGCTCGGCAATCGACGGGATGTGGGCGAAGTTAGGTAGTACCGGGATTGAAATAGCTGCGTCTTCCTCCCAAATATTAAAGGCTTTAATGAGTTCGATGCCCTGGGCCGGAACAGCGCCTTGATCGCCGAACCATTCGCTGATTAGGTTGTTGAATATGGTATGTACGTGAAATATCGCGCCGCAGCCGGTCAAGCGGTATATTTCGCAGTGAATGAGCGTTTCGGCACTGGGTTTCAGACTCGTCATTTCTGCGGCATGGCCGCCTTTGTCTACGAACAGGAAATCCTCCGGCGTATTGGCCGATTTATCCTTGCCGCTGGCGGTGATGGCAAAATAAAAATGCTCAGGATCGAAATCCCCCACACGCATAGACAAATTGCCGCTTGTCCCAGGAAACCAGTTTTTGGCTGCAAACTGCTGTTTGATTAATCGGAGCTCGTCTAGCACCGTCTGTTTTTGCTCCAAGCTGATGTTCGCAAGCGTCATAGGCTACAACACTCCTTGTTGTTGTTTCTGCTTCATATCGTCCATAATGTCGAAAAAGTCCGTGAATGGTACATGTTTAACATCTAGTTCGGCGCATTTATCCGTTAATATGGAGCGTGAGTAGACCAGATCAGCAATCTTTGCTCCCTCAAAATCCGTCAGGCTGTCACCGATGAGAATCCGTTCATATTGATCCGCCGGAAAGCGGCGCATAACGGTCGTTTTACACATGCCGCAACCGTTATTGCACGGGTCCTGGCAGGGATGAGGCCACAAAATTCCAATCTTATCTACGCTGAAATCAGCGCTGTTGCAGAAGATATGCTCAGCAGGAATGTCAAACGGAGCAAGAAGAGGATCGATGAAAAAGTCCATGCCGCCACTCGTGACAAAAAATTCGATGTTTTCTTGCTTAACGTAATCAAGGAATTCCCGGAAGCCGCCGCGGATCCCCGCACGGCCGATCACAAATTCCACGATCTCGTCCTTTCGGCTGGAGGGCAGGAGTGCAAACATCTCGCCGACACCCTGGCGCAATGAGATTTCCTGTTCTACGGTTCGTTTCATGATCTGCTCATAACCTTCAGGCTTGAACTCTTTCATAATCGCTACGATGTTATCGGAGAGGGTAATTGTTCCGTCAAAATCGCAAAAGATAACGGGTTTCTTGATTGATGTCATCGTTCTCCTCCCCAAGCTTCAAGCGCCGCTTTTAATTCTGGATGGCCAGCATCAGCGTAATCTGCGAGTCGGATGGATTGCTGCGCGGCTTCAATCGCTTGCACGAAAGCGCGGGCGCCTGCTTCCGTTCCCATCGGATGGCCGTGAATGCCACCGCCTGCGTTAACCACGACGTCTTGCCCGAAGTCACGCAGGATGAGTGGCACCAGTCCGGGGTGAATGCCTGCAGAAGGAACTGGCATGCTGGCTTTCATCTGCAGCGAGCCGGTAATCAGTTCATCGCGGATAGCCATATTTTCTTCACGCGGCATTGTAACCGAGCCGTAAGGCGAAGGGAAAAGGACGAGATCCGCACCTGCAAGCCGCATCAGCTGGCCTAGCAGCACCGACGCGGAAATGCCGTAATGCTGGGAGGGGTAATAAGCCCCGGCCAACGCCGGATGTGCGGCGATTGGAACGGTGATGTCCGGATCGGAGCTCAGTTCATACAACACGTCATAACCGTAAGCAAGTACGTTGAACAGCAGAGCGTTTGCGCCGGCTTGGATGGCTTTGGCGGCCTGAGATTTCAAACGCGACGTCGGGCCAGTCAAATTGGCTGCATAGAGCAGCTCTTTGCCAGTTTCGCGGCTTGCAGCTTCAGCGGCTTTAAGGCAGACTTCCACGCGTTTTTCGATTGGCGTAAGCTCGTTTTCAAACAATATTTCGTCGTCTTTGATCAGATCGACCCCGCCAAGCGCTTGTCGTGTAAATTGGTCGCGGAGCTCATCCATGTTGAGACCGATGACGGATTTGAAAATGCTCATCAGTAATGGGCGGTCGTACACGCCGAGAGAATCGCGGATGCCAGATATCCCGAATTTCGGTCCGGGGAACGCGGAGAGATAATTCTCCGAAAATCCAAGCTGGGTCAGCTTGATACGACCATCCATCGAGATTTTCCCGAATACGGTAACAAGTAGCGCTGGGATGTCTTTACTAAAATTTACGTCCGGATAAGCGATGGTCACATCGGCGTAACGTTCGCCTGGCTTAACGCCTTCTCGTTCATGGACATCTACTTTTAAGACCTGGCCAAGATGCTTTTGCATCGATTCCCGCTTGGCCTGCGGCAGCTCGGTCCAGCTCCCGACGGTCATGCCGACGGCGATGGATTCGGCTTTTTTGTGGAAATCCGCTTTATCATCGTATAAACGATATGTGGCTGAACAATAGCTCAATAAATTCCCTCCTTTAATGCGGCTCCCATTTCCTTCGAACGTTCTGCGCAGCGGGCTACGGCCGCGATAACCGTCTCGAAAAAGTCGCCTTTATCCAAAGTCTCGATCGCTGCTTGCGTTGAACCGTTGGGAGAAGTCACTTTAGCTCGAAGTGCAGAAGGTTCTTCGCCTGTCAATTGTACCATGCGCGCCGCTCCCAATACGGTTTGGACGGTTAATTCACGGCACTGCTGCGGCGACAGGCCACTGCGAATACCTGCGGCCATCATCGCTTCCATCATGTAATAGATGTAGGCCGGTCCGCTGCCTGAAATGCCCGTCAGAATTTCTAGTTTTTCTTCTTCGACGTTGGTGACGGTGCCTACCGCGCCGAATAAGGTCATTACAATCTGGCGCTGCCGGTCGCTCATCTCCTTGGAGTAGGCGATGCCTGTGGCGCCAAGTCCAATAGAACTGGACGTATTAGGCATGGTGCGGGCAATTGGTTGTTTTCGGCCCAGAAGGTCCTGGATCGTGCGGATGGTTAAGCCGGCAATGACTGAAACGATCAACGTTTCATCGGAGAGCAATGGCCCCAGATTTCTAAGCGCTTCCGCCGCGTCTTTCGGTTTCATGGCGAGTACGATCACGGGAGAGTTTTGCAAAATATCAGGCTGCACGTCCGCATCGTTGCTGATCTTAACACCATACAGACGCTGCAGTTCTTCCAGGCGGCGGGAGTTGCTGCGGTTCAGCATCGTAATGTCTCCGGGCTGCACAACGGACTTGCTGATTAGCCCCTTCACGATGGCTTCTGCCATCGCTCCGGCACCGTAAAAAGTAATAGCTTCTGTAATCATTGCTTGTTGTTGACTCATGTTATAAACCTCCCTGCGGTGTTTCGATAAATATGTCTAGGCTTGCACCGTCGCAGGTGTATCCCGCGCACGGTGCGCTACATGATAGCTGTCAGCTGTTAATACGAAAGTTACCCGCGAATTTGTCCATTACCGTGAATGATGTATTTAGTGGAAGTCAGTGCAGGAAGCCCCATCGGACCGCGTGCATGAAGCTTTTGCGTGCTGATTCCAATTTCAGCCCCAAAGCCGAATTCAAAGCCGTCCGTGAACCGGGTCGAAGCATTGTGGTAGACTGCGGCCGCATCGACCTCCTGCAGGAAACGTTCCGCGTGATCTTTGTTTTCGGTAACAATACACTCGGAATGTTTGGTGCTGAAACGGGAAATATGATCCAGGGCTTCATCAAGAGTATCTACCAATTTTACATTTAAAATATAGTCGTTATATTCGGTTGCGAAATCTTGCTCCTGCGCGGGAACAGCCCAAGGCACAAGTTTCACCGTTTCCGCACAGCCACGGATCTCTACGCCGGATTTACGGAGTTGGTCCGCTAGATGCCCGAGATGGTCTGCTGCGAAACGGCTGTTCACGATCAGCGTCTCCATGGAGTTGCAGACGGAAGGTCGCTGAACCTTGGCGTTGATCGCGATCGCTTCGGCCATGTCGCTATCCGCTGTTTCATCGACGTAAGTATGGCAGATGCCGGCTCCGGTCTCAATAACGGGTACGGTGGCATTTTCCACGACATTGCGGATGAGCGACTGGCCTCCGCGCGGAATAATGACGTCGAGCAGGCCGTTCAGCTTCAGCATCTCATCGACAGAAGAGCGGTCCGGGCTTTCGATAAGCTGGATCGCTTCCGCCGGGAGGGCCGAGTTTCTCAAAGCCGAGTGAAGCACCTCCACGATTTTTCGGTTAGACGAAAGGGCCGACGAGCCCCCGCGCAAAACGACTGCATTACCTGCTTTCAGGCATAACCCTGCGGCATCAACCGTAACATTAGGGCGCGCTTCGTATATAATGCCGATGACACCTAGAGGGACGCGGGTTTTATTGATTTGTAGCCCGTTCGGGCGCTCGAAGCTATCGAGCACATCGCCGATGGGATCGGGTAGCGAAATGATTTGCTCAAGTCCTTCGGCAATCGCTTCAATGCGCTGTGGATTCAAGGCAAGACGATCCAGCAGGGAAGAAGAGGTGCCTTGCGCCTTGCCGCGCTCGAGATCTTCCTTGTTGGCTGCTATGATGTCATCCTGATGATTGCGCAAGCTGTCTGCCATCAATTGGAGAGCCTCATTTTTTTGGCTTGTGGTCAGTCTACTCAGGGCTGCAGCAGTGGACCGGGCTTTTCCGGCTTTTAATTTGACTTCACTCATACAATTGCCTCCTTTAATTCGATGTTTTTCTTATAGTGCGTGTTCAAAAAGGTCAATTTTCAGCACCGAAGCTTATGCTTTCGATGTGCGTTTATTCAAAACGCTAAAGTTGAATGAAGCTAGGGACTGAGGAGCGGAGCTACACGTTTTCGTAGAAAACGACTTCGTAAGCAAATGCCTGTAGTGGGTACGTGAGCACCTGAGATGTTTCCGAAGGAAACATGACTTCGTAAGTATCCGCTTAGGCCCGGCTGAATTCAAGATTCGATGTCGATTCTGCTTCCTGATTCACTTCGTGATCAAAAGCGGACTTTTTGAACAACCTCTTATATTAATGTGATCCATTCATCCCGATGAATCACTTCGAGACGGTGTACCATTCCTAATGTCTGAATGACTTCAGAGCTGCTCATGCCTTGGATGCGGTGGAGCTGTTCGTCGTCATAGTTGACGATTCCTCGTCCCAGCACGGTTCCTTCGAGATTAAGGACTTCAACGACGTCACCCGTCTGAAAATGTCCATCAACGACCTTGATGCCTACTGGCAGCAAGCTGTGCCCGCCGTTCACCAAAGCCTGCTCGGCTCCGGGATCAACGCGGAGGGAACCTGTAGGCGTAGACATAAATCCTAGCCACTGTTTTTTCATCGGCAGGGAGTGAAGATGGGTTTCAAAATACGTGCCTTTGCCTTGGCCCGCAACAGCTTTTTGCAAATCGCTGCGTGAATCCACTTTGCCGACAAATACCGGAACGCCGCCGCGGGTGGCGATTTTGGCCGCATCTACCTTGGAGCGCATGCCCCCAGTACCGACGGAAGATCCGGCGCCTCCGGCTATGGAATAAATCTCGTCGGTAATTTCTTCGACATGGTCAAATCTTACCGCGTTCGGATGCTTTCGTGGGTCACCGGAATAAAGTCCGTCCATATCGGTCAAAATGAGAAGCTGCTGCGCTTTGACGAGATTGGCAACTAGCGCGGATAACGTGTCGTTATCACCAAACTTCAGCTCATCCACCGAGACGGTGTCATTTTCGTTAATGACCGGAATGGAACCCTGCTTCAGCAGTTCCTCAATCGTCATTCCGGCATTATTCATCCGTTTGCGGCTCCCGAAGTCGGTGCGGGTTAGGAGAATTTGCGCCGTGGTGATGCCATGTGCGGCAAAAGCCTCCTGATAAGCCTGCATGAGTAGTGCCTGACCGACGGCAGCCGCGGCCTGCTTCTCATGCAAAAGCTTGGGGCGGAAATTGTAACCGATCTCCCGGAATCCGGCGGCTACGGCCCCGGACGTTACCAGCAGGATTTCGCAGCCGTCTTTCTTCAACGACGCAATTTCATTCGCAAAAAAAGCGACGGCATCCCGGCTGAGTCCTCCTTCGACAGATGTGAGCGAACTGCTTCCTATTTTGACGACGACGCGCGTCGACATAATACATCACTTCCATTTCATCTTTTTCACATTCGGAACAATATCCATACAAATGAGGATTTGTGCATCGGAATAGTTTGATTCGATTTTGCAAAATCCTGAAACAAAAAAAACTTTCGTCCTTTATAGTAAAGGACGAAAGTTTGACTTCCGCGGGACCACCTTTATTGATGACGTGAATCATCCGGCTTTGGGCCTTGTAACAGAAGGCACTGTCCCGCAGGTTATGCGGGCCGTTCAGGGGTAGGGTTCAGAGGGAATCGGGTAAATTCTTTCAGCCGGTGGAATTTACTCTCTTTTTTGCGCGATTGACCGCTCTTACTGATCCCGTCGTCACGTTTCATAGGTATGGAAAACCCGTGTTTTCACAAGAATACCACGGAAAGGCTTGGTTTGCAAAATAGATTTATGAAAAAAGCTTAAGCTTACCGATGCGGTGGACCGCTTCACGCAACCTTTCTTCGGAGGTCAGCAGCCCCACACGGACGTAACCTTCGCCATGTTCACCGAAGCCAATGCCCGGAGCAACCGCGACTTTGGCTTCTTGCAGCAGGATATCGGCAAAGGAAGTCGAAGTATAGCCCTTAGGGACAGGCAGCCAGCTGAAGAAAGAGCCGCCAGGTTTCTCAGCCTGCCAACCGATTTCGGCAAGACCGTTGAAAAAAGCATTTCTGCGGGACTCATAACGCTCTACAAGCTCATGTACGCAATCCTGGGAGGCCGTAAGCGCCTCAGCCGCCGCGGCCTGGATGCCGCCGAACAAGCTGACATAGATATGATCCTGAAGCTGATTGATCATGGAAATGACCTCCCGGTTGCCAAGGGCAAAACCAACGCGCCAACCGGCCATGTTATAGGTCTTCGAAAGTGTATAGAACTCAATGCCAACTTCCTTCGCGCCAGGTGCTTGCAGGAAGCTTACCGGCCGCTGGCCGTCAAAACCGATAGCGCCATAGGCGAAATCGCTGGCAACGACGATGCTGTTTTCGGCGGCGAATTTGACAGTGTCCTCGTAAAATGGTAACGACGCGGTAGCCGAAGTCGGATTATTCGGATAGTTCAGGAACATCAGCTTCGCTTGTTTGCGAACGGATTCGGAAATGCTTCCGAAGTCCGGCAGAAAGGCATTATCCTTGCGCAGAGGCATAAAGGACATCTCTGCTTTGGCCAGCGCCACGCCGGACCAGTAATCCGGATAACCTGGATCTGGAACTAGGCAGAGGTCTCCGGGATTCAGCAAAATCTGCGGGATTTGCACCAGGCCGGTTTTTCCACCAAAAAGGACTGCGACTTCCGATTCTGGATCAAGTTCTACGCCGTAGTCTTCCAAGTAACGTTTCGCAATCGCTTCCTTCAGGAAGCTGAAGCCCGTAAAAGGCGAATACTTATGGTAAAGTGGATTGGTGGCCGCTTCCTGCAAAGCTTTTACGATATGGGCCGGTGTTGGGGTGTCGGGGTTGCCTTGTCCCAAATTGATGACGTCATGGCCTGCAGAAATTTCACGGTTCACCTTCTGTACGAGCGTAGCGAAAAACTGCGTAGGTAGCTGGGTCATCACTTCGGCAGGCTCAATACGGAAAGCCGATTGGTAAAGCGGATTATCTGTCGATTTCGTCATATCCATCACTCCGGTTCTCGCTTCAAATAGATTAGATTTAATCTATCATGATTTATCCGGGCTGTATAGAGGGAATTAGCGTATTGCATGATCCTATCCCTGCATATATGATGGAATAAAATAAGGCAAGGAATGGTTTAAGCTCGTGGAAAAGGTCCTGATAACCTGGCCGGAAGCAAGGAGGAAAAACAATATGGTACATACGGAAGAAAACAAACTCGCTGTCGCCCTGATCCAAGCGGATATCGAGATCGGCAGCCCAGAGACCAATAAAGCTCGTCTTGAGGTATTAATGGAAAAAGCAATGCAGGGAAATCCGAAACCGGATCTCTTGGTGCTGCCGGAAATGTGGAATACCGGATATGCGTTGGAGCAGATTCAGGATATTGCCGATCCGGAGGGGGAAGATGCCCGGGAATGGCTGTCTTCGTTTGCCCAAAAGCATCAGGTTATGATCGTTGGTGGGTCAGTTGCCGTCAAAAAGGGAAATCAGATTTTTAATACGATGTATGCTTTTGACCGAAATGGCCGGCAGGTAGGGGAATACTCCAAGCTGCATCTGTTCCGGTTGATGGACGAAGAGAAACATTTGACGGCCGGGGATGAGCTGGTGAAGCTTGACCTTGAAGGTTTAAAAGCCGGAGCGTCGATTTGTTATGATATCCGGTTCCCGGAACTGTCCCGCAGCCTGGCACTTGACGGCGCCAAAATGCTGATCGTGCCCGCGGAATGGCCGCATCCCCGCCTTCATCATTGGCGTACGCTTTTGATGGCACGAGCGATCGAAAACCAAATGTACGTGGTCGCCTGCAATCGTGTGGGCAGCAGTCGGGGAACCGACTTTTTCGGCCATTCCTTGATCATCGATCCCTGGGGAGAAATCATCGCCGAAGGCAGCGAAGCGGAGGAAATCGTCACGGGGCTTATTTTGCCGGAGCTCGTGGACGAGGTGCGGGGACGGATCCCCGTGTTTGCGGACCGCCGCCCGGAGCTATATAACAATAAATAAGGAAAAAGGCGCCTGAGTCATCAGGAGCCTTTTTCTTCTATTTGACATTTTATTTGACATTTTATTGGGTTCCCCGCAAAGTATTTGAAATAAGCATCGAAGCATAGGTTCCATTCCGTACTTTTACTCCGCAAAAGCGCCCCTCTTTGAGAGGCACCCGGACTTCTTTCCGATACTCTTTGTGGGGTTATTTTACACCAAATCCCGCATGGTGTCCTTAAAAGTTTCAATAAAAGCCTCGGCGGCTTTGGAAAGATAGCGGCCGCGCCGGTAAGCAATCACGAGTGTCCGACTCGGAACCGGATCTGCAAGCGGCAAATATATGGGGACGAATTCACTTCTGGACGAGCGCGAGATAAACCTTGGCACCAAAGTAATTCCCATGCCGGTTGCAACCAGCGACTGGATGGTCTCCATATTACTGCTTTCAAAGACTACATTCGGTTCGAATCCTGCCTTTAGGCATAAATCAATTGCGATCTTGCGGAAGCCCTGCCCCTTTTTCAGCACGATAAAGGATTCTCCGCTCAGCTCTTCAATACGGACGGGAACAGGTTTACCATTTTTGACTCTTTCCGCAAGGGGGTGGCCTGCCGGTACGGCAAGATCTATTTTTTCTTCCCCGATGATTTCATAGGTAAGGGAAGGCTCCTGCAGCGGGAGCG
Source organism: Paenibacillus sp. (assembly GCA_031254035.1). Classification (GTDB taxonomy): domain Bacteria; phylum Bacillota; class Bacilli; order Paenibacillales; family Paenibacillaceae; genus Paenibacillus_AQ. The sequence continues at coordinate 16,606 of JAIRVF010000125.1, forward strand.
CGAGCAGGCTTAAATCGGTTTTGCCTCCGGCTGTCAGCTTCTCAAGATTCATAGATGAATCCTCGAGTAGGGTGATTTCGATGTCGGGATATTTTCTTTTGAAAGAAGGGAGGACATGGGGCAGCAAATGCGCGCCGGTAATCGGCATGCTGCCAACAATAACCTTGCCGCCTCTCAGTTGGGAAATGTCCGACATTTCCTGGCGGAGCAGATCCACGGCGTCCATGATCTGTTGTGCCTGATCCATAAAAAGCGCTCCCGCATGCGTAAGTTCGACTGTACTGGTATTCCGCTGAAAAAGAAGCACGCCAAGTTCCTTTTCAAGCTTGGACAGCTGTTGGCTTAAGGATGGCTGGGCGATGTGAAGTTTCTCGGCGGCCCGTGAAAAATTCCGCTCTGCCGCGATTTGCAAGGCGTATTGCAGTTGTCTAAGTTCCATATGCATCGGTCCTAACATTTTCTTATGTACTTATAATAGACTTTATCAATAAAAGCCTCTGGATAAAAATCCAAAGGCTTTTTGAGTTGACTTATTTTTTTCGACACCTTATTCAACATCATAGCAATTCAGAAAGAAAAAGTCTATATTTTCAGCCGGATTTTATTTTGCAAGTTGAAATTTATTGCAGGAAATAATAAAAAAATGTAGAAAGGAGGATTTTTATGGGAGACGTAGAATGAATATATTTTTGACTAAAGAATTAGGAGGACTTGCAGAATGAAAGACAAGATTAAAGGTTTGGTTTTAGGGATAGCAATTGGGACTATGGTTATGGGCACAACGGCGCTGGCAGCGTCAAATGCTAAACTTGATGTGGTTTTGGAAAATGTTAAGTATATGTTTGATGGGGTTCAAAAGCAGACACCTCAAACAATTATTTACAATGGTTCACTTTACGTACCTGCCAAAACGATGGCTCAAGGATTAGGAAAAGATTTTACATATGATAGCAAGAATAAAACAGCTTGGATTGGAAAAAAAGAGGGGAGTTTTAAGTATCTAAGCGATATGAATTATGCAAGAGTGAATGGTAATTCTCCAAAATACCTAGACTATAATCAAAATTATGATCGAGGTATTATTAAGATTGCGGATAAATCTTATAGTAAAGGTATGAATGTTTATTTAGATGGTTTAGATTCCTCTAAAAAGTTTAGTGTTGATTATAATTTGAATGGTAAAAACAAGAAGTTTACAGGATATCTTGGTGTAGAAGATACAACTAAAAACTATGCTGGTAGCGTAAAAGTTACTTTCGAAGGCGATGATAACGAAATTTCGAGTTATGTCATTAAAGGCGGGGATAATCCACTACCGATTAATGTAGATTTAACTGGAGTTTTAAAGTTTAGGATCCTATTCGAGGTGGTAGATGGTGGATCTATCATGCCTGTTTATGCAGCCATAGGTGAGCCTAAATTATTTTGATGTTATGAATTACTAAAGTCGCCAGTAGGCGGCTTTTTTATTCTGTATAATGAATAGCGAAAAAAGAAGGATGACATGAAATGAGCCTACGGCTGGTAATGCACTTTAGCGCCGACTAACTCGATGAATTCGCCTTATCCTAGCTTATAGGAACAACCTATTACATCTATAGATATTATATCTTGGATCAATGAAGAGGGAAATGCTATATTTATCTCATTCAAGATGCGCTGCTTGATTTTGGCGCTCTTCCAAGGACGTATAACCAAGATGAGGTGAAAAAGATGAGTAAAAAAACAATGTTTGAGAAAATCTGGGATAACCACGTTATTCATCAGGAAGCAGGCAAACCGAGCATCCTCTACATCGATTTGCATCTCGTACATGAAGTAACTTCCCCACAGGCATTTGAAGGACTCCGTCTCAGCGGCCGCAAAGTCCGCCGTCCGAAGCTGACCTTTGCTACCATGGACCATAACGTACCAACCAAAGACCGTTTTAACATCAAAGACCCGATCTCCAAGCAGCAAATCGATACGCTGACCCAAAACTGCCGTGATTTTGGCGTTATGTTGTATGATCTGGAAACGATCGATCAAGGTGTTGTGCACGTCATGGGACCTGAGCTGGGCCTGACCCATCCGGGCAAAACGATCGTATGTGGTGACAGCCATACCTCCACGCACGGAGCTTTCGGGGCTTTGGCGTTCGGGATCGGAACCAGTGAGGTTGAGCATGTACTCGCGACGCAGTGCTTGCAGCAGACGAAAGCCAAAACGATGGAAGTACGCTTTGTCGGCAAACGTAAAGCTGGTATCACGGCAAAAGACATGATTCTCGGTGTCATTGCCCAATATGGAACGGATTTTGCGACAGGTTATGTAATTGAATATACGGGCGAAGCTATTCGTGAACTGACTATGGAAGAACGTATGACCGTTTGCAACATGTCCATTGAAGGTGGAGCACGCGCAGGTATGATCGCACCGGACGAAACGACGTTTGAATATCTCCGTGGCCGTCAATACGTGCCGGAAAGCAGCGATTTTGTTAGCCGTGTGGAAGATTGGAAACAGCTTGTAACCGACGAAGGCGCCGAATACGACAAGGTTGTGGAATTTGACGTTGAGTCCCTCATTCCACAAGTTACTTGGGGCACAAGCCCTGGCATGGGTACGGACATTACGTCCCAAGTTCCCGTACCTTCCGAACTGCCGACCGAAAACGAACGCAAGGCCGCCGAGAAAGCGCTCGAATACATGGGGTTAGTTCCAGGGACGCCTATGAGCGAAATTCCAGTGGATTACGTCTTTATCGGCTCCTGCACCAATGGCCGGATTGAAGACCTCCGCGCAGCGGCGCAAGTAGCCAAAGGCTACAAAGTTTCGGAAAAGGTGACGGCTATCGTCGTTCCCGGCTCCGGACGTGTGAAACTGCAGGCAGAGGCTGAAGGCCTCGACAAAATTTTCGTTGAAGCCGGGTTTGAATGGCGTGATGCAGGATGCAGCATGTGTCTGGCGATGAATCCGGACGTTCTGCAACCTGGGCAACGCTGCGCTTCGACTTCCAACCGCAACTTTGAAGGGCGTCAAGGACGCGGCGGACGAACACATCTCGTTTCTCCTGCGATGGCAGCCGCAGCAGCGATCAAAGGACAGTTTACGGATGTACGCGACTGGAATTTTAAATCTGAAGTGGTGAGCTAAGGAGGAGAACAGACATGGAACCTTTTACTAAATTATCAGGCCTTGTTGCCCCGGTTGACCGGGTAAACGTGGATACGGATGCCATTATCCCTAAACAATTTTTGAAACGGATCGAGCGCACTGGCTTCGGACAATTTCTGTTCTACGAATGGAGATTCGATGAGCAGGGGAATGATATCGCTGATTTCTCCTTGAATACGCCGCGCTATAAAGGCGCTTCGATCCTCATTTCCAGAGCCAACTTTGGTTGCGGGTCTTCCCGTGAGCATGCGCCATGGGCAATTATGGACTATGGCTTCAAATGCGTCATCGCTCCGTCGTTTGCGGACATCTTTTATAATAACTGCTTTAAGAACGGTATTCTGCCGATCAAGCTTTCCGAAGAGCAGGTGGAAGAATTGTTCCAACGTACGGCGACTCATGAAGGGTACCAGCTGAATGTGGATCTAGAAAACAAAACGATTACCGACAACGAAGGACTTCACATCGACTTCGACTTGGATGAGCACCGCCGCCAGTTCCTTCTGCAAGGTTTGGACGACATCGGCCTGACCCTCCAGCATGAAGATGAAATTACGGCTTATGAGCAAAAACATGCCTCGCGTCTGTTTGCTTGAGGCCTGTACATGGAATATAGGGCGTCCCAATTTTCTTTGGGGCGCCTTCTCATGGCTGCCGGAGAAAACCTCGGCAGCTATTTTTTTTATTTTCAGAACGTATAAGCTTCCGGGATTCTCATCCTGATATCTCAAGAAAAACTATATCTAAAAGCGGTCTGTCTTTTTTGGGAATGCGTCGAGTGACGTTCTAACGAAACAGACAACCGTTATTCAGCCCAAAATGAGCGTTTCGTTAGCGGTATCATACCAAAGTCACGGATCTTTCAGCCGCGATAATATCAACATCTCATTGAAAATAACACCTGTTATGGATATGATTGCGAATCTATTAGATGCATTATCTGGCAGATGTAATACTTTTATTTACAGCTAACGCTCATGAATGTATAATGGGAGGGAAATTTCAAACGAAAGAGTATTTTATTCTACCTTCGGGCATCTAGAGAAATAGTATATATATCATCATATAAGAGGAAGGTGGATGGATTTTTTGGAAACAATTTATAACATTATATCTTACAACAATGCATTTTGGTCTTACGTACTGATTGTCATACTTATCACTGCCGGCGTGTACTTTACATGGAGAACGAAGTTTGTCCAATTTCGAATGGCGGGCGAAATGGTTCGTCTTTTAGGGGAAGGGGCAAACAAATCCAAAAGCGGTGGACAAAATGGGATATCCTCTTTTGGCGCATTCTGCATCAGTACGGCGTCGCGGGTAGGGACTGGGAATCTGGCCGGTGTTGCGCTCGCAATTGCCGCGGGGGGACCGGGAGCCGTCTTTTGGATGTGGTTGATCGCCTTGATCGGATCGGCTACGGCGTTCATCGAATCTACTTTAGCGCAGATATATAAAGTGAAGGATAAAGTGGGCTTTCGAGGCGGACCTGCGTATTATATGGAAAAAGGGTTGAACAAACGCTGGATGGGCGTGCTGTTCGCAGTGCTCATTACTATATGTTATGGCCTTGTGTTTAACTCAGTTCAGGCAAATACGCTCTCCCTTGCATTGAAAAGCGCTTATGGCTTGGATCGCTTCTGGGTGGGCGTGGTGGTCGCTATAATCACAGCAATTGTCATCTTCGGCGGCGTGAACCGAATCGTGAAGGCTTCCGAATACTTGGTGCCAATCATGGCGGGGGGTTATGTATTGCTTGCCCTTTACATCGTGGTGGCCAATGTGACGGAGTTTCCTGCCGTGATGATGCTTATATTTAAGAGTGCATTTGGATTTCAGCAGGTTGCCGGCGGTGGATTAGGGGCCATGGTGATGCTCGGAATCAAGCGCGGATTATTCTCCAACGAAGCAGGAATGGGTAGCGCTCCAAATGCTGCCGCTGCTGCCGATGTCACACATCCGGTGAAGCAAGGGCTGGTGCAAGCCTTGGGTGTATTCGTGGACACTTTGCTGGTGTGCAGCGCGACTGCGTTTATTGTTCTTTTTTCAAACGCATACGGAACAGATGGATTGACAGGCATCGAGCTGGTGCAAGCCGCACTTACCGAGCATACCGGCAGTTGGGCTGCCAACTTCATCGCAATCGCCGTATTCCTCTTCGCGTTCAGTTCTCTCGTGGGCAACTATTATTACGGGGAGACAAATATCGAGTTTATCAAAAGCAATAAAAAGTGGCTGTTCGTTTATCGTCTGGCCGTGGTGGGCATGGTTCTATTCGGATCTGTCGCTAAGGTGGCGATCGTATGGGATTTAGCTGACCTATTCATGGCGTTCATGGCCATTACGAATTTGATTGCCATTATGTTGCTAGGCCGATTTGCTTTTGCTGCACTAAAGGATTACCGGGAACAAAAGCGTCAAGGCAAGAATCCGGTGTTCCAAAGCTCAACAATCAAAGATTTGCGCAATGTTGAATGCTGGGATGTTAAATCGGAAGAATAGAAAACAATGCCGAAATGATGACGGCAAATATAGTAGAACATTTGGAGCCTGTACTAGGGCTCCTTTTTTTATTTCACGTGCCGTGGAGCTTGCATTTTTATAATTGACATAAAAAGGTAGAGGATTGCTTAGCCGGAATGAAACAGCTCCGGAACGGCATGCAAATGTGAGAACGCTTGCAAATGCAACTTTCAGAAAAAAGATGATGAAAGACAAAAAAAAGTAATGAAATAGGAGGAAACTGGGTTGCTTATAGCGAATATTGTCCTATCATTGCCAAGATTTTTATTTTTTTAATATATTCGCTGTTCATACTCATGAATCGGCAAAAATTACAGTTTGGCAGAGGTGGAAAATGAAGAAAACTGGTTTTTTGTTATTTTTATTGATGTTTTTCGTCACAATGGTTTCCGTTCAGGATCGGGTCGCAGCAGCATCAGCTGCATCAGTAGGCAACATTCCGATCATATTGGACGGTAACGAACTCCAGGTTCCAAGTGGCGCGCAGGTAACCAATGTGCATGGTAGCGTCATGGTTCCTTTCCGCGTCATTGGAGAGAATCTCGGGTTTGATGTCAAATGGGTTCAAAAATCGCAGAAAGTTCTGATCAACAATGACAGCAAGGCCATCGAGCTGGTTGTGAATCAGAAAAACGCTATTGTGAACGGTGCAAAAGTAAGTTTGGACAACCCTCCGTTGTTGCAAAAAAACAGTGTGATCGTACCTGTACGCTTTGTCAGCGAGCAGATGGGACTGCAGGTTAGTTGGGATGGCGCTAACAAGGCCGTGTATCTAACATCGGCGTCGGAACCTTCAAATCCGGATAATATCGCCGGGGCTGGCGACGGTGATACACCTTTCGGAACAGATATGCAAACAGGTGGGACTACCCCGGAGTCGTCTGGCTCTTCTACGACAACGCCGCCTTCAACGGGCAATGCTTTAATCAGCGGCATCAGCTTTAGCGAAAATCGTCTGATGATTGCTTCACAAGGCGGAGCGGTCACACCTAAAGTATCTAAATTGCCCAATCCCGACCGGATTGTAGTTGATTTGCCAAATGCGGCTTTTTCGCCAGATTTCCAGGGCAATGCGGCGGCAGGTGTAGGAAGCCAGGGGCAGCTGGATGTCAGTAGTTATCCGGATGTTAAAAGCGTTCGGTATTCCCTGTTCAGCAGTAGTCCTTCAACGGTGAGAGTCGTAATTGATTTAAGTTATCCAAAGGATTATTCTGTATACAATGAGGATCCGGATTCAGGGCTTCTGATCGTCGATTTGAATAAGACTGATGTAACACCAATAACGCCAGTAACGCCGATCGGCAAGGACGGTAAAAAGGTTGTTGTCATCGACGCAGGCCATGGAAATCAAGATCCGGGGACTAGAGGTTATTCGAAAACTAAGGAGAAAGATTTTAATCTCGCCGTTGCCTTAAAAGTCGGACAGCTGCTTGAGAATGAGCCGAATATTGATTTTGTGCTGACACGTAGCGATGATACTTTCCTTAAGCTTGAAGAGAGAGCGCGGATTGCTAATGACCTGAATGCGGATGTTTTTATTTCCATTCATGCGAATAGCGCGACATCAACGGCGAGCGGAAGCGAGACGTATTATCAGCGCGACGCCAGCAAATCTTTGGCCAGCGTGCTCCATAAATATCTTGTAAAGTCAACTGGACTTCCTGATCGGGGTATCAGATACGGAAACTTCCACGTCATTCGGGAAACAAAAATGCCAGCCGTTCTGCTTGAGGTTGGGTATCTGAGCAATCCGAAAGACGAAGCCGCCTTGTTCAGCGAAAGTTTACAAAACTCGGTTGCACAGGGCATTGTCAGCGGTATTAAAGAATACCTCGGCGTCCAATAAAGTCATTCGTCAGTAAAGGAGGCGGTAAAGTGAACAGAAAGATTTTAAGCGCAGCGCTTCTGGCTTTTTTCGTAGTTGCGGGAGTAGGTTGCGGTCAGAAGCCGGCAGCTGCACCTGTACCGCAGGAGACGGCCCAGGACCAAAATAATCCTTCCGATGTTAACGCTGCTCCCGAGCCCGAAAATACCGATAGTTCCGATGTTGCCCAGGAGGAGAACTCACCAAACGGGGATGCAACGGAACCGAAGCAAACGGAGAAGCCTGAACAGAAGCCTGATCAGAAGCAGGACAACGCCAATCGGAAGCAGACCATCGAAGTTTTTTATACGGATCCACAGGAAATGGAACTGAAAAAAAGCGACAAGGAAATCCGTTTCGATAAGGAAGAAGAAAAATATAAAGAGGCTTTTAAGGCACTCCAGGAAAGTGGAAATAGCGAGCTCATTCCGCTTTGGGGCAAAATAGAGCTGAAATCGCTGGAATTCAAGGATGGCGCCATGACGCTGAACATCCATATGCCGGACGAAGCAAGACTTGGAGCAGGCGGGGAACAGTTTGCTTTGGACGCTTTGTCTAAGACCATGTTCCAGTTTAAAGAAGTTCAAACCATCGAGCTGCTGGTCGACGGAGAGCAGGTTGAAAGCCTGATGGGGCATGTGGATTTGGATCATCCAATGAAGAGAAATTAAATAGAACAAGAGACTGCCGTTTTCGAATATTGAATAGAGCAGTCTCTTTTTTATGTACAAAATGATCTACATATACGCTTAAGCAGCCGCCTAATTGGCGGCTTTTTGTTTTTAACGATGCAGGTTTTTTCCAAATCATAAAACAAGATCAAATCAACCTTCTGTAAAAAAGTGGGTTGACTAACGCAGAAATCCAAGATAAAATGAGAACTGTCATTTAGTAAATTACTAAATTACTAAATGAGTAAGCGAGAAGCGGGGAGGAAAATGATAATACCTACGATGCTAAAGCATAAGCCTGTTGTCGTACCAGAGAACTATGACCAGGTTGACGCCGTCTCGCCTGAAACACGGATGCAAAAGGCCTTTCATTAGGAATAGCTCGAAGAAACAACAGAGGGGGGGAATGTTTCTGCCAAGCACTGAGTGACGACGACGAGATGATCAGCGAACGTCTGCGTACGTTGTCAAAAATATTAAAGGATATGGGGTATTAACATGTTTTCCAATCGTTATGTTCGAACCATTATTCTCTCAAGGGTGCTACTACAGTTGGGAATTTGGATCCGGAATTATACCGTTCTTCTTTATGTTACCGATTTGACGAAAAATAATTCAGTTTATGTATCCCTGATTTCGGTTGCGGAATTTGCTCCGATCTTTTTATTCGGTCTTATTGGCGGTACCTTTGCTGATCGATGGAGGCCGAAGCGCACGATGGTATGGAGCGATTTGCTGTCTAGCTTGTCCGTTGGTGCCGTACTGCTTGCCGTTATGAATGGTGGATGGATTGCACCTCTGATCGGATCATTTGTTTCCGCCAGCCTGTCTCAATTTTCGCAGCCTTCGGGCATGAAACTGTACAAACGGCATGTGCCGGCTGAACAACTGCAGGGCGTGATGGCGTTGTCTCAAACTCTAGTCGCGATCTTTATGGTGTTGGGTCCGGTCATCGGGACCTATATTTTCTTACAGTTTGGCATTCAAGCATCTTTAATTCTGACAGCGGTGATGTTCCTAGGGTCTTCACTTATCCTATCTTCGCTTCCCCGTGACGCGGAGGAGCCTAAGTCTGGTGATACCGGCGGATTCATGAAAGAGCTGACGGCCGGGCTCCGATATATTGGGTCCAATCAATCTTTAAGAACACTCAGTTTGACTTTCTTGTCTGTCGGATTGGCATCAGGACTGACTCAACCGCTTCAAATCTTCCTTGTCATTGAAAAATTGGGACAGAGAAAATCATTTCTGCAGTGGTTGGTCTTGGCTAATGGAGCAGCGATGTTGGTAGGTGGAGTTGCCATCATTGGGATAGCCAAAAAGGTGAAGCCACAGCTGCTGCTCATGTTAGGATTAATTGTTTCTGCTGTCTGCACGATTGGAATTGGTGCGTCAACGATGATTTGGCTGACGATAGTTCTTTTAGTGATCAGCGGTTTGTTTTACCCTTGCATTCAAGGCGGGATCCAGACGCTTATTATACGGAACACGGAAGGGTCATTTATTGGTCGGGTATCTGGAGCGATTACGCCTGTTTTTATGGGGATGATGGTGATTGGCATGTTCGTATCCGGATATCTAAAGAACATGTCTTCCCTGCTGGTTGTATATGTGGTAAGCGGTGGATTGATTATTGTTGGTGCGATTTTACTGCTTCCCCTTGTTGTTAAAAAGAGCGGAAAGGCGAAGAAAAGCTTAGAATCATGACGGATCGGAGGAGAAATGATTGGCGGAGCCTGAAAAATATTTGTTATCGCCATCAAAACGTCTGACGCAGACATCCGGACTTCATCGCGGTTATCACAACAAACCGCAGTTATGCAGGATCTAGGCCGTTTAACGAAGCGCTGCGTGACAGAGTTCAAACTCGATATTTGTAATTTTTCATGAATATTCATTAGCTACGATAAGGAGAAAAATACATGGACAAGAATAAGCGCAAGGAGCTTCTTGAGGAATTCAAGCAGATAAAGACCTATATGGGGGTCATCCAAATTACCAACAAGGTTAATAGGAAAATTTTCGTAAGCGGCTATCCTAATCTGAAAAACAAATGGGTTACGATACAAATCCAACTTGACATGGGAAAGTTCGCAAATTTGCAGTTGCAAAAAGATTGGAAAGAGTATGGAGCCGAAGCGTTCAACTATGAGGTGCTGGAGCAGAAAAACACCGACGATATCTTCGATATCCGCTGGGAGGTCAAGCAAATGGAAAAGCGGTGGTTTGAGAAACTGCAGCCCCACGAAGATAAAGGATATCATAAGCCTCGAGTGAATAATGCAGACAAAAATTAAGGTTAGTCGCGTCATCAACCCATCAATTTGGAAAATTGGCGGGTTGATTTACTATCGATAGAAAGAGAAGTTGTGCACCACTAAATAAAGAAGTAGACTAAGGAGATAAAGATAGAGATAGAGTAGAGATAGGATTGGCATACGCAATCAGAAACTGATATGATCTGAAATGCTAAATCATCATATGATTGACAAGGTAATATTGAACGGTTAAAATTTCTATTTATGCAAATTAGTCATTTAGTAAATGAGTAGATGAAAAGAGGGAAAGAAAATGAAAATTCCAACCACTCTAAAGCATAAGCCTGTTGTCGTGTCGGAAAATTATGAGCAGATTGACGGCCGGCTTGCCCGAAACACGGATGCAAAAGGCCTTTCTTTAGGACTGGCCCAATGGAACGATCGAGGGAAGGTTGATATTTCTGCCAAGGTATGGAGATATACGGGAGAAAAGTGGTCTAGGCAATCGGAGGAACTGCCTCTTCATCGCGTTCTTGATTTGTCCCTTCTGATTTGCCGATCCCTCGAGCATTTCCGCGACGCCTACAGATATGAACACTTATATGACCCAGAGCAGCCCGTCATCGACCGGGTGGGCCTGCAAGGGGATGCCATGAATGTGGCGATATGTATGGACAATGAGAGAATCAATGAAGACATTAAATTGTTCAGCCAAGCTCTCAGCGACGACGACGAGATGATCGGCGAACGTTTGCGTACGTTGTCGAAAATATTAAAGGATATGGGATATTAATTTAAGGGCTGATTCCATGTTAAATGGGACTCAGCCCTTTTTATATGCATAAATGACCAGATTTGTCTACCTTTAGATGCAGATAAAGTATTGCATAAAGAGGAATATATTCGCAACTTTTAGCAACTTCCTACGTCTAATTTATGTCTGGTAATGTCGAAGAAAGGCGAAATCCGAGACGTACGTCAGACTTATGACAAAAATTTTAGAATGGTAGGGGTGAAGGATGAAAAAATTTGGTTTTATGGCAGTACTTTTGTTTGTCTTCCTTTTGGTGTTTCCTAACAATGGACAAGCTGCGGCGGGAAGTGCCAGGATCTTTTTGGATGGCAATGAATTGAGTCTGTCGGGAAATGCAAAAGTGGAAAATGTGAATGGCAATATCATGATTCCATTTCGTGTCGTCGGAGAGAATCTGGGGTTTGACGTCGCATGGGAACAACAGACGCGCACGGTAACCATAAAAAAGGATTCCGAGGTTATTAAACTGGTTGTCAATCAAAAAACAGCCGATGTGAACGGAAAGACAGTATCCATGAACGTCGCACCCATTTTGCGTACGGATACGGTCCTCGTACCTATACGCTTCGTCAGCGAACAAATGGGCATTATGGTAGATTGGGACAATAATAAGAAGATCGTATACTTATACACCCCAAATTACGGAAACGTGGACGCTGGATGGGGCTCTGGGAACGGTAACGAAACGGGTAATGGCGAAGGATCAGCCAGTGTGGCAGCACAGGTGAACGGGATCAGCTTCGACAATAACCAGCTGATGATCGCAATCACCGGAGAACCCAAGGTCAAAGACTCGAAAGTAAGCGGACCGGACCGCATTGTTGTCGATTTTGAGAACACGTCTTTCTCGGATACGTTCAGCAGTAGCGCATCTCTCGATCAAAATTCGACGGGATCACTAGATATAAGCGGTTACCCTGACGTTTCGAAAGTAAGATACTCGCTTTATAGCGATAATCCTTCGACAGTACGGGTCGTTATTGATCTGAATTATGCAAAAAGCTACAAGTTGACCAATGATAATGGTTTATACATTGTCGACCTGAACATATCGGATAGCAGTAATCCAGCGCAACCGGGCGGTAACAACGACAACAACGACGGCAGCAGCGGTAAAAAAACCGTTGTTATTGATGCGGGTCATGGTGCCAAAGATCCAGGAACCACCGGGATTACAGGGAAAAAGGAGAAGAATTTCAACCTGGCCCTTGCTCTGAAAGTCGGGAAAATTCTGAAGCAGGATCCGAACCTTAATGTTGTGCTTACACGTAGTGACGATACCTTCCTTGAACTGAGTGAACGTGCGAAGATTGCAAATGATTTGAAAGCGGATGTGTTTGTAGCGATTCACGCCAATAGCGCCGGTTCCTCGGCCGCATCCGGTAGTGAAACCTATTATCAGCGGGATGCGAGCAAAGCGCTTGCGAACGTTATGCATAAGCATCTGGTACAAGCTGCAGGCTTGCCTAACCGCGGTGTAAAATACGGCAACTTCCACGTAATCCGCGAAACGAAGATGCCTGCGGTGTTGCTTGAAGTTGGTTACCTCAGCAACAAAAACGATGAAGCTTCCCTCTTTTCGGAAAGTTTTCAGCAGCGTGTTGCTCAAGGAGTTGCCGATGGAATCAAAGAATACCTGGGTGTTAAATAAAGAAGTCCCATATAAAGGAGGCGGGAGAGTATGAACAAAAAATTGTGGTGTGCAGGCATTTTGGCTTTGGTGATGATTGCCTCGGCCGGCTGCGGCCAGAAACAGCCGACAACCGCACCGGAAAGTGGACAGGTAGATGCAGTCACCGGGGATCAGCAGCAAACGACTGATACCGGCAGCGAGAACGAATCTGAACCGAAATCAGATCATTTGGAGCAGAACGTTGACGGGAATCCAAGCGATGGCAGTGCCGCGGGAGAAGGAGCAACTCAAGGAAACTCCGCAAGCGGTACATCCTCGCAAACCAAGCAGGATCCAACTGCTAAAAAAGAAATAATCGACGTCTATTATACAGATCCGCAGGAATTGGAACTGAAAAAATCCCAAAAGGAAATCAGTTATGAAAATGAGACCGGAAAATATACTGGAGCATTTAAAGCGCTGCAGTCAAGCGGCAAATCTGAATTGATTCCTTTGTGGGGGGGAATCGAGCTGAAGAAGCTTGAATTCAAAAACGGTGAGATTACCTTGGACATTCATATGCCTGATGAAGTGAGACTAGGAGCGGGTGGCGAACAGTTTGCTTTGGATGCATTGACCCAAACGATGTTCCAGTTTGACCAAGTCAAATTGGTTGAGCTTCTGGTGGACGGTGCCAAGGTTGAAAGTCTGATGGGCCATGTCGATCTTGAACATCCATTGACAAGACATTGAAAAAATTAGGGCAAAAGCAGGAGCTTGCGCCCTTCTTGTCGAACATCATAATTATAGTTTTTTCAACAGATATGTAACGAACTAAAGTTTACGCCCCCGGTCTGCCCGAACACCTTTTAAGGTTATCTGGGCGGGGGCGTATTCCCTTTAGTTCTTTCTGTTTATTTTCAGGATCATGCTGTGTGGCACGATCCTTATTTGAGAAAGGGGAATAAGAAAAGAATGGTTAGACGCAGTAATTCTTCATCACATTCTAAAAAAGTCGTATCGGCCGTAATTGTCGGCATGATGGCATTTGGTCCCGGAGCGGCAGTGTTCGCCGACACGGCAGTTAACACAACTTCCCAATCCGTGGTGGCAAATGGGCTCTTCAGCGATGTAAAGAGCGGATATTGGGCGGAGAAACATATTTACAAATTGGCTTCCCAAGGCATCCTTCTGGGGAATAACGGCTTATTCCGGCCAAATGATTCCGTAACTCAACAGGAAGCCGTGACCATGGCGATCCGTTTTGCCGGACTTGAAGATAGGATCAATAAGGATGTTGCGGTGGCTTTGCCTCCCAATATGCAGGTAAACAATTATTACAAGCCTTATGCGGCTCTGGCAATTCAAGAGAATTTGCTGGATAAAACTTCTGAGAATGTTGCGGTAAAAGCAAAAGAGAACTGGGGCGAACGCAAAGCCAGCCGGGAATGGATTACCGAAGTTTTGGTCCGTGCGCTTGGCAAGGAAAGCGATGCGGCTGCATTAGCTTCCAAAGCAACCACTTTTGCAGACAACAGCAAAATTTCCGCAGGGAAGCGTGGTTTCGTCAATGAGGCATTAGAGCTGGGCTTGACCAATGGCTTAGAAGGAAATCGATTTGACCCGCAAGGCACCGTAACCCGTGCCCAACTCGCAACCTTTTTCAGTCGTGCGGAGTCATTTACTAATGTGTCTTACAACAATACCGTTGTAGGAATTGTTACAGGACTGAGCAGTAACAAGCTGGATCTGTATGTGGATGGAAGCATCCGTCCATACACGCTGGACAATTCAACCATGTATTTCACTAGTGATTCCGAAAACAAAATCAACTTTGCGGATCTGAAGCCCTACACGAAGGTGATGATCATCGGCAACCCGACTAAAGCCGCATACGTGGAAGTTACGGATTCCAAGGTACAGCTAGAAAGCGAGGATGGAACCTTCCAAAAGCTTTCTCCGGGCAATATTTTGTGGCTCGAAACCAACAATACTTTCAAGCAGATCTCCTACGACGCCGGGACAGCGTTCCTGGATCAAAACGGCTCGAAAATCGAACCGTCCACTTTGGTAGTCGGCAGCAAGATTCAAATTCAACAGGAAACCTTTACTTCGGATAAGAAACCTGTCATTATTCAGGTCAAATCTGGCGTGATTAATAAAAATGGCACGGGAACGCTGCAAAATTTAGACGTGACTGCGAAAGCCTTGGTCATTAAAACATCGTCTGGCGATGTGGAAAGCTATACGTGGAATGACAGTCTCATTGTCAAATACCAAAATCAACTGTTGTCTCCGTCCGAACTGAAAAACGGTGTAGTAATCAATTACACTGTGAAAAACAATCAGATTGAAACGATTGAAGTGACGCAAGGCGTGGAAAGAACGATCCGCGGTTCCTTGTATGAAGTTGGGTTGAACAATACCACAATTACATACAAACGCGACAGTGGACAACTTGAAGTGAAGCTGCTCGCAGACAAGCCGGAACTTGTCATTAGCGGCATCGCAACACCGGTTCTAAGCGATTTGAACGCAGACACGGCAAACGGAGATCAAGTGGAGATTACGCTGAATCCACAGGATGTGGTAACGAAAATTCAGGTGTTGAACCGCCAAATGGAACAGAAGAAGGGGGCAACGGTCGTCCAATATGAGCCTAAAGCCAAAGTGCTGACTCTTCTGGATGCCAACAAAAAACTATATGTTGTAAGCTTGGACGAGAAAACCAAATTGATGTACGACGTTCCGAATCCTACGCTGGGTGGCATCGAAGGGTTCTTGACGAACGGACGCAAGGTAAATATCACTTACCTGTCTAACCGTGCGCTATCGCTGGAAGTGATCTTCCGGTATGAAGGAAAAGTAACTGCTCTGGATATGGCGTACAAAAAGCTTACGTTTATTGGATCGGATGGCAAAAGTATGACGCTGCCGTTTACGAATCCGATCGTGCAAGTCTATGGTAAAAACAACGCTTCGATATCCGACGTAAAGGTAGGCAGCGACATTGCGAGCGTGCTGAATGCAAACCAGGATGCGATCCTATCCATCCAGCTTAAGACAAACGTACAGTTTGAACTTGCGGATGTAAATTATAGCAATTTCCGCCTGACCTTGAAGAAAGATGGCTTGACCAGCCAGATCTATGTGGATAATTCCGTGCTTACGGACGATAATGGAAAAGCGATTACGGTTCAAGACTTGCGCCCTGGACAGCCTCTGAACGTTTCGTTTTACGGCATAAACCCTGCGTCCGTACAGCTCGTGAAGCTGACGACAGGTGAGGTGACTGCAGTGAACACGTCTTCGGCACAGCCAAGTATTACGGTTAAAAATTACGGAGGCACAACGGAAACATTTGGCCTGAATGCATCTTCCAAAATCGTAAATGATGTGGGAAGCGCGCTGAACATCAGTAATGTGGCGGCAGGTAACCGGGTTGAGGTTCGCAAAGATTTCGAAGGAAACTCGGTCGTAAAACTGCTGAATATCTCGACTGCGGCCTTCTGGAAATATGACAGTTATTCGAAGGAAATATATGTGAAACGCCAGAACGTTAATGATGCCGGTCACTATGTGCTTTCTCCAGCCGCATACATTCATCAGGGAGATACGACTTTGACCGTGCAATCCCTCAAAGAAAATGATAATATTGTTATGTATTTAAACAATGGAATGATTGTCGAGATACAGAAACAATAGTATGCTTTGGGAATGGTCATGAGATACACCGTCTTGATACGGGGAGTCTTGCCCGTATCAAGACGTTTTTTTTTGCAGGAGGTTACTTAAGCGATGAAGGCAGCAATCGTACGTTATATACTAGACACGATCAGTGAAATGTTTCCCGATGCCCATTGTGAATTAAACCACAGCAATGCTTTCGAATTGACGATTGCTGTGCTGCTGTCTGCTCAATGTACGGATGAAACGGTCAATAAGGTCACGAAAGACTTGTTCCAAAAGTACAAAACCCCAGAGGACTATGTAGCGGTTCCGCTGGAGGAGCTTGAGCAGGACATTCGTAGAATCGGGCTGTACAGGAATAAGGCAAAGCATATCCGCAATCTGTGCATATTACTTATGGAACAATACGGTGGGGATGTGCCACGAGAGCATGACGAACTTGTTAAGCTGCCAGGTGTCGGCCGCAAGACGGCTAACGTTGTCGTCTCGAACGCTTTTGACGTTCCGGCGATTGCGGTGGATACACATGTGGAGAGGGTGTCCAAACGGCTTGGACTTGCGAATTGGAAGGATTCCGTGCTGGAAGTTGAAAAAAAGTTGATGAAGCAGGTGCCGCGCGAAGAGTGGACTTTGACGCATCACCGGTTGATTTTTTTTGGACGTTACCATTGCAAAGCTCAGAATCCGCAATGCCAAGTATGCCCGTTGCTTGATGTATGCCGTGAAGGAAAAAAACGTATGAAGACATCCCAAATCAGAAAAGATAAGTAACGTAAGCACCGGATAGGAACTACAAAGATGGAGAAGGATGGGATTACTAATGAAATGCATCTCAGTATATACTGACAATTTTGAATTATTTTCCGATATCATGGATCAAGTGATGGAGGCGGAGCTGGTTGAGAACGAAGAGAAAGAATTTGATGGGATTACTGTCAGTCATTCCGGAGATGTTCCTGAGCACTACCTGGACCGCATGTCCGTGAAGCCAGAGGTTGTTGTGATGAGGGACAAGTCCCGTGGAACCACGATTCTTCAGCATGGTAAAGTATTCGAGATTCTCGTTCCCGAGCTGGAGAACGCAAACGCATAAAAGCACGTGTTCAAAAAGGCCGGTTTTCAGCACCGAAGCGTACGCTTCCGAAGTGCGTTTTTTCAAAACGCTTAGTCTATGCTTCCGAAGTGCGTTTTTTCAAAACGCTTTAGCCTATGCTTCCGAAGTGCGTTTTTTCAAAACGCTTTAGTTGGATGAAGCTAGGGACTGAGGAGCGGAGCTACACGTTTTCGTAGAAAACGACTTCGTAAGCATCTGCTTAGGCCCGGCTGAATTCAAGATTCGATGTCGAGCCTACTTCCTGATTCACTTCGTGTTAGATATAGAATTTATACGTTATCAGCAAAGCTGATGAAATTCTATATCGCAAGAAAAACATCTGCTCAAAAGCGGTCTTTTTGAACAGCCTCTAAAATATAAACTGATAAATCATGCATAAAACCGAAGCCTTTCGGTTTTATTTTTTTTTCCTTCGTACGAAAGTACGATTCTCAGATTAAAATGTTTCTCATTTCCGCCCTTGAATGTTAAAATGTAACTATTTGAGACAGAGCTTAAGGGGAGATAAGGCAAGTATGTCGACATCGAGTCCGATCATGCAATTAGAATCCGGGTCACTGCAACGTTTGCAGGAAAGCCTGATAGGCTGGGGGGACGATAAATCCTCCCGATTGGTAGGAGATTTGTTGGGCAAGGAAGCTGCGGGAGAAATGACGATTGCTTTTTGCGGTCATTTTTCAGCTGGAAAATCCAGTCTGATCAACTCTTTATGTGGTAAAAAGGTGCTGCCTTCAAGTCCGGTTCCGACGAGCGCCAATGTGGTCTCGATTCGCAACGGCCAGCCTCGTGCTTTGATTTATCCGGCACATGCTGCGGAGACATCCGCTCAGGAAACCCGGCCACAGGAAGTCTCGCTGGATGAATTATATGATTACTGCACCAACGGAGGTTCTTATTCTTCGGTGGAAGTGTGGGACCATGTTCCGCTGCTTGGCGAGCGGGGAGTGCTGATGGATACGCCTGGTGTGGATTCGACGGACGACAGCCACCAGAAAGCGACGCATTCGGCGCTTCATTTGGCAGATACGGTGCTGTATGTGATGGATTATAATCATGTGCAGTCCGAAAATAATCTGGCCTTTGCGAAAAGCCTGTCGGATTGGGGCAAGCCGCTGTATCTGGTAGTCAACCAGATCGATAAGCACCGCGAGCGCGAGCTGTCATTCGAAAACTACAGGGCGGAAGTAGAAGCTGCGTTTAAACGCTGGCAAGTAAATTATGAAAGTTTGCTGTTCACAACCCTAAAGGAGCCAGACCATCCATATAATCAGTGGAAGCAGATCACAGAACTGATTGCGGAACTCATTGAAAAGCGGGAACCGATTCTAAATTACAGTCTGGATTGTTCCGCGCGACATATCGCTTCGCAGCATGTGAAGGAATATGCCGATTCCTTGGAGGATTCCCGGCAACGGCTGCTGGAGGAAATGGGCGGAGAAGAGCAGGCTGCAAGACTGGAAACGGAGATTGGCGGTTATCAAAAAGAACTTGAACGTTTAAAGGAGCTGCCACAAACTGAACGCGAAAGCATTCGTAAACAGGTAGATACATTGCTCGATAACGCGAACATTACACCTGCGGAGCTGCGGGAGGTCGCCGGATCGTTTTTGGAAAGCCGGAAAAACGGCTTCAAGAAAGGATTTCTGTTTGCCGGTGCGAAAACGGAACAGGAGAAGCAGGATCGTCTTCATAAATTTGTGGCGATGCTGCGGGAACAGACATCCGCCCAGATCGAGTGGCATCTACTTGAGCTTCTGAAGCGATGGAGTAAAACGCTGGGCGTATGGAAGGATGAAAAGCAAAGCAGCCTTGAAGCTTCCATGCCTGAGATCGGCGAGGGCATGTTAGAAAGTTCGGTAACGCCAGATGCGGTAATGTCCGGCGAATATGTTCTTAATTACTGCCGTATGCTGTCGGCAGATATTAAGGGCCTATACCACCGCGCGGCAGTGGCCGCGGCGGAGGCTTTCCTGGCGGATGTAACTGCATCCGCCAAAGAGCAGCAGCAGCGCGTCATCGCAGCCTTGAACGCGCTGCTGGAGCAGTCCGCCGCGATGTCCCGCTTTATGCAGCTGGAGCGGGACATCGCGGAGCGCGCGGCAGCCGCGCAGCAGCTGCTGCCCGCGCGCGTCACGCTCACCCCCGGCTTCCTGCCGGAGGTGAGCGCACCTGCCCCGGCGGCTGTGCAGTCGCCAGGGCCAGAAACGGGCGCGCGGACGGCCGCGCCCGTCGGCGCCCCGCGCAGCGGGGCGGAGCCGCTTGGCAGCACGGCCTTTGGCCGCCGCCAGCGGCTGGACGCCGCAGCAGCGCGCCTGCATGACGCGGCGGCGCTGCTTGCGGGCTATCCCGCGCTGGCCTCAGCCGCGCGGGCGGTGCGCAGCCGGGCCGAAGCCTTGGCCGGCGGCTCGTTTACGATGGCGCTGTTCGGAGCGTTCAGCGCTGGCAAATCGTCGTTCGCCAATGCACTGCTTGGCGAACGCGTGCTGCCTGTCTCGCCGCATCCAACCACCGCGGCGATCAACCGGATTCTAGCGCCTCAGGAAGGATTTGAACACGGTACGGCCAGGGTGACTATGAAATCACCGACAGCTTTTTATGAGGACTTGAAGTACTCCTTCTCCGTCCTGCAGCTGGGAACGCCGCCAGAAAACGGATGGTTTCAGGTCATAGAGCAGCTGAAGCCGGAGGGGATACATCCAGCGGGGCTGCCCCATTACGGTTTTCTTAAAGCTGCAGCAGCAGGTTGGGAGGAAGCACAGACGCTGCTCGGTACGGTTCAGACGGTAGATCTGGACAGCTATAAGACGTTTGTCGCTGATGAGACCCGGTCCTGTTTTGTCGATCGGATTGACTTATATTATAGCTGCCCGCTGACCGAGCAGGGCATCGTACTGGTGGATACGCCGGGAGCGGATTCGCTCCATGCCCGTCATACGGGAGTTACTTTTCAATATATGAAACATGCGGATGCCATCGTATTCATCACGTATTATAATCACGCATTTTCCAAGGGAGACCGCCAATTTTTGACCCAGCTTGGCCGGGTGAAAGACAGCTTTGCCCTCGACAAGATGTTTTTCGTCGTCAACGCATCGGACCTAGCCTCTTCGGCAGATGAGCTGGAACAGGTTGTCAAACATGTGGAAGCCAATTTGAAAGCAAGAGGAATCCGTTTACCGCATATTTATCCGGTATCCAGTATGAAGGCCTTGGATGGAAAACTTGAAGAGGACGTAGAACTGTACGCGGAATCGGCTTTCGCATCTTTTGAGGAGGCACTTGGGGCTTTTGCAGGGGAAGAGCTGCCAAAGCTGTCCTTGGCGGGCAGCGTTCAGGAAATCTCGGCGGTGCGCCAGCGTGCTGTCGAATGGGGCAGAATGGCCCGTCAAGACGCGGGTTCAAGGGAGCAGCGGCGCCGGCAGCTGCTGGAGATCAATGATCGCGCCTTGGAACGCATTGGGGCTTTTGCAGTAAAGGATCTTTCCCGTGAAGTGGAGCAGGAAACACGCGAGCTGCTGTTCCATGTCAAGCAGCGGATCGGCTTCGGACTGGGCGAGTTTATTAACGAAGCCTTTCATCCATCCGTCCTTCGGGAAGATGCAGGTCAACTGAAGCGCATCTTTGCCGACTGCGGACGGGATCTTGAACGAACAGTCGTGCGGGAGCTGGACCAGGAACTGTGGGCAACGACGCTGCGTCTCGAGAACAAGGGGAAAGCGGTTTTGCATACAGCCGCCGAACATGCCGCTGAAGACATCCGGGATTATGATTCGGCGATTATGCTGACTCCGGGGGAAGAACTGCAGTGGGCCTCGCCGAAGTGGAATGACGGGGGTTTAGCTCATTTCGTGGACTGGAGTTCCTACTGGCCTTTGTTCAAGTCTCCGAAGCATTTCTTCGAGGACGGAGGCAAAGAGAAGCTCAGAAACGCGATCGAGCCAGTGATTAAAGAGGCTCTGAGTACGGAAGCCACGGTCAAACAGGAAATCCTTGTTGACTTTTATAATGGACTTGTCATATCCGCCCAGGAAAGGCAGAGGCACATGCTGGAAGAGCAGCTGCGTGAAGCCATGGAAGCGGCGAATGCATCCTTGTCTTCCGGAGAGCAGCCTGAAGTATGGGATCAGTTGGCCGCACAATTACAACAATTGGAACAATCTTTGGTATAAACAACGGATTTGCAAATGGGGAGGAGCGTCATTTTTGGCGCTTCTTTAAGTTTATTGGGGTCCCCGCAAAGTATCTGGAATAAGCATCGAAGCATAGGCTCCACTCAGTACTTTTGCTCCGCAAAAGCGCCCACTTTGAGAGGCGTCGGACTTCTTTCCGATACTTTTTGTGGGGTTATTTTATGCCTCCATTCTTTTATAATTTGAGGCGTTTTCATTTGTGCTCACCTCAAAATTGGGCTTTTTAATTGCTTTTTGGAAGAAGTTTGACAAATCGGAATCGTCTTGTTATTGGGTTGGGCAGAGATAACGAGGATTTTAAATGATTTAATAAGTAATTTGTGATTATCCAAAGGTAATGACCAATGATTGCCAAAGCCGCGAAAATATGCCCGGTTATCCTCTTTGCCGGCTGTGAAAGACGATGTTAAACTTCATAAATATTCAACATCATTTCGAGTTGAAGCGATAAAGTTTTAAGATGACATGAAGGAGGAGAACCATGAATGTTCTCAGGCAAATGCAGAGCTTTTTTTGGGAGAAGAGAAGATTATTATATCTATCTATACTCTGCCTCGCCATAGCTACTGCCCTAGGGCTTGTAACCCCAAACCTGCTGCTGAAACTGATCGATGATGCAATTATGCCGCGGCATTTTGAAAGTGTTCCAACACTGGCACTGACCGTTATTGCGGTTGTAGCTGCCAAAGCGCTATTGCAATTTCTAAGCGGTTTCTTTGGCGGAAGAATGGGTAATTACCTGGCATACCGCTTGCGTAACGGCTGCTATGAGAAACTGCAAGACTTGTCTTTTCGTTATTACGACACGGCCAGAACCGGAGATTTGATGTCCCGTCTGACCGGGGATCTCGAAGCGATCCGCCAGTTCATTGCCTTTGGTATTCCGCAAATATTAAATACGATTCTAATGGTGCTTTTCGGTGCTATTGTGATGCTGTCCATTAGTTGGCAGCTTACACTGATCACAATGATCAGCATTCCGATTTTAGTTATTGTTGCCCTGAAATTCGAGAAACGTATTCATCCTGCCTTCCAGGAGATGCGGCTGGCGCTCAGCGCGCTCACCACTTCGGTTCAGGAGAATATTACGGGCGTAAGAACCGTCAAATCCTTTGCGCGCGAGCCTCATGAAGTTGAGAAATTTTCGGTGCGCAATGAACGTTACAAAACCAATCAGATTTTTGCATCGGGGCTGTGGAGTCACTACTTCCCTCTAATGGAATTTCTGGCTTGTATCTGTGTTGTTATCCTACTAGGTGTCGGCGGCACGATGGTTATTCACCAATCGTTGTCACTGGGTGAACTGGTTGCCTTCTTCAGCTTAATTTGGTACATTATCGGCCCGATGTGGAGCGTCGGGTATTTGATCAACAACTATACGCAATCGGAGGCTTCCGGTGAACGTGTGCTGGAGCTGCTTAACACGCCGATTGATGTGCAGGATAAAGAAGATGCGATTCAGCTCCGTTCGGAGGACGTAAAGGGGCATGTGACTTTTGATCATGTCACCTTTGCTTACGGTAACAAACTGTCTGCCATCAAAGATATTAATCTAGATGCGCCTCCAGGAACGGTTATCGGTTTGCTCGGAGGAACCGGATCCGGCAAATCGACTATTATTCAGCTGTTGATGCATGCCTATAACGTGAACAGCGGCAGTATTAAGCTGGATGGCGTGAATATCAACGATATTCAGATCCAAAGCTTGCGGGGTCAGATTTCCTCGGTGTTCCAGGAAACTTTCCTATTTTCCTCCAGCATTCGGAACAATATCGCTTACGGCATGAAGGATGTAACGATGGATGAAATTATCCGCGCAGCGAAGCTTGCAAAAGCCCATGAGTTCATCATGGAAATGGCTGACGGCTATGATACGATCGTTGGTGAGCGTGGGATGGGCTTGTCCGGAGGACAAAAGCAGCGGATTGCGATCGCACGCGCCCTGCTTAAAAATCCGAAGATCCTGATTTTGGACGATGCGACAAGTGCGGTCGATATGGAAACTGAACATGAAATCCAATCGGGATTCCAAGAAGTCATGAGAGGACGAACGACATTTATTATCGCCCACCGCATCTCCTCGCTGCGGCATGCTGACGAGATCCTAGTTTTGGATGAAGGTAATGTTGTACAGCGCGGCAAACATGATCAGCTGATCCATGTGCCGGGACCTTATCAGGATGTATACCATATACAATATGCAGACCACATTGCCCGGATGAATGGTAATGCAGGAGAGCAGGTGAGCTCATGAGCACGGCCCGGAGTACCGAAAAGCGCCAGCAGACTGAATCCGGCAAGCTAAAGGGGAGCGCCTCAGGTAAAACTGGAGAACGTTTTGTTTATCAGGATGATGAAATTATTGAAAAACCGTTTAACTGGGTGCAGTTAACGAGATTGTTTTCTTACATGAAGCCGTATGCGAAACAGCTGCTGCCGCTGGTCATCCTGATGATGGTTCTCGGCACGGTTACGAAGCTGACGGTTCCTTATCTGACCAGTATGGCGATCGATAAGGCGATTGCACCTGGGGATGGAAGCTCCACAAGCCTGAAGATGCTGTATATCATTACAGCAATTGTTCTTGTTCTGTATATTATTCAATGGCTTGCGAGTGCGTACCGCATTAAATTTACGAATATTATCGGACAACGCGTTATTTATGATCTGCGGAGCGATTTGTTTAAGCATATCCAGAAGCTGTCGTTTAATTTTTTTGACAAACGTCCTGCAGGTTCCGTTTTGGTACGCATCACGAATGATGTAAACTCCCTTCAGGAGCTGTTTACAAGCGGTGTCGTGAATCTGATGATCGACTGCGTACAGCTTGCGGGTATTATCATTATTTTGCTTGTGATCAACTGGAAGCTGGGATTGGCCGTTATTTTGACCGTACCCATTATGTTCATCATTTCCACCAAGCTGCGGGTAAGAATCCGCCGGGCTTGGCAGGATGTGCGGATGAAGAACTCGCGGATCAATTCCCATTTGAATGAATCCATTCAAGGGATTCGTGTGACCCAAGCTTTTACACAAGAACAGGAAAATATCCGCTTCTTCGATAAAATGAACATGGACAGCAAAAAATCATGGGACCGGGCTTCCATGCTCAACCAGGGATTTGGACCACTGATTGAAATTACGGGCGGGATCGGGACGCTAATCCTGTTCTGGTTCGGTTCCTATCTAATCCAGCACGATCAACTGACCGTCGGCTTGTTAGTCGCCTTCTCAAGTTATGTCGGAAACTTCTGGGAACCGATCAATCGCCTCGGCCAAATGTACAATCAATTGTTGGTAGCGATGGCTTCTTCGGAACGTATTTTTGAATTCATCGACGAGAAGCCGAACATTGATGACAAGTCGGATGCCGTGCCTATGCCGGAAATCAAGGGTGACATCAAACTGCAGGACGTTGTATTCGAATACGAAAAAGGGCGTCAAGCGCTGAAAGGCATCAATCTGGATGTAAAAGCCGGTCAAACCATCGCGCTTGTCGGTCACACCGGGTCAGGCAAGAGTACCATCATCAATTTGCTCAGCCGTTTTTATGATATATCCAGCGGGAAAATCACGATTGACGGTCTCGATATCCGCGACGTGAAGCTGGAAACGCTGCGCAGCCAGATCGGCATCGTGCTGCAGGATACCTTTATTTTCTCGGGTACGATCCGCGATAACATCCGTTTCGGTCGGCTCGATGCAACAGATGAGGAAATTGAAGCGGTGGCCAAGTCCGTCAATGCTCATGAATTTATCGAGAAGCTGCCGGGCGGTTATGATACAGAGGTGGAGGAAAGAGGAAACATGCTTTCGATGGGACAGCGGCAGCTTCTGTCTTTTGCTCGTGCACTGCTTGCCGATCCTAGAATTTTGATCCTGGATGAGGCGACGGCAAGTATCGACACGGAAACCGAAATGAAAATCCAGGAGGCGCTTAAAGTGCTTCTGAAAGGCCGCACTTCCTTTATTGTTGCGCATCGGCTATCCACGATCCGCCATGCCGACAAAATCGTCGTGTTGGATCATGGCGAAATTAAGGAAGAGGGCAACCACGCCGAGCTTATGCGGCAGCGCGGAACCTATCACGGTCTGATCGAAGCCCAGTTTAAATTTATATAAGTGTCCCAGTACAATGCGAAACGGACAACACGCACTATAAGCGTGAATTTTGGGACATCTTTCAACAAAGTTCTTTAAAATCAATGAACAAAATGTGAAATTTGACAGGCGCTTGGTCTGAAAATAAGGCAAGTTTGTGAATTTTACAGGAAAATGTCGGAGCACTCTTGCATTCTTTCTTTTAAACCCTGAAAATAGTTATTAGGTATATAGACGTGGTATGCATTAATAGGGGGGAATTGGGAAGTGGTGTGGGGTGCTCCTTTTTCTGCACATGCCAAGAAAATACTGCTGCTGGGCAGCGGTGAATTGGGGAAAGAAGTGGTGCTCGAAGCCCAGCGATTGGGTGTGGAGACCATTGCCGTGGACCGATACGCAAATGCGCCTGCAATGCAGGTAGCGCACAGGTCCCATGTGATTGATATGCTCGATGCCGATTCCTTGAAACGAATTATTCATCAGGAAAAACCGGATGTGATTGTGCCGGAAATTGAGGCTATAGCTACAGATGCTTTACTTGAACTTGAAGAGGAAGGATTTCGCGTTGTTCCAACGGCTAGGGCGGCACGCCTGACGATGGACCGTGAGGGTGTACGCCGGCTGGCGGCGGAGAAGCTAGCTCTTCCTACCGCGGACTACCGGTTTGCGGACAGTCTGGAGGAGCTGAAAGAAGCCGTTGCCGCTTTGGGAACGCCTTGTGTGATCAAGCCGATCATGAGCTCATCCGGTAAAGGCCAAAGTGTATGTCGTATGGAGAATGATGCTGAAGCCTGTTGGAACGCGACGCTCGAAGGAGCCCGTGCCAAAAAAGCCCGCGTCATTGTCGAATCCTTTATTTCATTCGATAGCGAAATAACACTACTTACGGTACGTTCTGTAAGCGGGACTGTTTTCTGTAAACCGATTGGTCATATTCAAAAGGATGGCGATTATGTTGAATCCTGGCAGCCTCATGAAATGAGCGCGGATCAGCTGAAAGAGGCGGAATCCGTAGCCAAAGCTATCACCGATGAACTCGGGGGATACGGCATTTTCGGAGTAGAACTGTTTGTTACTAAGCAAGGAATCATATTCAGCGAAGTTTCGCCCCGTCCGCATGATACTGGGATGGTGACCATGGTCACTCAGGACCTATCAGAATTTGCCCTGCATGTCAGAGCAATTCTTGGCCTGCCGATCCCGTCAGTGGAAATGTTGACGCCGGGTGCTTCGGCAACTTTGAAAGCGGAAATCGCAAGTACGAATTTTACAGTTGGTGGCGTGGAGGAAGCGCTCTGCCTACCCCGGACGCAAGTACGCGTCTTTGGGAAGCCGGAGACGAGAGCCGGCAGGAGAATGGCTGTCGCCTTAAGCGCTGATACGGATCTTCAGAAAGCACGGAACACGGCTAAACAAGCCGCCAGTCTTTTAAAAGTGGAGGAATATGATCATGAACAGTAACATCTTGGCCCCTGCTCTACAAATTCGTAATTCCGATTGCAATGGTGATCTTGAAGCGGTAACGCAATTGATGCGGGAGTTACATTATCCCACGACTATCAATGTAATGCGCGAACGGATCCAGGCCTGCGAAAGCAATCCTAAGCTTTGCACAATGGTTGCCGAGTTAGATGGACAGGTTATCGGTATGATTGCACTTAATCAGGTGAAATCCTTCGCGAGAAGCGAGTCCGTGACACAGGTTTCGGCTTTGATCGTGTCCAAGGAGCACCGTGGTCAAGGCATCGGCAAACGGCTTATCCGTAGTGCGGAAGAGTGGAGCAAGCAGCAAGGTTGTCAAACCTTGTTCCTGATCAGCGGCAACCGGATTGAACGTGCACCAGCTCATGCCTTTTACGAACATATCGGTTTTGAGAAAATTGGATATCAATTTGTTAGAAAACTGAAGTAACAACTCACTGTACATGATGATATGAGCTCGTCCCTTTTGCAGGGACGGGCTTTTTGTGTATCTTGGTTTTGGCGTACCAGCAGAAGTTTGGTGACAACAGCGATCGGAAGAACGATCCGTAACCGCAGCGATCACCTCGCTCTATATCAGAAACTAATTTTAGTATTGAGCCGATTTCAAAATCTTAATTTACAACTTTTCTTCCTCGCTATAGAATACGTTAGTAAATAGTAACCGTTTTCAATATGAACTTTGTCACATCGGTGTTTGTAAGCCTTTTCACGAAACGTATAATGCTAAAAGGGTGATGAGAATGTACAAGCTTTTATTAGTGGAAGATGAGGAAGATGTAAGGGATGGGCTTGTCGAGGAAATCGATTGGACGAGCCACGGTTTCCAAGTCGTAGATACAGCCGAGAACGGCAGGGAAGCGGCGGAGATTTTTGAGAAGCATATTCCAGATGTGGTGGTTACCGATATCCAGATGCCGTTTATGGATGGGCTGCAGCTGGCAGGCTGGATTCGGGAACATTACAGTGCGACCAAAATTATTATTTTGACAGGTTTCGACGAGTTTGAGTATGCGCAAAAGGCGATCAAGCTGCAAATCGACGAGTATGTGCTTAAACCTTTTTCGTCCCAGGAATTGTTGGAGGTTCTGCTTAAAGTGAAGCGGCAAATGGATGAAGAGTCCGCTGAAAAAGAAAACATCCATGTACTGATGGAACATTACCGGAAAAGCATTCCTGTACTCAGGGAGCTTTTTTTGTCTCAACTAGTCTCTCGGAGTATGTCATCTGATGAAATTCGCGATAAGAGCAGCAGTTATGAGGTAGAACTAGAGGGTCAAAGCTTCATGGCCTCAGTGCTCCGGACTGATTATGTCCACAACCATTTGGCGATGCAAAAAGATGGGGAGCAGACGGGTTCATCCAGTTCTTTAAAAGATTCGGAAGACCGCTACCTACAGCTATTTGCAGTTCTGAACATTGCCGAGGAAATCTGCCGGCGTTTAGAGGGTTTTAGGGTGTTCGTTCATTTGGAGGATTGCGTGCTGTTGTCGACGCTGCAGGAACAAGACCAGAGCATTGCGGCTCAGAAAACGATTTCTGTGCTTGAGGAAATTCGCATGAACGTGCACAAATATTTGAAGCTGACCATGACGATCGGTGCCGGAACCGTTTGTGGTAACCCCAGCGAGCTCCATCAGTCCTATGAGAAAGCGATGCAGGCGCTGGATTATCGGCTTATTCTCGGGAACGACCGCGTCATTTGGATCGGGGATGTCGAGACGGAGAAATGTGAATCGCTGAACTTTGACGAGCTGCAGGAACAGTCATTGATCCGCTGCATTAAGCTCGGAACATCGGAGGAGTTGGAGGGAATCCTTGCAAATCTATTCAGCGGCATGCCAATCGCCCAACTTTCCGTACAAGATTGCCAGGTGTACCTTATGGAGATCCTCACTTGCACTATGAAGGTCGCCAAGGAATTCAACGTGGAGCTTGAAGAATTATTTGGGGCAGGAGCGCATCCTTATGCGGAAATCTACAAATACAACAATATTCAGGAAGTGAAGCAGTGGATGAGCGCAATTTGTCTCCATCTGATGAATTCCATAGCCCAAGGCAGACAGAGCGGTTATAACCAGTTGGTTGAAAATGCAAAGGAATATATCCGGCTGCATTATCGGGACATCGATATTTCGATTAATAAAGTGTGCAAACATTTGCATATCAGCACAGGTTATTTCAGCAGTATTTTTAAGAAGGAAGTTAAAATGACCTTCGTCAATTATTTGATGCATATCCGAATGGAGGCGGCGAAGGAGAAACTTCGATTGACGGATTTGAAAACGTTTGAGATCGCTGAAGCTATCGGATTTTCAGATCCGAATTACTTCAGTTTCTGCTTTCGCAAGAAATTTGGCATTTCACCTAAAGAATACAGAAATGGCGCCGGAGGTGCATAAGAGGTTGAACATCGAGCGCAAAAGGAAACTTCTGAAAGTACCGCATTTTCTGATGTCTTTCAAATTTCGCAGCATTCAAACCATTATTACCGTCTCATTCACGCTTGTGACCATTATGGTTGTTGTTGCCGTCAGCTTCATGCTCTATAACAAATTCACGAAAACAGCTGAAGAAAACGCCTATCTGAACATCCAGCAAATCATTGAGCAGGTGAACTACCATCTGGAGTTGTATGCCAAGGGTATGCAAGATATTTACGCGGTGGTGGAGGATCAAATTAACGAGACACCCAATATATCAAGTCTCTTATTACGGGAACAGCTGACCACACTGTTACATACCCGCGAAGATTTGGTGTCCGTGGGTTTGTTTACGCCGCAGGGGAAGCTTGTGCTGGATGTTCCGAACCTGGAAATGAGGAAAAACACCCGCCTTGAAGAGCAAAGTTGGTTTGAATCGGCACATACAAGTCCCCCAAAACTCTCTTTTTCTGCCCCCCATATCCAGAACTTATATAAAGGTCAATATAAATGGGTCGTATCGCTCAGTCGGATGATTCAATACAAGAATAACGGCGTAACGAAAGAAGGCATTTTGCTGGTGGACGTTAATTTCCGTACGATCGACGAGCTTAGTCGCAAGGTTAGCTTGGGCAAAAGAGGATATGCCTACATCATCGATGAACTTGGCAATATCGTGTACCATCCACAGCAGCAGTTGATCTATGCTGGCCTAAAGTATGAGAACCGGGAGCCTGTTTTTGATTATGCTTATGGCAGCTTTACGGACAAATTTAATGGAGAGGCGCGTTATATCACCATCCGTACCGTAGAGCCAATTCAGTGGAAAATCGTCGGGGTAGCCTATCTGGATGAAATCGTAACGACGAAAAAAGATTTGAATCAGTTTTTGTTTTGGTTTCTCATAGTCGTCTGTGCTGCGGTGGTCATCCTGGCCATGTTTGTATCTGCCAAAATATCGCAGCCGCTGCGCAGGCTTGAGCACTCCGTGCAAAGTGTAGGACAAGGCGATTTCAGCACACCTATCCATGTTAGCGGCGCGCATGAGGTCGTGCAGCTTTCGAAACGTTTCAACTTCATGCTTCACCGCATCCGGCAGTTGATGGACCAGATCATTCATGAGCAGGAAGCCAAGCGAAAGAGCGAGCTGGATGTGCTGCAATCTCAGATTAATCCCCACTTTTTATACAATACATTGAATTCGGTCATCCGTTTGGCGGAAAAAGGAAAAAAGGAAGAAATCGTCGCAACCATCACATCACTTTCGAAGTTTTTCAGGATCAGTTTGAGCAAAGGCAAAAACATCATCACGCTTGAGGAGGAGCTTGAGCATGTACGGCATTATTTGATTATCCAGAAAATACGTTTTAAGAACAAATTCAACTACACTATAGAGTGCGAAAGCGCAGCCTTGTCATGTTTGACACTAAAGCTGATTTTGCAACCCATCGTGGAAAATGCCATTGTTCATGGGATCGAAAAAATGTCCGACGAGGGCTTTATTCACATTACCGCTTCCATTCAGGACAACCACTTGGCGATTCGAATTTCTGATAATGGGATTGGCATGACCCAGCAGGTTCTGGATCGGCTTCTGACAGGTAGGATCCGCAGCGGCGGTTCCGGCGTTGGCGTACGGAATGTCAATGAACGGATTCGCTTGTATTGCGGTAAACAATACGGTTTACGTTTCGATAGCGAACTGGAGGAAGGAACAACAGTAATGATTACGCTGCCATTGGTGCATAGCGATGATGAGCAGCAGGAAAGAGGGATGTCATGAGAGATTTAAGGACCACACGAATTAGAGTCTACTTGATGCTTTCCTTGACCATTGTGTTGGCATCTTGCAGCGGAGCGGCACCGGGACTGCATGCATTGGAGAATTCAAGGAACGTGGACATGATTGTCAAAATGGATCACGGCGACTTTTGGAAAACAGTTAAGATGGGTGCCGAGGTTGCGGCGAAGGAGTATAACGTCAACCTTACTTTCAAAGCTCCGCAGGCTGAAAACGACATCGACGAGCAGATCCGACTTGTGGACGAGTCCATCCAAAACAACGCTGATGCTATTATTTTATCTGCAAGTGATTATATGAAATTGGCCCAGGTGACGGACCGTGCGGCCTATTACAAAATCCCAGTCATTTCGATGGATTCGGAGGTGGCTTCAGCTCGGGTCAAATCCTTTGTTGGCACAAACAACTATGAGGCTGGGCAGAAGGCCGCGGAAAGGTTGATCAAGCTAACGGGAACGGAAAGCCGGATTGGTGTTATGAACTTTGTAAAAGGCGCGAAAAATGGCGACGAACGGGAACAGGGGTTTTTGGACTATGCAGCCCGTTATCCGGGAGTCGAGGTGGTGGATATTGAATATTGCGAATCGGATGAACAGAAGGCGCGGGAATTCACTCGCAAAATGATGGCGGAGCATCCGGATCTGAACGGGATAGTTGCTCTTAATGAGGTTGCTTCCATAGGAACGGCTGAGGAAATCCAGAAGCTTGGATACGGGGAAAAGGTCAAAATTATTACTTTTGACAGTCCTTCCAAAGTGATGGAGCTGCTTCAGGAGGGGATCGTTCAAGGAACCGTAATCCAAAATCCGTTTAACAACGGATATCTCGCGGTGCAGATTGCGGTTCAAGCTATTGAGGGCATTGAGGTTCCAGAACGGGTGGATACGTACTCCAAACTGATCGACCTGGATAATATGCTGGGGCCTGAAAACCAGAAACAGCTGTTTCCGTTCGTAAAATAATCCGATTGGGCTTTATTTCAATGCATGAGAATTTTCATAAAACACATGAGAATTTTATATTCGAATGAGATGCCAGATCCAGCATAATGAAAACGTATCCAGAAGATGTGATAAATCAGATGATAAATAGGAGGTCAATTACGATGAAAAAAATAACTTCCGTATTGCTCGCGAGCGCTTTGCTCGGTTCGGTAATGGCGGGCTGCTCGAGCGGCGCTGACAGTGAGAAGCCGTCCATTGGTGTAGCGATCTACAAGTTCGACGATACGTTTATGACGGGCGTGCGCAACTCTATCAAAACGAATGCCGCAGATATCGCAAAAGTAGACATCGTAGACAGCCAAAATTCTCAACCGACACAAAACGATAAGGTCGATCTGTTCATTTCGAAGAAAGCCAAAGCTTTGGTTATCAATCCGGTTGACCGGACGGCTGCTGGTGTAATTATCGACAAAGCCAAAGCAGCCAACATTCCGGTTGTTTTCCTCAACCGCGAACCTTTGCCAGAGGATATGAAAAAATGGGATAAAGTCTATTATGTCGGCGCGAAAGCCGAGGAATCAGGCACCATGTCCGGCGAGTTGATCGCCGATTATTGGAAATCCCATCCGGAAGCAGATAAAAACGGGGACGGCGTACTGCAATATATCATGCTGAAAGGTGAACCAGGTCACCAGGACGCTGAGCTCCGCACGAAGTACTCTATTGAGGCGATCGAGAAAGCCGGCATCAAAGTCGAAAAACTTGAAGAAGACACCGCCATGTGGGACCGCGTTAAAGGTCAGGAGAAAATGGCTGCTTTCCTCGGAGCCCATGGTGATAAAATCGAAGCCGTGCTGGCGAACAATGATGACATGGCCCTCGGCGCGATCGAAGCGCTGAAAGCGGCAGGATATTTCAAAGACGGCAAAACGATGCCAGTTGTAGGCGTTGATGCAACCGCTCCCGCCCTGCAGGCATTGGAGGATGGAACGATGCTCGGGACTGTGCTGAACGACGCAAATAACCAGGGTAAAGCGGCGGTAGCGCTCGCGACAGTGCTGGCAAAAGGAGAAACGCCGTCCAAGGAGAATATCGGATTTGATATCACGGATAACCAATATGTATGGATTCCTTACAAAAAAATCACCAAGGACAATATTAGCGATGCGAAATAGATAAACATAAATAACCATTCTGCCAGCAGAGATGGCGACAAGCCATCTCTCCGTACGGCTTGGATGAGGAGTAGGGAGCGGGAATCTATGGCTCAAAACGGATATTTATTGGAAATGAAAGGGATCTCCAAGGAGTTCCCCGGCGTCAAAGCGCTGGATAATGTAACGTTACAAGTCAGACCTGGTACGGTGCATGCTTTAATGGGCGAGAATGGTGCCGGGAAATCGACGCTGATGAAATGCCTGTACGGCATTTATTCACCCGCTGCTGGCGAAATCATACTTGATGGCCAGGAGGCACTAATCAAAAACTCAAAAGATGCGCTGAATTATGGCATATCCATGATTCACCAGGAACTGCATCCTGTGCCGTTTCGCAATGTCATGGAAAATATTTGGCTGGGTCGTTTCCCTACGAGAGGAGTAGGGCCGTTCCAGTTCATTGATCATAAGAAAATGTATAACGATACAAAGAAACTTTTCAAGCAGCTCGACATCGATTTGGAACCGGACACCATGGTTGGCAAGCTGTCGGTTTCCAAAATTCAGTCGATCGAAATCGCAAAGGCGGTATCCTTCCGCTCCAAAGTCATCATCATGGATGAGCCAACATCATCTCTTACTAGCGTAGAGGTCGAACATTTATTCCGGATCATCCAGGATCTGAAAAAGCTCGGCGTCGCTATCATCTATATCTCACACAAAATGGAAGAAATTTTGCGGATTAGCGATGACGTCTCAATTATGCGTGACGGGCTGAAAGTCGGTACCTGGCCGGCCAGCGAGCTGACGACGGACATGATTATAGAGAAAATGGTCGGACGCGATTTGACGCAGCGTTTTCCGGACCGTGAAAATGTTCCCGGCGATGTATTACTCGAAGTTAAAGGGGTTACCTCAATCCTGCCCAAATCTTTCAAGGATATATCCTTTGAGCTCCGCAAGGGCGAAGTACTTGGAATCGGCGGTCTTGTGGGCGCGCAGCGTACGGAACTGATGGAAGCGCTGTTCGGGCTGCGTGGGATTTCGACCGGACAGATCAAGATACATGGCCAAGAAGTGAAAATCAAAACGCCTGAGGATGCAATCCAACATGGCATGGCGCTTTTGACCGAAGAACGGCGTGTTACAGGGATATTTCCAGTGCTGCCTGTCCACGAAAATGCATCGATTGCGAATCTCAGCAAGTACCGCAAACTGCTGCTTTTTCTTGACGGAAGAAAAAAGAGAAAAGAAGCGGATACGATGGTCGAGAGGCTTCGTACCAAGACACCTACATCTAACACGCTGATCATGAACCTTTCGGGAGGCAACCAGCAGAAGGTGCTTTTGGCTAGATGGCTGTTAACCGAGCCGGAAATTCTTTTGCTCGACGAACCAACCCGCGGTATTGACGTGGGTGCCAAATTCGAGATCTATACGATTATTAGAGATCTTGCCAAGCAGGGCAAAAGCATGATTATGATCTCTTCTGAGATGCCTGAGCTGATCGGGATGTCGGACAGAATTATGGTGATGTCGGAAGGGTGTCTAACCGGAATTCTGGATGGAGATGCCGCCAAGGAAGAAGAAATTATGCGGCTGGCTGCACAGCATTAAGGACATCTAAGGAGGAGGACCCATACTGAACATGAAACAAAATAGCGGCACTAAATCATTGCAAAGCTTCACGTCCAAGTATGCGATTTATATCGTGCTGGTGCTGCTAGTAATTGGAATCACCATTTATAATCCATCATTTTTTTCCATAGATTCACTGCGCAACATATTGATCCAATCTTCCACAAGAGTGATTATTGCTTTAGGGGTCGCTTTTGTCCTGATTACGGCTGGAACAGACTTGTCTGCCGGTAGAATTGTCGGTTTAACTGCCGTTGTTTCGGCTTCCATGCTGCAAACCGCAGCGTATGCCAACCGATTTTTTCCGGATTTGCCGCAGCTTAAAGTGTTTGTCCCTATCATATTGGCCATTTTGGTTGGCCTGTTATGTGGTCTGATCAACGGTCTGGTAGTCGCCAAGTTGCATGTGCCGCCTTTTATCGCAACGCTTGGCACGATGGTCGCTGTGTACGGTATCAACTCGATGTACTTCGATATGGACCCGAATAATTCGCAGCCGATCGGCGGTTTGCGCGAAGGTTTTACGAACATCGGTTCCGGAGCGATTGGGAAAGGACAGTTTTCCGTTCCTTACATTGTATTGATCGCGATCTTTGTGGCCTTCATCGTGTGGGTCATTTTCAATAAAACGAAACTTGGAAAAAATATGTATGCCATCGGCGGCAATGTACAGGCGGCCAAGGTATCCGGAATTAATGTGGCCAAGTATTTGATTTATATATACATGATTGCCGGTGCATTGTACGGTCTTGCAGGCGTACTCGAAGCTTCTAGAACCGGTGGTGCAACGAATAACTACGGCAACATGTATGAGCTTGATGCCATCGCGGCATGCGTCGTCGGTGGTGTGTCCACGACAGGTGGTATTGGTACGGTTCCGGGAGTTATGGTGGGCGTCCTGATTTTTACGATTATCAATTACGGCCTTACGTTTATAGGCATCAGTCCTTATTGGCAGCTAATTGTAAAAGGCATGATCATTGTAGCGGCTGTTGCGTTCGACATGCGAAAATACGCTGCCAAGAAATAGAAGGGAAAAACGTTATATGAGCATCAACCGGATTGCCGCAACCCGCAGGGGAGGGGCATATTTGGGTTTGTCCATATGGAAATTATCTTCCATTATTTGTGGCCCCCGCAAAAGAAACAATCATGTTACAATGTGTAAGTCAGTGATGACAACTTTGTAACCGGAACGAATCACTTTTTTGGTAGAACAGCATGAGAAGGAGATGTACCATGAAGAACAATAAGATGATGAAGACGATGATTAGCACTGCATGTGCTGCCGTATTGGCGGTAGGTCTGATGGGAGGCTCGGCAACGGCGGCTCCGGCACAACAAAATAACGTACCATCTGTTGAAAGCCTTCAAGCCGACGTGCAGAAATGGCTGCAAAACAACGGCGGTGTTGATATATTCAAATTGCTATACCAATTCCAATCCCAAATCCAATGCCCAGGCGCAGGTCATGTGACTATGCCGCAAAAACCTGAAAAACCAGAAACGTCGAAACCAGAAACGTCGAAGCCAGAAACTTCGAAACCAGAAACGTCGAAACCAGAAACGTCGAAGCCAGAAACTTCGAAACCAGAAACGTCGAAGCCAGAAACGTCGAAACCAGAAACGTCGAAGCCAGAAACGTCGAAACCAGAAACGTCGAAACCAGAAACATCGAAGCCAGAAACTTCGAAACCAGAAACATCCAAGCCGTCTGAAACGACGAAACCGGATGGGTCCACTTCGAATCAGTCCAGTTTTGCTGCAGAAGTGATCAAACTGGTCAACCAAGAACGTGCCAACGCAGGCTTGAAGCCGCTGACTGAAAACGCAAAGCTGTCCAACATGGCGATGGACAAAGCGAAAGACATGAGCAACAACCACTATTTTGACCATAATTCTCCGACTTACGGTTCTCCGTTTGATATGATGAAGCAATACGGTATTTCATACTCATACGCTGGAGAAAATATTGCCCAAGGCCAAAGAACTCCATCTGATGTTATGAACGCATGGATGAACAGCCAAGGTCATCGTGCCAATATTTTGAGCGCTAACTTCACCACAATCGGCGTAGCGTACTACAACGGATACTGGGTACAAGAGTTTATCGCGAACTAATATTGATTATAGGGAAGTCCGCCTCCTTAAGGAAGCGGGCTTTTTTCATGGATATTCATTTCTTTTTGCCCCCGAATTTGCAAATTGAACATAGAAGTTTTATGTTTATGTACATATGTATTTAACGGGAAAGATGAAAATGCCATCACGTGAACATGGAGGGATCGGTTTTGAATTCATCGAAGTGGATCTGGCGCATCGTGAGCGTAATATCCATTCTGGCTTCTCTGTTGCTGCTCGCCGGTTTCGTTTATGCAGTCAAAGATATTCAGTATCCACAGGCAGGAAATGAGCAGGCTGCAACGCCAGCTAAGCCGCAAGAGGAAACAAGCGCCGAAAGCCACGATAGCAAAAAGGAATTGAACATCGCAGTCATCGGCGATTCACTGGCCAAAGGGACGGGGGATAATACCGGCATGGGATTTGCAAGACGATCAGTCAAGGAACTGACCTCTGTTACCGGCAAGAAGGTGATGCTCCTGAATAATCTTGGTATTAACGGCCTTACGACAACTGGACTCCTGCCTAAGCTGGAAGAGCGCGGAACCCAATATGTTCTCGGAAAAGCCGATATTATTCTCGTTTCCATCGGGGGGAATGATCTGTTTCAAGGTGCAGACCTAGTTTCCAAAGGCATCTCCGGAACCGCATCGACTGCAAAAGGACACGAGCTTGATCCCAAGGATCTATTAAAAGGTTTGCCCAAAGCATCCACGCAGCTTAAAGCTATTTTGGAACGAATTCGTGCCCTTAACTCAGGCGCAACAATAGTGTACATCGGATTATATAATCCGTTCGGAGATATCGAGGAACTCAAGATACCAGGTTCTCAGGCGGTGGCATCCTGGAACCAAACGGCCCTTGAGACGATAAACAAATATGACAACATGATCCTTGTGCCTACCTTCGACATATTTCAGCATCATTTGGACAATTACTTGTCTTCGGACCATTTTCATCCGAATGGAGATGGATATCAGCAGATTGCCGTGAGGATTGTCCAAGGGATTCGTTAACATATACCGGATAGAAAGGAGCATACAGATGTCTGTGACGGACCCGGGCCGGGAAGGAAATATCGTTTTGTCAGTT
The DNA here is from genome assembly GCA_031254035.1 of Paenibacillus sp. GTDB lineage: Bacteria > Bacillota > Bacilli > Paenibacillales > Paenibacillaceae > Paenibacillus_AQ. The sequence continues at coordinate 55,257 of JAIRVF010000125.1, forward strand.
GAACATGTGAAGAAGAAAATCGGGAGAAAATGGATCATCGAAGACGTGACGTTTGATGTCCGAGAAGGGGAGATTTTCGGGTTTTTGGGACCAAACGGGGCAGGTAAGACGACAACGATCCGCATGTTGGTGGATTTGATCAAACCAAGCAGCGGTGTTATTAAAGTATGCGGCTACGATGTGAATCGGCAGCAGGAGCAAGCCCTTTGCTATGTCGGCTCAATTGTCGAAAATCCCGAAGTTTACACCTATCTGACCGGGTGGGAAAACCTGGAGCATTTTGCCCGAATGCAGCCTGGAGTTGACAACAAACGGATCCAGGAAGTTGTGGATATCGTTCGGCTTGACCAACGGATCCATGACAAGGTGAGAACCTATTCGCTTGGAATGCGCCAGCGGCTTGGTATTGCGCAGGCACTTTTAGGCAGGCCAAAGCTGCTTATCCTCGATGAGCCTACGAATGGACTAGACCCGAAAGGTATCAAGGAGTTGCGCCAATTTATCCGTGAGCTTGCGGATGGGGGCCTGGCTGTATTTGTCTCCAGCCATCTACTCAGCGAAATTCAGCTCTTGTGCGATAGGGTGGCGATCATCAGCCGCGGGCAAGTTCTGGCAGTGGGTCAGGTCGGGGAGCTTGTGGCGGCAAACGCAAAATACGTGATTTGGGATTTGGAGCCGTCCGAAGCCGGAAAACGCGAGCTTGCGGGTTGGCATGGAATCGAGGTCATCGAACATGCGGATGCGGTGCTGGATGATTCAATTATCGCAGGTATGGCCGCAAACTCCATCGTCACAACAATGGAGGAGGAGGATATTGCGGGTACGGTTTCACATTTGGTAGGTTCGGGAATTCTTGTTCAAGGCGTGCATAAAATTAATCCGACTCTGGAGCAGCTGTTCCTGAAGATGACGGAAGGTGAGAGCATTGATTAACATATTGCCTTTGATCAAGAATGAAACGATCAAAATTATCAAAAAGAAGCGGTTTTATGTTATTCTGTTAATTCTAGTCGTGCTAGTTCCAATGTTCACGTATGCCCAAATGCGGTCTGCTGAGCAGACGCGCGGGAAATTTAATGGCGACTGGCGACTTGAAGTGCAGCAGCAAATAACGGATAATGAGAATTCGCTCTCTAGTGACAGGGTGCCGGATGAATGGAAGAAGTACAGGAAGATTTTCGTACAGCAACTCCAATATTACTTGGAACATGACGTGAACCCGCATGAACCAAACGGGGTTACGTTTACGCGCCAATTTATGGATAATTCCATAGCTTTGTTTATTCCTCTTCTCATCATGGCAATTGCTTCCGATATAGTATCCGGTGAGAGAACGAACGGCACGATTAAAATGCTCCTTACGCGTCCAGTAAAAAGATGGAAGGTACTGCTGAGCAAGTTGATTACGCTGTTTATGTTTACTTCGCTGATCATTGTATCCACCTTTGTCATCGCCTACGTCATTTCGGGTGCCGTTTTCGGCTATAGAGGATTTGATCTGCCTATATTTACCGGCTTTCTGATTAAGGGGTCCGATGTCGACATGACAGCCGTACATGCAATTCCACAGTGGAAATACCTGTTGATGCAGGGTGGGCTGGTCTGGTTTGTAAGTCTAGTGGTGGCTTCGCTTGCATTTATGGTATCCGTTCTTGTCCGGAGCACCGCAGCGAGTATCGTGGTGATGATGGCCGCGCTGATTGCCGGCACGATCCTCACCAATATGGCAGCGTCCTGGAACAGCGCGAAATATTTATTTATGGTGAATCTGGAACTGACCGATTATTTATCCGGATCACCGGCCCCAATTGAGGGTATGAACTTGGCATTTTCACTTACGGTTTTGTCCGTATGGGCGATTGCCGCGATTATAATCTCATTCCTTGTCTTTACGAAAAGGGATATCTTGAATTAAAATGGACAAGGATAACAAAACATCTGTTTGCATTTATAGGATGACGATCCTACATAAAGAAGCACAAAGGGGGAGCATGAATGGTCGAGCAGATCGATATGTTTGCAGAGTCTCCGCAGAATAGAGGCGATAACGGCCATAGCGGGTATGAGGCAGACGACATTCAAGTGCTCGAAGGCCTGGTTGCGGTTCGCAAACGGCCAGGCATGTATATTGGCAGCACGAGTTCATCAGGACTACATCATTTGGTATGGGAAATTGTAGATAATGCCGTCGATGAGCATTTGGCCAAATACTGCACGAGAATTGATATTCAACTACACAAAGACGGTTCGATTACCGTCGTTGATAATGGACGAGGCATTCCGACCGGAATGCATAAAACAGGGATACCTACACCGCAGGTTGTATATACCATCCTGCATGCCGGGGGGAAATTCGGCGGCGGTGGATATAAAAAATCTGGCGGTTTGCACGGGGTTGGCGCGTCTGTCACCAACGCCCTGTCCGAATGGCTTGAGGTCGAAATTTACCGCGACGGCAAAATTCACCGTCAACGTTTCGAATACTGGCAGGACAAAAACGGTAAAGAACATGTCGGCGAGCCTGTAACAGGACTTGAAGTTCTGGGAAATACGAACAAGACCGGTACGAAGGTTACGTTTAAACCGGACATCCGGGTTTTCCATAGCGGAATCCAATTTAGCTATGACACATTAGCAGAGCGCTTGCAGGAGATCGCTTTTTTGAACTCCGGACTGCGCATTGTGCTCAAAGACGAGCGTTCCGATCGCGCGGACGAGTTTTATTATGAGGGCGGCGCAAGCCAATTCGTTGAGTTCCTCAATGAAGGCAAAGACGTCCTTCATGATGTCATCCATTTTTACGGCGAGAAGGAAGATGTGGAGATAGAGGTAGCTCTGCAGTACAACGCCGGTTACACCGAGACGCTAGCTTCCTTTGTCAACTCGATTCCTACGCGGGGCGGCGGCACGCACGAAACGGGCTTTAAGACGGCGTACACTCGCATCATGAACGATTACGCTCGGAAAAACCACATGCTTAAAGAAAAGGACAAAAACCTCGAAGGCAATGACCTTCGCGAAGGCATGATGGCGGTAATCAGTGTCAAAATGGCAGAGGTCGAATTCGTCGGCCAAACCAAGGATCAGCTGGGCAGCGCTTCGGCGCGCAGTACCGTGGATGCGATTGTGACCGAAAAAATGCAGATTTTCCTCGAAGAAAATCCGCAGATTGCGCAGACGCTTATTAAAAAAGCGATCCAGGCCTCCAAAGCGCGCGAAGCGGCCCGCAAGGCCCGTGACGATATGCGTAGTGGCAAAAAACGCAGCGAAGGAACAAGTCTTGGCGGCAAGCTGAGTCCGGCACAGTCGAAGGATTTTACCCGTACGGAGCTGTTTATCGTTGAAGGAAACTCCGCTGGTGGCTCGGCCAAACAGGGCCGCGACTCCAAAATCCAGGCTATTCTTCCACTCAAAGGGAAACCACTCAATCCGGAGAAGGCGAAGCTCGCCGATATTATGAAAAACGAGGAGTACCGCACGATCATTAACGCGATTGGCGCAGGCATTGGGACCGAGTTTGAAATTGAGGACAGCAATTACTCTAAAATCATAATCATGACGGATGCTGATACGGACGGTGCTCATATTCAAGTTTTGCTACTTACGTTCTTTTACCGCTATATGAAACCACTGATCGATGAAGGCCGCGTTTATATCGCTCAACCGCCGCTTTACAAGATTACCCGTAAATCGGGCAAACTTGAGACCGTGCGTTATGCCTATAGCGATGAGCAGCTGCAAAATTATCTCAAGGAATTCGGCAAAAACTACGAACTTCAGCGCTATAAAGGTCTCGGCGAAATGAATCCCGAACAGTTATGGGAGACAACGATGAATCCGGATACGCGTACATTGCTTCAGGTTCAAATTGAAGATGCGGCGAAGGCTGAACGCCGTGTATCCACGTTGATGGGTGACAAAATCGACCCGCGCAAGCGCTGGATTGTGGAAAATGTCGACTTTAGAGAGCTCGAGGAATAGAAGGTGAATCGATGAGTTTATCAGAACAATTTCTGCCGGCTTATCTAGAAGAGGTCGTTGGCGACCGCTTTGGTCGGTATTCCAAATATATTATCCAGGACCGCGCCATTCCTGATGTTCGCGACGGACTGAAGCCGGTGCAGCGCCGTATATTGTACGCCATGTATGAGTCTGGTAATACGCCGGATAAAGGCTACCGCAAATCCGCCAAAACGGTCGGCGACGTGATGGGCAACTATCATCCCCACGGAGACTCTTCCATTTACGACGGAATGGTTAGAATGGCCCAACCATGGAAAATGGGGCATGTGCTTGTTCAAGGACATGGCAACTGGGGTTCGATCGATGATGACCCGCCGGCAGCTATGCGTTATACCGAAGCGCGCTTATCGCCGATTGCGATGGAATTGCTGCGGGACATCGATAAACGGACGGTCCAATTTAAAGATAACTTTGATAATACGGCCAAAGAGCCGGTTGTGCTCCCTTCCCGTTACCCGAATCTGCTGGTTAATGGTGCCAGCGGAATTTCGGCAGGTTTTGCGACAGAGATTCCTCCGCATAATCTGCGTGAAGTCATTGACGCCTGCGTAGCTGTTATGCAAAAACCGGAGATTGAGCTGGAAGAAATCATGACCTTTATCAAGGGTCCTGACTTTCCGACCGGCGGTTTGATTATGGGCGAAGAAGGTATCAAGGAAGCATACCGGACGGGCAAAGGCCGTATTTATTTGCGATCCAAAGCAGATATTGAATTCCTGCGCGGCGGAAAACAGCAAATCGTTGTTACGGAAATTCCTTATCAGGTCGTAAAATCTCGGCTGGTCACCCAGATGGAGAACATTCGTCTCGAGAAAAAGATCGACGGGATCGCGGAGGTTCGCGATGAAAGTGGACGCGATGGTCTGCGGATCGTCGTTGAAATTAAGAAGGATGCGGATGCCCAAGGCATCCTAGCGTACCTGCTGAAAAAGACGGATCTCCAGGTAGCCTATAACTTCAACATGGTATCCATTGTCAATAAAGCGCCTCAACAGCTCGGACTGAAAGCTATGCTGGAAGCTTATATTGGGCATCAGCGTGAAGTGGTGTCCAATCGTACTCGTTTCGAGTTGGAAAAAGCAGAAGATCGTGCCCATGTGCTAGAAGGCCTGGTCAAAGCGCTGAACATTCTCGACGAGGTGATCGCGGCGATTAAAGCCTCGAAAAACCGTCAGGATGCCCAGAACAATTTGCAATGGATGTTCGGTTTTACTGAGCGGCAGGCGGATTCGATATTGACCCTTCAGTTGTACCGATTGACAAATTTGGAGATTACAACGCTGCAGAAAGAGCTTGAGGATCTTCTAAAAAAAATCAACACGTTCCGCTCGATCCTCGAGAGCGACAAAAAGCTGATAGCCTTGATCCGTAAGGAACTGCTCGAGATTCGTGACAAGTACGGTATTGATCGCAGATGCTCTATCCAGGAAGAAGTGGAAGAGATCAAGGTTAATCTTGAGGTCATGGTCAACTCCGAAGACGTGCTGGTAACCTTATCCGATGACGGGTATATCAAGCGGACGAGCATGCTTTCCTTTACAAGATCGGGAGGGGAACTGGGTAGCTCAGGCGTGAAGGAAGGCGATTTTGTCTCCAAGGTTCTCGAGATTAATACACTCGATAATCTGTTGATCTTCACGCAAAAAGGGCAGTATTTCCTGCTGCCGGTTCACCAAATTCCAGAATTCAAGTGGAAGGATCCTGGTACCGCTATCGTCAACGTGATTAACATGTCCAAAGAAGATATCATCGTGGATGTGATTCCGGTGACGAACTTCGAGGAACCGGATCGGTCGCTTGTATTCGTTACCAAAAGGGGCCAAGTGAAGCGTACTGAGCTGAAAGATTATGTAACCAACCGCTCGGGGGCAGTGGCTGCTTGCAAGGTCGGTGCGGATGACGAGATTATCAAGGTTATGCTTAGTGACGGGAGCAAGGATATTTTGCTGGTCAGCAAAGAGGGCATGAGCATCCGGTTCAGGGAGCAGGAAGTGAATGCCATGGGCCGTGTGTCTGCTGGCGTAAAAGGTATTCAGCTGCGTGAAGGTGATGAGGTTGTTTCTGCATTATGGGTTGAAGATGATGAGGGCGAGATCTTAACAATAAGCGAACTTGGTTACGGCAAGCGGTCGCTTCTGGCGGATTATCAGCCACAGAACCGAGGAGGAAAAGGCCTGGCGACCTTCGAATTCAAGGAAGGCAAACGTGTGAGGCCGAACGGAAATCGGATTGCAGGCGCGTTTTATTGCCGCGAGTCGCTCGAAATTACCGTCATCAGCCGCGAAGGGAAAAGTTATTCATTCAGCTCGGAGCAGGCTCCGATTGCGGAACGTAAATCGATAGGAAAACTGCTTGTTCATCTCGAGAAAAAAGACGAAATTTCGATGATGCTGGCGCATCAGGAAACTTCCTGATCATTCACGTCAGATCTTGGGAAGAGTATCAATCGAAAGTGTCTTCGCCCGCCAGGGCGGAGATGCTTTTTTATAATTATGGCTCAACACTGAAATTAGTTCCTGACATTATGCGAGGTGAGCCGCTGCGGTTACGGATCGTTCTTCCGATCGCTGTTGTCTCCAAATTTTTTGATTATATCTTTTCAAAGTGGTAGAAATTCGGAGACAAAGGCGACCGCTACCGCTTCTTCAGATCGATTCCGTCCCCTCCGCTACTTCGCTTTTTGTCAAGCACTAATTAGGATGTTGAGCCATAATTATGTTATTTAATTAAGGTGGTCTGTCTCAGGGTACGTCGATAGACGTTTTTCTTGATATAAAATTTTTTTTGCTGCGAGGAAGGATTTGGAACAAAATGGGCGAAAGTTAATCCTGTAAAAGATTGGTGGCGAAAGGAAGGTATAACCCGTGCAGACTTCCGAATTTGCAAAGATATGGTATAAACTGAGTAAAGATTATAAATTACATATGGAGAATGAATTGGCTCCCGCGCTTACCGAAGCCCAGCTGGCGGTACTCGAGGTGCTTGGGGAGCAAGAGCGGATGAAGCCTTCCGAGCTAACACCGCTGCTCGCGACAAGCCCGGCCGCAGTGACGATGCTCTTGGACCGGATGGAGAAAAACGGGCTGATCGAACGCGAGCGCGATGGAAACGACCGCCGAATTGTATGGGTATCCATATCGGAGAAAGGTCGCCAAGAGGTAATGCGTGGCCTGCAAATTCGCGATGCGTTTCTTGCAAGCATCCTGTCGCGTATTTCCGCGCATAATCAGCAGCTCTTGGTCTATTTATTGGGCAAGTTAACTGTAGTGCCTTAAAACAGGCGCTGTAGAATAATTGTAGAGGAAGACAACCAGATGAACGATGCGACGATTTTAAAAAATCCAAAAACAAGAAAACTGCTCTTCAGTGCCGGTTTAAGTTGGCTTTTTGACGCGATGGACGTCGGGATCATCTCTTTTATTGTGACTGCATTAACCCTGGAATGGAAGCTGTCCCCACAGGATGTCGGCATCCTGACAAGCATGAATTCGGTGGGAATGGTGTTTGGTGCGGCAGCAGCTGGATATCTGGCAGACAGGTTTGGCCGGAAAAAGGTGCTGCTCTGGACCTTGCTGATCTTCTCGATTGCCAGCGGATTGTCGGCTTTGGCTTCAAGTTTTTGGGTGCTCAGCCTGCTGCGCTTTATTACGGGCATCGGACTTGGTGGAGAACTTCCGGTCGCTTCGATGCTCGTTTCCGAAAGTATGCCGGCAAACCAGCGCGGACGGGCTGTCGTTCTGTTGGAAAGCTTCTGGGCTGGCGGTTGGCTGCTAGCTGCGCTTATTTCATATTTTTTGATTCCGGCGTACGGCTGGCAGATCGCTTTTGTCATCGGAGCGCTTCCGGCACTGTATGCCTTGTATTTGCGCCGCGCCATTGATGATTCGCCCGTTTTTCTGAATAATCAGCATAAGGTGGCCCGATCATCCTTTGCAAGCAAATTGAGATCAATCTGGACGCGCAAACACAGACGTACCACGTTAATGTTGTGGATTTTATGGTTTACCGTGGTGTTTTCTTATTACGGAATGTTTCTGTGGCTCCCGTCCGTTATGAACTTGAAGGGCTTCAGCATGATCAAGAGTTTTGAATACGTGCTAATTATGACGATTGCACAGCTTCCAGGTTATTTCACGGCAGCATATTTTATTGAAAAATTCGGCAGAAAATTTGTGATGATCACTTATTTGATCCTCACAGCCGTAAGTGCAGCCTGGTTTGGCAGCGCCAGTTCGGCAGGTATGCTGGTGGCAGCGGGGATTTGCCTTTCGTTTTTCAATCTCGGAGCATGGGGCGGCTTATATGCCTACACGCCAGAGCTTTATCCCACCTCGCTCCGTTCCACCGGCGTAGGCTTAGCGACTTCGGTCGGACGGATCGGCGGCGTTATTGCTCCTTTCCTCGTGGGTTATATGGTGCAGCATCATATTCAGATCAGCACTATTTTTATTATGTTTTTTGTGATCATTCTAATTGGAGCCTTTGGCGTGTTATTGCTTGGAACGGAAACCAAAGGCAAGGAGTTAATCGATTGAGCATATGGGCTCGGATCTAGACAGACGCGAGGGCGTCAGGGTTGACTTGAAGACAAGCCACTCTTCGGAGCAATGTCATTTAGTTAAGCTCAAAGACTCACCGGGAATAAATATGGAATTCGCAACGGCATGGGGAATCAACCTGTGCCGTTTGTTTTATGGTACAAGGAAGGAAAAAGGGTTTTGTTTTCTTCGGGGATGTGGCTTTCTTGTAAGCCGCCGCGCGGTCAGCCGTTACTCTCGTCGCTGTTGCCACCAGTTATTTAGAATCTGAAATGAACTAACGAAACTGGAGAGCGTTATATCCACTAAAACGGTACCGAATTAATTTTAACGAAACTACAGATCGTAATTTGAGCGAAATACAGCTTAATGAACCGCTGTTGAGCTGAATAACGTTACCTAGATTCGTTAGACATTTTAAATGTTCTTTTTTGCCTGATTAACGATTGTGTGTTTCGTTAGCAGATGAACAGATTTGTTATTCCAGTCAAACTCATCCGTTAACATGGTAGGTTTCGAACCATGGTTCGTCCATCGAAGCTATTTTTATTCGTCTGACCATAAATATTGTTAGGGAATCACCGCTGCCAGCCCGAATAGGAAGCTCTACGATATCTGCGAATAAAACAGCTTCCGAGACCCTTTCTCGACAGCCTGGGGCTGCCCTTCAAGGCAGCCTTTTTCCTTTGCACGGCTCGCTTATTAATATATTCGATAACTCTAGACGAAATATGGGTTTGTGAAAATGAAGTGCTTTGAATTATAATAAAATATGTTGCAGTTTTTATTGAAACGGAGGGGAATAGTTTGCAGCTTATTAATCCGCAAATGGTTCAGGAGCTTATTGATAAATTAAAGGATCAGGATCTTTATATACATCTCGAAATGACGACCGGCGCTTACGCCTCGCATAACGATGAATCCAAATTTACGGCGTCCACTTTCATCAAAAACGGAGTTATCCGTTACAGCCAAGGTTCGATTGCCGGTATGGGGTCTTATCGTGTCGGTTTGAAATTGGATGAGGGCTGGATCTATTCGCAAGGATTAACGCATTTTGAAGAAACGGAAACGCAGCGGCTTATTATGGCCGGGCATGACAGTGAGGGGAAATTGGTGGTTGCGCTGCAACTGGGCAAAGAACCGTTCTAAGCATAGCGCCACAGGCCATCAACAAAGAAAGGGTGAGAGAGAAATGAATAATCGTATACTGGTCGTTTTTCCGCATCCGGATGATGAATCATTTGGTACTTCCGGAACATTGGCCAAACGGATACATGAAGAAGGAGCTCAGGTGACCTATGCATGCCTGACGTTGGGAGAAATGGCACGTAATATGGGTAAACCGCTGATGGCTAATCGAATTACGCTGCCGGAACTTCGAAAGAAAGAACTTGCAGCATCCTGCCGATCTATCGGTATTCAGGATGTGCGTTTGATGGGACTGCATGACAAAACCATCGAATTCGAAGACCAGAAAATGCTGGATGGCATGCTTCGGAATTTAATAGACGAGCTGCAGCCATCGCTTATTATTACATTTTACCCCGGCTACAGTGTTCATCCGGATCATGACGCTACAGGTGCGGCGGTGGTCCGTACCGTATCAGCGATGCCAAAGGAGCAGCGGCCGGTCGTGAATTGCGTCGCCTTCTCGAAAGACTGCGAGAAAATTCTCGGCAAACCGGATGTACTGGTAGACGTAAGAGACTACCTTCCGAATAAATTCGGCTCAATCAAAGCGCACAGCTCTCAATTCCGCTGGAAGGATATGCTTGGAAGCTATACTGAAAACGATGAAGGCATTAAAAAACGTTTTAGTACGGAACGGTTCTGGACTTATCATTTTGAATAAGCTTAGATTTTCTTGGCTCAATACTGAAATTAGTTCTTGACATTATGCGAGATGACCGCTGCGGTCACGGATCGTTCTTCCGATCGCTGTTGTCTCCAAATTCTTTGATATTATTTACAAAGGTAGAAATTCGGAGACAGCGTATGCTTCCGATGCGAGCTTTCCTTCGGAAAGCTCTTAGGCGAACGCAGCATATGCTTCCGAAGTAGCTTTTCTTCAAAAAGCTTTCAGCTTCTTCAGATCGATTCCGTCCCCTCCGCTACTTTCGCTTTTTGCCAAGAACTAATCATGATGTTAAGCCATATTCTTACCTAGACCTTTTGTTTGTTATATTGAATATCGAAAGGTGAGATAGGAAGAGATGAGCAGGGCTGAGGAGAGCAGTGTCACAAAAACGGAGCTGGATAACGACTTGGTTCCTGCGGAACGAAGACTGGATCGGATCGTATTTATCGGCAGGACATATGATGAATATATGCGTTTGTTCGATCTAAGTGAGGGGGCCATCGCAGGACGGAACATCTTGGATTGTCCGGCGGGGGCTTGTTCATTTACAGCGCAAGCTGGCAAGTTGGGCTGCCATGTAACGGCTGCGGATATCGCTTACTATCATGATCATGAGAAGCTGGCTGCGAAAGGGATTCAGGATATCGTCCATGCCATGGAACATGTGGAAACGGAAAAGGACCGGTATCATTGGACGGAGTTCCGGGATGTGGAAGATTTACGCGCGGAGCGCACCAAGGCATTGCAAGAATGCACGAAGGATATGCGGATTCATCCGGACAGGTATGTGCCGGTGACGCTTCCTTCCCTCCCGTTTAAGGCGGGACAGTTTGATTTGACGTTGTCGGCCCACTTCATGTTTACGTATGCCGATAGGTTGGATGCCGAGTTCCATGAAAGCACCTTGCGTGAGCTATTTCGTGTCACTCGGGAAGAGGTTCGGATATTTCCGTTGGTTGACCAAAGCGGTAGGCGGTCTGAACATGTTGATCATCTCATCATGTTTGCCCACGGCGAGAGATGGGTGGCTGAAATAAAAGCAGTACCATACCTTTTTCAAAGGAATGCCGATCAAGTGCTGATTTTCCGCAAAGGACTTTAACGAAATAGATTGTCATGTGAAAGATAGAGGGTGTAAATCCAAGAAAGCAACATTAGATCCAAATGAAGAAATGGCGGCACAGGAATAATTTCCTGTACCGCCATTTTCCCTTTTTATATTCAGTTGCTCTAGCAATCTTACAGCAAACGTTCCAAAACCGATTCAGGCCATAAGCTCCACGGATGCTCTGCCGGAGGGAGGGAGGAAAGCACGACATCCTCTTTAGTTACCGGATGAGGAAAACCTACCATGACGGACCAGAGGGCGATTTGCTGCCCGGGCTTATTGACGCGGCTTCCATATTTCTGATCTCCATAAAGAGGACAACCCGCCTGATTCATCTGGACACGAATCTGATGGGATCTCCCGGTATGGAGAATGATCCGAACGAGGCTGAAGGAGCCGTTGGAACCGAGAACCTCATAGTCAAGAACGGCTTCCTTTGCCCCAGGTGTTCCGCGGCTGACCACTGAAACCGTGTTGGTCTTCGGATCTTTCAGGAGCATGTCTTTTAGCGTTCCGCGGGGCGAAGGCAGTTGGCCATGGACGACAGCTGCGTACACCTTGTGGAAACTGCGACTTCTGACAGCTTCAGAAAGCCGAGATGCGGCCTTGGAGGTTTTGGCGAAGATCATCGCTCCTCCAACGGGCCGGTCCAGCCTGTGAACGAGGCCTAAGTACACGTTACCCGGCTTATTATAGCGCGTTTTAATATCATCCTTCAGCAGGGTCAGTAAATCCGGATCGCCGGAAATATCGGCTTGGGTCGGAATGTTGACAGGTTTCACAATCCCAAGCAGATGATTATCCTCAAATAAAATTGGAATTTGGGAAACAGGTTCATGACTCATATTTGTTTACGACTCCCAACGACCTAGGATTCCACAAGGTAGATGCAGTCCGGAATCTGTGATCGGAAGTCCGAGCTCTCCGCATGATATGCTGCCGCCAAAGCGGCGTCCAGCGGTCATGGATAAAATATTGTGAAGCACGGTCGGCGAAATGCCTGTGGTATAGGAATTAATCAGCATAAACAGGGGCTGTTCGGTCATGATGGACATGCAGCTTTCAACGAATGGATATAGGCTTTGCTCCAGCTTCCACATTTCCCCGCCAGGGCCACGACCATATGAAGGCGGATCCATGATGATGGCATCGTAACGGTTGCCTCTGCGCTGCTCGCGCTGTACGAATTTGAAGACGTCATCGGTAATGAAACGGACCGGATGGTCACCAATGCCAGATAGCTGCAAGTTTTCTTTGGCCCATTGTACCATGCCTTTGGCGGCATCGACATGGACGACTTCGGCGCCGGCATAAGCTGCGGCCACCGTAGCACCCCCCGTATATGCAAACAGATTCAGCACTTTGATGGGACGTTTGGCTGCGGCAATCTTGTCCATCATCCAGCGCCAGTTGGCAGCTTGTTCTGGGAACAGGCCCGTATGCTTGAAATTGGTAGGGCGGATATAGAATTTTAGTTGGTCATAAGATATGGTCCAGCGGTCGGGGAGCTGTTTTTTCATGTCCCACTCTCCGCCACCGGAGGAGCTTCTATGATAATGGCCGTGAACATCGCGCCATTTTCCGGTTTCATTTTTAATAGGCCAAATGATTTGCGGATCCGGTCTGCGGAGAATCACATCTCCCCAACGTTCCAGCTTTTCACCTGATCCTGTATCAATCAATTCGTAATCATGCCAATCACGGGCTACATACATTTTACAATCCATCCTTCTGAGCTATTTTCTAAAAAGTGAAATTCACATGTTTAACTTCTATTGTACAACATTTGTAGGCAACAATGCACTTGATTAGCCAGTGAAAGGGTAAAGATCATTATCGGAGTAAATAAACATATCAGAAAGTATAAAATCACTGCCTTGTTTAAGTTTATTGGGGTCCCCGCAAAGTATTTGGAATAAGCATCGAGGCATAGGCTCCACTTCGTGGGGTTATTCTAGGCTTCTGACTCTTCCTTATCCTCATTTGCCTGAATAGGATGGTAAATATCCATTTATTTAAAGGAGGCCTCGCCTGTGCCGGCAAAAAACGGAAAGCAGTTCATGGACCGCATCAACAATGCCAAACCTAGCGTTTGGTTACGTGGAGAACAACTTGGCGGGAGGCTTTCGGATCATTCTGCTTTTCGCGGACTCATGTCTACACAGGCGGAGCTGTACGATATGCAGAACGACCCTGATTTGAAAAGCCGCATGACGTATCCCTCGCCAACCACCGGCGATCCGGTCGGTCTCTCCTTTTTGCAGCCCAAGACCAAGAAAGACTTAGTAAAACGCAGGGAAATGATGATGCTCTGGGGGGAGAAGCATCACGGACTGCTCGGACGTTCACCGGATTATATGAACACTGGACTCATGGCTTTCTACACGGCTGCAGAACTGCTCGGAGAAAAGGACCCCCGCTTTGCGGACAACATGAGGAAATATTATGAATACTGTAGAGAACATGATATTTCGTTGTCCCATGCATTTGTTCAGCCGCATGCCAGTCGATACGATGATCTGCTGGAAGATGGCAGCATCGAGAGCTGCGCGGCACAAATTGTCGAGGAGAATCAGGATGGAATTGTCGTAAGTGGCGCGTTTTTACTGGCGACGCAGGGAGTAACTACGGACGAGATTCTGGTATATCCGCCCGCATCGGCTTATATGCCTGAAGAGGATAGTCCGAGAACCTTCGCATTTGTCGTTCCAATCAATCTACCAGGAATTCGCTGGATATGTAGGGAAAGTCTAGCCCTGGGAGATTCGCAATATGATTACCCGCTAAGCTCCCGTTTCGATGAGATGGATACCTTGGTTCTGTTCGATCATGTCCTGGTGCCATGGGACCGAGTGTTTATTCTGGGTGACGACCGACTGTCCATGCGCCTTTTCTCGGAAAGCGGCTTTCATGTCCATTGTGGTCATCAGGTGCTTTGCAGATATATCGCCAAAACGGAGTTTACACTTGGCATCATATTGTACATGATGGAGTCGCTCGATCGTTCCACCCAACCGTCGGCCGTCGAAAAGGCTACGGAGGTCATCGTGCACCTTGAGACGCTGAAATCCCTGCTGATAGCTGCGGAAGCAGGCGCAGCCCCTGACCGTTTCGGAAGCATGCTCCCGGATCGGCGCCCGTTATTTACAGCTAACCTCATCTTCCCCAAAATATATCCGCGCATGATGGAGATCCTGCAGCTTCTTGGGGGCAGCGGCATTATTATGATTCCATCAGAACTGGATTTTTCCAGTGAATCGAAGTCAGCGCTGGATAAATACCTCCGGGGCAGCGGTGTGGATGCAGCATCCAAAACAGCGTTATTCCGGCTGGCGTGGGATCTCAGCTCAAGTGGTTTTGGCGGCAGGCAGACGTTGTATGAACGTTTCTTTTTCGGTGATTCGTCCATTAATGTCAGCAGGGTCTTCCAGTCATTCACAGATAAAGAGGCATATATCGGTAAGGTCAAATCATTTTTGAGGCAAAAGGGAGAATAACCTTCAAATAATGTGAATAGGTATATAACGGGGAAACGAAAGTCGGCCATTTATGGGAGAAAGAAACCGTCCGGGTAGAGCCATCCTGTAATCAGGGGAGGCGGACGGTATGACAATCGATCAGTTGATCGCACTGTTAACACTTATCGTCATGATTATTACTCTTGCGGTAAACCATGAAAAACCGAAGCAGTAGCATGGAAAAGGAGCCTGAAAGCTGGGGCTCCTTTTACGTTCGCCATTTCCTCGCGGAAAGTCACCTAATAAAAATTACATATTCGAATTGTATACACATACATATTTACAAAATGGGGGTTGGTAAAAGTGATGATGTACGATCAGCTTCCCTAATTTGGCAAACGCTTACAGTTAGCATATTTTTCGAAAATAGAAATTTTATTTAAAAATTAAAGGAGGTTCACGATGAAGAAGGGAATTAATCAATGGTGTTTTCCGGCGGGAACCCCACTGGGGAAGTTGCTGCGTACGAGCTCAGCTGCAGGATTTGAAACGATTGAACTGAATTTGTACGCATCCGGAGGGGTTGGATTGACGATGGATACCACGCCTGAAGAAGCTAAAGCTATGGCCCGTCTCGTGCAGAGTTATGGACTTGCCGTCGGCAGTTTGTCTACGGAAATGTTGGGCCGACATCCCCTCAGCTCACCCGACAGAGAGACACGAAGTCTTGGCGTGGACTCCATCCGCAAGCAAATTGAACTGGCTCTGGAAATGGATGTGGATACGATTCTTATTGTACCTGGACGCGTTGAAGAAGACGTAACCTATGAAGAAGTATGGGAACGTTCACGGATTGCTTTGCAGCCTCTGATCGACGACATCGAAGGTACAGGGCTTTGTATCGCTATCGAAAATGTGTGGAACAAGTTTCTGCTCAGTCCGCTGGAGATGGCGCGTTATGTCGATCAATTTGAATCGTCACATGTCGGTGCCTATTTGGATGTGGGTAACACGCTAGCCTTCGGCAGACCGGAGCACTGGATCCGTACGCTCGGAGAACGCATCCGACGAGTACACGTAAAGGATTTCCGAACGCAGGTAGGGAATTATGACGGCTTCGTGCCGCTTTTGTCCGGAGACGTGGATTGGCTGAATGTGAGATTGGCGCTTAGCGATATCAATTACCAGGGCAGCCTGACGGCCGAGCTGGAACCTTACATCAGCTTCCCGGATCAGCTGATCTTTGATACGTCCCGCCATCTGGATGTCATTATGGGGAAAAACCCGCACTAACTAGAAGAAAAGCGGAAGCGAGGGTATTAGTTTATGATACGAATTGGCGTTGTTGGAGCCGGAATTATTGCAGCGGAGCATATGAAGCATATCCATCAGAATGGTCATGCAGAACTGGTGGCGGTCTGCGATGTTGCGCCAGGAGCTGCAGAATCTGCTGTGAGGCAGTATGGCGGGACGGCTTATACAAGTTATGATGAAATGCTTAAGCAGGAGAAGCTGGATGCTCTGTTCATATGCGTTCCGCCTTTTGCTCACGGGGAAATGGAAGAAAAGGCTGCGGAGCGGGGCATTCATCTATTGGTCGAGAAGCCGCTTGGCCTTAACATGGAAGAAGTCCACAGGAAAGCGGAAGTGCTTACGCAGTCAGGGATTATTACGGGTTCAGGCTATTGCTTGAGATACATTGAATCCGTACAAAGGGCTAAACGGTATTTGCAAGGGAAGGAAATTGCCATGGTTAGGGCGTACCGTTTCGGCAGCCTTCCTCCCAACCCGTGGTGGGTAGATCATTCCAAATCCGGAGGTCAGCTTGTCGAACAGACCACGCATAATCTGGACTTAATGATGTATCTTGCTGGTGATGTACGCAAGGTGTCTGCTGATATGGCGCTTTTGCTCTGCAGGAGCGTTCCCGGCATTACGACCCCCGACGCAGCATCGGTAAACATGGTATTTGATTCCGGAGCGCTCGGACATATCGATACTGGGTTTTTCCCGCAGCCTGACGGCCGTGCTTCTCTGGAAATCATGGGACGCGACTTCAGGCTGACGCTCGAAGGGAAGGATCTGACGATCATGGAGTCCGAACAAACAACGATTTTCCGGGGCAAAAGCGATTTCTACAAATCACAGGACGATGCCTTCATCCATGCCGTGGAGACCGGAGACCGGAGTCTGATTCTGGCTCCCTATTGTACGGCGATGCGGACACTGGAAGTAACGCTGGCCGCGAACGAATCAGCCAAAACGGGCCAGCCGGTATTTTTTATCTAAAATGATCATCTTTAAAAGAAGGCAGCCCATGAGCTCGTGGGCTGCCTTTTTCATTCTTTTGCCACACAAATACTCGGAGTAGAATCTATGGAACAATCTGGGACCCGTTATAGAGGTGCGAAGGAAATCTTGTATGTTGTATGTGCTTATTTTCAAAAAACTCACCCAGGTGAGGAGAACATAGGAGGATTTATATTAGGGCGATGGCGAGCAGCGTGAATAGGCTGAGGGTCAGAATCGAATTTCGGGCACGAATCCCGCCGTAGCCATATCCATAGCGGTTAGGCCAGAAAGCCGAAGTTCTGACGAGTCCTCCGGAATCTGTTTCCAAATAAACCTTATCTCGCTCTACTTTCACGATTTTTCCTTCATGCACTTTTCTGTCTATTGTTAAAATACGCACCTTTTTGTTCATACAATGCAAACAGTTATAGTACGCGTCCATATTATCAACTCCTTTCTCTTTCATAGCATCATATGACTGGAAGGGACAAATCGCAACGGCAGTTACCCCACATAAACGTAATGAGTAATGGTCCGATTTGTGATATATGATCAGGAAGTCTCTGGTTATGATTCGGAGAGAGGATTGCGCAAAGAAGTCATGTAGTAACACTTTTGACAAAATCAATGGAATAAAACAGACTCCATGTTAGATTTATTGCATTTTCTCTGTTTGTCATATACAATAAAATTAAATTTTACATTTATATATCATTCTGAAATTTATTTTTACATGCATGAAATTTTCTATTATTTGTTTGGAGTTCTTGTTTTTTAGAGTTTCAGCAATTAGCAAGCAATTATGATGTAATAGGCTTTTACAAAACTGTGATGAGTAGGGAATGCATATGTCAATTCACGATAATATTTTAATTAAGATTCGGGAAATGAAAGATAGCCTGACTCCGGTCGAGAAAATGGTGGCAGAATACGTTCTGCAGAACCTGGAGGAGATTCCTCATCTCTCGATAAAAAATCTAGCGCAGCTTACGAAAACAAGTGACGCGTCTGTGCTGCGTTTTTGCAAAACGATGGGGTATTCGGGCTATCGTAGTTTTATCGTCAGTATTTCAGCTTCACTCGGTTCTATGGAAGAGCAGAAGGACCAATATACTGACATTCAGCCGGGAGATGATCTGGCGGTTATTATTTCTAATACGTCAAGGAGTAATATCAAATCGATTGAGGATACGTTAAGCGTTATCGATAAAAATGAAGTCGACCGCGCCGTACAAGTGCTCAGAAAAAGCAACCGGATCGTCTTCTTTGGAATCGGAGCTTCCGGTCTTGTGGGCATTGACGCGGAGCAGAAGTTTTCGCGAATTAATAAGATGTGCCATACGTATATCGACGGACACAGTCAGTTGACTGCGGCTACGCTTTTGGAAAAAGGGGATGTCGCCGTCTTTATTTCCAATTCAGGTACGACCACGGAAATATTGGAGTCGCTGGAAATTGCCAAGAAAAGCGGTGCCACCATCATCGCCATTACGAAATACAACAAAAGCGAACTGGCCGACAAAGCGAATATCGTGCTCAACATCTCGACGCCGGAGGTTACGATCCGCAGCGGAGCTATGGGCTCTCGGATCGCCATGCTCACCGTCATCGATATTTTGTTTGCCGGTGTAGCCAGCGCGGAATACAAAAATGTGAAGAAATACTTGACCAAGACCCATAACATTATAGCAAGCAAACATCGGTAGTAGAATCAAGACATCGAACCTTCTAAGGGGCGGTGTCTTTTTAGTTGAAGGATGAAAAATGTCGTAATTTCCGAGGCCCGTTTTTTAGTTTTCGTATGTGAATACGTCAATAGAGCGGTTTTTTAGGCGCGATCAAGAAAATAATAGACCTCACTATTTTTTGATCGCGCCTTGTTGAATAATCTAAAAATAAACAACAATTATTTATTTTATAATAAAATAATATTTCAAAAACTATTGACCGTAATGAAATTTCTCGATAATATGAAATCAAGAAGTGGATTTGGCAAATATCAAAGATGCAGTCGGTTCTGGATACACATTATGTAGTTAAAGATTAGGATCAAAAAACTACATATTGTGCCTTGATCCGCCTTTGGATGTTGCGACTTCCGAGAAAAGAATAACCGGATAGGAGGATCGCAATGGATGAGTATCTGGCGGGACTTACAACGGAAGAGATCAATGAGCAGACTCGGATGATAGATGAATGCACCACAGAAGAAATGCTTCGTCTCATGAACGAACAAGATGCCAAGGTCCCATCCGCTGTGGCAGCGGAAATCCCGCAGATTTCGAAAGCGGTCGATGTACTACATCACGTGCTTAAGAATGGCGGCAGAATGTTTTATATAGGGGCTGGTACTTCGGGCAGGTTGGGGGTTCTAGACGCATCAGAATGTCCGCCTACATTCGGCATTGATCCTTCAAAAGTGCAAGGTCATATTGCCGGGGGCGATGGAGCGCTGAGACTGGCTGTGGAAGGTTGCGAAGATAGTGCGGAGGAGGGGGTTGCATTAATCGAGCAATGCGGAGTGACAGACAAAGATGCGGTGATCGGCATTACGGCGAGCGGAAGCGCCACATTCGTCATCGCGGGACTGCAAAGAGCCCGGGAGATCGGAGCGGCAACCATCGGCGTAGTGAACAACAAACCGTCCAAACTAGAGAAAGTCTGTGATATCTGTATTGCGCCGGTAGTTGGGCCGGAGGTGATTATGGGTTCCACAAGGCTGAAAGCGGGCTCGGCCACGAAGTTGGTTTTAAATATGCTCAGCACTTGTACGATGGTGAAGCTTGGGAAGACCTACGATAATTTGATGGTAGATTTGAAAGCGAGCAATATTAAGCTAAGAGATCGTTCCATACGCATTATCAGGTCGGCGACAGGGGTCGATGATGAAGAGGCTGCTGCGTATTTAGAGAGCGCTTCCATGAACTGCAAGCTGGCCATTATGATGATCAAAACCGGACTTGCGGCTGAACCTGCCAAAGAGGCACTGAACCAGGCTGAGGGCAGTTTGAAAAAGGCGATACGTAGGCTATAAGTGCGTAGTCTAACATTCTATTTATATTTTCAAGGAGGCTAGCTTTTCATGAAAAAGAAAATGCGAGTAATGGCAACTGTGTTTGCGCTCAGCATGGCTTTGACTACATTGTCCGCCTGCGGCGGCGGAAGCGGAAGCAAAGACGCCAAATCTTCTTCTAACACGGAAGACCCGAATGCAAAAGACACGATTACGGCTCTCTTACCTCCGGTGTCTGCAAACTTCCAAAACAATTTTGCCCAAATGGAGAAGGATTTCAATGCAAAATATCCGAACCTGACGCTCAAAATTGAACCGGCCAGCTGGGAAGATATCAACCAAAAGTTGGACACCCAGGTTAACGCGGGTAGCCCTCCAGATATTGCGTTTAGGCCATCTGAAGAAATTTCAAAATATGTTGAAAATGGCGTGCTAATGGATATTTCCGATGTAGCCACTGCAGATATGATTAAAGACTATGACCCGGCTCCTCTTGAATATATGAAAAATGGCAAAGGCCTATATGGGTTTCCGGCATACATGGAGGCTCATGCGATTGGCGGTAATAAGGAGTTTATGGAGAAAGCCAGCATCGATTATCAAAAGGTGCAAAAAGAAGGTTGGACTTTCGATGAGTTCCGCGATGCGATCAAAAAAGGCGTTGCCACCGAAAACGGTAAAACAACTCGCTATGGTTTTGTATTCGCAACAGCTGGCGTAACATCCAAAGATTACCTCGGCATTCTCGTGAAAAGCGCCGGCATGCCTGCTGCATTCACCAAGGATCTGAAATATGCTTACACGAGTAAAAACTTCCTTGAAGTACTAAAAGATATCCGCTTGATGATCGATGACGGTTCCATGCCGAAAGAACTGAGCTCTATTGACGCCGGTAAACGCTGGAACATGTTCCTGACGGGTCAAACGATGATTACCGGTAAAGGTCTTGCCGTTTTTGAAAGAAACGCGAAGCTGAACAGTGAAAAACTGAAAAACAAAGATGACAGCGCAGTTAAAGGTTCCATTCCGGTAAATTATGTCGTACTGCCTATTCCATCTTTTTCAGGTGCTCAAGCGCAAGCTGCCGTTGCCGTTGATGGTTACGTAACATTCCAAGCCACTAAAGATGTATCTGCTGCCCATAAAGCAAACGTCGTTAAAGCGGCAAACTTCCTTTCCAGCGGCAAGGTTGCGGCAACGACTAATAACGAGCTGTATGTAGCACAAATTACGGAATCCAGTAGAAAAGCTGCTGAAAGCATGCCTGATGATCGCGATCCAGGTAACAAAGCAGCCGTGGAAGCGATGCTGAAAACAGCGGTCCCTGCCCGTCCGGACATTCCGACTGACCTCGGCGCCAAAGCTATTAAGCTTGAAGACGAAGTCATCGTTCCGAAACTGCAAGCATTGATCGCTGGCGAGATGACGCCTGAAGCGATGTATGATGCGGTAAAATCCGCAGCGATTCAAGCCTTTGGCGATGACGGCGTAGTAAAAGACTAGAGAATATACCGGGAAAGCCGTATGACTTCCATACGGCTTTCCCCCTAATTGCCTGTGAATAGAAGTATGAAAGGGGTTCCGCAATATGACTGAATATGCCAAACCGATCAAACGGCGAAAAATAAAAGACGATGCAGCATGGGGATATGCTTTTATTGCCGTAGCCCTTTTGGTTTTTGCAATGTTTACGTTATACCCGGTAATCAGCGCTTTGATTATCAGCTTTCAAAAGTATAAGCCGCGGGGTTCAGAGTTTATCGGGTTTGACAATTATATAGTTACTTTCAAGGACTCATTGTTCTGGAAGTCTATCGTCAATACGATTGTTTACACCCTATTAACCGTTCCAGTTTCGCTTCTTTTATCTTTTGCTGTATCGATTCTGATTTTGCCGCTGAAGAAAAAAATGCAAACCGTGTTTAAAGCGGTTTATTATCTTCCAGCGGTTGCCTCCGGTGTGGCTTTGTCTGTTGTCTGGCTGTGGATTTTCGATCCGATGCCGGTAGGGATTTTTAACAAGCTCACCGACTTTTTTGGCCTCGGTACCCACAACTGGCTGGGATCCAGCACTTATGCGATGTTTTCACTGGTATTAATGGCTTGGCTGTCTAGTCACGGCACGAGCATTATTATTTATCTTGCAGCTTTGCTTGGCATTGATGGAAGCTACTATGAAGCGGCCGAGCTTGACGGTGCTTCATTTTTGCAAAAGCTTCGGTATATTGTTATGCCATGCCTGAAACCGACTACCTTATTCCTGCTTGTGACAGGTGTTATCGGTTCCTTCCAGGTATTCCAGAACGCATACCTGATGACCGGAGGCGGTCCCGACAACGCAACCACGATGGTAGGTTTGCTCATTTTCAATAACGCATTCAAATACTTCGAATTCGGCAAAGCTGCGGCGCAGTCGCTCATTTTGGCCGCAATTATCGCCGGTATTTCGGTAATTCAATTTAAATTCCTGGGTAAAGACGTGGAATATTAAAGTGCGAGTTCAAAAAGGTCGGTTTTCAGCACCGAGGCCTATGCTTCCGATGTGCGTTTTTTTAAAACGCTTGAATTGGATGAAGATAGGGAGTGAGGAGCGGAGCTACACGTTTTCGTAGAAAACGACTTCGTAAGCATTTGCTTGTAGTGGGTACGTGAGCACCTGAAATGTTTCCGGAGGAAACATACTTCGTAAGCATCTACTTAGGCCCGGCTGAATTCAAGATTCGATGCGAAAGCCACCTTCCCGATTTACTTCGTGATCAAAAGCGGACTTTTTGAACAACCTCTTAAAGGAAGGAGATGCAGTAATAATGGCTCTTTACAACACCCATACTGGGAAACCTCGGACCAGATTAGCTAGAAATACGGTGATCGTTTTCGTGCTTCTGCTGTTTGCTCTGGCAACGCTTTTCCCGATCTACTTTATGATTATTTCTTCCTTTGGTGAACCCGTTGAAGCCGGGTCCATGGATTACAGGCTATTCCCAGGCAGTTTTTCGCTTAAATCTTACAAATTTTTCTTTGATTTCAATCAATATTCGTATCGCTGGCTGCTCAACTCTTTGATCGTGGCGACCACCGTTATGGCAACCAATGTGCTTTTTGCCAGCATGGCAGGATACGCTTTCTCGAAAATCAAGTTTAAAGGCAGAACTTTGCTCTTCTCAATACTGCTGGTCGCCTTGATGATTCCTTATCAGGTGACGCAGGTTCCTCTGTACATCCTGGTCGTTAATATTTTCCATATCCAAAATACGTACACGGCGCTTATTTTGCCTGGCATTGTTACGGTTTACAACATCTTTCTTGCCAAGCAGTTCATGAGCAGCATCCCGAACGAGATTCTGGAATGCGCCAAAATCGAGGGCTGCAACCAGTTCCAAATCTATTTCCGGATTATCATTCCTCTATCTAAAACCGTGCTTGCGGTCATGGCGATTCTTACCTTTATGGATAATTGGAATACGTTTTTCTGGCCGTTCCTAGTCACCAACTCAATGGATATGCAGACCATTCAGGTTGGACTGAAAAGCTTCCGTTTTGCAAATACGACTTATTTTGCGCCAATGCTGGCAGGTGCGACCATTTCGGCGCTGCCAATGTTCATTCTGTTCTTCAGCCTGCAAAAATACTTCCTTGAAGGTGTTACTGTAGGCGCGGTGAAGGGCTGACATGAAGCGCGAAACCTTGAATATGCATGCAAACCGCTATGTCGTAGGACTCATGTCCGGCACTTCAGTGGATGGAATAGATGCAGCAGTGGTACATATTACGGACGGCGCTGAGGGGAACATATCCGTTCAGTTGATTGCATTCGAAAATACACCGTATCCAGCTGCGGTCAGACAGGAGATTTTTGCTCTGTTTGATCCGCTCCGGGCTACGGTCAATAAATTGGGAAGTATGAATGTATTGCTTGGCGAGCTGTATGCGGAGGCAGCATTATCCGTGATTAAGGCGGCGGGACTTACGCCTGCGGACATCGCCGTCATCGGTTCGCATGGACAAACGATTTATCATGCTCCGGAAACGGAAACGCTTCATGGTTATGACATTCATTATACCGTACAAATCGGGGAAGGATTGGTTATCGCGGCGCGGGCGGGAATTCCGTGCGTGACTGACTTCCGTCCGGCGGATATGGCAGCAGGGGGGCAAGGCGCGCCGCTCGTTCCTTTCACGGAGTTTCTTCTCTACAGGGAGGATCGCCGTACCCTTCTTCTGCAAAACATTGGCGGCATCGGCAATATGACGGTCATTCCTGCCGGCTGCATGCAGGAGCAGGTGTTTGCGTTTGATACGGGACCTGGAAACATGATTATCGACGGCATCGTCGAACGTCTGTTTTCGGGTCTAACCATGGATATCGGTGGGGAAATTGCCCGCCGCGGCATGGTTCACGCAGGGATGCTGGAACTCCTGAAGCAGAATCCTTATTACTCGCAGCCGCTTCCAAAATCGACCGGTAGGGAACTATTCGGCTCATCTTATATCGATTGGCTGCTGGATGAAGCGGGGAAGCAAGGTGTCAAACCGGAAGATGTGGTAGCAACCGTTACGCTGCTCACTGTATGGTCGATCGGAGACGCCTATCGCCGTTATGTCCGTGACCGCCAGCAAGCCGATGCTATGATTGTGGGCGGTGGTGGAAGCTACAACCCGGTTTTGATCGGTTTTCTGCGACAAGAAATGGAACCGATGGGGGTTCAGGTGATGACGCAAGAGCAGATCGGGCAGAGCAGCGATGCCAAGGAAGCGGTCGCTTTTGCGCTGCTTGCCGACTACGCGATCAGACGTCAGCCGAATAATCTCCCGAATGTAACGGGGGCTGGGCGGCCGGTGATTATGGGGAAAATAAGCTACTAATCCTGGCGATGGACCGAAGATGCCGCTGTCCTGCTGAACAATTGGGAAGAGAGTAAGCGGTAATCGATTTGTGGAACAGTAGTGGCTGCAGCAATGGAAATTGCGGCGGTCATTTTTTAAAATTACCTTTTGCGAGGGGGAGCAACAATGATTCTGAACGGAATTGATACGGTCATGGAAGCGGCCCATTTGTTTAAAGGAAAAAAGCTTGGACTCATAACATCGCCAACCGGCTTAAATAAAGATTTTGTATCTACGATTCAGATTTTGCATGAAAACTTTCATCTCGCGGCACTTTTTTCACCGGAGCATGGTGTACGTGGAGATCAAGCCGCAGGCGCCATGGTAGAAACTTATACCGATCCAATTACCAAGGTACCGGTATACAGCTTGTACCGTAAGAACTCCAAACGGCTGAGCCAGGAGATGCTGGATGAAGTGGATGTGGTCGTGTATGACATCCAGGACGTGGGGACCCGCTATTATACATTCATTTATACGATGTTGTATGCAATTGAAGACTGCGCGAAAGCAGGAAAGGAATTCGTTATTCTTGACCGGATCAATCCGCTTGATGGTGTTACGGTCGAAGGCAATATTTTAAAGCCGGGGTATGAATCGTTTGTAGGCAATTATCCGCTTGCGGTTCGTTATGGATTGACTGCGGGTGAAGTAGCGATGATGGCGAATGAGCAGCAGGGTTGGAATGCTAAGCTGCATGTGATCCGCTGCCAAAGCTGGGACCGTCAAATGCTGTTTTCGGAAACCGGGTGCCATTGGATTATGCCTTCCTTGGGCATTCCGCGGTTTGAAACGGCATTGATTTATCCAGGTACCTGCCTGTTTGAGGGTACGAACATGTCGGAAGGACGCGGGACGACGGCTCCGTTTGAACTCATTGGTGCTCCGTTTATTGATGCAGAGAAACTTGCGGCTGAAATGAATAGCTTGAAGCTGCCTGGAGTCGTGTTCCGACCGGTTTATTTTAAGCCGTCTTTTTCCAAGTTCGAAGGGGAGCAGTGTGGTGGTGTTCAAATCCATATTGTGGATTATCGGGCTGTTCAGCCACTTGAAACTGGGGTTCAACTGCTGTTTACCGTGAAAAGAAACTATGAAGAATTTTCGTTCCTGCCACCTCTGAAGGGAAATTCGAGACCGTTTATCGATCTACTGGGCGGCGACAAGATATACCGTGAGGAGAACCTGCACGTTCCGGCCTTACTAGAACAATTCCGTGAGAAAAGCCGTGGATTTGCCAAGTTGAAAACGGAATATCACTTATATTAAGGGGATTAGCAAATTAGTGCTTTACAAAAAGCGAAAGTAGCGGAGGGGGCGGAAGCATACGCTGCGTTCGCCTAAGAGCTTTTCGAAGAAAAGCTAGCATCGGAAGCATACACTGTCTCCGAATTTCTACCTTAGGGAAAATAAAATCAAGAAATTTGGAGGCGGGCAGCGATCGGAAGAACGATCCGTACCCGTAGCGGGCACCTCGCATAATGTCAAAAACTAAGCGCAAGGAAGTGGTGACATCGATGAAATATGTAGCCGGTATGGATGGCGGAGGCACGAAAACAGCTGTAACGGTCGCGGATGAACAAGGCACGGTAGTGAAAAGCTTTACTTCAGGTGCGATCAATTACAACGGCCAGGATGAAGAAAACGTCGGTGCGAGCCTAAAGGAGATTATTGCACAAATTGGGCAAACTTGCGGAGGAATTGAGCATTGCGAGGAAATAGTCATTGGTGCCGCCGGTGTCAGCAATCCCACTGTAGTGAGTCGCCTATCGAGCCAAATCAGAAACAGCGGCTATCAGGGGGAACTTCATATTACTGGTGACCATGAGACCGCTTTATATGGTGCGCACCAGAGAGAATATGGAATGATCCTGATTGCCGGTACGGGGTCCATCGGGCTTGGTAAAAATAAAGCCGGTAAAACCCATCGTGCCGGAGGTTTCGGATATCTGATTGATGATGAAGGAAGCGGGTACTCCATCGGGCGCGATCTGCTGGCGGCACTGGTTCAGGCGCATGATGGACGCATTCCGGAGACGGTTATTACCAGGCTTGTATATGAGCAGCTTCAATTCAATTCGGTACAGGAAATTATCGGATTTGTTTACGACAAGCGTACGAATAAGAAAGACATTGCTGCGTTGGCGCCAATCCTTTCGGAAGCCTGTGCGGCCGGAGATCCGGCGGCGCTGAACATTGCGAAAAAAAATGCTTCCTCTTTGCTGCAGCTGGTGATTCCGGTTGCGGAAAACCTTTCGCTTCAGGAGGATAGCCTGGCGATGGCAGGCAGCGTCTTGCTCAAAAACGCCTTTATACAGGGAATGTTTCGGGAGAAGCTGCATGGATATTATCCGAAGATGCA
The DNA here is from genome assembly GCA_031254035.1 of Paenibacillus sp. Taxonomy (GTDB): domain Bacteria; phylum Bacillota; class Bacilli; order Paenibacillales; family Paenibacillaceae; genus Paenibacillus_AQ. The sequence goes on from JAIRVF010000125.1 coordinate 82,793, forward strand.
ATGCATTACGCCCAAAAGTGATGCATCCATGGGAGCCGTATTAATGGCTTTACGTATGAATCAATTTCATAATTCCAATCCCTTGCTGTAACAAGGTTTTTCAGGCATAAAAAAGGGAGTACCTCCCCAAATCTCGAATAGGTTAAGCGTCTAAACCAAACCATTTTGAGACG
>JAIRVF010000039.1 GCA_031254035.1 Paenibacillus sp.
GATGTTCAAGACGTTCCAGGGCGTCACCGAATCGAGCACAAACGAAGTTTATTTGCGTCCAGAAACGGCGCAAGGTATTTTCGTCAATTTCAAAAACGTGCAGCGCACGATGCGCAAAAGACTGCCACTTGGCATCGGCCAAATCGGCACGCCGTTTTGTATTACGTATGACTTTGAGTCCGAGCAGGACGGCCACGTAACCGTGCGTGACCGCGACACGATGGAACAAACGCGGATTCCGATCGCCGAGCTAAAGACGTTTATCGAAAGCAAGCTCGTTTTTTAAGCTTTATTTATACCGCCCTTTCCCGGTGATCTGATCACCGCTAGTAGGCTAGTGTACCGTCGCGTTTATACTTGGGATCACACCCGGGTAGCGGAAGGCTTGCCGGGAACAGGCGGTAAACCAAGAAGGTATTCCGGAAGATACCTAGAAAAATATCTATGAGGCTTTATAGAAGGAACTAAGGAGGTAGTGTTATGGAAAAAGACTTGTTGGAGCAGCTAAACCTTTGGCATGAAGAAGATGAATTTGAACAAATAATAGGCAAAATCGAGGAAATTCCCGAACAGGACAGAGATTATGATTTAGTCAGCCATTTGGCGAGGGCATTAAACAATTTGGAACGATACGATGAAGCATTGCAGCAGCTTTTTATGATCAAAACGGAAGGTGAGCATGATCCTCTTTGGCATTTTCGTGTTGGTTATGCCTACTACTACCTAACGCAATATGAGGACGCAGTAAGAGCATTCAAAATGGCGAAGAAACTGGACCCTGAGGATGAAGATACTTTGATGCTTTTAAACTGGAGCCGTCATGAGGTTGGCTTAATAACCCCTCTAGAGGAATCGATGATCGTGCAGCCAAACGCAATGGATTCGATGAAGAATGAAACTCTGGCGAATAAGCTCATAAATTTTAAAGAACGAATCAAGCCGTTTCGGTTCATAGAGCATGATAGCGGCAATGTGTCCTTGATTTTGAATGTTGGTGATTATAAAGATAAAGTTTTTCAGATGCGGGCTGACGAAGGATTTGAAGGCAAAGGTTACGATTGGGGATCCTTGGCGATGGTCTTTCTTGAAGAAAAAATGCCTCAACTAGCAGATACCGTTCATTTTGACCCGGAAGCCGATATGTTCTGCGTTTATTCAGACAATCGAGAGGCTGTGCAAAGTTTTGCGATCGGGTTTAAAGATGCTTGTGAAGATGACGCCGTAATCAGGGATTTATTTTCCCGCGCTGAATTGGATTGATCTGAGATCAATTGTTCGCAATGAGAGAAGAACTGACGCAACAATCGAAGTAAATAAAAATACGATTTGATCTGATTGGTGGTGTTTGCTATTCATAAAATCAGTAGACAAAAGACTGTAGAAGGCACTAGAATTCCTGGCATTATCCATAACATGCAGTATTTCTACAATAATCTTGATGTATATGAAGATGGAATGATGAATTGTTGGGAACTCGTGGACTTGGAAGGTCTAAAAGAAAAACTTAGAACCGGTTGGCTTGTGACAAGCATCCCTGATGGAGAAGATATATCAATTCATGGATTAGGAAATTACGAAATTATAACCGGATCGTGGAATTATGATAAGGACAGCTATTATGAGTACATAAAGGAAACAATTGAGCGCCTTAATCCTAACTTGAATAATATATATACAATTTCCGAAGAAGAAAAAAAGTTATTGGAGCAGCGGAGAATATTTTATTCGCCAGACGCAAAGGATTTTTATGTGAAAAGCGAATCATTTTATCAAACCGTTGAAGGGAATGGCTTCACAATCTTCATGAAGCATGAGGATTGCTGCTATTTAGCGAATTTGGTCGTCTATAAAGATGGGCGTGTGAAATGTTTTTATTCAGGACGCGAGATAGATTATGAAATAGAAGAAGTTCAAGAAATGTTTCGTGCCGGTACCTTTTTCACGGAATTTAAGACACCCACGAAAGTTATTCTTGATGATTTTGCAGAGGTTACGCTTGGAGAATCCATATACTGTGCTGATCCTGAAGAAAAATATAAGGAACTTTTGGATATTCACTTGAAACTGAATGGAAATAAAACATCATTAGAAAAATGCAGAGCAGCTTATTATAGCTATCTTGAAGATCCTTCTGATGATGCAAGGGAGGAACTTAAAGAACTGTACGAGCTTATTCCGGAGCATGAACGAATGTATTTAGGCGACATGGATAGTAAAGACGGTGATTATAGAAGAATCATTTATCGTCCAGAAGACAAAAGAGAAGTTTAGTCGGAACGGATCGAACATAGCCATAGACCGCAATCCTCAGTCAGAGGGCGGTCTATTGGCGTTTATTGGAGAATGTAATTCTAACCCATTTCCCATTCAGGACCGATTTTTGTTAAAATAAATATTTCCGAGTTTCTTCATGATTTTTTCATTTATTATAAATGTCCAAGTGTACGTTTGTTTAAACATTAAGTTATTAAGCATGATATAAGTGTATAAGAAGTCGAACATTAGGCGTTATATTTTGGGTCAAAGTTTGAAGCTGTATTATAATGAGAGGATTTGAATCTGAAGTGAACAATAATTTCTGGCTTGATTTACCTCGGCCTTTTTTTGTACTTGCACCAATGGAGGATGTGACACACGTTATTTTTCGTCATGTCGTGAGCAAAGCAGGAAGACCGGATGTGTTTTTTACAGAGTTTGCAAATACGGAGAGCTATTGTCACCCAGAAGGAAATCATAGTGTGCGTGGTCGTTTACTATTTACCGAGGATGAACAACCCATGGTTGCACATATATGGGGCGATAAGCCTAAGTATTTTCAAAAAATGAGTATCGATATGGCGAAGTTAGGATTTAAAGGGATCGACATCAATATGGGTTGTCCTGTTCATAATGTGGCATCCAATGGGAAGGGGAGTGGCTTAATCCTCCGGCCAGAGGTTGCAGCTGAAATTATACAAGCAGCAAAGGCAGGAGGATTGCCTGTAAGTGTGAAGACCAGACTTGGTTTCACAAAGGTGGATGAATGGCAGGATTGGTTGACACTTATATTGAAGCAAGATATAGCTAACCTTTCTATCCATTTGCGTACAAGAGAGGAAATGAGCCAAGTCGATGCGCATTGGGAACTGATACCTGAAATTAAGAAACTTCGAGACCGTGTGGCACCACATACGCTGCTCACGATTAATGGAGATATTCCTGACCGCCAAACTGGCTTGAAGCTAGCTGAACAATATGGTGTGGATGGGATCATGATCGGGCGTGGTATTTTTAAAAATCCATTTGCCTTCGAAAAAGAGCCGAGGGAACATAGTAGTACCGAACACCTTGATCTTTTAAGATTGCAGCTCGATCTCCATGATCAGTATTCCCAAGAATTAGAGACCCGTCCATTCAAAGCTCTTCATCGCTTTTTCAAGATTTATGTCAAAGGGTTTAGAGGGGCAAGCGAACTAAGAAATCAATTGATGAGCACAGCGTCTACAGATGAAGTACGTACGCTTCTGGACGGATTTGCGAGGGCATATATGGATGAGGGCGAAGAAAGTTAAGTATGTCTTACTTCTATTACGCTTCAATCAGGGTGGTAATGCGGAGTAACTTCGTCCCTTAGGGGATGGAGTTTTTTTGTGTTCTACTTTGGAGGTATTTAGCCTTATAAGCTGCGGTTGTGTTGTACTCTTAAATATACCGGCGGATGCTCGTTCTCAACTGCCGGGGTGTATCAAACTCTTGGATGTAAATCAGTTCATACTTTAAAGTCCGGAAGAAGTGTTCTGTGAGCTGTGACTTACCAGCTTGAAAATTGTGAGAGCCAGCTGCAAGTCTACCATTATTAGAATGGCGCTACACCATTCCCCTTATTGTAATAAGATTCTTTTGCATTTAATCAAAAATGAAATTATGCAAAAATGCTCAATTCGATAGAGACTCCATTATTTCTATTTTCCGTATCCACCTGAAATATCAGCAACAATATATTCTTTTCCATCTTGAATGACAATCTTCTTTTTAGTAGACTCTCCTTTAATTTCATAAAGCTTTGTTCCAACCGGATACCTGTTAGAAAAAACCTTTGAAGCAATCCTCTTTTCCTTCTCTATCCGAATAACTTTCAACTTCACCCAAAGAGGATAAAACTTCTGATGTTGTTTCATTAGTAATGTGATAAGTATCACCTTTCCAGGTTACAGAACGTGCAGACCAATCCTTAGCTGATGAGCCAGTCGAGCAACATACATTAAACAAGAAACATGACGAAGGAGAATTGATTAGTGCAACTTCTTCTAAAGAAGGGGACGTAAGAGAAAACTTTGAGATGCAAGAACAAGAAATTAGTGACCCACAAAATAATGAGGAAACTCAATCAGAAGAACAACAACTTATCATGCCACGTTCACTCATAGGAAACAGAGGGAATTCTAGCGGTAAAGAAACAGGGGCCTTTCACCGTCTCCAAACACCGGCGAGTAATTCCGCCATTGTATACAATGGAATTGTTGCGGATTCTGTAAAACTACCTACATATAACATTTCTGGTGCTTATACTAATTACGGTGAAGCTGCCTATCTATACACTGGAGTAGATGGCCTTGCTGAGGTTGGTTTTGAAGGAGTCTACTCTCAAACTACACCTGCTGGCTGGTACCCTGTTTTTCATTCCAAGGTAGCACATACAGTTAATACTGGAGACACTAATGGGAATCCAAAGTCTAGCAATGTTGAAAAGACTTATACAGACAGATCTAAAAAGTTTAATGGTGGTGACACGATTAGTGGATATAAAGTGTATTATTACGCAAATAAAGTAGACCCCGTAACTAAACAAACCGAGCCGTTAACTATTAGAGAACAAATTAATTATACGGACATTTATGTCGTAAATTTCGGTTTGGCTACAACTGGTCGGTCTGTAAAAAGAGTTACTGCAATGGCTACGAATACTGCAACTAGTACCACTAGTCCGCTCCATTATGGTTTCACTACTCCGGCAGTATGGACAAATATGAAATTTCTTATTAATGATAGTGCTGGCACCAAATATCCATCCGAGATATCTGGATTGAATGATGATGTATGGACTCATGGTTCAAAAATTGATTATACTAGCAGTAACCATGTTGAAAGCTATACATTCACCCCTTAATTTGATGAATCTTCTCATCTGACAACTGGAAAAAGGAGAGAGGTACAAGAAAATGTTTAAGAAAATATTTGTCCCTTTGTTACTATATAAGTTCAACTAAAGTTTGTCGATCTAGGGGGATTCCCACTTTGCGCGTCGAAGTGATAGGGAAACCAAACGAAATGAGAGAATATCATGGAAATCCAACCTATGGATCAACAAGAATTGGAAAAACGGCTGAAACAAGAGAAAAACC
>JAIRVF010000059.1 GCA_031254035.1 Paenibacillus sp.
ACTGGACCCATACGGACGCAAAATCAGAACTACAAATCTGCCGAAAAATGATAAAGATTACCCGTATATATTAGAAGATACCCCGAATGAGATGTACGAGATGGAGAAAGGATTCGCGAAAGCTTTTGGTTATAAATCTCCAGCGTTTCTACTAAAAAACAACTCTGAATTTACCAAGGAAAACATAGATTTATGGATGGATCACGTCGTTAGTTATGGAAACTTAATGATGAATGTTGATTATAACACCATCGGGGATCAGTGGGTGGAACAGATGCTGCCCCATATTCTTAGCCCAACTGAGGATGGGGTTAGACGTAGGCTTAAGGAATATATGAATTGGGTTAAAGAGAACAAAATAAAGATAGAAGGTTTTATAGATCCAGAGCCGTCAATGATTTTTCACGATCGATGGATTTGTTATTTTGCACGGGCAAGAGTGAAATTTAAAATAACGTCTTACAATGTTGAAAAAGACATACTGTATATGACAATAGGTAAAGGCAAACCTCTTAAAAAGAACGTCTGGTATACAGGTTATGTAGACCTTGAATTATTCACTAATGTTGGGGGTGTGTGGGGGGACACGCTCAGAGTTTCTCCAAATGCTGATATTCACCATTATTCTATATTGAAAAAACTATAAGATGTGATTAACTATGATAACAATTTTGAAGAGAGCCTTTTTAATACTAATCGTTTTTGTGTTGATTCCCCTAAATTTATGTCCGGATAGATCCTATGGGGCTTCTGGTTCTGTATTTGCAGAAATTATTGACGGAGAAATAGTATTTAATATTACCTCTACTGCTGCTAGTAACGCAATAAGATATAGAACTATTGGATGGACGGTACGAAGGGATCGTGTTTGCGAAAAAGACAGCAAAGGGAACAAAACTCAATGTAATCCGAAGAAAGATAATAACTATGTTACTTTCGAAGGCAGCAAAGAAGTAAAGCAGATCAAACAAGTGCCTCCAAACCCCAAAGCTGGGGAAACCGTGGTGACATACTTCTCCGTACCTGAGTCATTAGTTTCTGATGGTTTAAGAAAAAATAACATGGGAGAAGTAAAAGATGGCGATGAGGTATTCCTGAGTTCTGTTATGATTTCCATTGGCGAGAACGACAATAAACGAAGCGGTCCTTGGTACACGCTCCAAGGTATCAAAAAAGCAGAGGGATGGGCTCACGAGGATGATTTAGATGATTATTTTGATGTTCGTGCGATTTACCACAGTGCTAAATATCCGGTGAAGCATGTTTATGTCAAGGAAGGTAAGCAGAATCCCAAGAATAGCTTAAAGGAAGAGGATGTTGATGATTTTAAACTAGGGCAAGATATTCGATTTTTAATAAACGGCGGTAATGATACTTTTAAAGATAAAAATAACAAGGAATACACCATCGTGAAATCATATCTTCTTCCGATGAGGCCGCCATCAACTCCTAAATTTGAACAACTGCTGGGCAGTAAGAGTTTATTCGAAAGAAATTTTACGGTTGATTTAGGCGGAACCTATATTGTCTCGGTTTGGAAGGAAAAATGTGATGGTAAGGGAGGCGAAGGCTGCGGTTCTCAAGGAGAAGGGTCGGGCGACTGCACCTATAGCATAGGCCCGCCAAGACAGGTTGCTGCGCCCAAGACGGAGTACATGGACCCGGGAGCAACCGGAGTCATTCAGGCGGATAATTCGGCCAATGATCGTCATTTTGATGCAGTCCGTGCAATACCAACATCGGAGAATTTATATGCAAACGCCTGGGGGATGAATTATTTATTTCAACATACCTTTGGGAATATGCAGGGGGAGGTTCGCTACGTCTGTAAGGTAAACGTTACTTACCCGACCAAATGGGAAGAGAAGCAGCCTGATATTACCGGTCCGGATGGACAACCTGAGCCGCAAGATCCAATTGAGCATACCGGTACGCTGAAGAAAACGTACAATTTTGAACTAACTCCGCGTCAATATGCATACTGGCAGATTAATCAATTGGAAGTGTATGAAATTGACCAAGCCGAAATGAGAAACTATGCTTTGCCTGGTGGTAAAGTCACGTTATATCCAGATGGATATGATCCTCCAGCGGTCGATCTGAACGATAGTACAGATGTAGAGGATCATGTATATCCGAAGGAGACCGGTACGATCAGCTTTACCCCGGAAGAGATCGATGGTGGGGAGCGTGAGCCTACTGCAGCGGATGTCGATGATACCGAAGCGTTAAAAGCAATTGCGGAATCGCAAACTGGGGATGCAGATGTGCAAAATGATTACCTTAGTTTTAATGGCAAAACGATTATGGATGATGCCCAAGTCAGTAAGTCGGGGCCTACCCCAAGCCAAATCCCTGCACCTGAACGAATTGGCGACCGTGTCCTCTATGAGGGAAGGCAGTTTATCAGCAGCATTCTTTTGAATAAAGCCAATACGATCAGTACGGGAACAATCTATTATAGTCTTTTGCCTGAAAATGTGAATGGAAGCTCGGATAAGGAGTACCCGATCAATGGGATCAATACGGTAACTGTGCATACTCCAGTAGTCAACTATTCATCTGTTACCGATGACCAGGCTCACAATCAGAAGACCATTCCGAATGAGCAGAGGGCCGCATTTATTCTGGAAAGGCCGTTTACCGTAACGATTCCAACTTCCGGACAGCATTTAAATGAATGGGCTTATCCCGGCTATGGCAACCGCGATTATGCCAAATATTATCGGACGAAGCAGGTGCTGTTCCCTTTTGATGTATATAACGAAAACCGGACGCAGTTCATACCGAAAAGTACCTGGATTGATATTCCAGTAGACCAACTTGATACAACGTTTTATTTGCCGGTATGGGTAGATGAAGGGGATTACCAAGTATACTTCCGAAATATTGCCGAAAATGCCCCATATGATTACACGAATCAGGGAGAGCCTAACGCTAATTTGAATCTTATACATCATATAGCTACGGATGAGAAACCAGTGGAAGTCATCGGCCGTTTATATGATTTTGAGATTACGGATATCGCGGACTATAACTGGGAATCGGTTTTCCGTACCAGACCGGGAAGTCCGGAGCTGAGAGGCATTTCTTATTGGATTGGTCAGAAGAAGATTGATGGCGATCCCCGTGGAAACAAGGATACATTCACCTTATCCATTCGTCCGGGCAGTAATCCGCTGACAGGTTACAAAAATATAGCTATCAAGACGGGTTACCATTTCAAATTCGACTTCAAAACGAAAGGGAATATGTTCGGCAAGCTGGATGGCATCCGGATTACGCCGAAGTTCTATTTTGTAGGCAAAAAAGGCGGTACACCGCAAGAAGTGGATTTGTACTACAAAACCAATAACCGCCAGTTTGTCAAAATCGGTTCCAATGACGATCAGGTAAAACGTTATGTCATTCTGAATGACAGGCTGCGCAATGTGCCGACGGAGGAATTAAAGGACACGGCCTCTTACAAATATGACAAATATAACATCCTGTCTCAATTGGGGAACCCAACAAAGCCACAATATGAGAAGTTATATTTCGATAAGCTGACCAAACAGAAGACGCCTGTAGGTGGGTATAGTCTGTTGCTATTTCCAGAGCAGCTTCGGACCTTTATCGGACCGAAAACAGAGATTCCACCATCTGTGGATGTGCAGCGTGCCAATGTGGCGATACAAAAATGGTATGGAGAGTACAGTCTGCCAGCTAATCCTTATGTGGTAACGCTCAGTACGAATATTGCAGAGTATGGCCGGACTCATGGAGGATTGGATGATAAATCCCCGATCTTCTTGAGAGATGGATATATTGTCGTTAATTTCAATATCGAATCGATTCAGGAAGGCAAACTGAACGACCCGCATCTTCAATATATTAAAGCGCCTATGATGAACAAATGGAAGGAAAACCAGTGGCAAATGGAAGGGTTTCAATCTACTGTGAGGGATTCATTTGGCAATCAGTTTGAACTGAAACAGGGAGATGTGGTGTTCTACCACGCGGACAAGTCCAGCAGGGATGATTTCAGCTCCCAGGTACCGCATTAGAATCTACTAATGGAAAAGTCCTCAAGGTAACTTGAGGACTTTTCGTTAAGTTTGTGAACTGTGAGATTTATTTTTTGGTGTTTTCTGTGGAGGATTTGTTTGTTTGATCGGGTTCTACATAGCGGTCCATTACTTTACTAGATCCGCCTACGTTGTTAACTTTAAATGTCTGGTGATCAATTCCGATGCTAAAGGTAGCGCTCTCATCTCCCACCATGTGTCCATACAATACAATTTCTGAGTTCATAGGGTCATTAATTTCATAGTAGTCAGAAAAAATTACATCGGCATTAAAATTGTCCTTCATGTACTGTTGTGCAATAGGAATGGCTTGGTCATAAATGGCCTTTTTTTGAGCCTTTGACATGCATCCACTGAGTAACAGTAAAACCAAAGTGATTAAAAATATTATCCTTAGATTTCTCCACATATTTGCTCCCCATTTCATTTTTGAAAGATAACTATTTGGGATGAAACCAATAGAGTTTTTATTTTATACTATTATTCTTCTATTTGGAAATTATGGAGGGATTAAAATGAGTTACATTAGAGATGAAATTTATCATAATTTATCCGATCAAGCATATTCGAGAGACATAGAGGTCTATGGGAAATATGGGCCAAATCGTAATTGGGAAGTCATAGAACCAGAAGGGGCCTTACTTCATGATACGAATGGTTCAGGATTCGATGCGACTGTTTTTAAAAATATACATACGGATCAGGTTATCATTGCTTACCGCGGGACTGAGCCTTTTGGTCGTCCCCCGTGGAGTATGTTTATGGATTGGGGTACGGATGGAATGGATGTTGCTGGCGGGAGAGCAAAAAGGCTGGAAGAATTCCATAAATCATATGAGAAAATGAAGGGTAATCCTTTGATTATGTCAGACCCTGATGCAGCAAGAATGTACCGTAAAATGGAATATGATTATCAAACGAATCAGTTTCATCAAGCTGAGGAGTTGTACCATGCGGTAAAAAAAACATACCCTAATTCCCAAATTTCAACAACGGGCCATTCCTTGGGTGGGGCTGAAGCTGAATATGTTGCTGTACGCAACGGTTTGCAATCCACCAGCTTTAATGCACCGAACATTGTACATCTTCTATCTGACGAACTCCAAGAGAAGGTAGGGAAGGGTGCCTTCCAAAAAACGAATGTGGCTTATGTTGACCCCGGAGACGCTATTAGTTCAGGGTTTAAAGAACCCCAAAGGCATGTTGGATCTACTTATTATACGTACTCTACATATGAGGAGGCAAACGAACAATATCAAAGTTCCATAAGCTACTTCCCTCTGATCATCACACCCCAGAATCCAAATTTCTTTTTAGGGTCACAGTTTCATATTCAGTATATCCCTGCAACATTGCCAATGGAAATTTGGGGGGCTACCAGAAAGATTTACAATTCGATATGGGGCGAGTCAAGACATTCGCTCCAGCGGTTTGTATTTGATCAGGAAGGGAACATCACAAACCAACTGTTTACAATGGATGGCCAGCCTTTTGAAGAAGGTTCTCCAAGACTCAAGTATTACAATGAGAGTGTAGCAAATCAGGAATTGATGAAAGAAGCCATGAAGGAACTTATTCATCGATACGGAAGCAATTGGGGGATATTTGGAAAGGTTGTGGCAACTGCTGCAGGCGTGACCATACAATTGCGTCCGGAAGCCCTTAAAGAAGCAGGGCAAACCATTAACCGGCATGTGCAGGAATTCCAAGCAGAGCTCCCGGCAGCAATCCGAAGCATTCAGCATTTGGTGGAGACAAGCAGCAGCCGTTCGCTTCAGCCTATTGTCGAAAGGCTAATATCCAGTTTGAATACCTTTAACCGTTGGTATGCAAAAGAAGCGCGGGAAATTGGCGACTATATCAACAAAAAGGCAGATGACTTTTTGCATGCTGATCAAGGTTGAACAGTTTTTATCAGGCTTATTTATTAAAATTTAAGCGACGTGGGAGTGTGTTATATGTCTATAAATGGTTTTTTAAGAAAAAGAATAATGAACTCCAAAAGTATAGTTGCTGCTGCAGGTGCGCTCCTTCTGGTTGTAAGTTTTTCAGGGATCAGCTATGCCAGTGGAACTCCAGCCGGGGTTATCCTGAATGGTGTTCAATATCCGCTGGAACAGATGCCGGCGACGATTGACAAGGGAATTACCTGGGTTCCCTTACGATTTGTGTCGGAAAAGATCGGGGCGAAGTTAAACTGGGATCCCCAAACGCAAAAGATAGAGATCCTTAAAGGGGAAAATCGGATTTCACTGACCGTCGGTTCAACTACTGCACTGGTAAACGGGGAATCCGTACAATTGAGTTCTCCGGTCATGCAGCAAGAAGGGATAACGATGGTCCCGCTTCGGTTTGTAAGCGAACAGCTTTCTGCGGAAGTACAATGGGATTCGATCCTTGGAGTGGTAAAGATCCACATGCCGGATAAAGATTTGGGGGAAGTAGACCCCTTCGGCCGCAAAATAAGGACCACTAACCTTCCTAAAAATGCTAGCGATTATCCCTATATTATCGAAGGTTTACCAAATGAAATGTACGAGATGCCGCATAGAAACATTACTGGAAGCGCCGAATCTGCGGCGACTTTCTCATCAGAACTTAATAAGCCGCTTCTTGAGCGATATATTTCGATGGTGGAACAATACGGAAATCTGCTGCTGAATGTCGACTATAAAGTAATAGATCAATCATGGGTAGAAAATTACATGAAACTTTTCAATCAATATACGAACAATGCAACTTATGCAAAAAAGTATGTCAAATCGGTTAAAGAAAATCATATCCAGGTTGAGGGTACATTGATCCCGGAGCCTTCTATGGTTTTTTACAGCGATGCTGAGGTCATAGTCCGCTGCCAGTTTGCATTTAGAATAAAGGGTTCTGATACGGATAAGGAAATTATTTATGATCCCTACTTCCGGCAGACCAAATTTCAAAAAAATATATGGTACGTAGGTTATACCGATATTGGTCTTAGTTCGAACGTATTTAACGGAACCTTGAGAAACTTTAAAATTTCGCCTACTGCTACCTTTTTTAGAGATTATGCTGTACATGTTTTGAAATAGGCAATTTTATCGGTATTGGGTCAATTCATTAAGCCGTTTTTATTGACGGGAGGTCAAACGTTTGGGGGATTCATTTGGCCGTCAGTTTGAACTGAAACAGGGAGATGTGGTGTTCTACCACGCGGACAAGTCCAGTAGGGATGATTTCAGCTCCCGGGTACTGCATTAGAGTCTGCTAATGGAAAAGTCCTCAAGGTAACTTGAGGACTTTTCGTTAAGTTTGTGAGATTATAAGATTCATTTTTTAGGGTCTTCTGTGGAAGGTTTGTTTTTTTGATCGGGTTTGATATAGCGGTCCATGACTTTGCTAGACCCGCCTACATCATTAACTTTAAATGTTTCGTGATTAATTATAATGCTAAAGGTAGCGTCTTCGTCTCCTACCATGTGACCATACAATATGATGTCTGAGCTCATCGGATCGAGAAACTTGTAATTATCAGAAAAGATCACATCGGCATTAAAATTGTCTTTCATGTACTGTTGTCCTAAAGGGACCGCTTTGTAATAAATGGCTTTCTGTTGTGATTTGGACATGCATCCGGTGAGTAAAAGTAAAACTAAAGTGCATAAAGAAGTTATTTTTATTATTTTCAGCATATTAACCACTCATTTCTTTAATTTATAAGAACCTAAAATGAAATGGAAGGGGGGCGTGGGATTTATTAGCGATCAAGATTTTCACACTTTATCTCATGTATCTTATGATAGAGATATAGTAGTTCATCGTAAATTTTTGAACGACCCGCATCTTCAATATATTGATGCCCTATGATGAACAAAGTGGAAGGAAAACCAGTGGCAAATGGGAGTGTTTCAATCTATGGTAATGAACTCATTTGGTCATCAATTTGAACTGAAACAGGGAGATGTGGTGTTCTACCACGCGGGCAAGTCCAGTAGGGATGATTTCAGCTCCCAGGTACCGCATTAGAATCTGCTAAGCTTTATGAAGCTATGAGATTTATTTTTTGGTGTCTTCTGTCGTTCTTTTCTTATCGAGCTTAACCCTGCGGTCCATTACTTTACTAGATCCGCCTACTTGACTAGTTTCAAATGTCTTGTGGTCAATCATAATGTCAAAGGTAGCGTCTTTGTCCTCTGACATGTGTCCGTATAAAACAATTGTTGAGCTCATCGGGTCAAGAAACTCGTATTTATCTGAAAAAATCACATCGGCATTAAAATTGTCTTTCATGTACTGTAGTGCAATAGGAACTGCTTTATTGTAAATGGCTTTCTTTTGAGCTTTGGACATACACCCAGTAAGTAGGAGGAGAATACTAATGGCCAACAGTAAAATCTTTAGATTTTTCTGCATAGTTACCTCGCTTTGTTTTAATAAGAGTTACTTATCCGGCTTTACATAGCGATCCATTATTTTGCTAGATCCAATTAGATTATTAATTCTAAATGTCTTGTGGCTTACTCCAATGCTAAAGGTGTCGTTTTCATCACCCACCATATGTCCATACAAAACAATCTCCGAGTTCATAGGATCTAGAAACTCGTAATCAGAAAACATTACATCAGCATTATAGTTGTCTTTCATGTACTGTTGTGCAATAGGAACTGCTTTGTTATAAATGGATTTCTTTTGTGATTTGGACATACATCCACTAAGTAATGATATGACCAAAATGACGGAGAATATTATTCTAAAGATTCTCCACATAGTAATCCCCCATTTCTTTTCAACCGCATTAGTATACGGTAAAGTCCTCAAGGCAACTTGTGGATATTCCTTTAACTTTATGAAGCTGTGAGATTTATTTTTTGATGTCTTCTGTAGAGGGTTTGTTTTTCTTGTCAGGATACTTTACATATTGATCTTCCAGTTTGCCGGAAACGCCTACGTCATTAACTTTAAATGTCTTGTGGTTAATTCCGATGCTAAAGGTAGCGGCTTCATCTCCCACCATGTGTCCTTTCAACACAATTTCCGAGTTCATAGGGTCAAGAAACTGGTAGTTATCAGAAAAAACCACATCGGCATTAAAGTGATCCTTCATGTACTGTAGTGCAATAGGAACTGCTTTATTGTAAATGGCTTTCTTTTGTGTTCTAGACATGCATCCGGTTAGTGAGAGAAGAATGAGAAGGGCCAGCAGCAAGACCCCTGATTTTTTCCACATAGTTTAACCTCACTATTTTACTAGAATTATTTAAACTTCACTCTTCGATCTAATAATTTGCTTGTTCCGCCGATTCGGTTGACCGTATATGTTTTGTGGTTAATTCCAATCTGAAAGGAAGCTTCTTCGTCTCCCAACATATGTCCATACAATACAATTTCCGAGTCCATAGGATCATGAATTTCATAGTTAGCAGAAATAATTACATCGACATTAAAATTGTCTTTCATGTACTGTTGTGCAATAGGCGCGGCTTTGTTATAAATGGCAGCCCTTTCTTCCTAAAAGTCCTGTATATAAATGGGGATAATGTCATAATAACAAAGATTTTGTATGGTAATATATTACTACCCTATAATATACTATAGATATAAATATTGGAATAATAGGAGGCAACATCCGACAAGGGACCTACGGAAGGGGATTTAATGTATGAGCAGAATTGTCGTGGAGCTTTTGGATTTGATGAAAGCAGAACAGGAACTGAGCAAACTGCTTCAGAATTTACAGCACAATGAACTTCATTTGCGGACAATCACCGACGGGATTCAGGATTGGAAAGGAAAATCTGCTGATGAACTGCGCAGCCGGCTGGATGTCTTTTTCAAAGGTTTGAAGAAGCAGATGGAATATATCGAAGAGCAAAAAATAGAACTCACAAAATATACTTATCGCATGGAAAGAGTAGATCGACAGTAAGCAATGGATCGGGGGAGACTGAGCTCACCCAAGAGAAATCAAACAATATCATAGCAAACCTCAAGGGATTAAATTTCTTTGGGGAAAGGAAAGGTAGTTGGTTTAAGCATGTCTTTCTTTTACTATCGCAGATCGCCACGGATCATCAAGGAACAAGGCGAACGCTCGCTTGAAGTGTTCCGTCCGCCTTCTGTCCCCCAGGCGCCGTCTTTGAATCTCATTTCCATCATGGTTCCCGTTATCGTGACGGTAGCGGGCGGGGCAGCCATGATGATGTTTTATCAACGGGCGGGGAACTCGACATATATCGTCGTTCAGATGATATCGCTTTGTACTATGGTCGTATCTTATTTTGTTCCGGTCCTGGTCTATTTGCAGCAGAAAACCAAACATAAGAAAAGCATCAAAAGGCGAAAAAAACAATATGAAGCCCACCTGGATGAAAAACGGGAGCAGCTTCAGGAGTGGAAAAACGAGCTGATCTTGAATTGGCATCAAACCCATCTGGAACCCCAGTTTTGCATACAAGCATTTACGGACGGGAGCTCTTCAATATGGGAGCGTATTCCCCAGGATATCGATTTTCTGAAAGTGCGTGCAGGGATCGGTACGGTTCCTAGCGGCTTTGACATATCCGTGCCGAAGCAGGAGGGAATAGAAAAGGAGCCAATGATTGAGAAGGCAAACGAATTGGCCCAAAAGTTCTCGACCATTGCCAATGCGCCTGCACTGCTGGATTTGAACAAGTACAGGGTCGTAGGAATCGTTGGTGAAGCTGAGCAGCTGAAAGCCTTCTGCCGAGCGGTTGTCAGCCAAATCGCAACACATCATTCGCCGGACGAGGTGAAACTTGCGGCATTTATAAGCAAGATGCAGACGGAAGATTGGGACTGGGTAAGATGGCTCCCGCATATATGGGATGATAAAAGATCCAGCAGATACATGTTTCAGGACGGAGCTTACCAGGCCTCAGTTCTGGAGCAGCTTCATTCCCTGCTTCAACGTCGTCTGTGGATGAAAGAGAAGGAGAAGGCCCTTCCGTTTATCGTATGCTTCCTCCCTTATATCGAAATGCTGGAACATGAGCCATTGCTGCCTTTGCTAATGAAAGAAGGAGATCATATTGGAGCAACGTCCATTGTTTTGGCGGCCCGGCAGGACCTTCTTCCAAAAGAATGCCAGCTAGTTGTGGATATTCGCGGAGAGGAGGCGGTTATGCGTTCCACCAACGTAACGGGAGGCGCTAAAGACTCGTCGTATGCGGAACCTAAAGATGAGGTGCCGTATGTGCAGTACTTCAAGCCGGATGTTATGTCTGCGGGAGAAGCGGATCATTTTGCTCGCAAGGTGGCCCCGTACCGTGTCAAAACAAGCTCAGCGGATGAAGTGGCAAGCGTGCTCACCTTGTTTGATCTCTATGAGATCCAAAAAATAGAGGAACTGAACGTGGCGAACCAATGGGAGGAGCACAGATTTCCGAATACGCTACCGTTCCCGGTCGGGGTCAGAGGAGGGATGAAGCCTGTTCTCCTGAACCTGCATGACAAAATTGAGCGTAAGGGGCATGGGCCTCACGGGCTAATGGCCGGTACGACAGGTTCGGGTAAAAGTGAGGTTATTCAATCGATTATCGCTTCGCTGGCTATTCAATATCATCCTCATGACTTGGCTTTTATGCTGATCGACTATAAAGGCGGCGGCATGTCGAATACCTTCATGGATTTGCCTCATGTGATCGCTACCATTACCAACCTGGAAGAAGAGGGACTCATCGAACGTTCGAAGGTTTCCTTGAAGGCGGAGTTGAATAGAAGGCAAAAGCTGTTTGTGGCTGCCGGCAATGTCCAGCACGTCGATGAATATTACAAAACGGAATGGAGAACCAAGGAGCCGCTGCCGCATTTGTTTATCGTCATTGACGAGTTCGCCCAGCTTAAGAAAGATCAGCCTGAATTTATGAATGAATTGGTGTCGATTGCGGCCATTGGCCGGACATTGGGTGTCCATCTGCTGCTTGCCACGCAGAAACCGGGCGGCGTCGTTGACGACAAGATCTGGAGCAACTCCAGATATCGGGTATGTCTAAGGGTTCAAGATGAAGCGGATAGCCGTGAAATGTTAAAAATCAGCGATGCGGCTTATATAACAACTCCTGGGCGGGGTTACCTTCAGGTAGGCAGCAATGAAGTGTTTGAACTGGTACAGTTTGCATGGAGCGGAGCGCCTTATGATCCGAATAAATCCGTTCAGCAAACAAGATTTGCCGCCTACAAATTAAATCTGGATGGCAGACGGTCGAAATTGAAAAATCCGATGGAGTCCATCGCTGACGGATCGGACAGCAAGAAAGCAGACGGAATTGAGCAAAAGCAATTAAGCGTGCTAATTGACTATATTGCTGAGGAAAGCCGCAAGTCGGGAATTCCCCGTCTTCCTGGACCCTGGCTGCCGCCGCTGCCTCAACATATCACGCTTGATCAATTACCGGCTTCGGATGCTGAGTCCAGGGAAAAAATTCTTTCTCCCATTATTGGTCTCGTAGACGATGTTGCGAACCAGACACAATTTCCGCTGCATCTGGATATCGAGTCAGGCAACTGGATCGTACACGGAATGCCGGGTACGGGCAAAACTACGTTTGTTCAAACGTTCCTGTATTCACTGGCTATAAGCTATACCCCGGATGATATCCATATCTATGCGCTCGATTTCGGAAGAATGCTGAGGGATTATGCCCTCATGCCGCATACCGGCGAAATAATCCTGGATGACGAGGAAGAGAAGCTGAGCAGGTTGGTCGCATATTTGGAGCAGGAATTAAACGGAAGGAAAATGATGTTTGCTGAAGCGGGGGTTAAGTCGAGACAAGCTTATTGCCAGGATACCCAAAATCAACTGCCGGCAATCATGACGATCATCGACGGTTATGTTAGCTTCAAAACGCAATACGAATCCCTTCATGAGAAGCTGGAGGTATTGTTCCGTGAAGGAGCGGGTTACGGCATTTACTTCCTGTTGACGGCTAATCGCGTATCGGATATTTACGACAGGGTTCGAAGCAACTTCCCTAACGGGGTTTCATTCCTGCTCGCGGATAGCGCAGATTACCATTACGCGGTAGGCCGATTGTCCAAGATTCCGTCGCATCTTCCGGAAGGGCGAGGTTTTATCAAAGGTCATGTTCCGCCATACGAATTCCATACCGCCTTGTCCGTTGAAGCTGCCAACGAATCGACGCGGGCCAAGCTCGTGAAGGAGCACTTCATTCAAATGGCTGCGGAGTGGAAAGGCTCCAAACCACTGCCTATCCGAACCTTGCCGGAAACCATAGCGCTTGAGGAAATATGGAACGAAAGAACAACGGATGCTCAGAGCAAACTGACGCTGGGGCTTCAAGTCGCCAATTTGAAGAACTTCGAGTGGAATATGGAGGACGGACCTTATTTTATTATCGGGGGCAGAATGGAAAGCGGCAAAACCTCTATGCTGATGACGATCGGCATCATGGCTTCCCGCAGCTATGCACCTGAAGAGCTACAACTCTATGTATGTGATGTCCGCCGTTCTGCGCCGGGATTAAGCTCGCTGAGAGGGCTTGCGCATACCCGCGGAATTGCCTCGGATGAACGTTCCTTGGAGGATATGACCGCTGAGCTCAAGCTTGAAGTGGAATCAAGAGTACAGGCTGAGACAGCAAATCCCGGCGCTCCGCGCCTGTTGCTGTTGATTGACGATGCCGATGTCATGGCCAAGCGGATTTCTTCTAATTATACCTTGACCGAGAATCTCGAATATATTACCAGATACGGTCGTGAGCATGGCGTCTATATTATTGCGGCCGGTCAGGCAAATGATATGAACCAGAACTGGGATGCCTGGCTGAAGGAAATCAAGTCCGCACAGATTGGATGGCTGCTTGGAACGACGGATCTGAATGAAGCCCAGCTGTTTAATATCAAAATACCTTATGACCAGAGCGGCAAAATGCTTCCGTCCGGGGAAGGCTTCTATATCAAACGAAAATTTGAGCGCGTCAAAATAGCCCATGCATTTGCGCATGGAAATGACCAATTTTTGGAGCAGATCAATATAGTAAATTCATCCCGGGAAATTAGTATGAATTTATCGTAAAATCGACATCTTTTACCACAAAATGTATTGAAAAATATTAGGAGAATTGTTACTATTTTAGTATATTCATAAAAAAGAAGAGAAATAAGGAGGAAAAAGGATGGCTCGTATTTTAATTACACCGGAGGAAATTGACAAGGTGTCTTCTCTTTTCAACCAAGGATCACAACAGAGTCGGGAATTGGCCAGTAAGTTGAACTCTGCGATCCAATCTATGCAAGGCCAATGGGATGGTATGACTCAACAGCGCTTCTTTCAGCGGTATGAGACAGATAAGAAGAACATGGAGACATACATAACTATGCTGAATGAGGTTTCACAAGAGCTTTCCAAGATCTCGGAACGGTTCAGAGCAGCGGACCAACAGAGTTAGGCAGCGCAAAGGCCAGGTATTTATTTACCTGGTCTTTACTTTATCCGAAGCAAGTATAAAAGGAGATTGAATGCTAGTGGACTATCAGATTCAAGCAACCGCAGAAAATCCGGCCCTGATTATTTATTTGCTGGACATTAGCGGTTCAATGACCTTGGAATTTGAGGGCAGACGGAGAATGGATGTCGTAAACGAAGCTCTTAAAACGGCAATCCGACAGATTGTGTACCGTTCGACAAAAGGTTCGAGACTTTCTCCGAGATACCGGATAGCCATATTGGCTTACAGCGATGAAGTATACGATCTTCTGAACGGGGTCAAATCCATCGATCGCATCGCCAATAGCAGAAGCCTGCCCGAGTTGTATCCCAAGCGATTCACAGATACAGCCAAAGCCTTCAGGCAAGCCGAGAAGATTCTGCTCGCGGAGCTGCCGAATATGCAGCATTGTCCTGCTCCTTTGGTCTGCCATATGACAGACGGGGTGTATACGGGAGAAGATCCGGAGCCTGTTGTCGAAAGAATCAAGGCGATGAAAGTACCTGACGGCCATGTGCTGGTAGAGAACATCTTCATAACGGACGCGGCTTTTGGCGGTGGAATCAGAGATATCAAAGCTTGGGGAGGGGTGCTGCCGGGGAGCTTTTCCGCGGACGCTTATATGGAAAAGCTCAAACGCATGTCATCAGTTATCCCGGAATCTTATCGTGAGATGATGATCGAGTCCTCCTATTCCATAAGGCAAGGAGCTCTGATGATGCTTCCGGGAACGAGTAGTGACCTGATTTCCTTGGGATTTCAGATGTCTACTGCGACCCCGATCAAATAAGTGGACTGCGAGGGAGATAGAATGAACAACACCATACTTACCCTGGTCATTGATTGGACAGGAAAATCCGTTGATTTAGAATTGCCTGGGGATGTGCCGCTGAATGAGGTATTGGGTAAAGCACTTCCGGGGCTTGAGGAATGGGGGCCGTATCCCTTTTCGGAGAAGGACTACCAATATGTCTTAAGTGATGGCGGCCAGCAATGGAAGCAGATGGATATATACCGGACGTTAAACGAGCAGGGAGCTCAGGACGGATTTTATCTGCGCATGGAGAAAAACAGAAACTTCTCTACTTCGAATTAATGCAAGGCGGTAAAGGTATATCAATTGGACTTTAAATATGGATTTTTTTGGAAAGGGAGACGAGCATTGTTCCCACCCGAACGAAACTTTACATTTTCGCTGCTTGGGCGAACGTATCAAATGGCAGAGCATCCCCGTTTCGCCGGAATCCCTTACGGTCAGGAGGGCAGGCAGGGGACGGTATACAAGCTGGTATGCCCCGAGGATGACCAAAGCTATGCTTTAAAAGTGTTTCGGCCATCGTTCAGGCATCCGACCAGTATCAAAAAGGCGGAAATCCTGAAGCGGTATGCGGGTTTTAGTGGCATGCGCGCTTGCTCCAGAACCGTGATTCACCCCCAGGACAGCAAGGAGCTTTTGGGGCAATATCCTGAACTGCTGTATGCTGCAGTGATGCCATGGATTGAAGCGGAGACCTGGAATGAGATTTTAACATCCAAACGCGAGCTTTTGCCGGAGCAGTGCAGATTACTGGCGGAAGCCTTTATTCATATCATGATGGGCTTCGAAGAGAATGGCCTTGCCCACACGGATCTGACGTCCTCCAACGTGATGATCGATCTTTCTTCTGAAGAGCCGCGAGTCGAGTTCGTAGATTTGGAGGATCTATATATGGGCGAGTTCGAGGAGCCGGATGAATTGCTGGGGGGAGTAGACGGGTACAAAGCTCTGTTTTTGCAGCAAGAATCGCTTTGGGGACCCTATACGGACCGATTCTCAGGCGGCATTCTGATAACTGAGATGCTTGCCTGGGAAGATAGCGAAATACGGGAGCAGTGCTGGGGTGAAAGTTATTTTTCTCCCGGGGAAATGCAGCAGCCCAGCGCCCGCCGGGAATTGATGTACCGGACCCTGGAGCGCTTATATGGAGCCGCGCTTGCGGGGCTCTTCGAAAGGTTATGGAATGCGGAGCAGCTTGAGCAGTGCCCTTCTTTTGGGGAATGGTCCGTCATTTTGGCATCGGCAGAGAAACGCTCACACCCAAAGGAAGAGGAATCCTCCTCAGGGCAGATGGCAAGTGCTGAATACAATTCGGATGAACAGTCGCTCTCGGATGATGAACAGCCTGGTTCCGATGCTTGGGAAGCTGCGGATCTGCTGCCGGCTGAAGAAATGGAGAACAGGCTAATCAAAGCAAGAACTCTTGAGCAGCAAGGAAAGTTCCCCGCAGCGTTGTGGGAATACGGCAGGCTTACGGAGAGTTTCCCGGAGCAATCTGCCATACGCCGGGAAATTGAAATCGTAATGGCCAAGATCCAGGAAACCATCGATCAATATGGGGATAGCTTGAAGTCTGAAGGAGTAGTCCGGCAGTTTCAGCAAAAGGCTTCGGATTTTAACAAAGAAAGTTCGTACAGTAAGCTGTGGATCATTTTGCTCGGAGCATCGTTCATTATTTTGATTATTGCTGTATTGGCCTATTTGCTCTGATACGGCATAAAGGGAGAGAAAAACGAAGATGTCAGCAGAGACAGAAATTTTTCAATTAACCGTCGAGGAGTTCTTTTTCCTCACTCAAATGCTGGAGATCTCTCACATCGCCGGTTTCAAGGATCCTTTCCAGGGCTATCTCATGGATGAGCTTGAGGAGGAATTTGCGATCATCAAACAGCGGCTTTTGGACCGGGGATTGGTTGTGGCCAAGGATGATTCGGATGAGCTTGTGATCGACGAACTTCTGGGCCTCTGTCTGATGAGCTGCGGTTCGGGAGAAGCAGTTTATTTGAAGAAAAATATCAAGGGATCGGGAGAATATGAGGCATATTTAAATTTTACCCCGAACGTGGTGGTTGAACGCACCTGGGATGACAGCGGGTCACTCACCTTGACGCCTGTATCTAATGCGGAACTGTCGATGAATGTACTCGCTGGGTTTTTCCCGCTGACGCTGCGTGGAGAAACGCCTTTCCTAGCTGCATTGAAAAATATCAATGGAGGGACTTGGGATCTGCTGCCGGTACAAGAAAAGGAGAAGTATCTGCACGAACAGAGGATGGTTCCGGAGAATATCAATTTATTATTACGCCTGGAATCTGATCCGGACAGGTCCGGCACGATGGTATTCTGCTCGCGTTACGGAGGATATTGGGAGGAAGAAGTTTATCTTTACAGGCAGCTTGATAAAGAACTGCTTTTGATAACACAGCCGGCGGATAATGAAATTGTTATCGAGTCTTACCGGCCTGAACCTGTACTGGCAGCGCTTGAAAGATTGGCAGAGAAATTTGATTTGGTTAGAGAGAAGGGGGCGTAAATCTTGGGAAACCGCATTAAAATCGACCCGGAGCAAATACAGCGGATTGGAGACCGTTTTCTTCAGTGCTGCGACCAGAATTTATCCATGGCCAAGGAATTGAAATCTTTGATCGACGGGCTGCAGGGGGACTGGGAAGGGAAATCACGAGAGCGATTTTACTCTTCCTATCAGGACGCGCATAAACAATTGGAAAGCGCATCTACGCTGCTGAAAAGCGTCGGGGATGAGCTTAAGGCTATCTCTGAAAGATTCAGAAAAACGGATGAAAGCACATAGAGGAGGGATAGTATGCCTATTCGTGTTGATGTGGCGGTTCTTCAGAGCATTGCAAGGCAGGTCCGTTCTGGAAGCAGACAGCTGCAAAGTGAAGGAAGCAGAGTCAATAGCAACGTACAAGGCATGCTTTGGGTAGGAAATGCTTATCAGAGATTCACTAAAGGGTACCGCGACACGAATCTCAAGCTAAGTCGAACGATAGAACAGATGGACGCCTTTGCCGATCAATTGGAGAGAATTGCTGAAGCATTCCGCCAAGCCGATCTGGAGGAGGACAGAAGGCGTGAACAGGAGGAGCGGGCCCGTCGGGAGCGCGAAGCCATGGCCCGTTCTTCATCAAACCAGAGGCGATAAGGAGGGTGCGGTTTGAAAATTGAAGTGGATGTATCCAGTGTGCAGCAAACGGGAAGAAGCTTAAAATCCGCTGCAAACGAAATCGAATATATTCAATCCAATCTGCAGCGGGCCATGAGTCAATTGACCATGGAAAGCCGCAGACGTCCAGAAGTGGATAACACCTTCAGAATGATCAGCCAACGGTTAAGTGAACTTAAAGAAGAAATGAACGAGCTTTCGAATTTCTCGGAACGCAAGGGCGAACAATTCGCCGATGACGATGCATACGGACAGAAAATAGAGACCGGGAAATGGTGGGAAATATTTAAAGTCGGTGTCAGCGCAGCATTGGACTTTGTTCCGATCATCGGAAATGCCAAGGGATTGATCGAGGCTGTAACCGGCCGCGACTTGATTACAGGCGATAAGCTTGCCCCATGGGAGAGAGCGCTTGCCGTAGCCGGACCGCTTGGCAAAGGCGTACGCAATGTGGCCAAAGTGGTGCGTTTCGCCGATGAGGTGGTGGAAGGCGTTACTTTTGTTGCCAAGCATGGCGATGATGTGGCGGGTTTGGTGAAAAAGACCGAGCATGCGGCGGAAGTGGCTGTTGATATGAAAAGAGCAGAGCAAACTGTCGAAGTCGCCTCCAATGCGAAAAAAGCGGAACATGCGGCTGAGGCGACCGCTGATATGAGGAAGGCGGAGCATGGAGCCGAAACTGCTGGTAGTGGTAAACAAGCGGAACATGCGGCCGAAGCGACCGGCGATATGAGAAAGACGGAGCATGCAGCCGATGCCACTGGTAGCGGAAATCATGCGGGAGACACGGTTAGATCATCAGAGGGTATGTCCAAGGAGGCGCTTGCCGCTGGTCTGGGGGTCGGCGCAGGCGGTGCAGTGGGTGTGGGGGCTCATATGTTAGGATCCAGCACCAAAAAAACGGCTGGAACCGTCAAGAGCGCCGTGGGTGAAACTACGAGAAACACAGCCGAGTTGTCCAGGTCCAGCGTTTCAAAAACCGGAGATGCAACAAAAAGCTTTACGACGGAAACTAAACAAAGTCAAAATTTAACCAGCCGCAATACGCAAAGCTGTGGAGGCGACCCGATCCATATGGGGACGGGGGATCAATTTATCGACCATACGGCGATCAAACTATACGGTGCTTCAACGTGGCCTTTTATTATGCATTATCACTCAGGATTGCTTCAGGAAAGTGAAATGGGAGCAGCTTGGACACATAATTATGCCATGCGCTTAACAAAATCAGAGGAAATACCATCCGAGGGTGGGAGCCTGACACTTTATTGGAATGCGGCCAGAAGAAACCGGTATATTCTTGGTGAGGATGAGGTTTATCGGACAGAGGATATCGATGCACAGTGGGATGAACTTCATTCGGACGAGGACGGTTATCGGCTCATATGCCGGAAAACGCAAGAGATGTATGTGTTTTCGAAGGAAGGGATCCTGTTAGAACATATCAATGCGGAAGGCCATACGCTGAAGATCGATCATAATGAACGGGGATATGCCGCGCGGCTGACCGAAGAAATTACGGGGAGAAGCCTTGATTTCCACTATAACAGTCGCGGACTATTGGCTAAAGTGGAGGACGCGGAACGTACCCTAAGCTTCGATTACAATGAACGGAATCAGATGATCCGGTTTACGGACCCGAATGGACATAGAACCGATATATCATGCGATGCTGAAGGTAGAATCTTGTCTACGGTTGTGGAGGGAGAAGTACAGTTCGAGAATACCTTTGACGAACATTATCGAATTGTCGCCCAAAGCAATGGCGAGGGGCATGTTTTGCGTTTGGCTTACGACGATGAAATTCTGCCGGGCAGCATGGTAACCATTTTAACGAATGCATTAGGCCATCAAACCAAATATGTTCACGATGCACGCTGTTTGCTGACAGAAATCGAATACCCGGACGGCAGCAAGATCAACTATACATATAATGAACACGGACAAGAGGAAAGCCGGGCATACTCGGATGGCAGAGCCGAATACAACCGCTACGACGGCCGGGGCCGGTTGATTCAGTATACGGATCAGCTGGGACATATCACTTCTTTCGATTACAATGAGCGCGGACAGCTTATTCGGACTATGGATGCGGAGCAGCATGAAACGAAATACCATTACGATGAGATGCATCGATTGGTTCGCATTACGAGACATGACGAAAGTTATTCGGAAATCGGGTATAACGGGCAAGGACTCAAATCCTCTTATCGTGATTTTAACGGCGCAATTCGTCAGTTTATATACAAGGAAAACGGCGAGCTTGAGGCATGGGAAGATGCAGAGGGCCGACGTACGATGGTGGAGGTCGACGGTGCAGGCCGGGTTGCAGTACTTGTTGATGCACTCGGTGGAAGAGCGGTCCGGGAATATGACGGCAATGATAATTTGATCCGGACACAAAATGCGCTTGGTCATTCATGGAAATACGAATATGACGGCAATGACCGGCTGCTCTCAAACCAACATCCTTCCGGGGGCGAAACCCGATATACCTATACGACTACGGGAAAACTTGCAACGGTCACGGACGCGCTTCAGCAAACAGCACGGTATATGTATGATGAAGAAGATCAGCTGGTAACAGAAATTAATCCTTTAGGGAATAAGACCTCGCTCGAATATGATGAGGTTGGCCGTCTGATCAGCGTTATCGATCCGCTGGATCGTACCACGCAATATCAATACGATGCGGCAGGAAGGCTTCAAGCCGTGATCGACGGGGAAGGGCGTTTGGTTCAGCAGTTAACCTACGATCAAGCCGGGAACCCGATTGCCGCTATGAACGGGCTCGGTCATACAACGAGCTACCGTTTTAACCATCTGCATCAGGTTACAGAAGTCCTGGATGCGGCAGGGCGAGTCACGCGTTATAAATATGATGAGTTATCCCGCCTAACCGAAGTGGTGGAAGCGGAACAAGCGGTATATCGTCAGGAGTATGACAGAGAAGATAGACAGATCTCTTACACCGATGCGAACAATAACCGTACTGAGCTTCACTATGATCGTACCGGTCTGCTTACGGAGGAAAAGAACGCGTCGGGAAATGCCATTCTCTATACGTATGACCTTCGCGGCTTATTGTCTTCCCGGATCAACGGGAGAAAGCAGTCAACATCTTACAACTATGACATAGCAGGTCGCCTGACCGGTTTAAAAGATGATAGCGGCGAGATCACGCTGAATTATGATGAGGATGGTCGTGTCATATCCATTGCAGAAGGCAAATCCGCCTTATCCCGTGTGTACGACAATGCCGGCCGCTTGATTGCAAGCACCGACACCCTAGGATACACGATCCGCTATGCGTATGATGCCGTCAGTCGTTTGACGATGCTGACTTATCCGGACGGCAAAACAGTCCAGTATCGATACAACGCTGCCGGTGAAATGGTAGAAGTGAAAGACTGGCGCGGGCGGCTGACGCGTTATAGTTATGACCAAAGCGGAAAGCTTGCAGAGACCGTAAGAGCCAATGGCAGCAGGGAGAAACGAAGCTATGATGCCGCCGGCCAATTGACGAAGCTGACCGATCAGACGGCGCTGGGCATGATGCTGCAGCAATTCCGCTTTACCTACAATGAGATCGGGCAGATCATCCAGGAAGAGGACAAGCAATATACGTATGATCAATTGCGTCGTTTATGCAGCGGGGCGTATAAAGGAAGGGTCCACACCTATCAGTACGATTTGGGTGGCAACCTTACCCAAAGTACGGATACGGAAACAGGCCAAGTTTCTTCATACCAGTATGCTTCAGATAATCGGCTGCAGAGCCTGGGAGACTATCCGGTTGAAATGGATGCCGACGGCAACCTGCTGTACGCCAGCAACGGGGAAAGCATGTCATCGTACGAATATGATGCCCGCAACCATTTAGTAAAATCAGGTAAGGTCAGATATACTTACAACATGCTGGGCACCCGGACCTCAGTGAGCTGGAAAGGGAAAACGACGCAATATGTCGTGGATGACCTGGGAGAGCTGAGTCGTGTTCTGATGGAGCTGGATGAGCAAGGCGAGCCAATAGCGTATTATGTATACGGCCTAGGCCTGATTGGACGAGAGGATGCCGCCGGCAACTATGTAAGCTACCACAGTGATATCCGCGGCAGCACCACGCTGCTGACTGATGGGCAGTGCCGAGTGACAGACCGTTACACCTACGGAATCTATGGTGAAATAGAACACCATGAAGGCAACACCCGCCAGCCTTTCCAATACAATGGCCGAGACGGCGTCATGACGGACCCGAATGGCCTGTATTATATGCGAGCACGTTATTACGATCCAGCGCTTAAACGCTTCCTGAACCGCGACGTGATCCAAGGGGATCTAACCGATGGCCAGACCTTGAACCGCTTCGCCTATGTGAACGGAGATCCAGTGGGTTATGTGGATCCGTTGGGGTTGTTTAAGTGTGAGGTGGGTAAGACTGGGGGGAAGGGTGAACTTGATAGTTCCATTCCTGAGCAATTTTATAAAGAAAATGGAGGCATGAATGCCGCAGATTTCTTTACTGCTCATTCTGAAAAACACTTGTATAAGCCAGATGTTCAATCGACCGCTAAGGCTACACAATTTAGAAAAGATATAGACGTTGCCAAACTAAGAGAAGATACTTTATTACGTCCAGATTCGGTGACTTTTAATAAAGATCAAAACGTGATGATCTATAAAAAAGAATATCCATTTAATTTGAGTACACCAGATACTTCGACTGGAGCTCATAGGATCTTTATTAATCTTGAAAAGAAGCCACCAAAGACTAATAGAGACTCGCAATTCCCTTTTTATGGAGGTGATTGACATGCAAAGTATTACTGTACTAGAGCAGATTTTAAATGTGAAATTTCCAAATAAATTCGGCGAGAAGATGGAGTATATATCCAAAACTATTCATGGTGGTAATAAGCTTGTACTGAACAATGCAAGTGATTCTATTTCAATAATAAAGGTTTTAGAATTTGACTCTGAAAAAGAGGAGAGCATTTTTCAAGTTTATACCGAATTTAAAGATTTGATGAAGGATGGCAGTATCCCTATTGCAAATGCTGGGTATGATGATTATATATGTCTATACTTTGTTGACCGAAAATTACCACCAAAAGTTATATTATGGTGCTATGAGCGGGCATTTGAGAGTATTGATTACGCAATATTTCCATTAGCAGATACTTTTGAAGAGTTCATCGAAAAAGTAGAACAAGTAGATATTTAGAAGAAGGCTTGGTGTTGCGCTTGTTAGGAACTTGATAAACTTTCAAAAGCCTTTCCAACTTGAACCATGAGTAGGAAGGAGCCTTTGAGTGGTATGGGAAGTGGTGATTGCCAGATGTGGACGGAGACTTACACGAAAACAAATTGTCCTAGTTGTGGACAAGAATTATTACCAATTACCATTAATGATTAAAACTCAAGTATAGTTGTTCTCACGTCTCGTGTTTAAAGTAATTTCTACCTTGACTGGCTTCATGCCTTTCAAGGTTTTTTTATGTGGATCCGTTGGGTAGTTTAAGAAACAAACAGTCCCTAACATGGGAGAACGTATGGCAGGCGATAATACCGGGACCATGCGGAGGTGGGCTATCGATAAAAATAATGATTTCTCCTGAAACGGCAAGTTTCTCTTATAATGAGGAGGCTTGCTGTTTTGCTGTATTTTGGGTTAGCGAATGAACCTTTTACAAGCTTCAATTGCCATATAGATGAACTCAACAAGAAAGGAGGGCGACCATTGGAGAGCAATCGGGCGCTGTTTGAAACCTACCAACGAGATGTGTACCGGACCTGCTACTACATGGTTCACGACGCGGCGGATGCTGAGGATTTGACTCAGGATGTGTTTATTACCCTATTTCGCACCAATCGGGAACAGATCATGCAGATGAAGTCCTGGATTATGAAAGTTACAGTCAATCACTGCCTGAACCACCTCAGACGCCGGCGCAGCCTACAGATGAAAGTATCGGCCAATCCTCACCTGTTCACCGGGACAGAAGGCAAGCCGGTGGACAGACTGGCAGAGGAACGGGAATCGGCCGCGGAATGGGCGGGTTACCTGAACCATCTTCCGGCCAAAATCCGGGCGGTGCTCACACTTCGATACATGCATGATTTTTCACTGTCCGAAATATCTGAACTGCTGGACATTCCACTGGGAACGGTCAAATCACGGGCTCATAAAGGGCTGCGATTAATGAAACAGATTTTGCTTGAAGCGGGCATTTATGCCCCTGACATGAAAGGAGACAAATATGAAGAGAGTGGAAGATGCTTTGAAGCGTCAACTAAGTGAAAACCGTGAAGCTCCATATCCCGATTTCGAGGGCATCTGGAGCCGGATGGATGAGGCAGGCCATACCGCGCCTGCCATGATCGCCAATCCCGAACCGGCCGCCTCGCGTCGGCACAGAAACTGGCGCAAAATGACAATCGTCGCGTCGCTTAGCGCACTGCTTGTTGCTGTTCCTGTCTATGCCGCGGTCAATTATAACTGGGACAAGACGCTTGACGGGCGGGAAGGCGTACAGACCGCACTGGGGCAAAATCTGGGGCAGACGCTGGGCCAGAGCGTAACCAAGGACGGCATTAAGCTGACGCTACATACGGCGGTTGTTGATGAGAAACGGACGGTAATCCTGTACACGCTGGATGCCGCCAAACATACAGACAATGAATACTGGGGTATCAATGGAACGTCGCTGACAGGTGAGGCAGGCAACAGCGATCCTGAGGATAACAGCCACAGCTATTTACAGTGGGATGAGGAGAACCAGCGGTACAACGGGTATTTCGAAAGCGACTGGGCGCCGCAGCAGGAGACCTCCAAAGCAAAGCTTTCAATAGACAGCCTCCGGTTGTATCAGTCCAAGCAGTTGGAATTCCCGAAGATCAATCTGGATACGACTGGGCAACAGACAATTCCGCTCGGACAGGATGGTCTGCGTGACGTGAAGGTGCAGGTATTTGAACAGGGGGAAAAGCTGATGTTGTCCTCCGCCATTACTTTCGATTCCCCGGAGGCAAAGGAATGGGCTAGCCCGCAAATTATGCCTTACAAGAACGGAAAACCTATAAAAACTCTGCCCGGCAGCTCTTACGGCACGCCCGGAGAGAATGGTGAATATACGGCGATGCAGTATTTTAACCGGGCGGATCTGGCGGATGAGCAGATTGTCTACAAGCTGGACTATGCTAAAGTAGAAAAAAGCATCTCCGAACCGATCCGTTTTGATCTGGAATTAAGCAAAAAGCAAATGGAAAGCGGAACAGCCAAAGTTGCGCTGGGCGTGCCGCTTGAGCAGGCAGACAAAGATATTATCATAGAAGATATGATTGTAACCCCGGCGCAAATTCGGGTCAATCTCCGCAGCAAGAAAACAAATTATAATTTTCCGTACCGTAAACACTCCCTTTCCGTGAATGGCAAAACGCTGGAAGGCAGGCAAGATCGATCTCCTGAGGGAGATCCGGGACTGATGCCGATGAGCTTTGAACGGCCTGCAGGTCTGACCATTACCAAGGATACACCGATCCTTTTTACGGCCAAACATAAGGTTACTTACCATGAGGAAGATAAAGAGCCACTGGTTCTGGCCAATATTTCCGAGAAAAAACAGACCTTAATGCGGGAAACCGGCGGTTATCCGGTGAAGTGGACTTACTATAAGCAGGGACCAGACCTGTATGTGGAGACAGAAAGTGAAGATACCCGTTTTGCCGGGGTGAATCAAACCTATATTATGAAGGGGAAGGAGCGGATTATCGGCCGGCCGACTGCTCCCCGCTTTCTCGGCTCGGGCAACAACAAGTCTATTGATCTCTACAAGGATTTCAAAGGAACAGAAGCCTCTATTTACATGTTCTATTATGCAACTCAGGATCGCGATGCTGTGGCAAGCGTCCAATTGCAGCCGCAGCAAGTTGGAAAATAAGCGCTTTGTGCTGCCGACTAATCAAAGGAGATTCCTTGCAAACAGCTAATAAAGTAGTGTATCCGTAAAAAGACAGCAGAGCAGCGGCTCCCCCATCACTGGAGTCTCTGCTCTGCTTTTGCCTCAGTCAAGTTCGCTGTGCCTGTCTAGCTGCGGGAAGTAAGAAATCAGGTTACATACAATTTAAAATAATTCATTTATTTACTTCTTGCCAGCGCTCAGCATACCGTATCGGGCAGGCTTTTTTCGATATAACGAATTAAATGCCGGGTATCTTGGTCACAGCGCGGATTTTTCTTTTTAATCAAATGAATTTCATTATAGACTTGAAAATTATCGATATGTATGATGCGGAGCTGCTTGCTGCGGAGTTCCCTCCGAATGGACATGTAGGGGAGAAAAGCAGCTCCGTGCCCCTTAATCGCGGCCAGCTTCACCGCCTCAATCGAATCCAGATTGTAGAGAATATTCAGCTTGGGCTTGTCCTCCATGATCTCATTCAAGGCCCGCTGCACGCAGGGCAGCTGTGCGGACCAGATCAAAGGAAAGCGGGAGAGCTCGCTTAATTTAATCTTGTCAGGCCGCAGCAAATTGCTGCCGGATACAAGCATCACCCGGTCCAATAAAACTTTGCAGGAGCTGAGTTCGGGATGGGCTGACGGCCCTGATATGAACCCGATATTGGCTTCTTCAATCAATATTTGTTCCTCGATCAGCCTCGAAGGACCTTCATTTAACGTGATAAAGTAATCAGGAAATTGCTTTTTCATTTCATACATCGTACAGGGAAGTGCGTAATTGCAAACTTCCGGAACCGCATAGATGGATAATTGATGTGATCCGTGCTGTAGCTGCTGCTCCATTTCTATCATCATTTCATCATACAGCTTGCAGATCTGAACCGCGTACTTATGGGCAATGAGCCCCGATTCCGTAAGCTGTGCCCCTTTGTTGCTCCGCTGAAGAAGCTCGGTACCGAGCGAGTTTTCCCATGATTTGATTTGTTGGCTTAGCGCTGATTGCGTAATATGCGCCATATTCGCCGCTTTTGAAATGCTTTTGAGTGCCGCGATGTCCAGAAATAACTTAAGCGTTTCCACATTCATGCGTGACCCTCCTGTTTTACTTTACTGACTAAATAGCTAATGCGATTAAACTCCCTTAACTCTATGCCATTAGCTAAACTTATACAGCATAAATAAAGCATATGACTACGCTCCTGAAAAGTATGTTACTATTTTCACAAAGTTAAATATTAATTGCTGGAGGTGCTGCAAGATGGGACAAGCTGCAAGTCCCGCGACGAAATCCACCCGAACCAGGGCACCTAGAAAACCGAAAAAGAGCCAGCTGCCATTTGCCTTATTGGCATCCGCTCTCGTCATTGTCTTCGGATTTTATTTGAATCACTACAATGACAATATGGTCGTCTATCTGCTCTTCGGC
This sequence comes from Paenibacillus sp., assembly GCA_031254035.1. Lineage (GTDB taxonomy): Bacteria > Bacillota > Bacilli > Paenibacillales > Paenibacillaceae > Paenibacillus_AQ. Next base: position 27,903 of record JAIRVF010000059.1, read on the forward strand.
ATTTCGTTTGGCGTCATTTTGCAAAGATCGAGATTCTGCTTCACGGCTTCGATGAGGGATCCCTGCATCACGGGAAGCACGTCGGTAACGAGGGCGGTACTGATCGCCTGTTCGCTGGCGACGATCGGATTCACGGCCATCAAATATTCGGCCCATTTGAAAGGGGATCCGATCCCCGGAATGGACAATGTGGGGCAGATTAGTTTTGCGCTTGCCATTGGCGCCGTATTGTTTGGTATCGGTATGGTTATCGCCGGTGGTTGTGCATCAGGAACGCTGATGCGTGTCGGGGAAGGTTTCACGATGCAGATGATTTCGCTGTTTTTCTTCGTCCTTGGATCTCTCTGGGGGGCACATGATATGGGCTGGTGGCGCGCGCATGTTATCAAGGATGCACCTACCGTATTCCTGCCGGATGTATTCGGTTGGCTCGGGGCCTTAATCGTTCAGTTCCTCATTATTCTGCTGCTTTACATCGCTTCTGTGAAATGGCAGGAGAAGAAAATGGGAAGCGCCGAGTGATGTTGTATTAAGTTATTTTTTTCACAAAGTTATGGGTTCACATTAAAAAAAATGAAGATAAAGGTGGTTTTCAAGATGGCAGAATTTACGCTTGATTGTATGGGAGAAGCTTGTCCGGTACCTCTGATGAGAACGGAGAAAAAAATGGCCGAACTAAGCGTGGGCGACGTTTTGGTCGTATCGATCGACCACAGCTGCGCCATGAAAAACGTACCGGAGTGGGCAAGAAAGCAAGGGCATAACGTCGAAATCGAAGAGATTGACGACGGGGAGTGGGAAGTTGTCATTGAAAAAACTAAATAGCCTTCGCTGAGGAAGAAAGGATGGGATGTGAGCGGTGAATGCATTTTGGTTGAAAATCACATCGAACCGCTTTTACAAACGTCTGTTAAAAGAGCCGTTTACGTATGTAACAGGGGCTGTGCTTCTTGCGATATTCGCTATCGCCCATTTGGCTGTCTTCAGCAAAGGCTGGGGTGTTACCAGCGCATTTGCGGACTGGGGGGCATGGATGTACAAACTGGTCGGTGGAAATGTGGACAATTGGGCTTATTTCAGCTCGGAAAAGGCGCAAAAAACATTATCCGGCGGTTTCATGAATGATGGCGGGTCGATCCGCAATCTTGGTATTATTTTGGGAGCTTTCCTGGCTACGTTGTTCGCGTCAGAATTCAAACTGAAGAAAATCAAATCCAAAAAGCAAATCATGGCTGCTGCGCTTGGTGGGCTGCTGATGGGATATGGAGCGAGATTGGCTAACGGATGTAACATCGGGGCACTGTTTACTTCGATTTCTTCCCTATCGCTGTCAGGATGGATTTTCTGGCTGTTCTTGTTCGGCGGGGCTTTTATCGGCAGTAAGCTTTTGGCCAAGTATTTCATGTAGAACCTAAAGGGCTGACGGAAGTCAGCCTCTTTTCAACAAGAAAGTATAAACTTCCGGGGTCCCCGCAGAGTAATCGGAATAAGCTTCAAAGGCTACACGTCACTCCGTACTTTTGCACCGCAAAAGCGCCTCTTGAGAGGCGTCGGATTTCTTTCCGATACACTTTGTGGGGTTATTTTAAGAGTAAAGAATGTCGTTATCGTCAATACAGGAGGACCAACAGCAATGAGCAAAGAAACAGTACCATATGACGTTGTTATCATAGGCGGTGGGGCCGCTGGATTGACGGCGGGAATTTACTGCGGGCGCGCAAGACTCAAGACATTGATTCTGGAAAAGTCGCTTGTGGGTGGGCTTGCCACCTATACGAATGAGATAGAGAATTATCCGGGTTTCCCGGAAGGAGCAACCGGAACGGAGCTTATGGGTTTGTTTCACAAGCAGGCGAAGAAATTTGGCGTGGATTTCAAGATGACCGATGTCAAAGCGGTATCGCTTGAAGGTACCGTCAAAATCGTCGAGACCTTCCGGCAGCGTTATGAATGCAAAGCCGTCATTATCGCCAGCGGCGGGAAACCAAGACTGACCGGTGCGCAAAATGAAGATAAGTTTTTATATGATAAAGGCATTTCCTTCTGCGCCACCTGCGACGCCGCCTCGAATACAGGAAAGACCGTTATGGTCATCGGAAGCGGCGATGCCGCGATTGAAGAAGGCATGTTCCTAACCAAGTTCGCGGACCGGGTCATCGTGTCGGTGATGCATGATCATGGCAAAATGGATTGCAATGAAATCGCCAAAACCGAAGCACTCGAAAACCCGAAAATGGAATTCATCTGGAACACGCTTGTCCATTCCTTCGAAGGTGGGGAACGGCTGGATACCGTTGTGCTGAAGAACCTCAAAACGAATGAGCTCCTTAAGGTTCCAGTCGATTCTTGCTTCCTGTTTATCGGTTACGTTCCGAATACGGAAATTTTCGAAGGAATCATCGATATGAACCGGAACGGTTATGTCCGTGTGAATGAGAGGATGGAGACGAACATTCCCGGTGTTTTTGCGGTAGGGGACGTCTGTGATAAATTCCTGAAGCAGGTAGCCACCGCCGTCGGTGACGGCGCGATTGCAGGGTATGGCGCAGAGAAGTATATTTCGGAATGCGAAGTATACGAAAATCAAATTTTGAATCACGGCCAGCGGTCCGTAGTTTACTTGTGGAATGCCACTGATGCGTCATGTAGGGTGCTGCTGCCGGAGATTGAGGCATTCGAGCAGGCGCATGCAGCGGAATGCAGAGTCACCAAGGTTGATGTCTACAAATCGCCTGGGCTTTCCGCCAGATTGGGCATCGATTGCGTTCCTGCCGTTGTCTATCTTACAGATGGCAAGATCCAGCAGGTAATGACCGAAAATATCAATGCAGCGTCGCTGGCGGATTTATTAGAGATGAAGAGTCAGGTTTTATAGGGAGTAAAGTTGAGTATGTGAATCACAACCCAATCGCTATACATCAAAAAAGCTACGGCACTCCGGCCGTAGCTTTTTATCCATGAGAGGGTATCATGGCAGTCTTCTAAAAATCTGTTCTTATTCTTACTATATTATCGTTCTTGCTATGTTTCCATTCTTGCTAATGCTTCTGTTCTTGCTATGTTTTCATTTATATGTCTAGCCTATTTCCAACCCGGCAAATGTACCGTAGATCAGGAATATGTTCAACACGGTTAAAACAATAGCTATGGTCCATGACAAATACTTAACCCATGCAGGATTGGCAAACTCGCCCATCCTTTTTTTATCACTTGTGAAGATGGTTAAAGGAATGATGGCAAATGGCAATGCCACGCTCAAGAATACTTGTGTGTAAAGAAGCAGCTCTTCAACCGCATTTTCACGGTCACCGAATATAACTACACAAATAATAACCGGAATTATGGCGAGAAGCCGTGTAACAATTCTGCGCAACCAACCCGGTATTTTCATCTGGATGAAACCTTCCATGACGATCTGGCCAGACAAGGTACCTGTAATGGTTGAGTTTTGGCCTGACGCAAGCAGGGCAACGGCAAACAAGGTACTTAACAATGGGCTCGCGACTGCACCGACGATGGCGTTGTCGGAAAGTGCATTGTACAAATCCGTAAATCGGCCCAGATCACTGGTAGTGCCAAAGAACATCGCAGCTCCGAGCACGAGCAGCAAGCAATTGATGACAAATGCGATAGTGAGTTGAAAGTGGGAATCGATCTTTGCAAAACGAACAGCTTCTCTTTTGCCTTCAAGGCTGCGATCATATTGGCGTGTTTGAACGATGGAAGAGTGCAAATACAGATTATGCGGCATTACTGTCGCACCAACGATGCCAAGCGCGATCAGCAGCATTCCGGTATTAGTCGCAATTTCCACGCTTGGAATAAATCCTTTAAGCATAGGTCCAATACTTGGGCTCGACAAAAGCACTTCGTAGAAGAAAACGATAAGAATGGTTGCGATCAGGGTGAAGACGATCGCTTCGATCTTCCGGAAGCCGACTTTAGTAAGCAATAATAACAGAAGTACGTCTAAAGTCGTAATTAACACGCCGACCACAAGCGGAATTTTGAATAAGAGCTGTAATGCGACCGCGCCCCCGATGACCTCGGCGATATCGGTTGCCATGATGGCAAGCTCGGTCATAATCCATAAAGTAATGGCAACAGGTTTACTGCAAGACTCGCGTTGGGCCTGGGCCAAATCCTTGCCGGTTACGATCCCGAGCTTTGCGGCCATGACCTGAAGGAGCATAGCGACCAGACTCGACAGCAAAATGACGCTGAGAAGGGTATATCCAAATTGTGCCCCGCCCGCAATGGAAGTGATCCAGTTCCCCGGATCCATATAGCCGACGGCGACCAAAGCACCCGGACCGCTGTAGGCGGCCAATTTTCTCCAGAAACCTGCATTCTTCGGAAGCGAAACCGTATTATTGACTTCCTCAAGGCTCAGCCCGTCTTTAGAGCTAAACGTCTTATTTTGCTGAGATGACTGTTTGATTGAAGTTAAGTTTCCCATAGTAATCCCTTCGTTCATTTATAAATTAAGTACTTGTTGATATTTTGCACTAGGCAAACTTTTTTGTCAACGGCAAATATATTTTTCTTAAATAAATAAATTGCTGTTATGCAAAATTTATTCGGAATAAAAATTTGAAGTGATCTTACATTGCTTCTTATCGTACGTTACGGCAAACTGGGTATAAAGGTGCCTAGCCGTTTCGAAAATTCGATAAAAAAGGAAGTGTGAGCATGGACATGCATATTTTCATCGTTGAAGACGATGCCTCCATATATAACGCGCTGAAAGATAGATTGGGCCAATGGTCGTTTAAAGTAAGCGGTCCGGATGATTTTCAGGACGTGATAGGTGCTTTTGTCAGTAATCAGCCGCATCTAGTCATCATTGACATTCAGCTCCCCATGTATGACGGTTTCCATTGGTGCAGGGAGATCCGCGCGGTATCCCAAGTGCCGATTCTATTTCTTTCGTCGCGGGACCATCCGATGGACATGGTGATGGCGATGAATATGGGCGCCGATGATTACATTCAGAAGCCTTTTCACATGGATGTGCTGCTAGCCAAAATCCAGGCAGTTCTCCGCCGTACATATGCCTATGGGGAAGAAATGGCCGACATTATCGAATGGAATGGAGCCATTATTGACTTGGGCCGCGGTGTGATCCGGATGGAGGGCCAAGAAGCGGACCTGACCAAAAATGAATTTTTTATTCTGGTCGCTTTGGTGAAGGCTAAAAATGAAATCGTATCGCGTGATGAATTGATCCGAAAGCTGTGGGATGACGAACGTTTCGTTAATGACAACACGTTAACGGCCAATGTGACGCGGCTGCGCCAGAAGCTGGCGATGTTTCATCTGGAGGAAGCCGTCGTAACGAAAAAAGGTATCGGCTATATGGCGGTTACGCTATAAGTGTGTGTTCAAAAAGGTCAGTTTTCAGCACCGAGAAGATTGGATGAAGATAGGGACTGAGGAGCGGAGCGTACGTAGTGGGTACGTGAGCACCGAAAGGCCCGGCTGAATTCAAGATTCGATGCCGAATCAGCTTCCCGATTTACTTCGTGATCAAAAGTGGGCTTTTTGAACAACCTCTATAGGAGGGGAATGGGAGATATGTTTATCCGGTATCTGATTGACATGAAAAGCTGGATCCTGTTTCTTCTGGCCTCTCTTGGACTGACGGATCTGCTGATATGGATCGACAAAGGGGTCGCGCTTCGGCTGCAATCCTTAATATATTTGAATGTTTTGCTGGTTCTGGGCTTCATTTTATTTTTGTTGTGGCGATGGAAAATGGAAACGAGATATTCACAAGGTTTGGCCCAGTGTACGGAAAAGCTTGAAGGAGATTGGACGGAAACGCTGCCGGAAGCCGTTTTTGGTAGGGACAAGATTACGGATGAGGCGCTGCGTGCTATCGACCGGTTTTATAGAAGAAAACTATATGATTGCCGCAAGGATTTGCTGGCGGAGAGCGAATGTACGGCCTCCTGGGTTCATGAGGTAAAAGCGCCCCTGACAGCTATGAAGCTGACTATAGATTCTCGCCGAAGTGATCCAGTCATACGCCGTATTGAAGCGGAATGGCTGCGGGTGCATCTGCTTCTTGACAGGCAGCTCTATATGTCGCGTCTTCCATCACTTGCATCGGATTACGTTCTGAAAGAGGAGGACTTGCAGCAGCTTGCCGCTCAAGAAGTTCGTGAGCTCGCCTCTTGGTGTATGGAAAAAAACATTGGCGTCGAAATTGAAGGTGAAGCGCGCAAGGTAATGACGGATAGCAAATGGTGCCGGTTCATTATCCGGCAGATTTTGACGAATACGGTGAAATACAGCCCAGCGGGCGGAACGATTATGATCAGGGCGGCGTTCACGGCGGGCGGAAATGTGGTATTGACCATTCAGGACGAAGGCCCGGGGATACCGGCTCAAGACCTGCCCCGGATATTCGATAAAGGATTCACCGGCGAAGCGGGTAGAATCCAGCATGGGGCCACAGGACTCGGTTTATACCTTGCACAAACAGCGGCTGAAGGGATAGGGATTACGCTTGCCGTCGAATCGGCGAAAGGAAGCGGGACAGCGGTATCTCTGACATTCACTTCCAAAAATGACTTTGACTCGGTCCGAACATGACGAAAATGTCATGTTCATCCTCCCGTTTATCATGTAAATCATGCGACGGTATCCGGCATCCGGGCTAAAATTAGGCCATAGCTTACGAAAGAGGAGAGTTGACCATGGATTCATTACATACAACCAAAACCATGCTTCTTGCGCAAAATGTCCGCAAATCCTATGGGACAAGGGGAAATGTGCAGCAGGTATTGAAAGGAATACATTTACGGGTGCTGGAAGGCGAATTCATTGGGATTATGGGGCCATCCGGCTCGGGGAAAACGACGCTTTTGAACGTACTTGCAACGATTGACCGGGCTACCGAAGGATCGATTTTAATCGGGGACGAGAATATATCCGGAATGAAAAATGCCGAGCTGTCCGCTTTTAGACGCAATAAACTAGGATTTATTTTTCAAGATTACAATCTCCTTGATACCTTAACGGTAAAGGAAAACATTCTGCTGCCCGTTTCGCTTGGGAAGATGAAGAAAAAAACGGCTGAAGAGGAGTTTCAGGCGATCGCGCAAATGCTGGATATCCGAGATTTGGCGCATAAATATCCTCATGAAATTTCAGGAGGCCAAAAGCAGCGTACAGCTGCTGCCCGGGCGCTGATCCACCGGCCTTCCATGGTATTCGCGGATGAGCCTACGGGTGCGCTTGATTCCAAGTCAGCGTCCGCGCTGCTGGAAATGGTAGAGCGGCTTAATAAGGAACGTGGCGTCACAATCATGATGGTCACTCATGACCCCGTTGCCTCAAGCTATTGCAACCGGGTTGTTTTTTTGAAAGATGGTACGGTTTATTCCGAACTGTACCGCGGCGACAAGACGAGGCAGGCTTTCTTTAAGGAGATCATGAACGTCCAGGCCGTGCTTGGGGGTGACAACGTTGAGTCTATTTGACCTTGTTCTTCGGAGCATGCGTAAAAACATCAAACATTACTACCTGTACTTTTTTGCGCTTATTTTCAGTGCCAGCCTTTATTTTGTTTTTGCGTCATTGCGGTATGGCCAGTCTACAATGCAAACACCGTTTAAAGTCGCCAGCATTTTACTGTGTGTAATCGTCATTGTGTTTACGGGATTTGCGAACCGGATTTTTCTGAAGCGCCGCAGCCGTGAAATTGGGCTTTACCAGTTAATTGGCCTGACGAAACTCGGAACCGTGCGGCTTTTGATTATCGAAAATGTGCTGCTTGGAGCTGGGGCACTTCTGGTGGGTATTCTGTGCGGTTCACTTGTATCCAGGCTGTTTCTGTTGATTCTCATTAAACTGCTTGGCAGCGATGTTGTGCAGGGCATTTCGTTTTCGATCGAGGCTGCGTTGCAAACGGCGCTTCTGTTTGGCGGAATTATTATCCTCACTTCAGTACAGATGCTGCTCACCGTTTACCGCAGCACCTTGCTGGACTTGTTCCATGCCGATCAGCAGGGGGAAAATCCAAAGCAGCCGAAAACGATCGTTTCCGCCTTTCTGGCTTTACTCGGTCTTGGCCTCATCGGGTTCGGTTATTATCTTTCAGGCCATATGCTCAATAAAATGCTGCTGCTGAACATGCTGGCGGTGCTCGGTTCGACGATTTTGGGAACATATTTGTTGTTTCGCGTCACGATCAGCTGGTTTCTATTCAGATATAGAAAAGGCAAGAGAGGGCATTTAGGACTGAAAAACAGCCTTTCCTTGGCCCCTCTCATGCACCGCATGAAGGCAAACGCCAATTCATTAACGCTGATTACGGTATTATCCGCCATGACGATGACGATGATCGCGATTGCTTACTCGCTTTATTATTCCGTGGAAAATGACACCCGCTCTTCCCTGCCTTATGACTATGTATTCGAAAATAAACGGAAGGATGCGGAAGCTTTCGAAGCGGAGTTGAAAAAAGCGAATATTAAATTTACCCATGGCGGTATCGATGCTCTCGTGCTGAAAGGCAGCATTAATGAACGTGATCACGGCGGCTCGGTTTCAGCCTACACGCTTATATTTCTCCCCGCCGAGCAGCTTAAACAAACAGGCCGGGCTATCCCAGTACCCATGGATGGCAGTGCCGAAATGTATGATGCTCGTTTCAAATTGAATAATCAGCTGGACCAGAATACGCTGAAATTGCCGACGGAAATTGCTTGGGAAAAAGGGCAGGCGCTTCCGCCAGTGAAGCTGACCCGGGTGAGCGAGCGGAACGCAATGAATTATAGCGTGCAGGGCATGCAGTTCGTCGTATCGGAGAAGACTTTCCATGAGCTTCAAGGGGAAATTGACTCTAAATCAGAGAAGGAATATATTGATACGTACCAGGTACCCAGCAAAGACGACCGGATTCAGGCTTCCGCCATGTATGCGAAGTATGTTCCGAAGGGCGCTTTCATGCCCGATTACCAAACGGAATTTGAGGCTTCTTTCCAGGTTGCCGGGGTATTTATCTTTATTGCGGGTTTTCTGGGACTGGTGTTCCTCATTTCAACCGGCAGCATTTTGTATTTCAAGCAGATGACGGAGGCAGAACAAGAAAAGAAAAGCTACACGATCCTGCGGCAGCTCGGCTTTGAGGAAAAGGAAATATTACGGGGCATTATTCGCAAGCAATTGTTTGTGTTCGCCATTCCGCTTGGCATTGGGCTTTTGCATTCGGTATTCGCGGTAAAAGCGGCATCCATCCTGCTAATATCCGATATTATGGTACCGACCGTTATCGCGATGGCAGTGTATGCTTTGATTTACTTCATCTTTGCCATCCTGTCTATCGGTTATTACCGCAAAATGGTTAGGGCGGCGTTATAAAAAGGAGAGTTTTAAACGAAGTGGTTGTACCTGGATTTGGTATATAATAATGGAGACATACTTTTGCCATGAATGAACATGGTTTTGCTGGCTTCTGCTATTATGATAAGGTCAATCATAAATAACGACTGGAGTGGAGTGAAAAATGGTTGAAATTCTGTCGATTAATGTAGGTAAACCAATCCAGGTACTGTTTCATCAAAAAGAGGTATCCACAGGCATTTTTAAAACTCGCGTTGAAGAACCATTGTTTTTATCTCAGCTAAACTTCGATGGGGACGGACAAGCAGATCTTGCTCACCATGGAGGCAGGGAGAAGGCGGTATGCGTTTATTCCTACGAGCACTACTCCTATTGGGAAAAGGTACTTCAGAAAACCTTGAATTACGGTGCTTTCGGTGAAAACTTAACCATAAGGGGAGTATTGGAAACAGAGGTTTGCATCGGTGATGTTTTTCAGCTTGGTGAAGCGGTGGTTCAGGTCAGCCAACCGAGGCAGCCTTGTTATAAATTATCTGTAAGGTACGGACTTCCCGATATGCCGCTGAAACTACAGGAAACGGGCTATACCGGCTTTTATTTTCGCGTGTTGGAAGAAGGCGTTGTATCGCGGGCGGATGGTTTAACTAAAATCCATTCCCATCCTAAAGCGATCACGGTGGATTATGCCAACCACATGATGCATCGCGACAAAAATAATATTGAAGGTATAAATCGCATTCTTGAAGTAGAAGAACTGTCGGTCAACTGGAGAAATACGTTTATAAAGCGGTTGGGTGGGCATGAGACAGATTCGAACGAGAGACTGACCGGCAAGGGATAAAGGTATGGTATGGTATGCATGGTGCCGGCCCGGATCATTTACTAAATGCGGCAAATCTTGAATAACCACAATAAAAGAGGGTGTCCCAAAAGTGAACCGCACCCCGTGTGGTAGCGAAATTGATGCAAAAGTGCATCTATTTACGACACAACGGCTTGATTTGGATAAAAAGCTTGCGAAAATGCAGGCTTTTTCCTTTTTCTGAGCGCAATTAGGTCGTTCATGGTCAAAAGGATGCACTTTCGCAACAATTCTGCCTCCGACTCCACAAAACGCCTGAAAAGGATGCACAATCGGTAGCAATTGGTATTTCGACTTCAAAACTCGAGGGTAGAGAGTTTTTCTGACGCATTAAATTTTTTTAAGTATGAAAAAGCTCCCATTACAGTAGCAGGTTTATCTATTTCACCTGTCTACCGTAAAGGGAGCATATCACTGTTGGGACAGCCCCTGCTTGTTTTGGACTGCAATTCATACTATAAAAGAAAAACTGCTTCCCTCTTATAGCGTAATCGTTTTTTGCTCCTTGCCGAGTCCCCGCTTAAACAGCAGCGCTGTTGAGAATCTCGCGCATAATAAGGAGATGGCGGCAAAGACTAGGCTCCAGATCAAAGCTGGAACATGTGTCGCATGGGCAAGGTTCGCCGCGTCTCCTGCAGAGTTCGGGTTATATAAAGACACGAATAAAATAATAAACGGACTGACTACCGACTCAACCAGACAGATAAAAGCGATAAGCATATAATAGCCGTTTCGAAGCCAAGGCGGGGCCAAATAGGCGACTAAAGCGCTAACCGCCGCAAAACCTACGCACCAGAGAATCCCATATCCGTTGCGGACAAACAGTATCGCCGCGACAGTGGCAAGTAGGGTAACCACAATGAGGCCGGCGCGTTCATATCTTTTGACGTAGAGTGAAAACAGCAGGAGCGCAAACAATGCGGAACCGATATATCCGGCCAGCGAGATCGGAATCGACATCCAATTACGGGTGAAAGAAGACATTGTAACTCCGCTCTGATCCCAATACAAATGAATGACATTCACCTTGCCCGACAGGGCGAGCGTAACCAATGCATGCGACAGTTCATGAACAAGCGTATCCACATTGCGGAAAAAAGATGAAAACGGAAGAAAATGCGTCAAAATTCCGGTTAATACGACAACCAGAATCATTTTTAGCCAGGATCGAATAACGTCCCCCTCATTTCTGTTCGGATTGCTGATTCTATCTTACTCGTCACCGCCGGGAAATGCCAATTAAGCATCATGAGAATTAATTTTGTAATCTCAGTCCAAAATGCATATTGCGTGACGTTACGTTATATGGTATTATGTCGATACGAAGGATAATTCCATCACCACGTTCTTCGTGTTGGAAGGCACACGGTTCTGGATGTCCGGAAATTCAGAGTTGTATCCCTTCAAACAAGCATATGTATCGATACAAGCAGAAATTATTTTTTAAGTTATCATATCTCGTTACGTAACGGAGTATAATATTAAAGCCGAAAAGGAGAGATTTTGATGAAAAAAATTCTGTATGTCCCATTGGATGATCGCCCGGTTAATCTGGATGATGTTATTGTGCAGGGGAGAGCGGCTGGAATACAAGTTATTGTCCCAAAAGCCGACGTTGTGAAGAACCGCCTGGATACGGAGGCTTCGGCCGAAGGCGGGACGCTTGTAAACACCTATGATCCGGTCTTTGGAAATACGCAAAATATAGGGCAGTTCATTTTGGATCATATGTCGTCTGTGGACGGATTTATTATTTCAACCGACATGCTTGCATACGGAGGGCTGATTGGTAGCAGACGTTTCCGAACAAGTGGCGGTGGCGCATATCCTGGTTATGATCCGGCTACGACACAATTGCTTGATGTAATCCGGGAAATCAAGAAGTCCTGTCCGCATAAGCCTGTTTATGTGCTTGATACCATCATGCGATTGGCCACGACAGTCTTTGTGGAGGGCTTGACGCAAAGCGCTTATGATGAAGCGCGGGCTTTTGCGCAACAGCCGCGTGCGGTCGCTTCGGATTTCGAAGCGATCCTGGAAGGTTATGACACGCAACCTGACGGTACGCATTTTGGGACTCCAGTTCATTTTGACAAGGAACAATATTATAACGCGCGCCGTCACAAGTTTAAATCAAACTATTATATTTTGGATCAGCTTGTCCGCACGGGGGCTATCGATTTTCTGGCGGTTGGTGTTGACGATTCCTATACGCAGGGCGTCCAGGCCAATGAGATCGCCTATCTTGAGGAATACGTGAATCAACAGCTCGGCGGCAGCGGTGGTCAAAATCCGGACCGCGTCATCATTTTGCCGGATGCGGACGGATTGGGCCATTCCCTGATGGGCCGCATGGCGAGCCATCTGAATCGCTGCAGTTCTAAACCGCGGTATAGCGTACAATATTTTGGTCCCGATGGTTCGTCGATCATCAATCCCTACGAGTATATGAGCGTTCATGACAATATCCGTCATCATGTTGATATGATCGGTGGCAGGTTTGTCACCACCGGAACCTATGACGTGAAGATTGTTGCGATTACAAGCGCAGATCAGGCGGCAGCAGCAGTAACTCATATCGAAGCCAATGACAAGCAGCATATTCCTACCGTCGTTATTGATTTCGTAGGGGGCGGGGCATCCGATGAAACGGTTACCCAGGCTTTGCTTGGCAGCGCATCGACAGGGGTACTTCTAGGTTACAGCGGCTGGAACACGGCCGGGAACAAAATCGGGCTTTCCCTCGGGATGGCTCAGTCTCGGTACGCGCTTTTGGTGACGGAGAACCAGCACCCGTCCCTGGATGCCGCAGTTAACGCTCATGGATCGCTGCTGTTCAAGCGGTTCCTGAAGGACTACTATTATAAGAAATTGACGATTGCCGAAGTTCGGACCTATTCCAGAGCTCACACGCTTTATACGAACGTTCCGTATGCCGATCAGAACATGCTCCTGTTCAATTCGCCGGAGGATTACCAGGTTCTGACTGATCTCCTGCGGGAGCGCATGCAAACCAATACACGCGACCTTTCGGAGAAAGCTGCATTTTTGGCCGGGAAATCCCGTGCAATCCACCAAATGAAACGATCCGGCTGGTCTTATTCAAAATATGCAAATGCGGCATTGGATCACGATAATTCAGGATATATTTGGAAACGTGCTTTTGAAATTACGTTGATTCCTTCCGCCACATTAAAGCACTGTTAAAGCACTATTGAGCATTGTTAAATAGGATATTTCAGACAAGTGATCAGAGCAGCCGTGTATTCAGCAGGCTGCTCTGATTTTGTGTGTTCGTAAGTAATGTATGCGATACTTACAGCTCCATCATATACGGTATATTGCGTAACGATACAAGGCATACTATAATACAAACCGTATGAAAGGAGACATGTTATGAAATATAATCTCAATTTATTTGGATATACGGTCGATTGTCGGTTAACTTTTTCGGACGGAACAATGCATATTGAAATTACGGAAGAAGATCAGGCCGCTTTGCGTGCTTATTTGCTGAGAGTATTGGTGAAATACGGGCGTGAACCCGGATCGCATGACAGTCTGGAGAGTTTGATCCAGGATGCGATCGAAATCGAAAAGGGCATGAATGGACATTTAAGCGAACCCAAGCTGAAGCTGCCCTACGAGTTTCAGCCCGAGATCAAGGAAAAACTGATTGAAGCCGCCGAACTCCAGGACATGTCCGCTACGCAGCTGCTCATAAGGCTCATCGAAAGAAAACATCAAAGTGTGTTTGGAAAGGAAGTCTGAACCCATGGCATACGGCAATAAGGTAAAATTCCATTACGACGTTCCAGTTTATATCAAGCAGATGCTGGCTGAGACAGCCAAAAGACTGAATATGACCGCAACCGAACTTCTTTCCAGAACCATTGAGGAAGAGTATATGCGCGTAAAAGCCGAAAAAGAATCTAAGTGATACTACATTGCTGCGCCATTTCAGAAAACATCCGTACGCTTGCAAGCGGCAAGCTTTCATAAGCGTAATGCCGGTCGCGCATATCTGTCGAAAAGCAATGGCACTGGGTGTAATCCTCATTCGTATTTTGTTCAATCAACAAAAGCTGAATTTGAGCGCTATCCGTCAACAGCTTGTAATAATAATCCGAACTGGGATCGGCTTCAATAAGCTCCATGGCTGCTTGCCTGATTTGTTTGGGTAGCCGGCATCTCAGCTCGGAGATAACTGATCTTGAATCGATTTTTTGGTATGTCGTCGTCAATTCAACCCTCTCCATTTCTTCATCGTATTGAATGTGTATTCGGCACACCTCTCCTAGATTTCAAATTATATCAAACATATGTTCGCGTGTTAAGTGAAAAGGGACCCGCCTCGTCATTTTTATGATGGAACGAATCCCTTTTTTATTTGGCTTTTCCTAATCTAGAAATACGTTTTTCATACTTTTATGGTACTTTAGCCCCCGTAATCCACCACGCAAAATAATTGCGGATAACCCTAACCGGGTATGCGGTGAAGCATACTGGAACCTGTGTTAGGCTTTTTACAATAGCAAGGAAAGCAAGATGTAGGCATATATAGCTTAGACGGATTACGTCCGGGAATACAGCTATGAAATGTTTTGCTGGGGAGGCGTATGAATGATGCGATTGCGAACGATTAGCTGTTTTTTGTATGACAGTGAGGTGACAGACTTGCTGATCCGGAGCTTGATCCGGTATATCCAGGCAGGGTCCCTGAAAAATGTTATTTTGCAAAAAGGCTGGGCTGGCGGTTTCCATGTAAACACGACGACCCCTGTGTCGGAGGCCAGTGGGGGGCTCGAGGAACTAATCAGACGTACGGCAGCCCGCTATGCGAAGAAGCGAAGCCAGGAGGAATATGATCAATTTGAGCGCACGCTTCACGAACTGGCGAGGATGGAAGCATATACTGGCATTTATTTGCCCTTGCACCGTGACGGTGAAGTTATTGTGAAGGAGGAAGAGGTTCTAGCAGGCGGTGTTCCGTTTTGCAGTCCGAGAATCAATTACAGAGTGGAAATGCTGAAAAGCCAACTGCTTACAGATATTTTCCATGAGTGGGGGGAGCTCCCTGAAGAACGGCAAAATATTGAATGCGCAAAAATGTTTCTAATTACGGGAAGCAGAAGCCCGGGTGGACTTAAAACCAGTTATTTGCCCCTGCGCTACAATTTTGAATGTTTTACATCCACGAAAGCGTTTGGACAAGATCCCTCTGCCGATGCGGAAGCACTGCTTGCGCGGTCGGACTTGGAGAAGGAGTTTATTGCGGAAGGGGTACGAAAACTTTCAAACGGGTATTTTGAACGGGAATTCATTTTTGGAAGGCTGAAGATCTTTATCCATTCTCTTATCTCCATGTTGACGCGGGCGTATAACGAAGGAGAGCTAGAGGTGGAGAAGCTGGCGCAAGGCAATCATTTTTGTGAACGTCATGACCAGGTGAGTGGGGTTCATCATAGGCTATATTCTAATCCGTGGTTTTTGCGGCATTACCATGAAGCAGGTTTTATCGTATATCGGTGTGTAGTCTCTGTCCTATATTCGCTGATGCCGATGTTTGGCATAACGTCGCTACGGCGGCGAAAGGTTACGGGACTTGTAGTGGAATGCGTGGAAAGTGGGTTTAATATGGACTGGCGGGATGCATACCGTCACTTGGAAATGAAAATGGCAGGTGAAACCGATTATGGGAAACTGGTTCATTAAGCTCGAGGACAGGTTTTACGTATACGAAAAGAAAGGACTGCATCGGTTGCACATGCCTCCAGAGACCGAACAGATATTGGAGGAATCTGTGTTTGGTGGGGGTTCGGGCAGGACGGTCAAGATCGACCAGTCCATGACAGACCGTTTGCTGAGGATGACTGCAGCCGGTAAGTCCGGGCAGCAGCCCCGCTGCATCACTGCGGCAAGCAGGTCCGGGCAGGAGTCTCATTGTATTACAGCCGCCAGCATACGGATCGCGGAGAACAACCCCTTTCCGGTACCGGGTGGGTGGCAGATGCTTCACTTCGATAATGCCAAATCGGTTCTGTTTCGAAACGTAACGCCACTTAATTATACGGAGCTGCTGGCTGCCGCCGATGAGGGACTGGCGGAAAGGGATGATCTCCTGCTCGATATTTATGCGGATCATATGGCGGCAGCCAGCCGTGCGCAAGCGGAGGAAGCGGGAAATCCCGAAGCGAAGACTGTAATTTTGCTAAATAGCGCCGCGAAGAGAATTGCCGAGCCCAAAGAGCTGTTAAGTGACTATTCGCTCGAAGCCGGAGAGCTGGCGGAAGTACTAACCTGCGGAAATGAAGTAGATTGGACTGAAATGCTTGATGCATTGGAACGACTTGAAAGCTGCATCGTTCCTGATTTCCTGGTCCGCTCAAAGGAATGGCTTCAAATGCCTTACAAAATTACCGAGTCGGAGGATGGCTACTTTTATACGGGGGAATTAGGCGCGGAACAAATGGTATACGCATCCTGCCGCAATTTGGAGCAACTGCTCGAACAGATCAATCCCGATGCAACGTGGCTGGTGGTCGCCGGACCGGGGCATGGCCTAAAGAGATTGGCTCAATTGATCCTGGAGAGCGAAGCGATAAGGCCAGGACGGATTGAGAGACGGGTGATCCCTTTCTCAAACCTGACGCAGGATAAGCGGATACATGCGATGATTAAACGATTTGTGCCGGATGCGGAGCGGATACATATCCACGTGGATCATGCCGCTGGAACTCCGTTATGGAGCGCGGCCGCGGGTTATGGGGAAGAAGTGTGGACGGATAAAGTGTACGCTACTACAGCAGAGCAGGTCGTTCACGAGGCGTTGATTCGGTTTTATGCCATGGTCCGTCAGAACGGAATTCGAAGCGGAGGGCCCGGCATATCCCGAGTTGCTGAACCCGGTGAGATTACCGGCTGTACTGAAGTTTTATCCTGCCACACAGCGGAATATTTAAATGCTTTAATCTGCGGAACCTACGAGGTTGGGTTTATGCAGGTGCCACTACTCAGAGAAAGCGGAATAATGATAATTCGGCTGTGCGGAAAAGGGAGGGGGAGAGCATGAAAGAACTGATTCTGTACCAAACGGGAAGCGATCTGCTCCAAGAGGTTTTACAGGAGCTGGACAACCGTGGCGTTTTGTACTGGCTCACCGATGACCGCCCCAGTGATCCTGGAACCCTGCTTCACGTCGTCGCCGGAGGTCTCATAGAAGAGGAATTCGCTCCGTTTTTTCAGGTATCTTCTACGAGCACCGGCGGCGTATTTTTCTATCATCAGCTGCTGAACACCCTGTTGGTTGGGCCGTATATGGACAACCGTGGCGGGGCTTGTTTCTCCTGCCTGAACCGCAAACTGCAGGCAGGCGACCGGGAGAATCTGATATCGCTGTTATACGGAGAGCCGAGTCCGTACTCGCCGCACCCTCAAACTGCTGAGTGTATCGCGGACATCATGGAGGCTTTCCAGCTTTCAGGCGATTTGCTTGAAAGGTACGCAGGCCGGGCAGAGCATATCCAGTTTGATGCGCAGCTTGCCGATTCTTACCTGCTGAACGACAGTGGAAATTGCCCTGTTTGCAGTCCCGAAATCACGACTGAAATATGGAAACGTACATCTCCGTTTACGAGCGGGATACAAAGCGGATTCAAGACCCCTCCACAGAAATACCGCCTGAATTCTTATCGGGAGAACGAAAGGGTTCTGGAGCGATTGTATGACCGGGAGAGCGGAGTGATTACACACAGCTATCGTCAAATGCAATCCACGATGATCGAAGCAGAGAGGATGAAGCAACGAGTAGGCTTGAGAGATGAAGAGGCCGGATCCGGCATGACATACCGGCGGCAGGATTCCAAGCAGGTTGTCATTCTGGAGGCAGTTGAACGATATTGCTCGATGAGCGGCTGCAAGACTGCTGCCGCAGAGAAGAGAAGTTATGCCGAAGTCCGGCATATGGCTGTAAATCCGGCCGATTTCGGTCTGCATGATGCGGTATCCATGGAGCATCCGGCTTACCGGCTCGAGCGGTATAATGAGGATTTACCTATTTATTGGACATCCGCTTACACTATGAAGGAGAAGCGAGAGGTCCTTATTCCGGAGCAGCTTGTTTATTTTGAAGAAAAAAATTACAGAGACCAGCCCAACCGATTCGTATATGATAGCTCGAGTGGCCTGGCGCTGGGCAGCACGCATGAGGAGGCTGTCATGCACGGTCTGTTTGAATTGATCGAGTGGGATCACTTTCTTTGTGCCTGGTATAACCGGCTGCCGCTGCAGGAGCTTGACATTGAAGATACTGGGCTGGATGAATTAAAGCAGACCTTGTACTTTTTGGAGCTGGAAGGCATTCGAGTCCGCTTTTTTGATATCACGATGGAGCTTCAGGTGCCCAGCATATGGGCAGTAGCCTATAATGCCCGGGAAAATGCGGTGATGAAAGCCTGCAATGCGACAGCGGCCCATTTTGATCCTGAAAAGGCGATTGAATCTGCTGCGATGGAGGTTATCACGGCACTGCCCGTATATGAAGATGCCCTGCGCCGGGATGAGGCGATGAGAGCTCGGGCTTGGATGCTAGCAAATGATCCTGATATCGTAATCGTCTCGGAGGATCATGCACTGTATTATGCCTGTGAGCAGAACTGCAAGAATGGCCTGGATTTCGTATTGAACTTGGATGAAGCGGATAAACAGCCGGTACGCCAAGTGTACAGGGAACTATTTTATGAAAATAGCCGCATTATCCATGATCATCTAACCGAAGATTTGGAAGAGTTAGTTTTCAAAGTGCTTCGATACTATGAAAATATATATGTGGTTGACGTAACGTCAGAAGACATTGCGAGTTGTGGTTTGTATGCGGCCAAGGTGCTCGTGCCCGGTATGCTCCCGATGACTTTCGGGCAACAGTATAAGCGGATTATCCCCGAACGGCTGCTGCGCGAGCGGAAACGGCGCGGTTTGAAGGAACAATTTGAATGGAATACCCAGCCCCATCCCTTTAGCAAAGTGTGACGGGCGTATGATATGGACAAGTGGACCAGTTTATGAATTGGAAAAATGATCCGAAAGCCGCAGTGATGGGCCAGCATGATATTCAGGAACTAATTTTGAAGTTTTCAGGGGAAATATGGGAATAAATCTATTATGTAAAATCCTGATCTGCTAATATAATAGTTAAATATTGGTGGAATTTGGAGAGCTGGAGGATAAGAGCGCATGCATGATTTTAAATCAAGGCTGATATCCGAATTGGCAGATCAAACGAAGTCTTTTTTTAAAGTGGAAATGCTGCTTGACGCAGCGCTGGAATCTCTTAAGGTGAAGGAGTCCGAATCGCTGCTGTTCGGCAAATTGACTGTCCTGCATTACCGAATGTTCGGCGGAGAGGGCAGCGGAATTTATAGGGCTGCGGCGGCAGTGGAGCTTATGATCCTTGGGCTGGATATCATCGATGACCTTCAGGATGAAGATCATAACGGCATGCCGTGGCACCGGCTCTCCAAGGATATTGCCCTGAACCTTGCCATCGGCTTTCTGACCTTGTCCCAAGAGGTGCTGCTTCACTGCGATTTTCCGCTGGAACGGGTACATCAATCAGCAGTCTATTTAAACAGACAAGTTCTCACGGCCATCAACGGACAAACCCTGGATCTCTTGAATGAGGTCCAGGACGAGGAAGATTACTTGCGGATGGTAGGGCAAAAATCGGCTGCCCTCCTTGTATGTGCTTGCATGATCGGGGTGATCATGGCTACCGGGCAGGCGGACGAACGGGTGGCGGAATATGCCCGGGAGGTCGGCATCGCGGCTCAAATCAAAAACGATTACCGGGATTTGCTGGACTGGGGCAATAAAAACGATTTTCTGCGTCGTAAAAAAACGCTGCCGCTTCTGTTTCTCCTTTCTGCGGCGGATGGTGAAGAGGAGCGCTGGATTAAGGACTATTTTGCAGGCAGATTAGAGCTTGAGGATGTCTTACACCGGGCAGGCGAATTCGAAGCATTGATAGAACGGACCGGTACAACATTGTATACTTCCGTTCGGATGCGTTCGCACTATTATCAATTTTTAGACATCATAGAAAGTATGGAAGTGGATATGAAATGGCGTGATCTCATGATCGAAGCTGCGAAGTAACCGGGAGTGACAGCGCATACAACACCGCAACCAGCCGCAAAAATTTACCGCAATGAGTTTGCGGTAAATACGAGATGTGTTGTCGTTTTATTAGGGTTATTGAACTGATATATTTGGAACAGAAGACAATTTAATAGAAACATTAGGAGGAATGAATATGTTAAAAGAAATGATTCTTAAAATGGTGAAGGAACCTGAATTTATGACTCGTATTCAAAATGGACAGCTGCAGCTGGCAGGGGTGTCTTCAGCGGAACAACGTGCACTTTTTGATATCATGAAAGAACGCAAAGCTGAACCTGTATCATACCGTCAAGGCACATACTGGTTTTAATTCGGAGTTGTTATCCATTCGGATTCTAAAGTGATCTGGAGGCTTGCTTTTGTCGAGGATGAAGAATTTTAAATTTGGCGCGGTTTTTATAGCGCTGCTGGCACTGGTTGCATATTTGTCTAATGTTATTATCAACCAGCGGGATTTGGGGATCAACGTTGCACTGAATGCAGAGGGCCAGGTCGTTGTCACGACGCTTGGGCCAGGCGGCTGGGGCGAAAAGGCACTTGTACCTGGTGATATCGTGCTCAAAGTGGACGGAGATGATCCCCTTCAATCGGAAGTGATAAGGCAATATAGAGCTATCGAGGGCGCCGACAATATATTGGTGGGGCGAACCGGTTTGGACGGCACTGTAAAGACGCTGTGGCTTCCCGTAGTTCATGGCGCTTCGGCTCATGGGATGCTTTTTTACCTGGTGATACCTGGAGCATCCCTTTTGCTTTTACTGATTTTTTCAGGATATGTGTATTGGAAGGAAAAAGACACCCACGCTGCACAAATGCTGATTTTGTTTTTCCTGAGTATCGGACTGAGTTACTTCAGCTCAGCAGCTTCTGGTATGCTTGATCCCGTTGGCAGAATAACGCTTGGTTTCAGTTTTGCGTACATCCCGGTCTTTTTTGTTCATTTCATGCAGGCCTATCTTCGGAGATATCAGGAGCAATTCATCACAAGGGCGGGGCTGAAAGTTTTATATATCCTGGCTTCCCTGGTTGGCGTACTAATGACGATTAGTATCATCCCGGGCAATCCAATCCACCTTCTTGAAAAAGCGATTCTGTTGGTGTTTTTTATTTGCTCCAATTTCTTTATCGTATATAAATTAATATTCAAGTTTGTAAAGCACCGCTCCGGTGATCTGAAGTCTCTTTTCAAGTTTACATTGACCGGACACGCGGTTGCTTTTCTGCCGTTTTTGCTGTTTGATGCCATTCCGGGCTTTTTTTATGATTCTATTATTCCGGCGAAGCTGACGGCGATCTTTTTACTGGCTATTCCAATTGTATATTTCTACCTATTTGTTACAAAAAGACTTTTTGACATTGATTTTGTGCTAAACCGTTTCTTTTATTATACGACGATATCTTTTGTTCCCGCTTTGGTCATCGTTGGCCTGCTGGCCCTTACTATTCATTATAATCAGTATATGTGGTTGAAATGGATTCAGATTTTCGTTTTGGTATATTTAATGATTACGCTGTTTTTATTCGCTAAGGAATTTATTGATTATCGGCTTCGGCCGCATTTTCTCAAGGAAACCCATGATTTTCAGGGGAGTATTGACCGGTTTTCCAAACGGATATCGAAAGTAATGAAACGATCCGATCTGGAGCAGGCGCTCGAGCGCGAGGTATGTCTGATTTTGCCGGTACGGAATGTCTCATTTCTGAAAATTGTTCAGGATATAAGCACGGATAGTCCGGTGGTTACAGGTGACGGAAGGGTGGCCCCCGGGGTTGAAAGTACGCTGCAAAAGCTACCCCATAAGCCGGCGTTAGGGGATATGCTCCGCATGCCGCAAGGCGTTGGTCTTGTCATCGGCAATTCCGGAACGACGCAGCATATTATGTGGATCGACGAAAAGGTAAACCATACAAGCCTCAATCTGGATGAACGAAACTGGCTCAAAACAATTGCCCATTACAGTGGCATCGTTTACGAAAATTTGTATTTGATCGAAGGTCTGATTGAAAATTTGGAAGCGGAGATGAAAAATCAGAAAGAAGCCCCTTCCTGGGTGCTCCGGCTGATTTTTACCCTGTCCGAAAATGAGCGACGAAGGTTGGCCTCGGATCTTCATGACGCTGCGCTCCAGGATCAGCTCATCTGGTACCGCAAACTTGAGTCGTTGATGCTGGACTATCCGATGGAAGAGGGGTTGGTTGTTCAGCTGGAGCAGATCAAGGAAGGGCTTCTGGATGTCATTCACCAGATCCGGCAGACTTGCAACGAGCTGCGTCCACCACTTCTGAAGGAGATGGGGATTGTGGAGGCGCTGGAGCAACTGATCCAGCAAGAGCAGATCCGTTCCAATTATTCCGTTAAGCTTTGGGCTGAACCAACGGTAATCGAATTGAATGATGTGCAGATTTTGGCTGTATATCGGATCGTACAGGAACTACTGCGGAATGCGGACAAGCATGCTGGAGCATCGCAGATCATGATAAGGCTGGAACAACGGGACGATGAGTTGTTTTTCTATTATAAAGACGATGGGCGCGGACTACAGCTAACGGAGCTCACCGATTCATTCAAGCATATGGGGATTTCGGGGATCAAGGAACGCGTAAAGAGCCTTGATGGTGAGATTGTGTTCAAGTCGGAACCGGGCAAAGGCTTCGAGGTCCAGCTGACACTGCCACTAGATACCCATAGTGAAGAAGGAGGAGTAAGTGATGGTTCGTATTTTGCTGGTTGACGACCATCCTTCAGTTTGTGAAGGCACCAAAACGATGATTGAACAGGACCCGGACATGCAAGTGACGGTATCCTACCATTCGCCAGAGGCACTGGAAATGGCCAAGAGCGAGGAGTTTGACGTTATGTTGTTCGACCTTAATATTCCGGTTATCAGCGGTCTGGAATTAACCAAACGTTTGATGAACATAAACCCGGATTTTCGGATACTCATTTATACAGGTTATGAGATCAGCTCGAACTTCAATTTGCTGGTGGATGCCGGCGTCTCCGGTGTAATCAGCAAAACAGCAAGCCGAGATCAGTTGCTTAATGCCATCCGTTGTGCCCTCCGTGGGGAGGCTGTTATTCCGGTTTCACTATTCCGGCAGCTCCGCCGGAGCGAGGTGCGGCTATCCTCCTTCCGCAGCGATAAAACGATGGACGATATCTCCATTAACGAACGAGAACAGGAAATTTTGCAGGAAGTCGCGGGAGGCAGCAGCAATAAGGATATTGCTTCAAGGCTGCTTATGAGCCAACGCACGGTCGAATATAATTTGACGCGCATTTTCGAAAAACTAGGTGTTCGCTCGCGTTCAGAAGCGATTGTAGAGGCCAAACGACTCGGTCTGATTCATAACGGGGAATTCGTATAATGCGAGGGAATCCTGAGTATAAGGATTCGAATTTTCTCTATTGACTCCGCCATCCCAACTGTGTATAACTTCCAAAAATGAAATAAAAGCGATGAAAAGAAGAGTACCGTGGTGAAACCTTAAAGTGCGTGTTCAAAAAGGTCAGTTTTCAGCACCGAAGCATATGCTTCCGATGTGCGTTTTTTTCAAAACGCTTGAATTGGATGAAGCTAGGGACTGAGGAGCGGAGCTACACGTTTTCGTAGAAAACGACTTCGTAAGCATCTGCTTGTATTGGGTACGTGAGCACCTGAAATGTTTCCGGAGGAAACATACTTCGTAAGCATCTGCTTAGGCCCGCTGAATTCAAGATTCGATGCCGAATTAGCTTCCTGATTTACTTCGTGTTAGATATAGAATTTATAAGTTATCAGCGAAGCTGATGAAATTCTATATCGCAAGAAAACCTACCTTTGCATCGCGGTCGCCCATCCTTGAATTGACCTCGATTGGTTTTCTTATCAAAAGCGTACTTTTTGAACAACCTTTTGAACAGAGAGCTCCGGCAGCTGAAAAGGAGCAAGGCATACCCTCGGGAACATGGTCTTGGAGCTGTGCACCGAATCCCTCAGGGATGTAGGCTGCACCGGAAACCTGCACCCGTTAACGTGCTAAGGTATAACCGCGGCTTTTTGCGGCGTACCTGATAAGGTGAGTGCCGCGAGGCATTGATGAATTTGGGTGGTAACACGTGAGCAGCGAGCTCTCGTCCCTTTGGGGATGGGGGCTTTTTTGTGTTTTACCAAATTTAAGATGGTAGAGAATTAAGGGCACATGTAGTGAAAGAAAGCATGATGAAGGGATCAATATCATGAATAATCTTACAAAAAGGCGAAAATAGCGGAGGGGACGGAATCGATCTGAAGAAGCGGTAGCGTTCGCCTTTGTCTCCGAATTTCTACCTTTGTGGAAGGTTATAATCAAGAAATTTGGAGACAACAGCGTCGGAAGAACGATCCGTAACCGCAGCGGCTACCTCGCATAATGTCCAGAACTAAATTTCATTAAAAGGAGGAACAAAACATGGCACATATTTTTATCGGCGGGGCGTGGCCCTATGCGAATGGTTCACTTCATTTGGGGAGGCTGGCGAGCTTACTACCTGGCGACGTGCTGGCTCGTTATTTTCGGTCCAAGGGAGACGAGGTCTTGTATGTTTCTGGCAGCGACTGTCATGGGACGCCGGTTGCTGTTCAAGCTGCGCAGGAAGGGATTTCACCTGCGGAATTTGCAGGACGTTATCATCAGGAATTCAAGGCATGTTTTGAGCAGTTGGGGTTCAGTTATGACCTATATACACGTACAGATCAGGAGATCCATTTTGAAACGGTACAGGAGTTGTTTGTGAAGCTGCTGGCACAGGGATTTTTATATCCAAGGACGGTTCTGCAGACCTACTGCGAGGTAGACCGGCGTTTTTTACCGGACAGGTATGTGGAAGGGATTTGTCCGGTTTGCGGCCAGCGCGCGCGGGGTGATCAATGCGACTATTGCTCCACCTTGCTTGATCCTGCAGACCTGAAGGAGCGTTCATGTAAGTTGTGCGGCACAGCACCGACAGAACGTAGGACGGAGCATTATTACCTTGAGTTGTCACGATTTCAGGAGTCCTTGTCCGATTATGCAGAGCAGACAAAGGGCTGGCGGGACAATGCCGTACAGATGACCCGGCGTTATTTGGCGGAGGGCCTTCAGGACCGTGCGGCAACGAGGGATTTGGATTGGGGAGTGGATGTTCCACTACCGGGTTATGCGGACAAAAAAATCTACGTCTGGATCGAGGCTGTTTGCGGCTACCTTTCCGCCAGCAGGCAGTGGGCGGCGCAAACGGGGAAGAGATGGGAACCTTTTTGGCTAGAAGGCCAAGAGGATCTCAACGCGTATTATGTGCATGGAAAGGATAATATTCCTTTTCATACATTGATCTGGCCGGCAATACTCTTGGGAACAGGTGCACTGCATCTGCCGGACCATATTGTATCCTGTGAATATTTGACGCTGGAGGGCAGGAAATTCTCGACGAGCCGCAATTGGGCCGTGTGGGTTCCCGATCTGCTCGCCAAGTATCAGCCCGATTCGATCCGTTATTTCCTGATCGCGAATGGACCGGAGAACCGGGATGCCGATTTTTCCTGGAGAGAATTCATCTACAGCCATAACGGAGAGCTTCTTGGGGCCTTCGGCAATTTCGTACAACGGACGCTTGCGTTTATCAATAAGTCGTTTGCCGGGCAAGTTCCAGAAGGGAATTTCCCGGACGAATGGAAAGAAGCGATATCGGGGCTGTACTTAAATACGGGGAGGCTGATTGAATCTGGACATTTCAAATCCGCCATTGAGGGCGTATTCTCATTCGTGCGCCAAGCCAACAAATATTTTGATGAGGAGAAGCCTTGGCAGCAAATCAAGGAAAACCGCGAAGTACGGCTCGGATTGAAGAGGAAACGGAGCGGCTCGGGAATCATTAAAATGGCTCGGTTGCTATTCACAATCATCTTGACAATGGAACCTGGGCCAGTTAAATTAAACGATGTATTAAACATTGTTTAAATTTTAAATATTTTTGAGAAGGGGGGACGGAATCAGCATTGATAAGGGATGACAGCTCGGTAAATATGACAGGAACAGATACGAAAATGGATATATTAAACGCGACCGTCGAGCTAATCCGGGAGGAAGGTTTCGCCTGTGCGACGTTGCGCAGAATTGCCGATAAGGCAGAAACAAATCTGGCGCTCGTAAACTATCATTTTGGCTCCAAGGAGAAGCTAATCGCCAAGGCTATCGGCATGATCGTGGGTACCTTCGACGATGCATTTGCTTTACTTGAAGATGAGTCCTTGAAGCCGATCGAGCGGTTGAAGCAGTTTTTTTACCGGTACCAGCAGCACCTACAGCAATATCCCGGTCTTGCCAAAGAAATGATGGAGCAGAGCCGCCTGATTCTGTGCTCCCAACATGAATATGTCCGCTTTAGAAAAGTAATGAAGACGGAAAAGCTTCTTGACACGCTAAGAGAAATCACAAATGAGACGGACGAAGCGGTATTAACCGGTATGTTGGCTCAACTCTCTGGAGCGATTTTCTATCCGGTCATCATGAGCTCTTATTTAAGGCTTGGTGGAGAGGAATCCGCACCAGTACAACTGCCTGATCTTGAACATCAGGTCGAGTTGCTTTTCAGTCTCTATTTTCACAAATACAGTCAGAACGAATAGACATCAAAAATCGAAAAATATAGAAAAGAGTGGAGAAATCTATGAATAAAAAAATGGCGGGGCATACCGCCACAGAAGAGGCGCCTTTTTCGCTGAAGGCCATCCTTCCGCCTCTTCTTGCCATTATCGTTGGCATGATTATGGTTATTTTGGATGGAACTGTTGTAAACGTTGCGATTCCGAAGCTGGTGGACTTTTTTCATACGGACTTGAAATCGATTCAGTGGGCGATCACCGGTTATACGCTTGCGCTTTCGGCCGTGATTCCGCTTGCCGGCTGGATGACTGACCGGTTTGGGGCAAAGCAGGTTTTCGTGACGACGGTTATCCTGTTCGTTCTCGGATCGGCTTTATGCTCCATAGCCCAAGATGCAACCCAGCTCGTTATTTACCGTGTTCTTCAGGGGCTCGGGGGAGGTATGGTAGCACCAATCGGGATGGCGATGGTCTTCAAGCTGGCACCGCCGGAGCGCCGGGGCGCCATTATGGGTATGCTTGGCGTTCCGATGCTGCTAGCGCCGGCTCTTGGACCCGTACTATCTGGATGGTTGGTCGAGTATGCCAACTGGCGCTGGATTTTCCTGATTAACGTGCCGGTCGGCGTGGTTGCCGTTATCCTCGGCATAGCTTACCTGCCAAAAGCGGACCACAATGCGGGCAAGAAGCTTGACCTGCTGGGCATCATTTTGGCGCCGATCGCTTTCTCGATGCTGGCATACGGTGTGAATGAGGGTGGCAGCGTATCCTGGACCTCCAGAGAGGCCGAGTTCGGTCTCATCGTCGGTGGGGTTGCACTGGTTTTATTTATAATCGTGGAGTTTATCCATAAGAATCCGCTGCTGGAGCTGCGCGTGTTCCGTTCCTCGGACTTTACGCGCGGGATCATCCTGACGTGGATCATGCAGGCTGCCCTGTTTGGTAGCATGCTGTTCGTTCCTTTGTATCTTCAGAACATCCGCCATTTCACGCCGCTGGAAACTGGTCTAATCCTACTTCCACAGGCATTGTGCTCAGGGATTGGTATGCCAATAGGTGGCAGATTTTTTGACAAATACGGGGCGCGCCCAGTTGCCTTTATCGGCCTGATTATCATTGCAACGGCCTTGTTTTCCCTTAGCCGTATCCATGCGGACACCTCGCTGTATGTGATCATGCCATTATTGGGCATAATGGGCCTTGGCATGGGCTTGTCGATGATGCCGCTCAATACGCATGTGCTGAACGCGGCTCCGCGCCAGTGGGTAAACCGTGTCACACCGCTCACATCTGCATTGCAGCAGGTAGTAGTATCCTTTGCCGTTGCCGGCATGACAGGATATCTTACCAGCCGCATTAATGTGCACATGTCTGAGGTAGGCCAGGGGAGCAATCCGCTTGCAACTACGATGCTTGGTTTTAACGACGTATTTTTATTGTCTGCTTGGCTGGCCGTCGCAGGTGTTGCTCTCTGTCTGATTCTGCGCAGACCGAAGGAAATGGTCGTGGGCTCAGGCGAGAAAGGCAAGCAGGATCCGTCGCCTATGATTGGCCATTAAACCGGCGTAACACCTAGAAAGATTTTTGAAAATAAAGAGTCCGGGAGACCGCTTTATAGGAGCAGGTTTCCGGGGCTCTTTTTCCAATACGATAAGATTCATTCTTTGAAAAGGAGATAGCGATAGCTGCTTCTGCAAATTTTCACAGTTTGAAACCTAAGGCACTGAAATATCGTATAAGCATGTTAAACGGATTTATCCGAATAATTTTTTAAAGGAGAAGAATGTCAGTGGAAAGTGACAGGTATGTTTTAAATTTGGTTTTGGTTATGCTTATGATTGGATTATCAGCTTTTTTTGTAGCGGTGGAGTTTGCTGTTATCCGTGTCCGGGAGAGTCGGGTGGAACAGCTCATAGCTGAAGGACGCAAGGGTGCGGGTGCTGTGAAAAAAGTGCTTAGCGATCTGGACGGCTATTTATCGGCTTGCCAGCTTGGAATTACGATTACATCGCTCATCTTGGGCTTCCTCGGGGAGCCGACGGTAGAGAAAATACTTCACCCACTGTTTGAAAAATGGCATATGTCCGAAGGACTCAGTTCCTTCCTATCCCTGGTGATCGCGTTCGTCATCATTACGTATCTGCATGTGGTGATCGGTGAACTGGCGCCAAAGACCGTCGCAATCCGCAAAGCGGAAACCATTGCACTTTGGTTCTCACCGCTGATTATCTGGTTTAATAGAATTATGTATCCTTTTATCTGGCTGCTTAATGGTTCGGCTAACCAATTGGTCCGTTTGTTCGGCATCAAACCGGCTTCGGAGCATGAGGAAGCCCATTCCGAGGAAGAGCTGCAGATTATTTTAAACGAAAGTTATGAAAGTGGAAAAATCAACGACAATGAATTCGGATATGTTAGCCGGATTTTTGCGTTTGACAATATGCTGGCCAAAGAGATTATGGTTCCGCGTACCGATATGGTCTGTCTCGATAAAAACAAGCCGCGGAGCGAAAACGTGGAAATCATCAAAGAGCAGCAGTATACCCGTTTTCCCCTAATCGACGGCAGCAAGGACAATGTGATTGGCATTATTAATACGAAACAGTTCTTTCTAGCTTACGAAGATGACCCAAATGTTGATGTGACGTCGCTGATCCATCCGGTGATGGCCGTTTCAGAAGTGACTCCGGTCAATGTGCTCCTGCAGCGAATGCAGCGGGAAGGTACCCATATGGCCTTGTTGATTGATGAATATGGCGGGACCTCGGGCATCGTGACGATTGAGGATATTATTGAGGAGATCGTGGGCGAGATTCGTGATGAATTCGACATGGATGAAGAGGAAGAAATAACGGAGCTGGAGGAAAATCACCTGATTGTCGACGGCATAGTTTCTATTTCGGAAATTAACGATTACTTCCATTTGGATCTGGATACAAAAGAATGGGATACGATCGGAGGCTGGCTATACAGCCATAATAACGAGATGGAAGAAAAGGAATCCTTCATGCATGAGGATGTAACGTTCATTTTGCTAGAGCGGGATCATAACCGATTCTGTAAGCTGGAGATTATTAAGAATAAACAAAGTGAGGAATAAAAGATGGACAATACCGAGAATTGGGCGACCCGCTTCAAACGATTGTTTCTGAACAACCGGTTTGTATTGTTTCTGCTGGTTTTGCTCCTGATTGGTCTAAATATTATGGTGCTCAGCAAAGTTTCATTTATCTTTCACCCGCTTCATGTGCTGTTAAAAACCGTCGTATTGCCCATCATCCTCACCGGAATCGTGTATTATCTGCTGAATCCGATCGTGAATTTTCTGGAAAGACATAAGGTAAAGCGGATTTACTCTATTTTAATGTTGTATGTAATAATTATCGGGATCGTTGCGGTACTGCTTACGCTTGTCATCCCGGTCATCCAGGAACAAATTATGGACCTTGTCAGTAACTTCCCGGCTTACATTGAGATGCTCCGGGAGCAGTTTGAACATTTAATGGGAAGCAAGATCGTCAACCAGTTTCAGGATTCCATCAACTTCGATCCCCAGGAAATTTTCAAGACGGTTTCCCAGCGCGTAACCAGTTTTCTAAACAAGACATGGATCGGAATTGGCGGTTTTGTAGGAAGTCTGATTGAAGTGGTACTGTCGGTCGTGACCGTTCCTTTCATCCTGTTTTATTTGCTCAAGGACGGCAAGAAACTTCCCGGCTTTATTTTAAGCTTTGTACCTACGAAGCTTCGCGGTGAAACCGACCGGGTCATGAAAGAAATGAACCATCAGATCAGCTCGTACATCCGTGGGCAGATTATCATCAGCTTCTGTATTGGCGCGCTTTTATTCATCGGATATATTATTATCGGCCTGAAATATTCACTGATTTTAGCGGTCGTTGCGGCATTTACCAGCGTGGTTCCGTATCTGGGGCCAGCGATTGCGATTACTCCTGCTCTGATTGTAGCTTTAGTGACATCTCCGGTCATGCTGCTGAAAATGGTTATTGTGTGGACAGTTGTACAGCTAATCGAAGGAAAGTTCATTTCGCCGCAGGTGATGGGCAAAACGCTCAAAATTCACCCGATCATGATTATTTTCGTGATTCTGACGAGCGGTAATCTGTTTGGTGTCGTCGGCATTTTGCTGGCGGTTCCGGGATATGCGGTGCTTAAAGTCATCGCATCCCATATCTATCAATGGTTTAGAGTGCGTTCGAGATTATATGAGAGCGATCCGGTAAAACCGGAGGTATAAGGAGTCTAGGGCTGCGGGCAACCGCAGTCTTTTTTTGAAATTATAGAATTTATTAGCTTTTTTGGGGTCCCCGCAAAGTATTTGGAATAAGCTTCGAAGCATAGGCTTCACTTTGTGGGGTTATTACATTGACGGGGATTTCCGTCATAAACCATTGTAATTCCTCATGAGCCGTGTGATAATGGGATGTTCGTCTTCGCGGACAAGCGAAGATGGTTAACTTATAAGTGAATGCTGGAGGTTATTTGAACGTGGAACGGTACCCTTTTTCGTATGATCCTGCACGGCCTTTTATTCAGCAAGCGGGTGAATGGGTGGCGGATGTATTTTACGAATTGCTGCCTGAGGCGGGCTTTGAAGTCCGGGATGAGCAGATTTATATGGCGTTTCAATTGGAAAAGGCTTTTGCCGAGAAAAAAACGATATTCGCCGAGGCGGGTGTAGGCACAGGAAAAACGCTGGCTTATCTTTTGTATGCCGTTTGTTATGCGCGTTACACTCGGAAACCTGCCGTGATCGCGTGTGCGGATGAGTCGCTGATCGAGCAGCTGGTCAAGCCGGAAGGCGATATAGCGAAGCTGGCCCGGCATCTGGATTTGAATATCGATGCCCGGCTCGGGAAATCGCCGGATCAATATCTTTGCCTTAGGAAGTTAGATCAAGCGCGGGTGCAAGGCGATGAGGAGATGATGTGGGAAGATATTGCGGCAAGTCTGCCGGATTTCGTACACTCCCATGCGCCTATGCAATCCTTCCATGCCTACGGGGATCGGCGGGACTATCCGCAGCTTAGCGATGAGCAGTGGCAGCAAATCAGCTGGGATTCCTTCCAAGACTGCTTCACCTGCGACCGTCGCCATCGCTGTGGGCAAACCTTGTCGCGCGACCATTATCGGCGTTCTACCGATTTGATAATATGCTCGCATGATTACTATTTGGAGCATGTCTGGACGTATGACGGCCGCAAGCGAGAGGGGCAGCTGCCCTTGCTGCCGGAGCATTCCTCTGTCGTTTTTGACGAGGGGCATTTGCTCGAATCAGCCGCCATGAAGGCGCTCGGATATAAGATGAAGCATGTGGTCTTTGAAGAACTCATTACGCGGCTTCTGCAAAACGAAATCCGCGAGTCTCTCGCCGTATTTATTGACGATGCGATCGTACAGAGCGAAGCAATGTTTGCCGCTTTTGGGCGCTTCAGCCGATTGATTCCGGGTTCCGACCGCAAGGAAATCATACTGCATCCTGAGCTATTGCAGGAAGTGCACCGATTCCGGGAACTGCTTACTGCTATTGAGGAAGGTCTGGTATTCGAAAGCGAGCTGTACACGTTGGATGATTACCAGCTCCGAATCGTTGAGGAACATCTGGAGATGATGCAGAAAGCGCTGATGTTGTTCGAGCGTTCGGAAGCTTTGATTTGCTGGGTGACGGACAGTCCAGAGGGGCTTACGCTCTCAATCATGCCGAAAAGCGTGAAGGAAGTGCTGGAGACGCATGTATTTGGCCTGAAAATGCCGATCGTATTTTCTTCGGCGACCTTGTCGGTGGATGAGTCCTTCCGTTACGTAGCGGATAGTCTTGGCATCAGCAGCTTCCTCTCCTTCTCGGTAGCTTCACCATATGAATATGAACAGCAAATGAACGCCTTGGCGCCGGAGTGGGACTTAGCAGACGGCTTTGCTGGAAAAATGAAAGAAGCCGTGCGAGTGTTGCAAGAAACCGGCGGCAGAGCCCTAATTCTTTTCCGTACGCGGGAGGAGTTGCGTTCGTTTAAGCAGCAGGCTGCGGCGGAGCCGGCACTTGCCGGTATGAAGCTCTATTTTGAAGGTGACGGAGAAATCAGCCATCTGATTTCGGCCTTCCAGCGCGAGGAAGAAAGTGTGCTATGTGCGGTAAGCCTATGGGAGGGTCTGGACGTACCGGGCCCGTCACTTTCGAACGTGATCATCTGGTCGCTGCCTTTTCCGCCGCATGATCCGGTCTTTATCGCCAAGCGGAAGGCAGCTGTGGACCCGTTTGCCGAAGTCGATCTGCCATATATGCTGCTGCGCCTTAGACAGGGCATCGGCAGGTTAATTCGCTCCCGGGATGACCGCGGTATTGCCGTTATTTTGGGCGAAGAGCTCCGGACGGATCCGCAGGTAAGGGAGCGGGTGCTGGCTATACTACCTGAAGGTGTGCGGCTGCAGAATTAATAATTCTTGCTTCGTCATACGGAGTTAATTAAGTCTCCACTCGCTCAATATCAAGAACAAGCTCCGGCATCCCGGTCTGATTTTGCAGGCCGGTACCGGAGCTTTTTCAGTGTCCTTCTTTGATATCTTTCTTTGATAGGGGACACGATCACATAGTTGCAAACGGACAAATTCCTGTAAAGGCGCACAGTTAAGGATTCTCAATCGTCCCCATAAAGATCCATAATCCGGTTTGATGGTCCTCAATACAGAAGAAGAAGGGATGGTCCACATCCATCTGGAATCTTTCCAGCGGTGCGGCGGAACCTGTCGGTAAGAGAACGGCGGTAACGGCTGCGGCTTCCGTGCCCTGTTCATTCACGTCAACTACCGTTTTGTGAAGCACAGATGAGATGAACATCGGCTTGTCGGACATGGCGGTAAAATCGGCGGCTGCCTTATCAAAAGCATCCTTCATTCCCATTTGGATCAAGGGATCCTTAATCTGTCCGGAATACTCCGCCTTGAACCTTGGGAGGCGAATTTCACCTGAGGCTTGGGCAAAGTTTGCCTGCCACGGTGAGGTATCCTTCCGAATTTTGTTCAGCAATTCTGTGAGTGTATGGCCCTCAGTGGGCATAATAATCATCATGTCCAGCCGCCCGTCGCCATAAGGCAGGCGAATGGCCTGAGCTTCAGATGTTTTCTTATATTCGAACATGCCTCTTTGTGCCATCATCGGAACCTTTTTAACGGTTTGGTTCGCCAGTGTAAAGGAGCCTTCCTGCGTATCTTTCGGATCAAAAGGTCTCTGCCATGAACCGTTAAAATAAACGGCATTCATTAGGATAGCCAGCGTTTCAGGGGCGGGAAGCTGGTCGAGAATTGAAGGGATCTTGCCGTTTGTATGCTTGCTGACCCAGTCGTTGATCTCGTTTAGCGTTTTCTTGTTTTGAAAACCCACATCACGAATTTCTGCTCCATAACTTTCGCGCGCTGTGCCCAAAAAACTGTCTTTCATGCTGCAACCGCTCCGGTACCAAACGGAATTTGCGGTATTAAGACGTACGCCCGATCCGGCATCTTCGAGCAGCGTATGCAGTGTATGGAATGCTGTGTTTACCTGCTCTTTGCCAAACTGCTGCACTCCGAGCGATTGCGCCATTTCTTTGGCAGTTTGTCCGTCAGCACCGTTATAGGCTATTGCCAAAGCGGTGAAGATACTATAAGGCGAAAGAATCAAGTTTTGGCCCTGACCGGCCGATGGCGTGAGTTTTTGATGAAGATTTAGTCCAAACCGATTTTGCGCTTGGATGAAGGCGGGACTGAGTTTACTTGCAGCCTGTTTTCTTTCCGCTAGTGAGAGAACCGGTATGTCTTTTTCGATCGCCGGTAGATTGGATTTGGCAAATGCAGTGGGATTCATTGGGCCAGAGCAGGCCGAAACCAGCACTGAAACAGCCAGTAACATAAGCGCTAAACCTCTTTTTGGATTAATGAACATCCTATAAACACCTCCCATTGTTAATTTGTCACATGATATTCATAGACGATTCCAGATTATAAGATGTTGCACTACGAAAAGTGAAAAGTGATTTGATTATGCTTGAAGCAGAGCAGTATAATGATTATAGAAGTCAACTAAACTGACCAATTTTTAACTTTTATTGATAGCAAGGAGTTGTACATCTTATGCCTAAGACACCCCGTCGACATCAAGAGGATTTGGCATCATTGTTTTCGGTAGCCTTCAGCGTCCTCAATCAGGAGCTTCATCAGCGGTTAGATGAGCTTGGATTTGGGGACATCCGGCCCATGCACGGTTTTCTGTTCCAGGGGCTGATACCGGATGGGGCAACAGCAAAAACATTGGTTGAGCTTTTGGGTATATCCAAGCAGGCGGTGAGCCAGATGCTCGATTATTTGGAGGAGCGAGGATATGTCGCAAGAAAACCCCATCCTTCGGATGGTAGAGGCAAGCTGGTTGTACTGACGGAACGCGGGCAAGCAGTCATTAAGGCCAAGGAAAGCACCTATGCGAAGATCGAACGCAAATGGGGCGAAATTGTGGGGCCAGACCGTCTGAACATGATGCGCTCTGATTTGAAGCGGATTATAGAGAGCGTTAATGAAGGAGATGTTCCGCAGAAACTGCGGCCCACTTGGTAGCTATGACTCGCACTAAAAGTACATTGGAAAAGGAGGAAACTCCTTTTTTTTGTGAAATTGAATTTACATATTTATATAAATTAGATACATCAATGTCATAGATGAACGATCGGAGCGATAAATGGAGAGGGGACGGTACATATGAATACTATTTGGTATATTTTTTTTATATTTGTTTAATCCATACGAAGGTTATCACTATTATGATATATTTTTGAAATATAGTTTTGGAAAAATCCAGGGAGGTGAATCCAATGGTAAAAAAATAACATGAGAATATCTATATGAAAACTAAAAAGGCATTTAGATATTCTCTTCAATGAAAAAATTATAGAGGAGAATTGACATGCTAAATAAAATAGGTAGTTCTATCTATTATTTATCTAACCAGAATGACATAGAAAGACCGACATTAGGGTTAGTTTGTGGGGATAACTATAGTCTAGTAATAGACGGTGGGAACTCAGTTCAACATGCTAATGATTTCTTACGTGAGATTGAGAGTTTAAATGTACCACCGATTAAATATTTGGTCATAACTCATGCGCATTGGGATCATTTTTTGGGAATGAATGAATATAGAGCTACGATCATTGTTAATAGTCTAACAAATGAAATTATTAATAAATGGCGGTGCTATTCTTATGATGATCGTTCTCTCGAAGAATATAAGAATTCCAAGAAGATGGATTCGTTGTGTGTGGACATCATTAAGAATGAAATACCAGATAGAGACTCCTTTCAATTAAACGCTTCAGATATTATTTTTGAAGAGTCTCTTAAGCTGGATTTGGGGAATAAGGTATGTATCTTAGAGAGAATAAGAAGTACTCATACAGATGACTCAACAGTTGTTTATATACCGGATGAGAAAACCATTTTTCTAGGAGATAGTGTCTACAGCACAACTACAAATTCTTTATTTCATTTTAAACAATCTAAGTTATTGCCTATGATAGAAGATATTCAGAAATATGATGCGGAACATTTTATACTTGGCCATGAATCAATTTGTGACTTAGATGAGATGAATTCATATTGGAATCAGCTTATCTCAACTTGTAAAGCAGCAAATTCCACATCATTAGAGAGTGCTTTAGAGTCTTTTGAAGCAGATCAAAAACGGAAACCAAATGATGATGAACTGTTCTTCTTAAAAGCATTTGTCAATGATCAAATATTAAAGTCACAGACCTAAAAAATGAAAGAGTTCGAAGTAGCAGGTTCATCTCATGATGTGCATGCTCTCAGAGCAGGCTTCAGCCACGGAAACGGTATAGAGAGAGTCGGGATATGATCATTTGAATGTTCATCGCAGCCAATGGGTCAACGCGATCATAGTGAGCAGGCCGAGGATGAATGAGAATGTAGCGGCCCGTTCATTGCCGTCCCCGTGGCTTTCGGGAATCAGCTCTTTGTAGACAACAAACAGCATGGCTCCTGCCGCAAAAGCAAGCCCGTATGGAACAACGGAATTAAAGCTTGCGGTAAACTGCAGTCCGACCCAACAGGCGGCAAACTCTATCACGCCTGTTAATGTGGCCAATAGCAGCGCTGTGCGTCTGCGCAGGCCATGAGTAATTAGAAATAAGGCTATCAGGAAACCCTCCGGAATGTTTTGCAGACCGATACTGAGCGCGACGATGGTTCCAAGTTCCTGATTTGTACTCCCATAACTAACCCCTACAGATAGCCCCTCCGGCAGATTATGCAGGGTCATGGCGGAGAGAAACATCCATGTACTTGTCCGGGAATTGTCCGCAGCTTGGGGGTTATGTTCAAGATCTTGATGGGGGATGAACTGCTCCATAAGGGTAAGAACGGCTGTGCCTAGAAGCGTGCCGATGGTCAGAATCCAAAGATTCGATAGTTTTAATGCCGATGGAATCAGTCCATAGGTCGAAGCGGCGACCATGATACCAGCGGTGAATGCCAGAAGAATATCTCTTCCCCTATGAGTTACGTTGTTAAACAACAGCGCCGGCAGCGCGCCCAGAGCGGTGCAAAGCGATGTGGCCAGACCTCCAAGTAGAACAGTGTTCATCGTTTCCTCCTGTTACCCGTGGACTATAATTGTAAAATACTACCTGTACCAAAATATGTTCAAGCCCTGCGCAATATGACCGGGGCTCCGACTGAAGAGGTTAATGTACGTCTGCTGAGGCGGGTTTCAAGATGAGGCCGGCTTTTCAAGATGAGGCCGGCGTATCAACAAAAAAGGACCGTCCATGCAGCGCAATTTAGTGCTGACATGAACGGTCCTTTTTAAAGATTATAGAATTTTAGGGTCCCGCTTGTGGGGATATTTCAGATCATTTCTCTTTGATCTTAATGCTATCAATCGTTACTTTCTCGCTTGGCTTGCTTGTTTCACCCGTTTGAGGGTTTGCTTTAACCGGCGTTGCCGCAATTTTTTTCACGATATTCATGCCGTCGGTAATTTTACCGAAGATGGTATAGTTCGGCATTTGGTTCAATGAGATGCTGTCCTCACCAGTACAGATGAAGAATTGGCTGCCGTTTGTATTCGGACCGGCATTAGCCATTGCTACGATTCCAGGCTCGTATTTGTAGTTTGTTTTTTCATCCTCGAAGGAGTAGCCCGGGCCACCTGCCCCGGTTCCCGTCGGGTCGCCGGTTTGAACCATAAACGATTCAATGATACGGTGGAAAGTTACGCCGTTATAAAAACCTTCCTTGGACAGGAAAACGAAGCTGTTTACAGTTTTCGGCGCATCCTTAGCAAACAGCTCGATTTTAAACGAGCCTTTGGAGGTTTTAATTTCAGCTTCATAGGTTTTGGCTGTATTAATTTTCATTTCCGGCGGGCTTGTCCAGCTTTTCGCTGCTTGAGATTCTTGTTCGGATTGACTGCCCTGCTTCTCTTGCGATTGATTTGGTTGCTCTGTTGGTTGAGACTCTTGATTTTGATCTTTTTGCGTCTCTTGAGTTTGACTAGGTTGCTCTGCTGATTTTTCCGGTTTCTTGCCGCAGCCGCCAAGTACAAGCGCAGCCACAATCATGATCGTGAATGGAAGATAAGCTTTTTTGAACTTCATGTAAATCATGTTCACTCCTTTGTGAATTCTGTAATTTTTCATGGTGATACATTGTGAACCACTTTTCTTATCATATCGATTTTTCAACACAAAATCTAGCGTAGCTCAGGAACGCTCCGATTCGCAGCTTGGGGACAGACCTTCAGGATTTGGTTGAAACTTCTCCCCGTCAATCACGTTTAGGAAGGTAATTAATGTAAAAATTGTCATGGAGGGATGTCGATGTTCGAAGCGGAGAACGCCCGTCTGGCTGAATTGAAGGAAAGCATGAGAAATAAGGCCAAGTGGGAGAAGCGGCTTCAGGAGTTGGACCGTGAACTGAAGGAGCGCGAGCGGGAAGCGAATGGATGGAAGCTTCGGCTGGCAGATGAGGAAAAAGAAATCGAGCGTTTGATGGGCAGTTCTTTCTCCGGATTGTTTTTCAGTTTGATCGGCAAAAAGAAAGAGAAGCTGGAGCGTGAGCAGCTGGAAGTGCTGGAGGCAAAGGCGAAATACGATGCGGCGGCACGTTCTGTGGAAGACATTAAGAAGCAATACGGGGAAATACAGGATCAGCTCCAGGACGTACGTTATTCTGACTTTGAATATGAGCGCATTTTACAGGAAAAAGAAAAACTGATTTTGCAGCAAAATGGGGAACTGGCAGGGCTTGCGGAACAGCAGGCCGATTTAACCGTACACCTGAAAGAAATGAAGGAAGCGGTGCAGGCAGGCCATTCCGTGCTGCATGATCTGGAACAGGCGAGGGATTATCTGCATTCCGCCCGTAACTGGGGTACCTATGATATGTTGGGTGGAGGCATACTTGCCACGTATATCAAGCGTGACAAAATGGACGAGGCGATGGATTATATTCATCATGCGCAGTCCAGTATGCGGCGGTTCGGCAAAGAGCTGCAGGATGTGCATATGAACCTTCCCATCGAAATCGACATTAGCAGCTTTCTCCGTTTCTCAGATTATTTTTTCGACAGTTTTATAACCGACTGGATGGTGCAAGGGCGAATAAATGATACGCTGTCGAAGGTGGAGGATAAGCTGCATGAGGTCAAACAGGTGGTCCGGTATTTGGAGTCGGAAAACGGCCGTATGGAAACCCGCTTGAATGATGTGAAAAGAAAGTATGAATCGATGATTGAAACGGCTGAGTGACCTCCCAAATGGTGGAAAATAATACTTTAGACACATGACCGATCTGGTTTTGCACATTATAATTAATTCTTAATACCTAATTCTTACTTGGTATTATTTACCTAACACTGAATATCCGAAAGGAGCTGAGATTTTTTGAGTTTTTTTGACAAGCTGAAGTCTGGCGTAGCTGAAGCGGGGAATAAGGCTAAGACCGCGGTGGAAGTAAACCGTCTCAAGATGCAAAATTCCACCAAGCAGAAGGAAATCGAGCAGGAATATCAACAGATCGGGAAAATGGTGTTTGATTCGCTCCAGCAAGAGAGCATGTGTACGCCCGAGCAATTGCAGCCGATGATGGACCGGATCATGCAGCTAAAGGACGAGATCCAGCTAAACCAGCATCAAATCAATGTTATCTCGGATGAAAAGAAATGCGCTTGTGGTCATGTCGTCCCTATTGCAGCGCGCTTTTGCCCGGAATGTGGAAATCAGTTTATGGAGATTGAAAAACAGGAGGGGGATGCTTAGTGCAGCAATTCGCTGTGGTTTTGAATGAAACGAGAAAATGGTTTAATTCTTTCAAATGGTTTGGCGTACTTGCTCCGTTCGAACTTCATCTGTTGTTTGGGGCGCTTGGAATCCAGTTTCTGCATGGGCTGCTGCGTGCCATTCTTCCAATTTCCTCATACCATTCGCTTAACATCATTTTCTACACGATTCCACTGCTCGTCATCGCTCATTACGCATTTTGGATCGGCGCGTGGATGACATTGGTATCAAGTAACGTCAAATATCTGCCGTATGCACTCTGGATCAACGCATTTGTGATCTTGTTCCCTTTCACCAACATCGGTTTAGGCGGCCTGGTCAATGCGCTAATGTATGTCGGCTTTGGGTACGCATTGTTCCGGTATTCAGCTTCGACCTATGTAAACATAAGCCATCATTCGGGCCAGGAAACGAACAAATTTTAAGCTTCTAGTGAAATAACATACATATATTTAAAAAGCCTAGCTAGGAAGATGCTTCCCGGCCAGGCTTTTTGTTTAGTAAATATCTAACGGACACCACGACCGCTAAGTAACTAAAAACAGTCGCTTTTAAATTCTAACGGACACCGCAGCGCTTAAATGCCCAGAAACACCGCCCAAAGCGAGCTTTTTCATTAAATAGCAGCATCTCTGTCCGTTAGAAACCGTAATAGTCAAAATTACCCACAATAGCGGCTGCTGTGTCCGTTAGAAAAAATACATTATCATATAAAGTTTCACTGAAAGAAATTTGGCGGCGGGCAGCGATCGGAAGATTGATCCGTAACCGTAGCGGCCACCTTGCTTAAATCAAGAATATTTTTATTCTCTTACGTCGTCTGTCCACTCCACACTGCGAAGCAAACCATGCTTCATGAGGGCGAGTACAAAATCCACGTAATATTGCCGACGTACAATGGCGACATATTCATGATTTTTGTAGATATAAAAGAGTACATCCGTATAGATGTCGTTTTCTTCGAAATGATGCCGGATCTCCTTCAAGCGGTCCAGATACGGTTCCACCTGAAGCAGCCGCATACGAAATTCAACATCCTCTTCATTGACTGTTTCGGTAATGATGGCAACGTCTTCTTTACAGTGATAGATCAGCATAGGGGTGCCTCCATTTCATTCCAATTTAAAGTCCCTTTTACCTTATTTATCACATTAAATATCTGAAATATACATATACGCTGGATATAATAACGGACAGAATCATAATCGGGAAACCATATTTCATAAATGTGGTAAATTTCAGCGGGTATCCTTCTTTGCCAGCCATTCCGGCGACAATTAGGTTGGCACTGGCGCCAATCAGTGTACCGTTTCCGCCGAGGCAGGCGCCGAGCGCAAGACTCCACCATAAAGGCTCCAAATTGCTTACCCCCATGTTGCCCATATCCTGTATCATCGGAATCATCGTGGCCACAAACGGAATATTGTCGACAAAGGCGGAAGCGATGGCACTCATCCACAAAATCAGCATTGAGGTGGAAGTTACGTTGCCACCAGTGAGCCCCACAGCTTTTTCTGCTAGCGTGGCAATAACACCTGTTTCGATCAGTCCGCCAACCAATATGAATAACCCAATAAAGAAGAATATCGTAGGCCACTCGACCTTGGCGAAAGCCTCCTCCAGCATATGTTCCCCAGTCATCAGCAGAAGCAGGAATGCTCCGGCCAAGGCGACCGTGGCGGATTCAAGATGAACCAGCTGGTGAATAAAGAATCCGATGATGGTCAGACCAAGTATCGTCAGACATTTAACCAACAGCTTTTTGTCAGTCAAAAGCTCTTTTTCATCCAGATCCATAATGCCTTGCATTAGCTCCGGCGTGGTTTTGATCTGTTTGCGAAAGAGAAGGATAAAAATTGGAATCAGGATAACGAGAATAAGCATAACAATCGGCGTCAGATTTTGGATAAAAGCCATAAACGTCATTTCCTTAACGGCGCTCCCGATCATAATGTTCGGCGGATCACCGATTAATGTTGCTGTGCCGCCAACATTGGAAGCGATGATCTGCACGATAAGAAAAGGCAGCGGATTGACACGAAGCTGTCGTGTAATACTAAAGGTAACAGGTACCATCAGCAGCACGGTGGTCACGTTGTCCAGAAAAGCCGACCCAAGCGCCGTTAGCAGCATTAACGCAATCAGGATGGCCAGCGGTCGGCCCTTGGCTTTTTTCGCTGCCCATACGGCGATAAATTTGAACAGTCCCGTTTCTGCGGTAATGTTTACAATAATCATCATTCCGATCAACAGACCGAGTGTATTGAAGTCAATATGATGGATAGCTTTTTCCTGGCTAAGAATTCCCAAGATCACCATTAGTGCTCCGCCAATCATGGCAATAATCGTACGGTGGATTTTCTCCGAGATAATAAGAGCGTAAGCAATTAAAAAAATGCCAATAGCTAAAATTGTTTGTAGTTCCATAGGTACCTCCCCGTTTTCTTCTTAGATGTCCTGTAACTATAGAATTAGCTGCAATCCATGTTCCAATTCCTCCTTTACTTCAGGAGGGAATTACCACATGCGGATTCCAGGAAGGACGAGTAGGCAAAAAAAGATAAAAGGAGCCCGCACGTGGCAGACTCCTCCAAATGTATTCTATGCGATTAGAAGCAAATTACCCTTGTGGAAGGGAATGTGAAACGATTTAAAGTCATTATAAGGTCTTCGCGCCGGATTGTAAAGAAAAGCTGTATCCCAATATCGCCAAACCAGTCAATGGTTAGAGGGACATGCTGAAGATTTAAAGGCTTGACATCGATGAAATATATTGTTAAATTTACCCTATCCTAAACCAAGGGAGAGATTTTGATGACGGTGGTTGTTCTTAACTAATCAAATTCCATATCGGACCGCAGGAAAGAAGCAGGCGA
This sequence comes from Paenibacillus sp., assembly GCA_031254035.1. GTDB lineage: Bacteria > Bacillota > Bacilli > Paenibacillales > Paenibacillaceae > Paenibacillus_AQ. The sequence continues at coordinate 71,116 of JAIRVF010000059.1, forward strand.
AAGCTGGCCTTAAGAGGCAGCTTTGTTTTCCTACGCCTTTCCGGCAGATGCGAATTGTTTGGCTGTACTTTTAGTATGGCTTGGCACTGATTCTGCACGGTCTTGGAAATAGTTAAGAACACGCGAAGCATCAAACGGCACCTTGGTTGCTGTTTTATTCTTTGTTTATCCATAAAGGAAGCCCCACCCGTTGTGAATCTGGCTTGGGGGACCTTATGAGAACCGTGCTCTTGTAGCACGGTTTTTTGGCGTATTCGGGGGAAATCCAGTTAGCCTATGCGCCAGAAGAAGGCAATGCTGCTCTATGAGGGAGCGGCATCTGTTTGAGGATAAGCAAACGACATGAAACGGCCAGAAGACAAGGGACAAAGAAACCGCGTATGCGTTCTTTGTCCCTTTTTTTGTTTGGACATACAAATACAAGGAGGTTCTTGAAACCAATGGACAACATCACACTGAGCATGCTGGAGTATGACAAATTAAAAGAAAGCCTGCGTGAGTACGCGGTATCCTATGCAGGCAGGATGCATATTGAGGACCTTGCGCCAGGGGCCCGTCTGCGGGTCATTGAAGCTGCACTGACGGAGACTGCGGAGGCAAAGGAAATGCTCGACAAGGGGGCAAGTATCCCGTTGCCTTCACTGGAAGGAATCGACCGCATCGTCTCGCTACTTCATACAGGCTACCTCTTCACCGAGCAGGATTTTTCGGCAGTCCAGACCTTTCTACACAGCTGCAGTCAACTTATAAAATACATGGCCAGCAAAAGGGAGATCGCCCCGACGGTCAGCAGCTACGCGTTATCGATGAAGGAGCTTGGGCGGCTGAAGAGCGAAATCGAGCGCTGCATCCGGTTCGGTAAAGTGGATGATCAAGCAAGCAGGCAGCTGGAGAAAGTACGAAAAAAAATCGCGGTCGTGAAGGAGCGGATTCAGAAGAAGATGAGTTCGATCATGTCGCGGCACGGTTCAATTTTGCAGGAGCATCTGGTCAGTGTAAGGGGTGGGCGTTACGTCTTGCCGGTTAAACGGGAGTATCACAAGCAGGTGAAAGGAGCGGTGCTTGGCCAATCTACCAGCGGCCAGACCGTGTTTGTAGAGCCGGAGGAAATCGCGTTGCTTCAAACCGAGCTTGGCATGCTAGAGGCGGATGAGGCCCGGGAAGAGGCCGTCGTGCTAGGCCAACTTACGGGTCTGCTCGAGGATTCGAGTTCGGATCTGCTGCTCAACATCGACATAACCGGTAACTATGATTTTATATTTGCCAAAGCCAAATACGGGCGCTCCATCGGAGGCCGGACGGTTCAGCTGAATGACGAGGGATGGATCCGGCTTCGCGGCGCAAAACATCCGCTGATGCTGAAGAAGATGGTTCCGCTTCAACTGGAGATGGGTAAGGGCTACCGCTCGCTGATCATCACCGGACCGAACACGGGTGGTAAAACAGTTGCCCTCAAGACGCTTGGCCTCCTGACACTGATGGTCCAGTCCGGACTGCTGGTGCCGGTGGAGGAAGGGAGCGTGTTTGCCGTATTCGGGCAAGTCATGACGGCCATTGGGGACGGACAAAGCATTGAGCAGTCGCTCAGCACTTTCTCCGCCCAAATCCGTAGATTGACCGCCATGGTAGAAGCAGCCAATCGGTCCACGCTGCTGCTCATTGACGAGCTTGCCGCGGGAACCGATCCGGGAGAAGGCATGTCGCTTTCCATCGCGATTTTGGAGGAATTGAACGATCGCGGCGCGATGATGATGGTAACGACCCATTTTAATGAACTGAAGGGATTTGCCTCCCGCACATTGGGTTTTCAAAATGCCCGCATGGAGTTTGACGTGGAGAGCCTCGCACCGCTGTATCGTTTAACGATTGGCGAATCGGGCCAGAGCTATGCGATCGAGATCGCCACCAAGCTGGGTATGCCTTCCGGCATTATCGGGCGGTCACGCCAAATATTCCAAAGCCATAAGCCGCAATTGTATGGGCCGGAGATGAAAATGGACTTGAAGGTAGAAACCGACACCGATGCTAGAACCGAATCCGAACCCGACACCGAAACAGGCGTCCAAACCGATATCGACACTCAATCTGAAGCTCAAACCAACACTAACACCGAAATAAAGATGGGTGCAGACTCGTTAAAGCTTGGACCGGAACAGAGGGAGCAGTCACATGAGACCGGGATGGCGGCTGAAGATGAGCCCATGGCCAAGCCGCGGCGGCTTGAGGTTGGAGACGCAGTATTTGTTAGCTCGCTGCAGCGTATGGGCGTTGTTTATCAAGAGGAGGATGCCAAAGGCATGGTCGGTGTGATGATTCAGAAGCAGAAGCTAAAGATTAACCAGAAGCGGCTTAAGCTGTATATCGAGAAAGGCAATCTCTATCCTGAGGATTATGATTACGACATTATTTTTGAAAGCAAAGAGAACCGCAAAAAGAGCAAGTTGATGCAGCGGAAGCATGTGGAGGGTTTAAGCATCATACGCAAGCCGGAGGATAATTAGATGAAGCAGAGGGCAAACGGCTAATTCTGGTGTAAAAGAGAACTGGTAGCTGACTTCTTTGGGGCGGCTGCCTTTTCTTAACCAACAAGCAGATTACGCTAATGGCTCCGCTTATTGGAATACTCTCGAACCTGATATCATCCACAATTTACCTTGCATGTTATAATAGTGGTTACTGATGCATTACTTGCTTGTGAAATATGGAAAATAGATTTGCAATCTTCTTTATCGGAGGGAAAATGACGGAGATCCATCAGCACAATGATTCTAGCTTATTAGAAACTGAACTTGTCATCGCGGCCACCCGCGGAGATGTTGAAGCTTTCGCCAAATTGGTACGAAAGTATACAAATGCGGTATGTGCAATCGCTTATGACATCCTGAGCGACTACTATCTCGCGCAAGATATCGCACAAGAATCTTTCGTGAAAGCGTTCCGTTCCCTACATAACCTTCAGCAGCCCGAACGATTCGGTAGCTGGCTGTATTCAATTACTCTTCATCTATCCATCGATTATAAGCGGTCACTGACCCGTAAATCTCGGCTGCAAGAGGAGATTGGGCAACTCTTGGAAAATGAACCACAAACGGACGATTTGATCCTCCGCCAAGAAATGCGCCTCGATGTCAGGCAAGCGCTGCAGCAACTTGATGCAACGAGTCGTACAATCCTGTTGTCCTACTATGTTAGTGAGATGACGATGCCTGAAATCGCCCGTATGTTCAATATGTCAGTCTCAGCAGTAGAAAGCCGGATGAGACGAAGCCGTAAACTGCTGAAGGAGAATCACTTGTCTGCTTGGGCTGGGCATTTCCGAGGACAGGAAGCTTCCGACAAGTTGGTTGTCCATGTTGTGGAGCGACTGGTCAAAAAAGTCGGCCAATACTATATCCCTGTATTGGATCGAAGCAAAACGGCTGAATGGTTCGTCAATGTCCTGGGACTTTCGCTCGACTATAATGGGCATGTTATGCTGCCGTCGGGTCATTGTTTGTTTCTAATCGAAGTGAGCCAGGCTGTACTTCAGGAATTCGTTTCGTCAAAGCTGCCTGTAGTAGTCTTCATGATCGAGGACGAGGATCAATTTTTCCAGACGATGGAACAACAAGGTGTTCAGATCATGCGCGAGGCAGCGCCGGGAACAGGGGAAATGCGTGTCTTCTTCTTTGATCCGGACGGCAACCGTTATGGTGCCCTTGCGACGTTATAAATTTTTTTTTAGTTTCGTGACGGTTTGTGACTAGAGGAGTCGTCTATATAATGAAACCAGTATAGGAGGTATTAGACGATGCAAAAACAATTCACAAATTCGATGCAAACGGCTAAAGCCGCAACTTCTCCGCTTGTTAAGGGAGTGTTCTGCAACTACTTGCCGGTATCGAACCTATCCCGATCCAGAGCCTGGTATATGGAGGTGCTAGGCCTCAAGCCCTTTGATCGGAATGACAGCATCCTGATTATGGGTAGTGGGCAATGGATTTTTCTCCTTGAATCAAAGGATAGGTTAAATGCCAACTTCACGACGGATAACTGGGAAGGTAAAGATTTCGAGATGTTCTCTCTTACGTTCGAGACCGAAAATATCGTTGGTCTCCATAAGTCGCTTCTGAACCATGGTGCAGAGGTCGAACCGATTACTGACAATGGCTCATGCGGATTACAATTCCGTTTTAAAGATCTTGACGGTAACCGTTTCAATGTTTGGCAGAATTAATATGACGGGATATGTCATGAGCGAACAAACGTTGTCTAGCAAGTAGAGCAAAAGAAGGATTGATATTCGGGTGACAATAAAAACAGTCGCAGAGTACCGGCGGTCATATCAGTACCCTGCGACTGTTTGGCATGTATCGGATGAAAAGCGGAAAACTTACTTTGGGCCTCCTCGTTGGCGAGGAACCGTAGATGCCCTGATACTGGAGTATCCGACTAAGTTACATTGTAGAACTGATGATTTCAGCGAACTGCTCCAAAAATAGCTGCTCCTCATGATCGAAGCGTCCTTTCATAGGACTATCAATATCAAGCACGCCAAGCAGCTCCCCATTTTTGATGAGCGGAACCACGATCTCGCTATTGGCGGCCGCATCACAGGCAATATGCCCCGGAAACTCGTGCACATCGTTCACGACCATTGTTTTGCGTTCGGCGGCCGCCGTTCCGCATACGCCGCGGTTCAGAGGAATGCGGATGCAGGCAGGGAGCCCTTGGAAAGGACCGAGCACAAGCTCCTGTCCGTCATAAAGATAGAAGCCGACCCAGTTGATCTCCGTCAAAAAGCTGTTCAGTAGAGCCGAGGCGTTGGCAAGATTTGCGATGGAGCTAGGTTCATCGTGAATAAGTGATTTCAGTTGTTCCAGAACGACTGTGAACTGCTCGCTCCGGTTTCCTTCATAAGGAAGTGCTTGAAACATCATACTCCACCTTTCTTTTAGAGATTGTTCAAAAAGTTAGCTTCATCCAACCTTTGAAAAACACACATCGGAAGCATATACTTTGGTGCTAAAAACCGACCTTTTTGAGCACGAACTTTTAACCGATGGTTAATTATAAAAGATAGTATACAGGAATAACTTCTGAGTCAAGAAAAAGATGTGTCCCGCATATGCAGTTTATCAAATATGTAAAATTGAAGAGGGTGTCCCAAAAGGTGAACTGCACCCCGTCAAGTAGCGAAATTGATGCAAAAGTGCATCAATTTACGACACAACGGTTTGATATGGATAAAAAGCTTGCGAAAGTGCAGGCTTTTTCTTTTTTCTGAGAGCAATTAGGTCATTCATGGTCCAAAGGATGCACTTTCGCATCAATTCTACCTCCCACACCACGAAACGCCTGAAAAGGTTGCACAATCGGTAGCAATTGTACTTCGACTTCAAAACTCGAGGATAGAGAGAAACTCGAGGATAGAGAGTTCGATTTGTTCTGAAGATATAAGAAAGTATAAACTTTGGAGATCTCGCATCCTTATATCGCAAGAAAAATTACCGCTAAACGCGGTCTGTCTTCTATGAGAATACTTCGATAACGTTTTTCTTACGCACTATATTTTTTATTAAGCATGAAAAAGCTCCCGATTACAGTAGTCGTTTTATTTATTTCACCTGTCTACCTGCCGTAAGGGGAGCATATCCCTTTTGGGACAGTCCCATCGTTTAAAGATTAGGCGCTTCCGTCAAGCTGAGGCCCCCAAAACCGGATTCCGGAGTCCACTCCTGATCCTTAGCGGGCTCCGGCGATTCCACAGGACTGCCACTGCCGGACAAAGCCTCCCGAACGAACTCCTGCACCGAGTTTTTGTACAGATCGGGGTCGGCATCCAGCGCAAAGCCGTGCATGGAGCTCTCGATCAGCAACAGTCGTTTGAGGCCAGTTTTGACCGCAAACATTTCCTCGCTCATCGTCGCCGGAATGTAATGATCTTTGGTGCCATGTATAAACATAATCGGAATGCTGCTCTCTTGCACGGAACGGATGGGACTGACCTGATTCATCGTAAAGCCGGCTTTAAGGCGCATCCTTACGTTGACCATGGGGAGAAATACGGCGGCCGGGATATGGTTCAACCTCTGCAATTGATGATGCATAAGGCGTGTCAGGTCTGAATAAGGACAGTCGGTAATGACGAACTTGACTGCCGGATTTGGGAGTGACAAATACTCTAGTGCCGTGGCTCCTCCAAAGGAAACTCCATGAAGGCCGATAATGAGGTCCTCGCCGTAACGACTCTTGATGAATCTTATCCATGCTGCGACGTCATGCTTCTCATGATAACCGTAAGTTGTATATTTTCCTTCGCTTTTTCCGTGGCGCCGCTGGTCGATCAGCAGCAGATTAAATCCCTCCTCGCGGAATATCTCCATGAAAGGGATGGAAGCGGGCAAGGATGTTGTATATCCGTGCACGAGAATCACCCATTTTTCCGAGGTTTCCAGAGCTTTGACGACAACCCCGGTCAGTCTGAAACCGTCATGGCTTTGTATCTGGACTTCCTCTTTCGGTAAAGGGTCGTAATATTTCCGAAGACGGGCCGCCCCGGCGCGCTCCAGCGCTTCGAAGATCTGCTCATGGCTCATCACTTTCATTTGCGTCATTTGTACGAATGCGTACTGGGCAATACCTGCGGCCGCAAGCGCGGCAGCCGCTGCAATGAGGGTGGCAATCCACCATTCCACTTCATTCATCCCCCTTGCTCTTACAAAATTCAGTAGGGCTTAGTATATGCAGAAATATCCGAATTTAACAGCTCATTTTGCAAATATATCTAATTTTTGTATAAATTCTGACGAATTCGGGAAGACGCTGTAGAAGATATAAGAGATTGCGGATGAGATCCCCTGTGCTCTCTTAAATGATTGGAGAGAAGTTCACAGCCCTTCCTAGCCGATATAGCCTTTCAAAGAGTAAGATGCTAGAATAAAGTAAAATATAAATGCTCTGTTGCAAGCAATAGGGAAAAACTAAAGATCATGGCAAGGTGGCTCAAATTTTATCTCAAAGAGAGGAGAGAGTCGACAATCTATGAAAACAAAGAAAAACCCAGTAAATAAAGCAGCACAGATAAAAGCCAAACGTGAACAGCAGGAGAAACGCATGAAGCGGATCATCTGGATTACGGGAGCATGTATCGTGGTACTGGTGGCGCTCTTGCTAATCATTAAGCCGAATTCTTCGTCAAAAGGAGATTTCGACTACAGTGCAATGCCTGTACTGGGCAACCCGGATGCACCGATCAAAATCGTGGAGATGGGGGACTACAAATGTCCAAGCTGCCAGTATTTCACGCAGGAAATTTCACCGCAGATCCAGAAGGATTATATTGATACAGGCAAGGCTGCGCTTTATTTCATGAATTATCTGATCATAAGCCCTGAAGCGGATTCTAGCAGCGCCGCATTGGCCGCGTTGTCTGTATTCCATCAGAACAGGGATGAGTTCTGGAAATACCATGAAGCGATATACAAGAACCAGGGGGATGAAACCACCGAGTGGGCTACGCCGGACTTCTTGGTTAACCTGGCCCGCACCGAGAATATCAAAGTTGATTATGACAAGCTGCGCAAAGATATCGATGAAAGAACATATCAAAAGGAAATCGACAGCCAAGACGAGACCGCGAAAAGATTGCAGATTATGAGCACTCCGACTGTGTTCGTCAACGGGGAAAAGGCTTCAGATAAGGCATCGATGGATTACACTATACTGAAATCTTTCATTGAGGAAAAGCTGGCTGAACAAAATAAAAAATAAGAAACTTGACGGATCCATAAATCCTGAACAAAAAGGAGTTTACGCGATGGAAGGCAATCGTTTCTTGGCGTCTATTCGGCCGTATGCCTTATACATGGCATGGATAGTATCCATTGTGGCTGTGGGTGGAAGCTTGTACTTAAGCGAAATCTTGCACTATGAACCTTGCAAGCTATGCTGGATTCAGCGCATTTTCACGTATCCGCAAGTTATCCTGCTGGGGATCGCAAGCTACAGAAACGACCGCAAAATTATCCCTTATGCCATGACGCTTAGCGTAATCGGGGGCTGTTTCTCCATCTACCATTACGCGGAGCAGAAGATTCCAGCGCTGGCCAAGGCGCTTCCTTGCACCGTCGGAATCCCCTGCGATTTTGATTACCTGAATTGGTTTGGATTCATTACGATCCCGCTGCTAGCGTTGATTGCTTTTATTCTGATCGTCCTCCTGCTGCTCGCCGGACGCGAATCGGTGGAAGAAGTTCGAGAGGCATAATTTGAATGCAAAGGCGTTTGTTCCATTCGGCTCGGCCGGATTCATACGGGACAAGCGCTTTTTTGACATGTCAGAAAGTATAAAATCACTGCCCTGTTTCAAAAGTTTATTGGGGTCCCCGCGAAGTATTTGGAAAAGCTTCGAAGCATGGGCTCCACTTTGTGGGGTTATTTAGTGTAAATAATGGTGGGCAGCGGCAGTGCTTGATCCAAAGGCGGTTTCAGGTGTACATTGTATGTAATTTTGCAGTTTGCAAGAGAGGAGGAAGAACCTAGATGCTGTACAGATGCGAAGGAGAGATTCCCGAGATGAAAGGGAACCGGGTTAAGCTTCGCCGGCTTTCTCCGCGTGATGCGGAAGAGATGTTCAAATGTTGGTCCGATCCGGAAGTAAGGCGTTATTCCGATCTTCCCGATATGCCGGATCCAGCGTCAGCTGGTGAAATGATAAGAATTCTGAACAACTTGTCTCTGACCGATGACGGGCTGAGATGGGGAATTGAAGAAGCAACCGGCCGGCTGATTGGAAGCTGTGGTATGAACTGGTGGCAGATGGAAGGGTCCTACCGCGGGGAGATTGGCTGCGAGCTGTCCCGTCCCTATTGGGGCTGCGGATATATGCGCGAGTCTGTTGGACTTGTGATAGATTATGCCTTTGAGGATATGGGCTTAAACCGGCTTGAAGCGTTGACTGATCCTCGGAACGAACGCGCTGGGCGGCTATTTCAGGCTCTCGGGTTTACGCTGGAAGGAAGGCTGAAGGAATACCGGCATACCGAGAGCGGCTTTGTGGACGCCAACTTACATGCGCTGCTACGTCATGAATGGGATACTTACGGAATGTAGTAATATACCTCGATTCTGTTTTCGTAGTTAGAAGGAGACGATAATATGATTGCTTATCATCAAGGGAAATCGCAGCTGCATCGGACGGACCCGCTCAGCAAGCTGGTGCTGCTGTTTTGTATTGCTCTGCTTACCATGAGGTTGCATTCCTCACTGGGTCAGGCGCTGCTCTTAGGTATCGTTGCGCTTATGGCCAGGTGGGGCGCAGGGATGTCCTGGGAAAAGCAAGCGAAAGCCCTAGCTTTACTGGCCGGATTTGCGGTTCCGTTTTTTCTCGTCACACTGCTGACCGTACCGGGCGAGCAGGTACTGACCGAGTGGGGACTGCTGCGGTTCACACTTGAGGCTTTTGACACGGCTGGCTCGGTGACGCTGCGCATGTTTACGGTCTTTTTATCCTCGTATGTATTTATGTTTACGACGGATCCGCGCGATATGGTTTTATCGCTAACGGTGCGGCTTCGTGTTCCATACCGTTTTGCTTTTGGCCTGTCAATGGCGTTGACTTTTTTGCCTTTGCTTCAGGAGGAGGGGAAAAGTATCTCGGCAGCCCATCAGGTAAGGGGGCAAGGAAAGCCGGATGGGTTACGGGGAAAGCTGGAATGGGGGCGAATGTTTGCATCCGCGGTGGTGCATAACAGTTTAAGACGGATCCAGCAGACTGCCGGGGCCATGGAGGCAAAAGGCTTTGGCGCTTACCCAGACCGGACGTTCTTGCGGACGGCCATGTCTATGCGGAAAGGACGAATCATTGCTTTAGTGGCGGTAGCGTTAACTGTATGGCTGTGGTGGTATATTCAAATTGTTAACCTGTGATTTACTTTATGGTTGACGATTGGTAAAGAAAGATGCAAAATAGCAGGGAGAGCTTGAACGGAATCTTAGGGAGCGTCCGCTTCCTAGCTCCACAGCTTATCCCTTTTTCTCGTTAGGAGTTGACATGAGATGGAAAGCTCATCAAAATCAAAGAGACGTTACCTTTCTTTCACCACACTGGATATTGTACTTATGGCCATGTTGGCTACAGCCAATGCTGTGATGTCTTTTTATTTGACCTATATTAATAAAATGCTGAACAGCCTGGGCGGCCCTGTAGCGACATCAACCATCGTCGGAGTGTATATGGTTTACGGCTTGCTTGCATATTACATCATACGCAAGCCCGGCACGGCAGCCATTACATATGGAATCGGCGGTGCCATGCAGTGTTTTGTGGGAACGACTTACGGGATCGCGCCTGCGATCGTGGCGGCGCTTTGCTACATGGTGGTGGCGGAAGCCGTTTTTGCGTTTGCGCGTTATAAACGGTGGGGCGCGGGCATGATGATTTTTGCCGGAGGAGCGATGGTTCCTTTGTGGTTTGTGTGCGCAGCCAATATGTTTGGCTATACAGCGTGGAGCTGGCAAGTGCTTGCAATCACGCTGGTCATGCGTCTCATAAGTGGTATCGTTCTATGTGGTTTACTAACGAAGGCGCTTGGTGACATGCTTCAGCAGAGCGGACTTCTGCGGCGGTTTGCCATTGGAGGGAAGAGAGCAGAGCATGTCCCCGATATCCATTAAATGTTCGAATCTATTTTATTATTACGATGACGAGCGGGAACCTGCGCTGCAAGGGCTGACGCTGTCGGTTCCGGAAGGGGAATGGACGGCGGTCATCGGCCCGGGCGGCAGCGGCAAGTCTACGCTGTGCCAGCTGCTGAGTGGTTATTTGCCACGCAGCGGTGGAGGCACGAGAGAAGGCGAATTGAATCTGGCAGGAATCGATCCTGCGACGGCAGAAATTGCCGAGATTGCAGAGCGGTGCGGATTGGTCTTCCAAGACCCCGATGCGCAGCTGGTGCAAGGGACCCCACAGGATGAGGCGGCCTTCGGCCCGGAGAATCTGCGGGTGTCGCCGCCGGAAATCGAGCGGCGGGTAGAGGAGGCGCTGGCGGCGGTGAACCTGGAGCAGCTTCGCCATTCGCCCGTGCGCGAGCTGTCCGGCGGACAGCGCCAGCGCACGGCCATCGCCGCGGTTCTAGCGCTGCGCCCTCGCATCGTCGTGTTCGACGATGCGTCGGCCAGCCTGGATCCCGCGGCGCAGGAGCAGTTCGTGCAGCTTTGCCGCAAGCTGCACGCCGAAGGCCGGACGCTGATTACCGCGTCCGGCCGCTTCGACGATGTCGCGCGCTCCGCGGAGCGCGTCATCGTCTTGGACGGCGGCCGTGTCCTATTGGACGGGCCGCCGCAGGAGCTGCTGCGCGGGAGCCGGGAGCGGCTCGCGCAGCTCGGGCTGCTGCCTCCGTATGCGGAGGCAGCCAAGGCGGGTCCCGGCCTAGCGGCGGGACCGGCAGCGGCGGCGTCAGCGCACATGACGCCGCCCCGGGCTGCCGCTGATTCCGGCAGCCTCCTCAAGGTGGACCGGCTGAGCTTCGCCTATGCCGGTGCTCCCCGGGCGCTTCATGAAACCAGCTTCGCCATGAAGCCGGGGGAATGGGGCATCATCACCGGGGAGAACGGTTCCGGCAAAACGACGCTGACCCGCCTTCTGATGGGGTTGCTACCAGTACCGCCAGAGGCGGTTTTCTGGGAAGGCCAAGATATTGCTAGATGGCGGGTCCAGCAGCGTGCGGCGAAGATTGGATACGTCTTTCAGCAGCCGGAATATCAGTTTGTTGCCCATACGGTATGGGATGAGTTGGTGTACGGCCTTGGACAAAAGAAGGGGCGTATCAGGGAACTGGATTCCGCAGAACGGGAAGCGGCCGAAACATTGCTTCGGACTGCAGGCCTTGTGGACCGGCGCGGCGTCTCTCCTTATCTGCTCAGCCAAGGGGAGAAGAAGCTGCTCAGCATCATCGCCCAGTTTATTCATCCGAAGGCACTATACATTTTGGATGAGCCGACGTCGGGCATCGATTATGGAGCGGCGGACAAAGTTCTCCGGCTCTGCCGGGAAAAGGCAGCCGCTGGTGCAGGGGTGCTGATGATTACGCATGACCCCGCACTCGTGGAAGGGGAAGCTGCGTTTATGCTGAAGCTTCACCAACATGAGGCTGCCGAATATCGCAGACTTGCTCCCGTGTAATATACAAGTTGAACTAAAGAAAAGGCTAGGGAATAGGTAAGAGGCAATGTTGACCAGCGCAAAGGACGCATTGCAGAGTCGCACAACACTCGGTCGCGCAACACTCTAACGGACACAGCAGCCACTATTGAGGGCAATTTCGACCATTATGATTTCTAACGGACACAGATGATGCTATTTAGTGAAAAAAGTTCCGACTGCCTTCATCCCAGCAAAATCAATGGTTCAACTTATATAACTTATATAGAGCCCGGGCTTGAAAGGCCACTGGAAGGCTGTTTTTTCCTGTAAGGGTGGATATGTTTCGTTATAAGGGGAATCCTGTCTCGTCATCAAGAAAGGAATTCAAATAGCTGTGAGTTCTAATATTCAACAATCACAACGTAGATTTATTTTGATCGGAATTTTAGTTTCGACGTTCCTGTCGGCTATTGAAGGAACGGTGACCGGACCTGCTGGTCCGGCCATCATTAGCAGTTTTGGCGGCATGAAGCTGCTCAGCTGGATTTTTACGGCCTTTTTGCTGACGATGGCTGTCTCGACTCCTATTTTTGGCAAAGTGAGCGACTTGTATGGCCGCAAGCCTGTATTTCAAATTGGCTCGGCCCTGTTTCTAATCGGTTCGTTGCTCTGCAGCTTTTCACAAAACATGGAGCAGCTTATTATATTCCGCGCCATTCAAGGGATCGGTGCCGGAGCCATCGTTCCGGTGACTTTCACCATCATTGGTGACATATACCGAATCGAGGAACGCGCCAAAATTCAAGGCATGATCAGTTCGGTATGGGGGATTTCCTCGCTGATCGGACCGCTAGTGGGCGGTTATTTTGTGGATTATTTGAACTGGCGTTGGATTTTTGGTTTTAATGTTCCGTTTGGGCTCGTATCCATGTGGCTGATCGCCCGTTATTTGCACGAAGACCGGGATAAGCGGGAGAAGACGCAAATCGATGTGGCCGGCGCAGCGACTTTTACGCTGGGGATGACGGCGCTGCTGTTTGCCTTGGCCACCGGCGGACAATATTTCGGCTGGAGTTCGCCGCTTTTGCTCGGCTGCTTCATTCTGGCGACCGTTTGCCTGAGCTCCTTTATCTTTATCGAAAACCGTGCGGTTGAACCGATGTTGCCCTTAAAGCTGTTCCGGATCCGCGATATTTCGGTATCCACGGTAGCCAGCTTTTTGACCAGCGCATTGCTGATCGGTTTGACGACCTATACACCGCTTTGGATCCAGGGGGTTATGGGTAAAAACGCCACGATGTCCGGCCTGACGATGGCTCCAATGTCGATCGGCTGGCTATTTGGCTCCGTCTTTGGCAGCCGGCTTATTCTGACGGCCGGATCGCGCAAGACAAGTGCCATCGGTCTCGTTGGCATCGTGCTTGGGGCCATTGGACTCGCATTTATTACGGGTTCGACACCGCATTATATTTTACTGATTTACATGTTTATCTTTGGCTTGGGTTTTGGTTATTCCACCACAGTTTTTACGATCATCGCTCAGTCCTCCGTCGGATATTCGCTCAGGGGCGCTTCCACTGCGTTGAGCACCTTCGTACGTTCCTTAGGGCAAACGGTTGGTGTGGCGGTTTTGGGGTCTTGGATCAATCTCAGCATGGCAAGCCGGATTGCTCGTCAGCCGGGGCTTGAGCATGTCAAACAGGAAGAAGTTAACCAGCTCCTGTCTCCGGAAGGAAGCAAAAACATGCCAGGAGAGCTGTGGAACCAGCTTAAGCATATTCTAGAGGGAAGCCTTCATTCGCTGTACGTGATTATGGCGGTAATGGCGGTGGTCAGCCTGATTTCTGTGCTGGCGCTGCGGAATACAGTACCTTCACCGGACGAAGATGCCGAATCGGAAAAAGCTTGAAAAGCCGGCCTCCGGCGTTCATAAATACAACAAAAAGGCACCCAGGGGATCCTGAATCCCAAGGGGTGCCTTTTGTTTTCGAATATAGTTTCCCAGCTGTGATGATCATATTATTTGCGCAGTGAAGGTGTCAGCCGTTCTGCCTGCATGCCCAGTTTTTTCAGCAAGCCAATCAGCTCAAATTTTTCATCATCGTTTAATCCGCTGAAAGCATGATGAATCCGTTCCGTATATTTTGGATATAAATCGCTCATCAATGCTTCGCCTTGAGGTGTCAATTCCGCATAAATCACGCGGCGGTCGTTCGGACAAGGTCTGCGATGGATAAATCCGCGTTCCTCCAGCTTGTCAATCACATAAGTGACGTTGCCGCTTTGCAACAGAAGCTTAGAGCCAATTTGTTGTATAGGCTGCGAGCCTTTGTAGTAAAGCACTTCCATAACGGCGAAGGCTGTCGGATTAAAACCTTCGATTTTGCTGTTGATGACGGCATGCTCGTTTATGCTTTTAAAGCTTTTTGCGAACACCCGATACAGGTGCAGAGATAACTGGGCATCACGTTCGTGTGCTTGAATCATGATTACTCCCGCCTTTATATGGTCATTTACTACCGCATTCCTGGAAGAATACCGGATTTATGCAGTATGGATTGTGTAGGTATGGATGAGACCTGCAAGCGCTTAGATTGACCGCCGCCTGCCGTATTTGTATCATCCACATTTTGTGTATTCTTATCATAGCGCTTGGCCCAAATGAAAAACATGTGATTTGTCACATTTGAAACATTTAAATTTGTAGTAATTTTATCAAGAAACATTGCGCTTTACCGCGAGATGAAGAGTATTGTAAAATTTTTATAATGCAGATTTTTCCTTCAGGTTGTATTCCCCGGTTGTGCCGGTGGTTTGAGAATGGAATAGTCCATACTTTAGCAGGAGGTTGTTGTTATGGAAACGGGGAGCGCCGAAACCGCGCTGTTGGACGTTTATATTGAAGAAGCCGGATACGAGGAAAACCATCCACGCATTCGCGAGATCGCCTTTCAGGTTGAACCCGGTGAGCTGCTTGGATTAATTGGCCCGAATGGGGCTGGAAAAAGCACAACCATCAAAACGCTGATTGGCCTTTTGAAACATGCCAAAACAAAGGTTCATTTCGGTGGGAACTCGGGACGATACGCATATATACCGGAGACGCCGGTTTATCATGATGATTTGACGCTGTGGGAGCATATGGATTTGGCGGCAGCAGTGTACGGTTTGGAATACGAGACCTTTACTGCGGAGGCGAATAGGCTTCTTTGGCAGTTTGGAATGGAAGAGGTCAAGAATGATCTCCCCGGCGGATTCTCCAAAGGGATGAAGCAGAAAATGATGCTGATGCTGGGATTTCTGAGTGGACCGGATGTATATATCGTGGACGAGCCTTTTATCGGTCTCGACCCGCGTGCAACCAAAGATTTTTTAAAACTGCTGGATGAGGAACGCAGCCGCGGGGCAGCCGTGTTGATGTCCACGCACGTGCTGGATACGGCGGAGAAAATTTGTGATCGGTTCATCATGATCTCCGGGGGGAGAATGGTGGCAGAAGGGAGCCTGGCGGATATCCGTGCAAAGGCGGGACTAACTGAGGCTTCACTGTTTGATTGCTTTGATATGCTTGCCTAAGCGTATGCTCAGCGTATTCATTCAATAATGGAGTAAGGAAGGATAAAGTCATGACAGGCAGTGATAAAGATTATTTGTTTCGGACTCCGGGAAGTTTGTTCCGGCGGCGTTTATGGAGCTATTTCAAAGAAATGGCGGCCATCTTTCGTTCCGTAGCGGACGATTGGACGGTTTTCGTTTATATCCTGATCCCCGGGCTTCTGTTCGGAGGGCGTTTGTATTACGGGTTATGGAATGAACCGCTCCCTGAGTGGGCAAGCAAGATTCCTTTCCCTATTATACCCTTGATGCTTTTGGCGGTTGCTTCCATGGGAGGCGTTATTCTGCTGATTCGGGAAGCGGATGTGTTATTTATCGTTCAACGTAAAAGATGGGTGCGGGCAATTATGCTTCGGGGCAGCTTGTACAGTATGGCTGCGGCGGCTTTGAAGACCGCGTTTGTTTTTCTACTCATACTTCCTTTTCTCATCAGACAGTTTCACGAAAGCGGCATGTTGGCAGGCAGTATGCTGGCATTTACCATCGTTTTTGGATGGGTTCATATGTGGATAAGGCATCTTGTCAGGGTACAAACAAGCGGATGGCGGAGATGGCTGCTCTATATTCCGTTCGTCATGTTGCCTGCTTTCTTCTATCTGACCTTTATGATTGTTTTCAAATCGAGGTCGGAGATTTTGCTTATCGGTACGATTGTGCTTGCGCTATTTGTAATGCTCCTGCTTCGAATGCGGCTGCGACTCCGCGGAACCTTTATGAACGACGTGCAGGAGGATTTGACGCGAAGAACCCGTTTGACGGCGATTGTGCTGAGCCAATCCGTAGACAAACCGCGGCGTATCCGCAGGAAAACCTGGATTTTCCGCCGCTCCCGTCCGCTTTTCCGTTCGGTTCAGCCATCCAAGCGTATCGCGGGAACGATGGTTAAAGCGCTGCTACGTCATCCGGGACAGCGGTCTCTGTACTTGCGGTTTGCTGCGGTGAGCATCCCGGTGTTTTTCCTGCCTATGCCTTCAGGTGTCCGGATTATCGTGTATGCCGCGCTGCATTTGCTTATTGTATATTGGCTATTTCTGCAATGGTTTAGCTTCAAGGAAGATCCCTTTGTTTCGCTGCTGCCTTGGCCGGATGATATGGGCATTCAAGCAAGCATTCTCGCCGTCCGGACACTGCTTTTTCCATATGCAGTTATCATCTCGGCACTTATTCTGTTTACTTCAGGAGCAATGATTTGGATTGCTGCGATCGGATTTATCCCACTTGCAGCGGGTGTCACATGGGTGGTTCCTGAAGTCTTACGCATGTTCATGATGAATAAAGAATTTTAAGTCCGTTTTTGATCACGAAGTAAATCGGGAAGCTGGTTCGGCTTCGAATCTTGAATTCAGCCGGGCCTTCCGGTGCTCACGTACCTCAAGTACGCTCTGCTCCTCAGTCCCTAACTTCATCCAACCTTCTCGGTGCTGAAAAACGGACGCTTTAATTACTTATTTTTGTGCCGCGTGCATGCCCGCCGTATATCCGGTGGAGAAGGCGGCGGTAATGTTGTAGCCCCCGGTGTAGCCGTGGATATCGAGGATTTCACCGCAGAAAAAGAGGCCCGGCATCAACTTGGACTCCATCGTTTTCGGATTGATTTCCTTTAAATTCACGCCGCCGCCGGTCACAAAAGCCTCCTCGATCGATTTGGTGCCTTGGACAGGAATCACGAATTTCTTTAACACGTCCACAAAGGCCGACCACTGCTGTTTCGGCAGGTGGGCGAAAGTCGAGTCGCCGTCAAGTTCGGCCCGGTTCATAAGTAGCGGCAGCAAACGATCGGGAACAAAAGCCTTGAGCACGTTTTTGATAGCCTTTTTCGGATCAGCAGCAAGCTTGTCCCGCAGCATGCGATCCACCTCATGGGGAGGCATGTCGGGGAACAAATCGATCACCATCTCTACTTCATTGACTTTGAACTTGCGTTTTACCTGGCGGATAAATTGGCTGCAGCGAAGAGCGATCGGTCCGGAGAGACCGAAGTGGGTGAATATCATGTCTCCGCGGTGTCCGATCAGCTTTTTCCCTTTCGGGGTCCATACCGATAATTCAACATCGCGAAGTGACAATCCCTGAAGCTCCTTCGAAGCGATCCAGCTTTCGCGCGATACGATCGGGACCTCCGTAGGGTATAGCTCGGTTATGGTGTGCCCTGCGGCTTCCGCCCACGGATAACCATCGCCTGTCGAGCCGGTATGTGGCACCGATTTACCTCCGGTTGCAATGATGACGGCAGACGCCCGGCATATTTCGCCCGAGGCAAACTTTACGCCTGAAGCATGTTCTTTCGTATAGAGAACTTCCGCTACAGGCGTGTTGGTTTTTATGTCTACTCCCAGTCTGCGGACCTCTCCGACGAGCGTATTGACCACGCTGACCGCCTTGTCGGACACCGGAAACATTCTCCCGTTATCCTCTTCCTTCAGGGTAATGCCCAGACCTTCGAAGAAATCCATGATATCGCGGTTATTAAAATGCTGAAAAGCACTGTATAGAAAAC
The DNA here is from genome assembly GCA_031254035.1 of Paenibacillus sp. Taxonomy (GTDB): domain Bacteria; phylum Bacillota; class Bacilli; order Paenibacillales; family Paenibacillaceae; genus Paenibacillus_AQ. Next base: position 89,352 of record JAIRVF010000059.1, read on the forward strand.
GCCCGTTGCCCGGAATATGTGCAATCAGATCTTCGGTTTCCTTCGCGTTGGTTACATTACAGCGTCCGCCTCCGGAAATGCCTAGCTTGCGCCCGAGTTTCCCGCCCTTGTCGAGCAGCAGAACAGAGGCGCCGTTTTTGGCTGCTGCGATGCAGGCCATCAGCCCGGCAGAACCGCCTCCAATAACAATGACATCATATAACTTCACTTTATTCTCTCCTTATGACCACGGGTCCTAGTGGACCTGTGTTTTAATTGTGCTTTTTTAGGATATATCAGGGTATATTGTAATATTGTGTAGGCTGTGATTTAATTTACATATATACACTTTTTTTAGTTAATTAGTTTTTTTCGCTGTTCCTACAGAAACTGATTTGCCCGGTATTTCCGAATGAATGAATCTGTACATGCCGCCCGAATGGGGAGGAGGGATTTGCGATTATTTATGCGTTGAAAAATATTATAACACAGGTACTCATGGCGGGTTCCTTCGCGTTTTTGTTTCCGCTGAGCCTGGACAAGTATGTCCGTGCACTTAGGCACAAGAGAAAGCTCGGTGCCACGGGATTTGAACTTATTATTATTATATCCAGTGCTTTGAGTATTCTGATGTGCTCCGTATTCTCCACACCGTTGTTTCAATTAATTCCTCTTAATTTGGGAATCCTCCCGCTGTTCATTGGTATGCTTTACGGGGGATATAAGAGCGGTCTTCCCTTAGCAGGGCTGTATCTGCTGTGTGATTTTTACTTTAACGAAAGATGGTCTGTTTTTGGAATCTTCATACATACCGGTTTATTGTTTTATCCATTGCTTGTTTGGATGTCCCCTAATTTCCGGAAGGGTACCCTAACTGATAAAATCAATAAGCTGTGGATGTGTCTCCTGCCAGCTATGCTGCTCCTCTGCGCGTCTCCGATTATCGAAAATCCAGAACTGACATTTTCCGAAGCAGGACAGTTGTTAATGATTTTGCTCTATATGATGGTTAGCGTTTTTTCCGGCGGAGCCCTTATTTATGTCATTGAATTTGCTCTGGAAAAGCTGCTATTGAAAGAACAGATCAAGGGTATTTCCGAGAAGTACCTCCGGGAGGAGGAAAAGCTCCAGCAGGTCATGGATGTAGCGCCGCTATGTATGGTATCTGTTAACAATGACGGTTGTGTTACCAGTGTAAACGAAATGATGATGAATTTATTCAAAATCCGGCAGCCGGAGCTTACCAAAAATGATATTCTGGGACTGCCGCTATCCTCATTTGTCGATATGATCGAAAAGGATTTCTTAAGCCACCGGATTTCCCAGGCGTTAAAGGGCGTCAAGTTGAACAATGATTTGATCCGGATCGGTTCGCAAATACATTATACAAGCATATCACCGCTTACCAACAGCTATACCGGTGAGATTCTCGGGGCGGTACTCGTGATCCAAGACATAACAGAGCTGGAACGGCTTCGGAGCGAGCTGGGAAATGTGGAGAGGCTGAGTCTGGTCGGGCAAATGGCAGCCAGCATCACGCATGAAATCCGCAACCCGATGGCTGTGGTGCGCGGTTTTCTCCAGCTCATGAAAGAAAAGAGCCCGGAGTCGCTTGATCATTACTATAGGATCGTTATGGAGGAGCTTGACCGTGCGAACGGTATCATAAACGACTTTTTGTCGCTTGCGCAAAATCGGATTTCTGAAAAAGAGCAGTGGCATCTACACCAGATCATCGGCGATCTCGGTCCGTTGCTGTGGGCGGATGCGAATTTACGGGGGCAAACGATTGAGCTGGTGATGGACGAGCAGGTGCCGAAGTTGTACCTGAACGCAAAGGAAATCAAGCAGATGCTTCTTAATCTAGCCCGTAACGGGATGGAGGCCATGGAGGAAAAGGGTAAGCTCACCATTCAAACCCGCCTAAAGGAGAGAGAGGGAATCGTCGAGCTCATCGTCCAGGATACCGGCGTAGGCATGTCCCAAAGCCGCAAGGAACGCCTGTTTGAGCCCTTTTTTACAACCAAGACCAAAGGGACGGGGCTTGGACTTGCTCTCTGCTTGAGTATTGCGGAGCGGCATGGGGGCAAAATCGAGGTGGAATCAGAAGAAGGAAAGGGGACGACGTTCATCATCCGTTTTCCACTTGCCGAATGCTGACGGGAAATGGGATGGCGATCATTCTGAAACCAGAAATCTTGATTTCACATCTTTTGAAGGTATAATATTAAATATTGATGAATATGTTTTTTTGATATTTTGCAGATAAGGAGTGATTAGTAATGTCTATGTCTTTCGACAGATATATGAAGGATATGATTCAACCGATGAGGGATGAGCTTACCCGGGTTGGGATCAAAGAACTCAAAACACCAGAGGAAGTAGAATTGCATTTGCCGGATGCACCAGGCACTACGCTTGTTGTCATCAACTCGGTATGTGGATGCGCGGCAGGACAATGCCGTCCGGGTGTAGCGCTAGCGCTGCAAAACGATTTGGTGCCTGACAATCTATTTACGGTATTTGCCGGACAGGATAAGGAAGCAACGGCCAAAGCCAGAGAATATTTTGCTCCATATCCGCCATCTTCTCCTTCCATTGCTTTGATGAAAGACGGGGAACTGGTTTACTTCATCGAACGCCATCAGATCGAAGACCATTCCGCTCAGGAAATCGCCGATAGTCTTATTGAAGCGTTTAACCGCGTGTGTCGTTAATCTGAAACTTAAAGGTTTTAGGGCAGGTACAAGCAGGAATGTAACAAATTATAAGAGGACAGCTAAAATATAGCTGTTCTCACTTAGACGGTTCCTATTATTAGGAAGCGTCTTTTTTTCAACCTAGAACGACGTAATCCCACATGGAGACCGAGCGCCCGTCTTGGCCAAGAAATTGCATATAAAGTATTGCGACTCATAACTCGCATCACGGGATGTCTACTGATACAATAAGGTTTGAACGTTTTGGAAGGATGGTGTGGTTCATTGATTCACGGAATCGGGCATGACGTGCTGGAAATCAAGCGGATTTCGATTTTGCTAAGCGGGCAGCTCGGGTTCAAATTCATGGAACGGGTGCTTACGGAGAAGGAGCGGGATGAAGCCAGAAAAAGAGGCGGGAAGCTGACGGAGTTTGTAGCCGGACGTTTTGCTGCCAAAGAGGCAATTTCCAAAGCTTTTGGCTGCGGAATCGGCAGCATTATCAGTTTTGGCGATATAGAGATTTTGCCGGATTCCATGGGGAGACCTGTGCCTGTCTTGAGCCAAGGGGCATGGGAACGCCTGAATCTTCCGGGGGAACCGGAGTATGTCATCCACTTGACCATATCTCACCAGACAGAGTTGGCCTCGGCGTTTGCCGTCATTGAAAAAACAGTTTAAAGCTTTTTTGGGAGAGTAAAGCCGGAAGGATTTGAAACGACCATATGAATCAAACGGAGCAGAAGAAGTTTTTCAGCACACATTTGCTGGAATGGTATATGCAGAACAAAAGGGATTTGCCGTGGCGCCGCCACCGCAACCCTTACTATATATGGGTATCAGAAATTATGCTGCAGCAGACGCGCGTGGACACCGTCATTCCTTATTTCCACCGATTTATTGAGCGGTTTCCTACCGTCGAGGACTTGGCAGATGCACCCGAGCAGGATGTATTGAAATGTTGGGAAGGCCTCGGATACTATTCCCGGGCGAGAAACCTTCAGGCAGCAGCTAAGCAGGTAAAGGAGCAACATGACGGACAAGTACCGGATGATAAACCATCTGTATTTGCTCTGAAGGGGGTTGGCCCATATACAGCGGGGGCAATATTAAGTATCGCCTTCAATAAACCGGAGCCGGCTGTGGACGGCAATGTTATGCGTGTACTGTCGCGGTATTTTCTGATTGAAGAAGACATTATGAAAGGAAGCACAAGGTCGTTAATGGAAAGGCTTGTCGTGGAGCTGATCCCTGAAGGTCGTGCTTCCGATTTCAACCAGGCCCTGATGGAACTCGGGGCACTCGTATGTACGCCAAAATCACCGAAGTGCCTGACTTGCCCGGTCATGGAACACTGCACCGCCCGGATCGAAGGGGTGGTAGAGTCGCTGCCGGTTAAGACCAAAGCGAAACCGCCACGTCCGGAATATCGCGTGGTGGCCTTGGTGGAAGGGACCGGTAGCCATGCCGGCAAGGTGTTAATCCGGCAGCGTCCGCAGGAAGGCCTTCTGGCGAGAATGTGGGAGCTGCCTCATGTGCAGGTGCCGCTGAGCCGAAGTGGGCGGATCCCGGATGAGCCTGCGATGGATATTTTATCCGGAGCTCTATTGGAGGAAGGCGTTGTCGCAAGGCCGGGAGAATATATGATGGATGCCGAGCATACGTTCAGCCATATCCACTGGAACCTCCAGGTGTATCGCTGCCGAGAAGAGGAACAGCTCATGGCGGCTGAAGCCAAGGAGGCCTATACGCTCAGCCATCCGGGAGAAGAAACGCCGGAGGGAGCACTTCGTTGGATTGGTGAAGAGGATATGGCGCTGTATGCCTTTCCGAACGTGTTTCTGAAAATACTCCGTGAATATTTCAAAATGCACTAGGCATATAAGATTCTCTAACGAAACGTGACATCGCTATTTGCAGCAAAAATGGCTTTTTGAAATTCTAACGAAACTGGGTATCGCTATTAAGCTAAATAAGTACCGCCTAGGCCGGTTTTATCCCAAATAACGATCTGTAGTTTCGTTAGATTTAATTTGCTCTTGTTTTTGAGGCAATAACACTCTGTAGTTTCGTTAGAGATATATAGATTGTCACAAGCAAAAAGGAGCCGCCCCTGATTGGGGCAGCTCCTTTATGCTATTAGCGTTGTTTATTATTTGGCAGCGTCGTAACGTTTGCCGACTTCATCCCAGTTTACAACGTTCCAGAATGCAGCGATGTAATCAGGGCGTTTGTTTTGATATTTCAGGTAGTAAGCATGCTCCCATACGTCCAGACCAAGAACCGGAGTTTGGCCGTCCATGATTGGGTTGTCTTGGTTCGGCGTGCTGGTTACAGCCAGCTTGCCGTATTTGACTACGAGCCAAGCCCAACCGCTGCCGAAACGGGTAGTAGCCGCTTTAGCGAAGTCTTCTTTGAATTTATCAAATCCGCCAAGCTCGCTGTCGATCGCTTGAGCCAAAGCGCCAGTTGGAGCGCCGCCGCCGTTTGGTCCGATAACTTCCCAGAAGAGGGAGTGGTTTGCATGTCCGCCGCCATTGTTGCGAACGGCTGTACGGATGCTTTCAGGTACGCTGTTAATGTTGGACAGAAGTTCGTCAAGGCTTTTATTTTGCAGTTCAGGAGCGCTTTCCAAAGCTGCATTCAAGTTGGTTACATACGTGTTATGGTGACGATCGTGGTGGATCTCCATTGTTTGTGCGTCGATATGAGGTTCGAGCGCATTGTTAGGGTAAGGAAGAGCAGGTAATTGAAATGCCATGATAAATACCTCCTGTAATGTTTTATTATTAGGAATCAATTAGAAATTGACCCTCTTCATAAAGGAATCTATGCTGTGCAATAGCATCCTTTATTAACCGGATTATGTAACATTAACGTATCCAAATATAATTAAACCGTATTTTTTAAATTAAATCAACATTTATGTTTATAAAGTATACTTTAAGGAAATCTATCGCACATCATACATATTATGACTTACCCGATATCCGAAACTTTATTCATCCCATTTGAACCATTATATGGATATTTAACTTATATTACAATGAAAACGCTTGCTATAAAGCGCTTTCAAAAGAAAATGCGTGTTTTTTAAAGAAAACTATGGTTTAATGAATGATAAAGAAGGAATTTAACGGTTTTTGTCGTATTATTATTATTTATTCTGGATTATAAGGAAAACGTCTGGCGACGTACCGCCACCAGCGGAAGTTTTCTTTAAGATATAAGTGCGTGTTCAAAAAGGGTGGTTTTCAGCACCGAAGCCTGTGCTTCTGGAGGAAACATACTTTCGTAGGCATCTGTTTAGGACAGGCTGAATTCAAGATTCGATGCGAAAGCCAGCTTCCCGATTTACTTCGTGTTAGATATAGAATTTTAAGTTTTCTAGCTACGCTGATGAAATTCTATATCGCAAGAAAACCTACCTCTGGATTGCGGCCCTTCATCCTTGAATTACTTCGATCGGTTTTCTTATCAAAGGCGGGCTTTTTGAACAACCTCTATGAGGATACGATTTCTACGAAGTATATACTTACTTATATCTTAAGGTAGACTTGATCTTCCAAGGATCCAAACAAGCTGACGAAAAGGGAGATTTAAGACATGCATGTTCGTTCCTTTCAGTTAAGTGATTGCACCAATGTAACCGAATTGATGGAGATTGCCTTGTCCGAAGAGTGTTACCGGAATACGATGGGACCATTCTCGAGGCAGCTGTCCTGGGATTCAGAACTGATTATGGTTGCGGAGGAAGACGATGAAATTGTGGGCGCTTTAATCGGAACGATTGAGCATAACCACGGCTGCTACTATCGGATCGCCATTCATCCGGACTACCGCCGTCAAGGGGTTGGCAAGTCGTTGGTATCTGCAATGGAGCAGCGCTTCCAAACACGCAAAGTTAGCAAGATCATGATCGCCGGAGACGAGCACAACCAGGCTGCTATGCCGCTTTACGAGGCGATGGGTTATGGTGCAAACAAAATTTTGGAGGCCTTTCAAAAGCTTAGCATCATCAGTCCTCAGCACTAATCCGGAAAAAAGTGGACTCGAGTTGTAGATTATTAATAGAAGAAATTATTATTATTGTCCAAAAACAATATTTTCTATATTGAGCATATCTTTGCTGCCGTTGCAAAACCGCGCAAGATATGCTTTTCTGTATATGAGGGAATTTGTCTAAAGATGAGGTGTATTATGAATCAGATTCAACAGCATGAACCCGGGCATTCGGGTACCTATCCGGCGGATAAACCAAAGGCGGAACCAAAGCCGCGAGGTCTTTTCTCCGAGGTCTGGGACTGGGCCAAAACAATCGTCATTGCCTTTGTGATTATGATGCTGCTAAATTTGTTCGTTTTTAATCTGTCGATGGTCAAAGGCCAATCGATGCAGCCAACGTTGTACGAAAAAGAACGGCTGTTTATTGATAAAATCGTTTATGATTTCAAAGCGCCGAAACGGGGCGAAGTTGTGGTACTGCACGACCCGAGCAATGGACCGGATAAAAAGGAATTTCTGGTCAAGCGGATCATTGGCACTCCCGGCGATACCGTTGAAGTGAAGGATCACAAGCTTTATGTCAACGGGCAACTTCAGGTGGAGCCGTATACTGAGGTTGAGATTCAGGATCCCGATTTTGGACCGCTCAAGATCGACGATGATCATTATTTTGTGATGGGCGATAACCGGCATGCGGGCGCCAGCAAGGACAGTCGCTCTTTTGGCAGCGTCAACGCCAAAGGGATTGTCGGCCGGGCTGAATTTATTTTCTGGCCGGTGAACAAAATCAGGGGACTATAATGAAGTTTCAATAAGGTTGAAAAGGAGGCGCAAGCTTTTTGACAAACATGAAACCATCTTCTTATGCTCCTCCGTCCTCACCTTGGGAGCAGTTGAAGCAAGATATTAAGGAGGCTGCGGCTGATTTTGGCATTGATGAGATTGGCTTTGCTTCCGCAGATCCGTTCGTATCATTAAAAGCTATTTTGCAAAATCACCGAGACCTCGGTTATGAGTCCGGCTTCGAGGAGCCGGATCTGGATAAACGTATTACCCCCGAACTGCCCTCCGCTGAGCCCGCCTCTCTGATCTCTATCGCTATCGCATATTCTTCCAAAATGATCGATGCTCCGAAGAACGAGCCTGGCAAATACCGTGGCGTCTTATCCCGTACTTCTTGGGGCAAGGACTATCATCATGTGCTGCGCGAGGCGATGGGAAAGCTGGAGGATTTTATCCGGGAGAAGGTACCCGATGCTGTCATGGAAAGTATGGTGGATACCGGAGCTCTTGTGGATCGAGCTGTGGCGGAACGCGCTGGGATCGGCTTCAGTGCCAAAAACTGCAGCATCATATCCCCAAAATGGGGATCTTGGATCTTTCTTGGGGAAATGGTGACCAATATTCCGTTTCCACCGGATGCGCCGGTGACGGAAGACTGCGGAGACTGCACGATGTGTATAGACGCTTGTCCGACAGGGGCGTTGGTAGGTCCGGGACAGCTAAATGCGCAGCGCTGTATTTCATTTTTAACCCAAACGAAGGGCTTTCTACCGGATGAGATTATGCGCAAGATCGGCAACCGTTTATACGGCTGCGATACCTGCCAGGTGATCTGTCCGAAGAACAAAGGCAAGCACTGGACGCATAATAAAGATTTGCTGCCGGTACCAGAAAAGGATCGGCCGCTGCTGCTGCCTATTCTGGATTTGACGAACCGGGAGTTCAAGGAGAAGTTCGGAGAGAGCGCTGCTGCATGGCGGGGGAGGAAACCGATTCAACGCAATGCGGTCATTGCACTTGGAAATTATAGGGATAAGTCTGCTGTGCCCAAACTGGGAGAGGTACTGCTGAAAGACCCACGGTCGGAGCTGCGGGGGGCCGCTGCCTGGTCGCTGGGACGCATAGGAGGCGAGGAGGCATTGAACATCATGAATAAATCCTTGGCTGACGAGCAGGATGAGAAGGTTAGAGAAATGCTCGGTGAAGCAAAGGAACAACTTCAATCGCAAACGAAAGCGGAAGCAGCAGAAGCAAAAAGCGGAGCAGCGGAATTTTCACCATCTATCGGTGGAGAGTCCGAAACAATTTATTATGATGAAATGCAGTCCAAAATTGGGCCTCTAACGGTATGCGCTACAGAAAAGGGACTCTGCTTGATTGAGTTTGGCAGCTTCAACGTGAAGGAGGCCGTCCTGCAAAAATGGTCCCGTACCTGGTGCGGAGGCGGTGAGCTCGAACACGATGACCAGCGGCTTGCAGAGGTCAAACGCCAGCTCGGCGAATATTTTGCTGGGCAACGTCAAACATTTGATCTTCCGCTTGACTTGCGCGGAACGAAGTTTCAGCTTCAGGTTTGGACGGCTCTTGCCGATATTCATTATGGAGAGATCCGCTCTTACGGGGTATTAGCTAAGGCGATTGGGAGACCTAAAGCGATGCGTGCAGTCAGTGGAGCTGTCAATAAAAATCCAGTTCCAGTAGTCGTACCTTGCCATCGTGTGCTTGAAGAGGGCGGCAGCCTGGCAGGATACAGTGGAGGACCTGAAACGAGACGTAAGCTTCTGAGCCTGGAGAATGCACTTCCCGAAAGAAATACGCGGATCGAAGAGTAAAGCGGCAAGAACTTAGGGCTTTCTGCCGCTCTAAAATCGGGGGAGATTCATGAAGTATATAAGTATAGACAATGTGGAACCTGGACAGTTTCTGGGTAAAACCATCTATTCTGGCAACGGCACGATATTGTTGTCAGCGGGCGTTCAGCTGACGGTATATATGATCAGCACTCTGAACCGGATCGGCGTTACCATGTTATATATTCAGGATCCGCTGTTTGATGATGTGGAAACAAGCGACATGCTGAGCGAGGCCACGAAACAGGGGATCCTCCAGGAAATGAGCAATGTCTATGAATCGATCCGTTCCGGCAAGAAATGGAATACCCAATCGATTGGAAGCAGCGTTGAGAGTTTGCTTCGGGACGTGATTAGCAATAAGGAGCTGCTGGTTCAACTGACGGATATACGGACCAAGGACAATAATGAGTACATTCACGCCATGAATGTATGCTTGCTTTCCTCCGTCATGGGCATCAATATGGGATTCAACTATCTACAGCTGAAGGAGCTTGCAATGGGCGCCCTTTTGCATGATATCGGAAAATCCGGCATGACCAAAGAGTACAAACACCTACCGAAAACCCACCATACTTGGAGAGGTTTCGAAAAGCTGAAGAGTAAAAGAGAGTTAAGCCTTCTGATAGCCCATGTTGCCCTGCAGCATCATGAACGGATTGACGGCTTAGGCGTACCACGCGGACTCACAGGAAATAAGATTCATCGGTATGCCAAAATCGTATCCGCCGCAGACACGTATGAACGTTTGATTCATCCGATTTCCTCCGAAGCTAAAATGCTTTTGCCGCATGAGGCCTGCGAGGAAATGATGACCATGTCGGAAAAACAGCTGGATTACGAGGTGCTTTTCCAATTTAACCGGGTCGTTTCCATTTATCCCATTGGCACTGCCGTTCGATTGTCCACCAAGGAAACAGGGATCGTCGTGGGTCAACACCGCGGACTTCCCGGCCGCCCGGTGATCAGAATCGTGCAAGGCGAGGCTAGCAATTTCGATATCAAGGAGCTTGATTTGGCGCAGGAAACAACGGTCTTCATTGAGGCGGTTTTAACGTAGAAATCCATTTGCTAGCACGCGGAGGTCATGCTATGATAGGTTCGTGTCGCTAAAGCAACGCATAAGTATTGATCTATAAATATGAGGTGGCGGAAAATGCAAATTGTCATTCCTGTAATTACGCTGATTGTCGGCTTGGTCGGCGGCTTTTTTATCGGCGCGTTTTATTTGCGCAAGCAAATGGAGAAAATGCAAAGTGATCCGCAGATGCTCCAAAAAGTGGCCAAACAAATGGGGTATAATTTGAACAACCAGCAAATGCAGAAAGCGCAGAAAATGATGAAAAACAACCCGCAATTCACGAGTAATAAGAAACAAGGCGGGGGCAAGCGCAAGTAATTCAGGATATTCGGACATTCAGAAGTCGCGAGAGGAGGACGTGCCGTGGCTGGCGTTAAAGATTACGCAAATACCAGGGTTCAACAGAACCGTGAACAAATTGAACACCATATAGAGCAGATTTTGAAACTGATCGGTGAAGATCCGCAGCGCGAGGGGCTGCTTGAAACTCCTGCGCGTGTTACAAGGATGTACGAGGAAATTTTTGCGGGTTACGAGGTGGACCCTAGGGATGTGCTGGGCGTTACCTTCGACGAGAACCATGAAGAATTGGTCATCGTCAAGGATATCGTGTATTACAGCCAATGCGAGCATCATATGGCGCCGTTTTTCGGCAAGGTCCATATCGGCTACATCCCAAGCGGCAAAATTGTCGGTCTCAGTAAGCTGGCACGCTTAGTTGAAGCGGTGACTCGCCGTCTGCAGGTTCAGGAGCGAATTACGTCGCAAATTGCCGACATCATGGTTGATGTTCTCAAGCCTAACGGCGTAATGGTTGTGGTGGACGGGGAACATTTATGCATGTGCTCCCGTGGCATAAAGAAACCGGGAAGCAAGACAGTAACATCTGCGGTACGTGGTGTTTTCCGCGAGGATTCCGCGTCCCGGGCCGAGTTTATGTCTTTGATTAGAGACTGATTGAAAATAGAAGAAAGAGGCATCCTGAAAGGTTTGAATCAAAGCCTTTCAGGATGCCTCTTTTTTTCATAGAAAAACCTCTGCTGTAAGCGGTCTTTTTACTTAGAAGGTACGCCGGTAGATATTTTTTTTATCATGGGCGCATTGTCGATGTCCTTCTGCTCCGCAAGTTTCACGTTCGCCAGGAAGGTGGAAACACGGCGCAAATATTCGCGAGGATGTTCGCGGAAAATAAGCTCGTGATGGCTTCCATTGACAATCCATACGCTGGAATATGGGTTTGTCTGGTTTGCGGCCAATTTTTCCGCAATGGGATAAGGGGCCTTATCATCTACCGTTCCGTGAATGAAAAAGATTGGGAACGGGTAATCTTCCTTTTGGACCTGTTTGTATGGAATTTGATGCAGGCTGGTCCCATTCAGCACAGGGAAAAGCAGCTCCAATATTTCAAGCGACGGATGCCGCGGCAGATCAATTTGGTTTTTGATATTGTGATACAGAGTATCGGGCTCCAGCAAAAAAGTGCTGTCAAGAATCATGGCGTCGATATCTTTCGAGTGCAGTCCGGCCTGCAGAGCCGTACCCGCCCCCATAGAGAAGCCCCATACGACGATTTGTTTAGCACCCCGCTGTTTGGCTAGCTCGATTGCTCCGAGCAGCTGCTGCGACTCGGCCTTGCCGCCTGTGGCCACAGCCTTGCTTGTCTGCGATGCGAAGCCGTAATCGAACATGACCACGTTAAAATTCATCCGATGCGCAAAGTGGGCCAGATCATACATCGGAATCCAGGTTTCCTCACGATTAGCACCGTACCCATGGCTGAAGATAATTGTTTTCTTCGATCCGGCCGCAGGTATATACCAGCCCTGCATCATCCGGCTGCCATCCAGAGCGGGGAAGGTCACATTTTCGTAGGACATGTGTTTGGCCTGCTTGGGGTTGGAATATAGCGGCGCTACGGTCGGATTCGAGAGTACCCAGGCAATATATGCATGCAGCGAGATGAAACAGAAGATTAGGAAAAATAGGACCGATAACAGCAAAGCTACCAGGATATGCTTAAAGCGAATAAGCCTTGGAGTCAGGGGTATAGGCGTTTCTGTCAGGGGGCGGGAAATTTGTGTGTCACTCTGTGTTGCTGTACTCATGATTGCCCCTCCTTAAAATGAATTGCTAGCATCGTCGAACCCTTGAGACAGAAAAAATTTTTATTCTATATCCTATGACGATAGGCGCTTAAAGTCAACAAGCCTAGCAGATTTGTTAATGAAATGTAATATGGCGATTCAGGAATAAGTAGACTTTGATCGGCGAATTTCTTATAATTATTGTAACCATGTTTCATTTGGTGAAACATTAATGAGGGGCGGAATAGAATTGGAAGACCGCAAACTGACTGTACGCGCTGTCGAACGCGCACTTGATATATTGATGTGCTTTACTAAAAGCAACGAGTTGGGATTGACCGAAATTGCTGGTCAGATCCATCTTCATAAGAGCACGGTGCATCGTCTGATGACGACGCTCGAAGAAAAGGGATTTGTAGCTCGGGATGCAGCTACGGAGAAGTATCGCCTCGGGCTTAAGGTCTGGGAGCTGTCCACGTATCTGTCGAAAAGCGACGATCCTGCAGTGCTGTTCCTTCCGGCGATGGAGCGCTTGCGCGATCGGCTTGGCGAAACGGTGAGTCTGTATTTGCGTGACGGCAAGGACCGCCTGCGGATCCAGGCGGTGCAGAGCAACCAGGACATCCGCAGGGTGGCCCAGGTTGGAGCACGGCTTCCCTTGTACGTTGGCGCATCCAGCAAGGTGCTTGTGGCTTTTGCCTCGAAGGACGACCAGCAGGAGCTGTTCCGGGATCCGGACTGGCCGGATATGCCTGACCCTGACGGATATCTCCGTACGCTAGAGGAAATCCGTGAGCGGGGTTACGCGACGAGCTTTGAGGAACGCGAGCCGGGGGCGGCCGCGGTGGCCGTACCGATCGTGAACCGAAATGGAGTCGTGGCTGCAGCCTTGTCCGTATCCGGCCCTGTAGGCCGGATTTCAACCGGAACTCTGCATGAATTTGCCCCTGTGCTGATGGAAGCCGCGCGTGAGATGAGCTTAATGATATAAAATTGAAAGAAGGCCACTGAAGTTATTAGCTTCAGTGGCCTTTGTTTATTGGGGTCCCCGCATATTTGGAATAAGCATCGAAGCATAGCATAGGCTGCATAGCATAGGCTCCACTCCGTACTTTTGCTCCGCAAAAGCGCCCCTCTTTGAGAGGCACCCGGACTTCTTTCCGATACTCTTTGTGGGGTTATTTGGGGCTCAACATCATAATGAGTCTTGAAAAAAAGTGAAAGCAACGGAAAGGACGGAATCGATTAGATTATCTCTCGATATTCTCTTCAAACCAACGCACGATATGACTAAGTCTTCTCGTACGTAGGTAGGGATTTCCGCTTCTGGATAAGTTATGATCTGCCCCAGGGAAACGGATCAATTGCGTTTTCTTCCCGAGGCGCTTCAGGGCAACAAACAGCTGCTCGCCTTGCTCAATCGGACAGCGCATATCCTGTTCCCCGTGAAGAATGAGCAGCGGCGTGTTTACATTCTTCACGTAGGCGATCGGTGAATGCTTCCACAACTTTTCAAAGTCATCCCAAGCATTCCCCCAAATTTGGTCTTCGGTAAAATGATATCCGATATCGCTGACACCATAAAAAGAGAGCCAGTTCGAGATGGAACGCTGGGTGACAGCCGCCTGGAAGCGGTCGGTGTGCCCCACGATCCAGTTGGTCATAAAGCCGCCGTAGCTGCCGCCGGTTACGCCGAGACGGGAACCATCCACGAAAGGGAAACGCTCTAGAACGTAGTCCACCGTTTCCATCAGATCCTGGTAATCGCGCCCGCCATAATCACCACGTACCGTGTTGACATGTGTTTGGCCGTATCCGTGTCCGCCACGCGGATTCGTGTAGATTACCGCAAAACCTGCAGCTGCAAGCAGCTGGAACTCATGCATAAACGTATGTCCGTACATAACCTGCGGTCCGCCGTGGATTTCGAGCACAGCTGGTACCTTGGATCTATCCTCGAATCCGATCGGCTTGATGATCCAGCCTTGCATCGGCCAGCCGTCGCCGGTCGTGAACTGGAACTCTTCCGGCTTGCTCAGCTTAAGTTCGCTCCAAAGTTCGCTGTTGCAGTCAGTCAAGCGGGTTTCAGTGCCCCCGGGCAGCTCCATCCGGAACAAATCACCAGGTTGCAAAGGATCAGCGGCGGCAAAAATGAGGCTGCCATCCGGTGCAAGAGCGAACTGATAGATTTCGCGGTCTCCTCCGGCCATGACCTCAAAGTCCGAGCCGTCGAGAGCGAAGCGGGCGATTTCCACACGGCCGTTTTGAGTGACCTCGATATAAACGGACTGTTGATCCGGGCTGTATACCGGCGGTGTCCCAGCACCGGCTCGCATGTCGCTGACGCATCTGTGACCGATTTGAATATCGAGATCCGTGTATAACGCACGGTATTCTCCTCCCTCTGCAGGGATGAGATAGATGCGGGTTAATGTTGCATAACCGCAGGATAAATCGTCTGCGAGCATAAGAATATGCTTGCCATCTGGGGTAAAGCTGACATACCCAATGCTGATTTTTCCGTCCGTAAGTTGACGGGCCGTACCGCCTTTACGGTCTGTCACATACAGATCGTTGGTCGGCCTAAGATCGGCGTCCGCGAATTCTTCTGTAGGTAGCTCCGCTGTGTAGGCGATTTGTGTGCCGCCAGGCGACCAGCCGAAAGAGCCGATATCAAATGCCCCCGACGTAACCTGCACGCTGCTTTTTTCCGCGATATCAAAAAGGAATAAATGAGTTCTGCGGCCCTTCAGCAGACCGGCTCCGTCCGCTTTATAATGGATGCGGTCCACGATTTTTTCTTCGGGCCGTTTTAGTTCATCCTTGGACTTGGCGTCCGCGATTTCGTCCGTTTCGTCAGGAGCTTCAGCCTTAAGCAGCAGGGATGATCCATCCGGCGACCATTTGAATGCGCTTACGCCATGTTTAAGTCCGGTAACGGCCTGTGCTTCGCCCCCATGCGCGGGCAGCAGCCATACTTGGCGCGCTTCATCTTTTTTACGCAGAAAAGCCAGCTGGGAACCGTCTGGCGACCACTGCGGGGCACCATCCTGCTCGCCGGCGGCAAATGGAACATCCACGCTTCCGTCTTCCTTGATCAGGCGGATTTGAGTCGTATATCCATCCTGCTTGTCATTAACCGATTTCAGTATGTACGCAGTTGCGCCATTTTCAGGAGAAACTGCCGGATCGCTAACCCAGTGCATACGGTACAGGTCATCGGTTGTTATCACGCGTTTTTCATTCATTGAGATATCCCCCTATAAGTAAAATGAATAATGGCTCAGATTCATTATCCCAGAGACTGGGTGTAATTCCAATCCAGAGATTGGAATGATTCCAATACCGGAGCGTGAAGACCGAAAACCTGCACAGTGTGAATTATTTGCGCTTTTGAATCCAGGCAGCGATATCCGTGATGAGTTCGGAAGATACATTGGACGGATTGCCGTATTCCGCACCGGTCGAGATGCCGTCATAGTCGGCAAGGATATGGTTCATTTTTGGATATGATTTAAACTCAACGTCGTTGCGATTTTGGAGTGCGCTTTTCCACTGATTGAATTGCTTCATCGTCACCTGCCAGTCATTTTCACCTTGAAGGATCAGCATCGGCGTATGCTGTTTTTGCGCCAGATCGATCGGTGAGTAGCCTTTCTGCTCAAAGTACCAGTAGGCCGGAAGCGGAAAGTTCTCCGGCAAATGGTCCACTGTGTATTGCGGATCATTCATGAGCTTGGCAAGACTGATCCAACCTGCGGCCTGCTGTTCATAAGGAGCGGTGTCTTGGCCTAATCTTTTGACGCGTTCAATCAGTTCCCGCTGCTGATCGATAATACTATCGGCCATACTGAAGCTCGGGCCGGCAAGTAGAATGGCGCCTGCGATATCCTGAGCCTGATCCGCGTCGATAATTAGCGGCATGGCAAAGCCACCTTGGCTGTGACCTGCGACAAAAATATGTCTGGCATCGATTTTCGGCGTCTGCTTGAGCAGTTTGACCGCGGAGATTGCGTCATCTGCGGTTTCCTTTTTTAGCGTAAATTTCGGGTCGGATGCCACTTTGAAGGTATGCTCATACGTCACCTTGTCATAGCGGAGAACGGCGATCCCTTTGGCAGCTAGGCCTACGGCCAAATCACGAAGGGGTTTTACGCTCCCGATCGAACTGTCGCGATCCTGCCCTCCTGAGCCATAATGACGATCAGGGCGGGGATTAACAGGTTGACCAGCATGACAATACTCCCTTGCAGTTCAAACCTCATATTCAGTTGGGTGAATGAAAGTAGAAGCACCAACATCATGGCTGCCACCGTGTTGAACAGGGACCATCTGAGACGGAAAACGGTATTTCGCTGGATGGATTGCTCCGGATGATCAGGATTAATCTGTTGTTTGCTACTCAGAATCGATCGGTTTATGAACATAAACAGTGCGATCATGACCAGTTGTATCAGGTTCGGACCTAGCACCATCCAAAGGGATTTGGCGGCAGTACGGGTTACTTCATCATGCCAATCAAATTTCATCTTAAGCTCGGCAGGAAAACTGTCATAATACACAAACGCCAATAAAGCACTGATCAGCATAACACTTATGTGAAGTACAAACCATTTGCTCGAGATCGTCATTTTGCGGCTGCGAAACTTCGTATCAATCACAATTTGGCCGCTTTTAAGTGAAGTTGGGGGTAAGGACGCTTTAACTTTCTTCATTTTCAGATAATACGCCAGATTGATGAAGGCGGAGCAGACAACTACCACCACAATGTAAGTGGGCAGGACATAGGGCTGATCTGCTTCGTTTGTCCTAAGCAGTATGAACATACATGCCAGAAGCAGCAGGGTATAAAGGATGCCACTGATCTGTAGTTCTACCCCAACCGCTATCCCCAAAAAAAGAGCGCTGCTGTATGCAGACGCTCTTTTTAAACATTTAATCTTATGAGTGAAAGGGGGAGGTCGCTCATAAGGAGGGATATGCGGTTTTTCGTATGGTATGCTGTACCTCGTGCCCGATTCCGGGGCCGCAGGGAGCACAGTCCGTATAAGTGAATGTTGCGCTTACTGTTTTTGATTCATTTTCTTTTTAAGTATTTCCTGAAAGGTCGCCGTTTGTGTCAGCGTCGTATTTTTCTTCTGCGGTGTTAAGCCCTGGGGTCTTGGATAAGCATTATGAAAGGGAATGATCTTCGGAACATTCATCTCTTTTTCCTCCTTTATCAGGTCCGTCACCGGGAGGATGCAGGCCTTCGAAGCTTTATACCATTTCTTTACCCGCCCGTGTTGGCTTTCAAACATTATTCTATCAAAAATGTGATAAAAATCATGGTTACTTTGGAGTGGTTGGTGAAATTGAGACCAGCGATACAGATTCCGGGACAAAATGGTACGACATTTTATGTCATATGATGTGGATTATAATGGACATGAGACTTACAAACTATGGATGAAAGAGGTTGAATTGATCATGGCAAAAACCAAAAGAGGCCGCATATTGTGGAATCTTCCGTCTAGAGGCCGGGGAACATGCCCTGTTTGCAGCAGCATGCGGATCAAACTTTTGTATACGCGTACGGCAGCGGAGGGAATGCAGCTTAAAGTATGCAAGAAGTGCTTCAAAGCCACACAAGAGAGAATCGATGCAGTTGGTCAAGCAAGATAATAAATAACGCAGCAAAAGTTACTTAATGTGATATTCCGGAGTAATGCCGAGAAATGGCTTGAATCTGTGAGTGGACTGATGCTTCAATTAAGCTGCAGGGTTCTACCTGAGACAAGGGGGCAGCCAGATATGAGCAACATGCATCGAATTCATTGGTTCGACCAGATGATCAGGGAGGGACATTATCCGAATAGCAAAGATATGGCCCTCCAGTTTGAAATATCCAGGAGGCAGGCGCAGCGGGATATTGAGTATTTGGCCATTTCCCTCCGTGCTCCCCTCCTATACATAGCCAAACATCGGGGGTATTGTTACGAGGACGCCGCGTACGTGCTGCCGCATTTATACATAACGGAAGAAGAAAAGAGCGTGTTGAAGTTTTTGGCGCGGAAATATGGGCAGTACAGCAGCGATAACCCGGCTGGTGTGCAGCGGGTCGCCCATCTGCTTGGTAGATTTGCGGGAGAAGAGGGGGATGGGGCAGCAAGCCATCTGCCCTTTTTTGAAGCGGACCCACATTTGATTCAAATCAGTGGGCAGCTATCTTTTGCTATTGCTCATCACAAGGTCGTGCATCTTCATTACCGACACGAAGGTGAAGAGACTCGGCTTGATATTTGCCCGACGAAGCTGGTATCCAAATACAATGCCGACTATGTTGCCGCTTTTGCTTCGGGTGGAGGGCGCCTTCGTTTATTTCGGTTGGATGAAATTATAGGATTACAAATAACGCCGCAGGTGTTCACGGAAGATGAAGTTGACTGCGACGTTTTCGAGCAGAGCGGCACTCCGATGCTTAAACCTTTTACGGCTCGCATAAAACTGCATTCGCAGCTGCGGGAGAACTCGTGGTATGGATATGCGGCCAGGCCGGTGGGGGAGCACCTCTACGATGTGGATTTCTATGACGCGGATACGTTTATGCAGCAGCTTCTTCTTGCCCCCTGGGTGAGACTGGATTCCCCGAAGTGGTTGAAAGCAAGGTTGAGGGATCAATGCGTGAAGGTTTTGAAGCACTTGGACGGAGAGGGGGAAAGTTGATGGGCGAAGTCATTCTTCGTGATCTGGTGGTGCAAAGAGAATCCAAGTCCTTCACTGACAGTTTGTATGCTGTGTTGACCGCTGCCGGACGATTTAAAGGTCCGAAATTTATGCTGTCCGCACTGAGCGGCATGGCGTTTATCTTTTCAGTGCATAAGCGTCTACTATCTTTTTCCGTGACGGCTTATGGGAATTGGGGGACAGTCCATAAGCGCGCTGCCTATAGTTTGGGTGTTTATACAGCTTCAGATGGAGGTCGAACGCGACACCCTACCTTTCAGCATTATCAGCAGGAGGCCGTGCAGTGGATCAAATCCAGCATCGATGTCGGGCTTGGAGCAATCTATTGGATTCCCGAGTTTGGAGTCATTCACGGCTACGATGATGATGACCGGATTTTTTATGTGCAGGATGGGCACGCAAGTGAAAGCCGCATACTTCTATATGATAATTTTGGCATTAACTGTACACCATTTTGGAATGCGCAGATTTTTGGAGAGAATATAAACATTCCCGCGGAAGATATGGCCCTGGAAGCGCTCCGTTTGGCGTTGGACGAATGGGAAAGTCCTTATCCGGTCATGCCGAATCAAGACATTGCATCGGGAAGGCTGGCATACGCCTATTTGATTCAGGCCTTGGAGCAAGGTGATTATGATGAATTTGGCGCGATGTATATTTTGGATACGTTCAGGGTTTCACGAAAAGAGATTAAGTTGTTTCTACAGGAGGCCGTTTCGCTTTTTCCGGATTTACAAGATGCCTGTTTATGTTACGACAAGATTGCGGATATGACCGAAGGTCTGGATCTGTGGGTTGTCAGCGGGACGGATGGGCGAAAGGTGAACCGGAGCGATATTCCGGCTTTGGTTGCCATGCTGAAAGAAGCTCGGGATCTGGAGGAGCAGTCTATGGACATCTTCAAGCAATTATCGGGTAGATATCCCGATTTGCAAAGAACAACGGTTCCCCGTTGGGGGCTTCATACCGCGAGGTAAGGAGGAGAAAAGAGAGTGGCCACAAAAATAATCCGTGATTTGCATATGACGGTCGACTCCAGATCTTATATTGATGCCATGCATGCGGTATTGATCCATGCCGGCTGGACGGTGCATCCCAAAGCGGATTTATCCGGCATGACCGTGACCGGCTTTCGGCTTGTAGTGCATCGGCGGTTAACCTCTGAATCGGCGACGGCATACAACTGGATGGCGGAAAATTTCCTTGCTGCGGATTTTTTGGGAGTCACAGCTTCGCAAGCTGCCGGCTTCTCCTTCCATCCGACGTTTCCTTTATATCGGGAGCAGGCGATATCAGACCTAAAGGCAGCCATCGAACGTGGCGTTGGGGCGATTTTCTGGAAAGACGGATTTGTCATAGCCGCTGGTTATGACGACCAAGCCGAAACGCTATATTATGACGATGGTTCGGGGCGTGGTCTGCAGTCGCTTTCTTACGGCGAATTCGGACAGAATCGTTCTCCATACTGGTATTACCAGGTGTTCGAAGATAAGATTGGCCTTGATCCGATCGAAGTATATAAGGAATCTTTAATGCAGGCTATTTATAAATGGGAAATGCATGATCTGATGCTTCCTGAAGCGGAATATGCTTGCGGCTCCAAAGCTTATGAGGCAATCAAGCAGGCGTTAAGCACCGGCGAATTTGATGCGGTTCAAGCCGGCGAGGTGTTTCAGTGTTATGCTTGCGCCAAAAGAGACATCAGTGAATATATGGATAAGCTTCATTCTTTGTGGCCGCAGCTTCGTTTGGCAGCTGCAGCTTACGGAAGAACAGCAGCTTTGTTCCATGACGCATTGGATGTGGTATCAGCGGCGGGAATGGATGGTTGGCTTAAGCAGGGGGTTAGGCAGGAGCTTGTCCGCTTGTTCGATGAGGCGCAGAGGTCGGAGCAGGAGGGGATCGACTGTATTAAAGAATTTATGCACGAACGGATCGGCAACCGCTTCGAACATGTTGGGCTTAGGTAGGTAGCCTAGTGCATCCAGGGGAGCAGCCATACGCAGCTACAATGCTGGGGGTAGCTAGGTATCCCGAAATGAACTGATCAAAGCTTGATAAACAATAAGGGGAGCCTATACATCAGGTATGCTGTGGCTCCTCAACCAATCCAAGGACGCTTGCTTCGGGGCCTATGAATACCCCCCCGGCAAGCGCCATGGCGACGGAGTCACTGCAAGTGACCGTAGCTGTTTGGTTGAATGGAGTGTCATTTGAGGGTAGGTTGGCGATTCAGAGGCGAAAACATGCAGAAGTGCATTTTTTTCCATAGTTCTATAGGTGAAATAAGTAAATTCCTGCAATTCTACATCCTTTATAGTTCAAATGCCCGAATTAGACTGATATGACCGAAAAAGCTTGCACTTTCGCAAGCTTTTTCTTGTGAAAGCGGTAGGGCTGCGGAAAAAGATGCAGATTTGCAAGCTTTTCCTCGCGAGTTTATTAGTACGTTCTGGCAGGAATCTTCCCGCGGTTTTATTGGGACGTTCTCTAGCGGAGTTTCTGAAATCGGAAACTGCCAGCATGCTTTTCTATATTAAATTACCGTAAAAAAATGGCTGCACAAGACGTATCTCTTGTACAGCCATTGCTTTAATATTTGGAACAAATGATCCCGAAGACGGGATTATTGATTCGCAATCATTTGACGAAGCACAGTTTGCAGAATACCACCATTGTGGTAGTAATCCACGTCCACCATGCTGTCTAGACGGGCCGAAACTGGGAATTCGAAGCTCGTTCCGTCCTCGCGTGTCGCCTTCACGGTCAGTGTTTGACCAGGTTTCACATCATTGCTCAGACCTGCGATATCGAACGTTTCTTTACCAGTCAGGCCAAGGCTCTTCCAGCTCGCTCCATCCTGGAATTGCAGCGGAAGTACGCCCATGCCAACCAGGTTGCTGCGGTGGATCCGTTCGAAGCTCTCAGATATAACCGCTTTGACGCCCAGGAGGAAGGTACCTTTGGCCGCCCAGTCGCGGGAGCTTCCCGTACCGTATTCCTTGCCTGCGAGAACGATTAGGTTTCGGTTACCATCTTGGTACTTCATAGATGCATCGTAAATGGACATCACTTCATCCGTTGGCAGGTATGTCGTTACGCCGCCTTCCGTTCCAGGTGCAACCTGGTTGCGGATCCGGATGTTCGCGAAAGTACCACGCATCATGACTTCATGGTTACCACGGCGGGAGCCGTAGGAGTTGAAGTCCTTGCGCTCTACGCCATGCTCTTTCAGGTATAGGCCTGCAGGGCTGGTTGGCGAGATGTTGCCGGCAGGGGAGATATGGTCTGTAGTAACGGAATCTCCAAGCAGGGCAAGCACGTTAGCGTCCTTGATATCCTTGATGTCTTCCAGCTGGGTACCCAGGTTCTCGAAGAACGGAGGGTTTTGGATATAAGTCGATTTTTCATCCCACTCATACAGCTCGCCTTCCGGAACCGAAATCGCATTCCAGCGTTCGTTGGCGGTAAATACGTTTGCGTATTTTTGACGGAACATTTCCGCACCCAGGGACATGTTGATCGCTTCTTTGATTTCTTGGGATGTTGGCCAGATATCTTTCAGATATACAGGCTCGCCCTTTTGGTCATAGCCGATCGGATCGTTTTGCAGATCGATATTGACTGTCCCTGCCAGCGCATAAGCAACTACGAGTGGAGGTGAAGCCAGGTAGTTAGCTTTAACCTGCGCATGGACGCGGCCTTCGAAGTTACGGTTACCGGACAGAACGGCAGCGACCGTCATGTCGTTGTCAGTAATAGCTTGGCTAACTTCATCCGGAAGCGGACCAGAGTTGCCGATACATGTTGCGCAGCCGTAACCTGCAACGTAGAAGCCGAGAGCTTCAAGGGATTCCAGCAGGCCTGCTTTTTTCAGGTACTCGGTTACTACCAGGGAACCTGGAGTCAAACTGCTCTTCACATAACCTGGTTTTTTCAGGCCGCGTTCAACCGCTTTTTTCGCCAGAATACCTGCTCCGAGCATAACGCTAGGGTTGGAAGTATTGGTACAGCTTGTGATCGCCGCGATCACAACTGCACCGGCGCTCATTTCTTCGGTCGAACCGTTTTTATGATTCACAGTTACTTTTTCTTCAATTTTCTCATCGCTTAGACCGTATCCGCCTTTTTCGATTGGTGTACGGATGATGTCGTTAAAGGACTGCTTCATGTTCGTCAGCTCGATGCGGTCCTGCGGACGTTTAGGTCCAGCAAGGCTCGGTACAACGGAAGCCAGGTCGAGTTCGATCACGTCCGTGAACTCAGGATCTTCCGTATCAGCGGTGCGGAACATGTTTTGCGCTTTATAGTAAGCTTCAACCAGCTCGATTTGCTCTTCAGAACGGCCAGTATTCCGCAGATAGGACAATGTTTCGCTGTCAACAGGGAAGAAGCCGATAGTTGCGCCGTATTCCGGTGCCATGTTTGCCACGGTAGCGCGGTCTGCTAGGCTGATGTTAGCAAGACCAGGACCAAAGAACTCGACGAATTTGCCGACGACGCCTTTTTTACGCAGTATTTGCGTAACCGTCAGGGCGAGGTCAGTTGCCGTAGCACCTTCAGCCAGGCTGCCTGTCAGCTTGAAACCAACTACGTCAGGAGTTACGAAATAGAGCGGTTGTCCGAGCATGCCAGCTTCCGCTTCGATTCCGCCAACGCCCCAGCCAACAACGCCGAGACCGTTGATCATGGTGGTATGGGAGTCCGTACCTACGAGAGAGTCAGGGTATACTACAGTTTCGCCATCGACCGTCTTGGTAGCTGCAACCGATGCGAGATACTCCAGATTGACCTGGTGAACAATGCCTGTAGCCGGAGGAACCGCACGGAAATTGTTGAACGCGGTTTGCGCCCAACGGAGGAAGCGATAACGCTCTTCGTTGCGTTCAAATTCGACTTCCATGTTATAGTTCAGCGCTTCGGGCGTTCCGAACGCATCGACCATAACGGAGTGGTCAATAACGAGATCGACCGGTACGAGCGGATTGATCTTCTTCGGATCTCCGCCGGCTTTCTTAACAGTGTCGCGCATCGCTGCAAGGTCAACGACTACCGGTACGCCGGTGAAGTCCTGAAGTACGATCCGAGCAGGAATAAACGGAATTTCCTTATTGCTGCCGAGACCTTCATTCCATTTTGCAAGCTGGTTGATGTGCTCTTCAGTAATGGCGCGTCCGTCGAATTGGCGTACAGCGGCTTCCAAAAGTACTCTGATGGAGAACGGGAGCTTGGAGATGCTGCCGATTCCCTGTTCTTCAAGCGCCTGCAAGCTGTGATAGCGGTACGTTTTGCCGCTGACTTCCAAACTACGGGCAGTGGAGAATTGATCCTTTGCTGTCATACATGTACCTCCTCAAAAATGTGGTCAGTGTGAACATCTCAGTGGGATGGCGATAAGCGATAAGCGATATGGGCAATCACTATGCCGTTCCTTGTTTCACTAGATGAAACATAATTTCAAAATAGTGAGGTTTGTTTTTAGTATACCGTTTACAAGACGGGTAGTAAAGAACTTTTTGCGTCCATTTATATGAAACGAAAGGATGGATTTTTGGGCTGGAAAATCGTTCGGGCGACCATTGGAATCCTTACGGCGCCTAAGGTTTGGTTCTACGGGATCGCTGGATATCATTCTTTCCTTTGATGACCCCAAGAAAACCCGAAATATACTTCGGCTCATAGTGGCTCGTTTCGTTTCATATATGTATACAAGAAGCCGTTTCATAAAGGGCGATAGGCTGTCCGGGCGGGAAAAACGGCTGTAAGTAACGGTAATGAGAGGGGAATAGAGCGTATGGATAAGGGATGGAAACAGACACTCTACACCTATGTGAATCAATATAATCAGCATCAAATTGACTACAGATCTCAGCAAATGCAGCAGGTGGTCACCGATCCGGCTTATCTTATGGCCAGGGCGGAGCGTTCCACCCGTCTTTCACGGTGGTATGCGGAGCGGGGAGCCCGGCCTCTGCGCAGCGAAACGAGGGCCAAGCTGCTGCGGACGATTCGGGATACACCGGATGAGGCACTTATTGACGTGCAGCTGCATGTGCAGCTTTTTTACGAAAAAGGCGGAGCCACCCATATGGAGGAAATGATCCAGAGGGAGCGTCTTACGCTTATCCGCGACGGGGACGACTGGGTAATCGTATCTGTTGAGCATCTCTCGCCGGAAAAGCATCCGGTGGCAGCAGGCACAAACGTTCCGGGAGGACCGTATGATTATGCCTATCACCAGCAGAGCAGCAGTTCGCAGCCGTATTTGAATTCTTACATCCTTCAGGGGGGCGGTACTGGCCGCAAGTCGATCAAGTACCGCCGCGAGGAAGCCGCAGCCTATGCGGATAAATGGTGGAATTCGAGCAATCCCGAGTTTGTCGAATTCGATGTGAATTGCACCAGTTATGTCTCGCAATGTCTCTTTGCAGGGGATGCGCCAATCAACTATACTGGTAAAAGAGAAGCAGGCTGGTGGTACAAAGGATATGTAGGCGGCAAAGAATGGTGGAGCTACAGTTGGGCTGTATCCAATGCGTTAGCAAGATTCCTTACGGCAAGCACATGGGGAATCCGGGGGGAGATCGTAGAGCGCCCTGAGCAGCTGATGTTGGGTGACGTCATTTTCTATGACTGGAACGGAAGTGGTTCTTTTCAGCATTCGACGATTGTGACTGCTTTCGACGCCGGTGGACAGCCGCTGGTAAATGCCAATACGGTCAGCAGCAGACACCGTTTCTGGGATTACAAAGATTCCTATGCGTGGACCGAAAACACCGTATATCGTTTTTTGCATATCCCAGACTACTTCTAGAGCGTTATAATGGTAAGTGAGTACGACAGCAGGAACAGACTGCAATACAGTAAAAAGAAAGAGGTTTGGCATGGGGAACAACAAAACAACCGTAGGCCTTGTTTATGGCGGCAAATCAGGTGAGCACGAGGTGTCGCTGCAAACGGCTTTTGCGGTCATGAATGCCTTTGATTACGATAAATACGAGCTGATTCCATTTTACATCACGAAGCAGGGGGAATGGAGAAAGGGTGACAAGCTTTCCGCGCCACTCGACAAAGTCGAGAAGCTGAAGATGGAGCATGGCAATGAAGGAACCGAAGGAGCGCTAAGCGCGATATTCAGTCGTCTGTATGGCGGGGAAGCCGAAGTAGATCTGATGTTCCCGCTTCTTCACGGAACCTTTGGCGAAGACGGCACGATCCAAGGCCTGTTTGAGATGGCAAATATGCCGTATGTCGGTGCGGGCGTGCTGGCTTCTGCGGCAGGAATGGATAAGGTTGTGATGAAAAAACTGTTCGCGCAGGTCGGCCTTCCGCAGTGCAAATTTTGCTACTTCACCAAACCCCAATGGGAACGTAATAGCTTTGATTTGATCATGGGCGTTGAGGACGAACTGGGTTACCCATGCTTCATCAAGCCAGCCAATCTTGGATCAAGCGTAGGTATTTCCAAGGCCAGAAACCGCGAAGAATTGGAGCGAGCAGTTGAGCTTGCATTCCGGTATGACCTAAAGGTTATAGTTGAGGAATTCGTGGATGCCCGCGAAGTGGAGGTTGCCGTTCTGGGCAATCAGGATCCGATGGCTTCGGTTCCCGGGGAGATTGTATCCTCTGCGGATTATTACGACTATGCGGCAAAATACACCGACGGACAATCAGAGATGATCATCCCGGCTCCGGTGGATTCCGAAATGGCGGACCGCCTTCGTGAAGCGGCGTTGATCGCATTCCAAGCGATTGAAGGCAGCGGCATTACCCGTGCGGATTTCTTCATCCGCAAGTCTGACGGTGCGATTCTGATCAACGAAGTCAATACGATGCCGGGCTTTACGCCATACAGCATGTATCCGCTTATGTGGCGGGAGACGGGCCTCGGTTATCAAGCGCTTCTTGACCGAATGATCGAGCTGGCCATGGAGCGTTACGAAAGCAAACAGGCCTTGAGCTACACCAACGAGCCTTAACCGCTTTTTTTTAGATATGTAGCAATCCAAAAGGTGTCCGGCCGGCGTAGTAAGAGGCCGGGCACTTTTTCATAAAGTGCGTGTTTAAAAAAGTCAGACTTTCAGCACCGAGGCTTATGCTTCCGCAGTGCGTTTTTCCAAAACGCTTTAGCCTATGCTTCCGAAGTGCGTTTTTTCAAAACGCTTTAGTTGGATGGAGCTAGGGACTGAGGAGCGTAAACAACCTCAAAAGAAAGGGAAGGTGAATACATGGGATTTCAAACAGAATTCAACTCGGTGTGCAAGTTCAAAAGCGAGCAGGAACTGTACGAGCTTATGGAATATGGCCGTGGCAAAATGGTCAAGCAAGGCTTTCGCGTATTCCCTACAGGCCAGAAGGTGATCGCCTACACGCCGGATAACGTCGCGGTGGCGATCGTAAAAATTGTGGGCTGTATCGCCGAAATCAATTTTCAGGGACAGGAAGTAACTGAGGTTGAGATGGAGCTAATCCGCAAGCTGAATGAGGAAGAATCACGGATTCAAACGGATTTGGCTTATGAAATGTTTTTTGGAGAACATACTCCTTAAGGTGTTTTCATAAAGAGACCATAAGGAGCAGGAAAAACATGATCGTCAGGTTCGGTTATGTGGCTATGTCAATGATAATCAAGGACTCCGATCCGCTTTATTTGACTTAATGAGGCATTTAGCGGATTATGAATCCGAGGGCATCGAGATTTTGAATGGGGCGAGCATCGAAGTCTCAGGCTGAATAGTGAATCTGAAAGGGTGTTTAAATCGGATTTTCTTCGGAACATGTTCGCTTAGACTACTGCGGGTTTTGCCGTAAGCGGTCAAATCGGGCGAAACTTTAAATCTTTCATTACGTATATTTTAGAAGAATATGATTGGATAACGATAACACAGAAAGTAGAGTGAGAGCTTTGAACCAAAAGGATAAAACTCCTTATGTTGTGACGAGCAAAAGCTATACCGCTGTGGCGATAAATGCCGCTTCAAAAGCGGGTGAATGGATTAAAAGCAGATTGGGCACCGTAACACAATTAAATACCAAATCCGCAATCAGCGATCTGGTGACAGAAGTGGATAAGGGCGCGGAGCAAATGATCCGCAAGCTAATCTTTACCCACTTCCCAGATCATGCGCTTCTTGGCGAGGAAGGCGTGGAGCCTGGACCCGAAGCCTCGGCTAAAGCACTGGAGAAGCATGCTGGCGAAGAATACCTGTGGATCGTGGATCCCATTGATGGCACCACTAATTTCGTTCATGGCTTCCCGTTTTTTTCCGTCTCCATTGCACTCGCGCATAAAGGTGAAGTCATTGTTGGCGTGATTTACGATCCTTCGCGGGATGAAATGTTTGTAGCGGAAAAGGGCAAAGGGGCTTATGTCCATGGCAAACGGATGGAGGTATCCGGAGAGACCACGCTTGAGCAGAGCTTGATCGCTACTGGTTTTCCAGTAGGACTGGGCAGCACGCTTCCGGCAAATATGGCCGGTCTTGTGCATCTGGCACCGAAGGTCCGCAATATCCGCTCTGGCGGCTCGGCCGCGCTGCATCTTGCTTATGTGGCTGCAGGGCGGTTGACCGGCTTCTGGGAGATCGGCCTTAATGCCTGGGATATTGCCGCAGGTGCACTACTGGTGACGGAATCTGGTGGCCAAATCGGCGATACCAAAGGTGGCGCATTCCATTTGGGCGTACGTCAAGTCGTCGCTACGAACGGAGCTGTTCATGCGGAACTGGTGCAGGCTCTGAAGGAAGCCGCGGCAACCGGGTTTGAATAACTAAGCTTGGTTCAAGCTGTTTTCTTCCTCATTTAACTGGGTATAAACATATCGTATTGGCCTGTTGGGGCCAACGCAAAGGAGTGTCTGGCTATGAGTGATAACCATGATATAGAGCGGCAGCTCAGTGAGATGCTAACCGAAGGCGAAATGGAAGAGAAGCAGGACCGAAAGGACCAGGAGCGGGAGCTGACCTCTCCAAGACATGAAATCCGGATTCAGACCGAACTGGATCCGATTGTGGAAGAAACGTGGAAATACCGCAGCATGGCACGGGAACTTGATGACCGGTATGATCACTATTTGGACAAAACGAAGAGAGAGAAACCGGAAATAAAACCTACCGAAGATTAAAGGGGTTTATGACTAAAGGAAGCCTTTATGGATCGCTATAAGCGCATTCATAAGGGCTTTTTTGTTGCCGTCATTTACTGGGGCGCATCTTCCAAATATTGCGAACAAGCGGTTAACGATTCTAACAGGAGATGGTAAAATAGAGAAAACCCGGCGCCTCACGTAGCTTGGGTTTTCATTGGTGAGAAGGAGTGATTGGGTGCGAAAGTTTTTTAAGAAGTACATATCGACCGTTTCGGTGGTGGTGCTAATGTCCACTATGCTGCTCGGGGCGGCCTCGGCTGCGCCGGATGTGCAGACAGAAACGGAGAAGAAGCCTTACCGTATTGTTGCGCTTGGCGACTCGCTTACGGTAGGTTATGAGCCAGGCAAAAGCGAAACTGACCTTCCTTACGGATTCGTGGATCGCTTGCAGGAGCAGGCCTTGCTGCATGGGCGTGCAGAGACGGTTAACGTCGGCATCGCCGGCTTAAAAAGCGGAGGGCTGCTAAATTTTGTGAAAGCCGTGAAGAAAGGCGAAGCAATTTCGGCCGATGAAATCCAGCCGAAACTGCCGGATCCACGTACGCCGCAAATTGGCGCCGCGACTGCAGAGACCAAAGCAGACTTAGCTAATGCGGATGTCATTACGATTACGATCGGCGGGAACGACTTGTCGGAGCTGGTGGGAACAGCGAGCAAGTTGAGTGATACCGATTTGCAAACGCGCTTGGGACAGCTGTTTAAGCAATACACAGACAGCATGGGCGTCATCGTTGCTGATCTGCATCAGCTGAATCCGGATGCGCTAATCGTGGTCGCGGACCAGTATCAGCCGATGCCGGAAATTGCCGACCACGCCCTCTATTCGAAACTGGAGAACGCTGCGGACGCTTTTACCGGTGTGATCGATAAAATGGCGGCTGGTTTTGTGGGACAGGGCATCCAAGTGAAGGTGGCGCATATCGCCAAGGAGTTTGTCGGCGGTGAGGGCACGATGACCCATATGATCAAGGATCGGGACATTCATCCGAACCAGCTTGGTTACGAAGCGATGGCAAAGGTGTTTTCCGAAGTCATTTGGGGAGGCTATACCAAGCTTGCCGCACATGAAGCGGGAGCGCCGATGAGCGTTATCGTAAAAGGGAAAGAGCTGAACACCCCGTACAAGCCGATGATCCGCCAGAACTTGAACTTCGTGGCGATCAAGGATATCGTGGATGCCATTGGCGCCACATCCGAATGGGATAACAAAACATCCAGCACAACGATTACCTATGAAGGCCATACGGTTGATATAACGATCGGATCCGAAATAATTATAGTCGATGGTGAACCGTTGTCGGTTGAAGCTGCGGTTTTCCTGAACAAGATAGGTAATGAATCGAAAACCTATGTGCCGCTTGCAGCACTAGCATCGGGCCTTGGCCTTGATGTACAGTACGTATCCAAACTTAAAACGGTATTTATTAATCCATAATAAAATGGAAGGCCCCGGGTTTCATACCCGGGGCCTTCCTATACTTATGACAGCCAGCCGATGTCTTTATTTGAAATAATCAATCCCCATTGCTTCACGCACCTCACTCATCGTCTGGCGGGCCACATTCCGCGCCTTTGCGGTACCTGCCATCAGAATATCGTCAATATCCTTGGTGCGGTGTTTATAGAGCCTCCGGCGTTCGCGGATCGGTTTCATCACTTCTTCGATAGCTTCCGTTACCATGGCCTTGCACGCTGCGCACCCAATGCTGCCTTTTAGGCACTCTTCCTGAATTTCTTCGCTGCCTTCTGAACGGAAAATGCAGTGATAACCGTAGATGGTGCAGATGTCAGGATGTCCGGGATCGGTTTTATGGATGCGGGCAGGATCGGTTTTGGCCTTGCGGATTTGCATGCGAACCTCTTCAGCGGAAGCATCCAGGCAGATGGCATTGCCGAGGCTTTTACTCATTTTGCTTCCGCCGTCGAGACCTTCCAGGCGTTCGCCGACGAGAATTTGAGGTTCGACCAGCACGGGGGCGTATAGTTCGTTGAAGCGGCGCACGATCCGGCGGGTTTGTTCGATATGGGGAATCTGATCCTCTCCGGCTGGAACGAGAGATGCCTTGCAGAATGTGATGTCGGCGGCCTGGCTAACCGGATATCCGAGAAAGCCGTAAAACAGATCCTCGTAACCCCGTTCCTGCGCCTCATGCTTCACCGTGGGGTTATGCCGCAGCGAGCTGACGGTGACAAACATCGAATAAAATATCGTAAGTTCGGCGATTTCTGGAACCATGGATTGGACGAAAATGGTCGCCTGCTCCGGATCGATCCCGACGGATAAATAGTCCAGCGCTACTTGGCGCACGCTTTCGGCGAGCAGACCGGGATTGTGAAAATGAGTTGTTAACGCCTGCACATCAGCCAGCATAATGTAAGTTTCGTATTGCTGCTGCAACTGCACCCGGCTTTTCAGACTGCCGACGTAATGGCCCAGATGCAGCTTGCCAGTCGTGCGGTCTCCAGTCAATACGACTTCCTGTTTGGGCTCTATCGCTGTTTGATTTATCAATGTGATTCCTCCTAATGTTTTGAAGATTCATTTGTTTTCCATCGCCTCGCCACCACCAGCCGTCATCCATGGCCATCACCTCCTAAAAAGCATATATTCATGAACATTCGCGAGTAGATCGCATAAGAGATCTGACTCAGCTAACAAAAAAAGCTCCGTCCTGTGGAAAGCGACTGACCGGAGATGTCCCTCCGGTAGAACGCATTTCCAAGGACGAAGCTGTCAGCTTCGCGATGCCACCTTGATTGGCCGCCATTTCATGAGAAATGGGAGCCCAGCTCATCAGGTACGGATTCAGTTGGCTATGAAATCAGCCCCTCCTCGATACCCTGCCCCGGTTAACGGTGGGGACAAGCCGCCTATCCTACTGATCGCCGCCATAAACTCCTGCGGTTTTGTTCAGACCGGTCACTCCGAAGCCCACTTCCGCACACGCCGCCACCAGCTTACACCATCCGCCGGCTCTCTGAAGACGATCTGTCCACGTACTCTTCTTCATCATCGTGATTGATTGGATACATTGTAGCGCAATCGGGTGTAAAAGGGAATAGGTGGTAACCAAGTCGATGCTCGGGGCAATGCCAATCTAATCTTAAGGTTTCTTTATATTTTATTGAAAAAAGCCCAAGACTTTTGGGTTAACCTTTAGCTATAGACGAAGAGATAAAAGACAAACAGTAAAGGGAGATATTGCTATGAATGAACATGATGCCAACCGAAGTGAATGGAGTCCGCCCGTATCGGAGCCTGCAGCAGCGTCCGGACAACCGCCCCGTCCGACGTTTATGCTGGCCATAGTTCTGCCGTGTGTGTTTTGTATATTTGTGCTTGCTGCCGCCGTTTTATTCAGGTACAGTGGTTCAACGCTCATTTATTACGCCAAGGATATGATCGGAAGCGTGGTTCATCCAGGACAGATTGCAATGCATCTACGCGATTTGATCGCAAACTTCCCCGGTTTGTGGGAACCAGTGAGATTTATTCACTCTTACGGAAGCATGGCCGCATTTATGCTGATCGGCTCTTTGCTCCCGTTGATCTACGGCTCACGTTCCATGCCTCTGCATAAGGTGCTGATGATTTGCTTCGGGTTTAGTCTCACGCTGGAGCTGCTGCATCTGGTACTTCATTTCGGCGGCTTAGATGTGAAAGTCATGGCGATGGACATGGCAGGCGGCGCGGTGGGATATTTGGTGTTTTACGGGCTGCAGCTGACGGTTTTGTCAAATCGATCCGATGTGAAGGAGGAGCAGCAGCCAATCCAGAGACTGTGAACTTTAGTGAGATAACGTACAGGAAGTATGGCCCAATAAGCGAATGCCTTGTATCTAACGAAACTGGGAAGCGTTATTGCCGCAAAAACGAAGCCGAATTAATTTTAACGAAACTACATATCGTTATCTGGACGAAATATAGTCGAATGAACCTCAATTAAGCTGAATAGCGTTTCGTGGTTTCGTTAGAGGTTTTAGACGCTCATTTTTGCCCCAATAACGATTGTGTGTTTCGTTAGCTCATGAACAGGTTTGTTGGTCAAGTTAGATTCAGCCGTCAACATGACAGAATCCGGACTTGGGATTGTCGGAGCAAAGCTATCGTTATTCGTAACTACAGATCTCGCCCAATCACGGCATTCAGTACGCAGGGGCACGCCTGTTTGGATACAAAAATAGCTGCCGAGAGAGTCTCGGCAGCTTGAGGTTTTTTTACGAGTGGAAATCATAGTACCTGACCAAAAAACGAAAGTAGCGACCACATTGCATCAGCTTCGCCTTTGAATTACTTAAGGTTCTTGGCCATCTCGCGGAACGACTCTTCCGCAGCGACGAGGGTTGCGTCGATATCTTCATCCGTGTGGGCCGTGGTCAGGAACCAGGCTTCATATTTGGACGGCGCCAGATTGATGCCCCGATCCAGCATATGGCGGAAGAAAGCGGCAAAAGCTTCACCATCCGTGTCCTGCGCCTCTTCGTAATTGGTGACCGGATGAGCGCAGAAATGGGTGGACAACGAACCGCGGATTTGATTGATCGTCAGTGGCACACCATGGCGGTCAGCTGAAGCTTGAAGTCCATCAGCGAGTTTGGTGGCAAGACGGTTCATCTCTTCGTAGACGCCTTCTCCCTGCAGCACTTCGAGGCAGGCGATGCCTGCGGCGATCGAAGCTGGGTTGCCGGCCATGGTGCCAGCTTGGTAAGCAGGGCCGAGTGGAGCGACCTGCTCCATGACCTCTTTGCTGCCGCCGTAAGCGCCGATCGGCAAACCGCCGCCGATAATTTTGCCAAGAGCGGTTAAATCCGGCTTGATGGCATCATGATTGCTGAGACCGGAGAAGGTTTGGGTCGATCCGTAATGGAAACGGAAAGCGGTGATGACTTCGTCATAGATGACCAGCGAGCCATTATCATGTGTCATCTTGCAGAGGCCTTCCAGGAAGCCCTCATTCGGCATGACCATCCCGAAGTTGCCAACGATCGGCTCGACCATCACGGCCGCGACGTCTTTGCCCCATTTGTCCAATGCTTCACGCAGCCCGTTCAAATCGTTAAACGGTACGGTGATCACTTCCTGCGCGATGCTGGAAGGAACACCGGCGCTGTCCGGAGTACCGAGGGTGGAAGGGCCGGACCCTGCCGCAACCAGCACCAGATCGGAGTGGCCATGATAGCAGCCCGCGAATTTGATGATCTTGCTCCGTCCGGTATAGGCACGCGCAACGCGGATCGTCGTCATGACGGCTTCGGTGCCGGAGTTGACGAAACGGACTTTATCCATGGAAGGGATAGCTTCCTTAAGCATGCGAGCCAGCTTGATTTCCAGCTCTGTTGGCGTGCCGTACAGCGTGCCGTTTTCAGCCGCTTGCGTAATGGCTGCCGTGATATGGGGATGGGCATGTCCAGTGATAATCGGGCCATATGCCGCCAGATAATCGAGGTAGCGGTTGCCGTCTTCATCCCAGAAGTATGCGCCTTTGGCTCTCTTCATAAATACGGGCGCCCCGCCGCCTACCGCTTTGAATGAACGGGAGGGGCTGTTGACGCCGCCGACAATGTGCTGAAGTGCTTCCTTGTAAAGCTGTTCTGAACGTGAACGATTCATAGTTGTTTCAACTTCCTTTCATAATTAGAAAAGCAGGCGGGCAGCCTCAGTCACCGCTACCCGTACTGCTTTTTTTGCTTGTGGACGAAGTACCCTGCGAACTTGTATTGTTTGTTTCGGACTCGGTTTTTCCATCGCTGGAGACCGGCACCGGTTCCGGCTTATTAAAGATATCCTTGATGTAATCTTTGAGCGCCGTTTCATTTGATACGGTGAGAACAGCCGCTCCGCCGATATTTCTCTCTTTCAAAAGTTTCATCGGAGGAATCTGCTCGCTGCCAGCCATCTGGCTCTTGTATCCAACCGTAGCCAGCCTCCACATATCATTGACGGACAAATTGGTGTCGATGTAAGGACTGACCTCTTCCAGAATATCCGGTAGATTCATAATGGAAGTGGTGGACTTCAATTTGTCAGCAACAACCTTCATAAAAGCACGCTGTCGTTCCGTGCGGGTAAAATCCGAGGTGGCATCATGACGGAAACGCACGTACTGAAGCGCCGATTTTCCATCAAGATGCTGCATGCCTTCTTTCAGGTCGATATCATACTCGTGCTTATCAGCGATACTTGGATAGTACATGTCCTTTTCTACGTAGAAATCGACACCGCCAACCGCGTCCACAAGCTTGATAAAGCCTTGGAAATCGGTGTAGACATAATATTGGATCGGAATGCCGAGCAAATCGCTGACGGCTTTCATGGCCGTGTTCGGACCGTGGGTGATGGCCGTGTTGATCCGGTCCTTGCCGTGTTCCGGAATATTAGTGTAGGTATCGCGCAAAATAGAGAATAGATGAATCTGCTTCTTTACAGGGTCAAGGGAGGCAACCATCATACTATCCGATCTGGGGATTTCACCCTTTGCAATACCCCGGGCATCTACGCCCATAAGAAGGATGTTTACGGGCTCAGTGCCTTCCCATTTGGGAGGGGCGGCAGCCTTAACTTCCACGGGATTGATGTTTTTAAAAGGAGAAGATTCGCCTGTTTTTTGCAAACCCTGCAGACCGTTATAAATTGAAGTAAAATAATATACCGCTAATCCGATCACAGCGATCAGAATGATGGATATAATCCATAATATCGTTTTCTTCCTTGAGGTCATTCCTTTTCTTCCTTTCAATTTTTCCTGCTAAAGGAGATAGTTGTCTTGTTTTTCGACATTTGTAGGGTAAGGATTCATTTATTATAAATTTTTTTGTCTATACAATCAATTTTATGATATAGAATGAACTTAATACTAGTTCTAGATAAGATAAGGTATTGTTCTTTTGTCGAAAGGAGACGAACAAACATGGCAGAGCTTTCAATCGGACAAATGGTTCCTGATTTCACCCTCCCGGCAGCAAGCGGCGAACAAATTACGCTGAGCAGTTTCCGTGGACGTAAAGTTATATTGTACTTTTACCCGAAGGATATGACGCCAGGTTGTACACAGGAGGCTTGCAGCTTCCGAGATTCCAATCATATATTGGAAGAAAAGGGGGCCGTGGTCATTGGCATAAGCCCCGATTCGGTCAAATCCCACAGTAAATTTGCGGGTAAATACGAGCTTCCTTTTCTATTGCTGTCGGATGAAAACCACCATGTCAGTGAACTGTATGGCGTATGGCAACTCAAAAAAATGTACGGTCGTGAATTTATGGGCATTGTACGCTCCACATTTCTCATTGATGAGGAAGGGAAGCTGATCAAAGAATGGAAAAAGGTAAAGGTGGCTGGACATACCGAGGATATTTTGTCCGCACTTTAAGAGGTTGTTCAAAAAGTCCGCTTTTGATCACGAAGTGAATCAGGAAGTGGGCTCGGCATCGAAGCTTGAATTCAGCCGGTCCTTCTGGTGCTCACGTACCCAATACGTACGCTCCGCTCCTCAGTCCCTAACTTCATCCAAGCTTCTCGGTGCTGAAAACCGATCTTTTTGAACACGCACTTTAACCGCCACCCATCCCCAAAATATAAAAAACCGGCACTGCCTTATCAGCAGACAGCCGGTTTTTTTGTTTCCGGCTAAGACAGGATATTAATTGATGTATATCGCGGGTCGTTACAGAAAATGACTACTTAACAAATTTCATGCCTTGGCTGATGATCATTTGCGTAAGTCGGGGTAGATTAAATTTTATTTCGAAAATTTATGAAATAACATTGTAAATTCCATATGTAAATTTGTTCTTATATTTTTATTGACATATAAACAGGTTGGTATTAAACTAATTCGTACACGAAATATTTAAAATTTGAATTGACGATGGAACAGGGTGAACATGTGTTGAATCCACAAGAACAAATTCTTGAATTACTATACTCTTTTCGCCAAGTGCATCTCAGCCTCTACCAGACGTTCTGGAAGGAAACCGATATGCTTGGGACTACCTGCATTCAGTATCTCGTGCTGCGAACACTCCGTGAACATCCGGACATCGGACTCACTGAGCTGGCAGATTTAATTTTTTTAGGAAACAGCACCACCAGCGGTGTTGTGGATCGTCTTGTCAAAGCGGGGCTTGTCGAACGCAGACGCTCCGAGACTGACCGCCGCTCTATCACGCTCCGAACTACGAAGGAAGGGGATGAATTAAGGGACCGAACTGAAGACATATTCAAAGGCCATCTCGAGCCTCTTTTGCAAATCAAGGAAGAGGATCGACATCGTTTATTGGATATACACCAACAAATTGTTGACTTATTAACTCAAAAAGGGAGAGAAAGTAATACATTATGAATAGCAGCAGCCAAGCTCAGTCTATGGAACATATCAAGAAAGGCCCGATTATCGCGGCTTTGCTGATCGGCGCTTTCGTAGCATTCTTGAACCAGACACTGATGAATGTCGCCCTTCCCAAGATCATGGATGATTTGGGGATCCAAGCTACGACCGGGCAATGGCTCACCACAGGTTACATGCTTGTCAATGGTGTTTTAATCCCGGTTACAGCATTTTTGATTGCCCGGTTTTCAACCCGCCAGTTGTTTATATCGGCCATGTCATTGTTTACGCTAGGAACACTCGTATGCGCGGTTTCACCTTCGTTTGCGATCTTGATGGTCGGTCGTTTGATCCAGGCCGGCGGCGCAGGGATTTTGATGCCGCTGATGACGGTCGTGTTCCTGAATATCTTCCCGGTTGAAAAACGCGGGTCGGCGATGGGGATGATGGGAATCGCAATGATTTTGGCTCCGGCCATCGGCCCTACTTTGTCCGGCTACATTGTTGAGCATTATTCCTGGCGTGTTTTGTTCTACATCATTTTGCCTTTTGCCATTATTGCAACAGTTATCGGTATTTTATTCGTAAGAAACGTAACCAAAGTCACGAAGCCCAAATTCGATTTTATTTCGGTTGTGTTATCTACCGCTGGCTTCGGTGGACTGCTGTACGGATTCAGTGAAGCAGGGACTAGCGGCTGGGACAGCGCAGAAGTAATCCGGTGGCTTGTTATTGGTACCGTCGCCCTGATTGCTTTTGTAGTGGTACAATTGATGTCTAAAAATCCGATGCTGGAATTCCGGATTTTCAAATACAATATGTTTACATTAACGACGCTCATCAACGTCATCGTTACGATGGCCATGTATGCAGCCATGATTCTGATGCCGCTTTTCCTGCAAAACATCCGCGGCTTCACGCCGCTTGAATCCGGCTTGATGATGCTTCCGGGGGCAATTGTAATGGGGATTATGTCACCAATCACGGGAGCAATTTTCGATAGGATCGGAGCAAGATGGCTTTCTGTTATCGGTTTGGCCATTACAGTCGGCATGACGTATGAGTTCAGCCATTTATCCGTAGACACTTCTTACGGGCATTTGATGTTTATTTACACGGCCCGCATGTTCGGTATGTCGCTGTTGATGATGCCAATTCAAACCGCAGGTTTGAACCAGCTTCCACGCAGCATGAATGCCCACGGTACGGCCATGTCTAACACGCTCAGAACGATTTCCGGTTCGATCGGGACGGCGATCCTGGTGACGGTAATGACTTCGCATACGAAGCATTATGTGACAGAAGGAGTTAAGGCCGGCGTTGCGAAAATGACTGATAAAGCTCAAATGGACATTTTGACCGCACAGTCCATGGTTCATGGCATTAATGATGCTTTCGTGATTGCAACCTGGCTTAGCGTCGCATCCCTTATTCTCGCCTTCTTTATCAAAAAAACGATGCCGCAAGAAGAGAATCCAAAGGCGGAAATGCAGCGAGTGGGCGAAACGGTTAACGCCAAAGCTTAACGCACTTATACATGGTTCAAGTTGCACAAGCATTGCAAAAAGACGCATCCTGTTGTTTCAGGGTGCGTCTTTTTTTCATTATAACATCAGTTCATTTTAGCGCGTTTTGGACACGGATTTGACTTTGGATTTGCGTCTAAGCTTGTTTATCAGCATGGAAAGCGGTTTTCTGTAACGGTAGACGAGCAGGGCAATGATGAGCAGAACAATTGCGGCAACCACCCATACAGAATATTTCTCTACAATATGGAAGACGTGATTCCACTGGGGTCCAAATATCTTGCCGATACCGACGAACAGTATCACCCACAAAAGCGCGCCACTATAGGCATAAAGGGCAAATTTGCGGAAAGGGACGGCGACAATCCCAGAGAAATATCCGGTGAAATGGCGAACGCCAGGGATGAAATACCCCAGAAACACGAGACCTTGTCCATATTTATTGAACCATTTTTGTGCGCGTGCAAGCTTGCTTTCGGAAACCAGCACCCATTTTCCATACCGCTGTAAAAAAGGTAGGCCTGCTTTAAGCCCGATAAAATACGTGATTGAAATGCCGATCGTCGTACCCAGAAATGCGAGCACAAGCAACCAGCCGAAATTCAGATTACCCACATAAGAGAGGTACCCTGCGTATGCCATTGTCGTTTCACCCGGGAAAGGGAGGGCGATAAACTCCAGCACCAGTCCCAAGAACAAAACGATATAACCGTATTCTCCAAACAATTGCTCTATCCACTTCAGCAGTTCCAACGGAATCACTCCAAATCAGATCTAAAGATGTGCTTTCATTTTGCTAAAAAAGACTGCAGGCCCAAAGTCTATTTTCAAGCCTTCCACCATATAATCTACTAGAATCAGAATTCATAGAAATAGTGGAGGTATTCGTGATGGTTAAAAGGTTATTGCTTGGCAAAAAAAGAGTGGCTTGCTGCATGTTTTCTTTATTGCTGCTGATGCTATTTTCATTCTTCGGAGAAAGGGCGTATTTTGGGCAGCCCCAATCCGTGTATGCAAAAGCTTCGGTTTATTCGGCAACCCAGCAACAAGTCGAACCGCTGTATACATCACCATCTCCAAAATCCAAGCCTGCAGCTGAGGCCGCAAAAAA
Source organism: Paenibacillus sp. (assembly GCA_031254035.1). Taxonomy (GTDB): domain Bacteria; phylum Bacillota; class Bacilli; order Paenibacillales; family Paenibacillaceae; genus Paenibacillus_AQ. Next base: position 129,667 of record JAIRVF010000059.1, read on the forward strand.
AACGGTCTACCTTACGTTTGACGACGGACCCAGCGCATTAACCTGCAAAGTTCTTGATATTTTGAAAAAAAATAATATCAAGGCGACTTTTTTTGTTCTTGGTGAGCAGGTCAAGCGTTATCCCGAGGTGCTGCAGCGCATTTATGAAGAGGGACATGCCATAGGCAATCATACCTATGATCATAATTATACAGAACTTTATAGCGGATTTCCTGTCTTCTGGAATCAGGTCAAACAGACAGAAGAAGAAATCAACCGCATTATTGGCGTCCGCCCCCAATTGGTCAGAGCTCCGGGAGGAACGGCCGGACACTTCGATGATATCTATTTTCGCCTGATGAAGCAGGGCGGATACGTCGTGATGGACTGGAATGTGGACAGCGGCGATTCGACGCGGCGGGGGGTGCCTGAGTCCGAAATCATTAAAGGGGCAGAAACGCCGGTCAAGTCGAACGGGGCCGTGCTTCTTATGCATGATGGCAGCGGTCACGGTGAAAGTGTCAAAGCGCTGCCGGAGATCATCGCGTGGTATAAGAGTAAGGGGTATCAATTTGGAGTTCTTTCACCGGATGAGGAACCGATTCAGTTCAAAGTCAATGACAAGGCTAGACAACTGAAGCGCAGCGCGCCAAGCGAGTTGTGGGTACAGTCCCATGTAGCTGGCAATGCCGCGTTATTCGCAATCGGCAAACCGCTCAAGCTGGAAGTGGGGCCTCAGGAAACAACGCTGGAACCCGGCGAATACCTCTATGAGAACGGTCAATACCTGGTTCCGGTTCGCGCTGTGGCGGAAAGGCTCGGCGGCACAGCGGTCTGGGATTCCAAGACGCAAACAGCCGGCGTTACTCTTTTAGCAGATACGGATACGACGCTGCAAATCGATGCCGGGTCGGGACTACTGACTGTGGTGTCGGCAGGCAAAGAGCAATCCACACGTTCTACGTCCGTCAGTCTGTTAAATGATGCGGTCTGGATACCAATACGCGACCTTTTTGACAGCGCAGGATATGCACGTATTGCAGCTTCCGAGAACAGAGAAGAGCGGCGGGTCAAAGTATTCTAATAATCTATCTTTAAACCTTCAGGCGGATGTCTACTTCCTTTCATTTATGGAGAGACTATATTCATAGATTCCTTTCTTTCAGGAATTCAACTCCATAATGAATCGGAGGTTATTGAAATTGTCTACTCCTTCCATACAATCTCAGGATATTGCTCCTGAACTGCTGGAGCGGGTGATCGCCCGCACAGGAACCGTTATCGTCGGCAAAGAAGCTCAAATCCGGCTTGCAATCATGTCCATGTTATGCGGAGGACACATACTGCTGGAAGATATGCCTGGCGTGGGCAAAACTATGCTAGTCAGAGCCCTTGCTGCCTGCTTAGGCGCAAGCTTTGGTCGGATTCAGTTCACGTATGATTTGATGCCTGCGGACGTGACAGGAACGTCTGTATACCGCCAGCACAACGGTACGTTCGAATTCCGTCCGGGCCCGATCATGTCCAATCTGGTTCTGGCAGATGAGCTTAACCGTGCTTCGCCGCGTACGCAATCGGCGCTGCTAGAGGCGATGGAGGAAAGCAGGGTGACCGTTGACGGACATACCTATCCGCTGCCGCGGCCATTTTTGCTTCTAGCCACCCAAAACCCACTGCAGTTCGAGGGAACCTACAGGCTGCCTGAAGCGCAGCTAGATCGTTTTCTCATGCGGATTCAGCTTGGTTACCCGGAGCCGCAGCAGGAAATTGAGTTATTGTCGCGCATGCAGGGAATGAATCCTTTGGAACGAATTAAGCCCGTTATACTGGCTGAGGAAATGGAAAGAATGCAGCGCGAGGTCAAAGGCGTATTTGTGGATGATTCCATCAAGCTGATGCTCGTGCAAGTAGCGGATGCCTCAAGGCATCATTCCAAGCTGATGCTTGGAATCAGCCCGCGCGGTACGCTCGCTTGGATGCAGGCTTCACAAGCTGCCGCTTATATGGCGGGGCGTTCATATGTGATTCCGGATGATGTAAAATTTACGGCTGGACCTGTTTTGGCCCACAGGCTGCTGCTCAGCCATGAAGCAGTTCTGGCGGGGGTGCAAAGCGGGGACATTGTGCTTGAGCTGTTATCCCGGCTTACGATGCCTCTTGTCTCACGAAAGGGAGCCAAGTCATGAGGAGGCGGCTGACGGAATGGATGACAGGTACCGCCGTCCTTAGCGTACTGGCTGCTCTGTATGTTTGGCATGGGGGAGCATCGGTGCTCTATATGCTGCTGCTGGTAGGGCTTGTCGTTTTATCCGGGGTTTCGATGCAGTGGCTGGGTCCGAGGCGCATTATCATAAAGCGGCAGATGCAAGAGTCCGTCATATCGGCCGGTGGTACGGCCGTGATGCAGGTACATGTCGAATTCAGCTCGTTGCTGCCCGTTCCATGGCTAGCCGTGGAGGATCATTATACGGGCGGAAGCAGCCGCCAGGTTCTGTTCCCCGGACTCCGGCGCAAATTGGTGTACAGTTGCGAGCTGCGGGAACTGCCGCGCGGAGTTTATTCTTTTGATGCCTGCCTGCTTGAATGGGGCGGGCTGTTTGGCTGGTTCAAAGGGGGGCGGCTTCAGAAATCGGAAGGGCAACTTCTGGTTCTTCCGAAACCGCTGTCGCTCGGAAATGTATTGGAATTGCCTTCAGCAGCGGCCCCGTCCCCTTCCGCTTCGCAGCCGGTTCAATCGGTGCAGATCAGGTATGGCGCCAAAGGCCCCGATATCAGGGAATACATGCCTTCCGACCCGATGAACCGGATTCACTGGAAGAGCTCGGCCAAACGAGGCAGTCTCTATACATTGCTGCCTGAGGATGAGCGGGATCCGTTTTGTCTGGTGATCTTGGACCGTTCGTTTCAAGGATACATTCGCAGCGGGGGCACAAAGGAGGAGCAGCGTATAAAAGCGAGGCAATCCTTTGAAAAGGCCGTATCGGCAGCTGCGGGAATTGTTAGTGAAATGATGCGTACCGGTACAAGAAGCAAGCTGATATATGGGACGGATGATTCGATAAAGAGCGGCTCAGCCGCTGTACGGGGAGAGGAAACGGATGGCCCTGAAATCTATACCCGCATGCTTGCGGCATTATCCCTGGTTACACTCACTGAGGGTCCCGAATTATCGTCGCTTTTGGAAGAAAGCTTGAAGCACATGGTTCCGGGAACCCGCGTAATTATCGTAACCGGCATGATGGGCAGGCATACGGCCGATGCCGCTGCCCGGGTGAAGGCCCGCGGTGGGCAGTCCGATTTCTTTTGCACGGCCCTGACTGGGGAGCAAGCCGTTACGGATGGACACATGCAGAGCGGCATGACAGGAAACACCTCTTCATTTGCCACTGCCGTCCGTATTTCCCGAACTGGAGCGGGTATATTTGCTATCGATCGGGATCAGGTTACGAGGATTGGTTTGATAGAGACGCCGCATACCGGAGAGGGGGCGGTTTAATATGGAAAGCGTTAAAGACCCACTTTGGTATAGAGTATGGATTTCACTTCCGCTCATGGGGCTTTTTATAGAATGGCTCCTTCCCCTAAAATCTCTGGATATGATTTCCGTCAACCAAGAATGGTTTGGGGCTATGTATATATTCACTGGACTGCTCCTTCTTTTGGGGGTCTTTTGCTTTAAATGGACATTCTACAGTCTGCTGTATGGGCTTTGTACGTTAGGGGTCTGGGCTTATGTGTTCAGGAAAAGCGGAGAAATGATTGGTTTCTTACCTTCCTTCTCCCTGTTGCGGCAGGATATAGAGCTGCTGTTTTCAACAGGCCAATTCTCCCTGATCAGCCAGGAGACGCGCATGCTGGTGCTTATGATCGGCTGGGCGTTGCTCGTCTACTCGGTCCAATCGCTGGCGCTGCTTCGCAGCAGCGTCCTGCTTTTCGCAGTGGCCACGCTGGTCTATTTGTTCTGCTTGGAAACGCTGCTGGATCTTCCGGTTTATGGCGACATCATCCGGACCAGTGCGCTTACCCTCATGCTGCAAGGGACGGTTCATCTCTCACGACTGCGGGAAAGCGGGAAAATCCATAACATTTCCAAGCTGGTATACAGCCGCTGGATCTTTATCCTCACAGCAATAGTATTGATTCTCGTCATAGGAAGCTGGCTAGGGGGAAGCTTGACGCAGCCAAAGCCCATAGCCCGAATTTCTTTGCAGCAAGCTGCGCAGCGTTTAGGGGAATGGGTGAAAACCGGATACAACGGCGGTGAGGCTGCAGCGGTGACGGGATATAATTTGGCGGGTGAAGAAGAGGATATGGGACTTCCCCTCCGTCAGAGCAGCCGAATTTACTTTACAGCACAAACTCCGGTTGCCACATACTGGCGCGGGGAAACCTTCAGCGAGTATAACGGCAGAAAGTGGTCTGAACCTAAAGAAGATGTGAAAACGGGTTATGTGCCCGGTACCATTGCGGAACAACCGGACAAGGAGTCAGAAGGACTGAAGATCATTACACAGCATATCACATTCGAACAACCACTTTTGCAAAGCTTCCCGATCTTTGGCGGAGGAGAGCCCACGGAGATCGTAGACCTGCAATTATCACCTGAAGGAAGCGCGTTGCCTGCCGCAATCGAGCGGTACAAGAATGCTGGGACGGTCAAGGTGATGTTGGATAAGGGGAAACCGCAGGTGGAAGGTTATACCGTGAAGGTGGAGCTTCCGAGCAAGGATCCACAGCGGCTCAAGAGTGAAAGCGGATCAGACCCATTACCTGTCCAGGAACATTATCTGCAGCTTCCGAAGGAGCTTCCGCAGCGGGTAAAAAATCTGGCTGCCAATATTACCAAAGATGCCTTAAACCGCTATGAGCAGGTGAAAGCAGTGGAGAGTTATTTGAGCCAGCATGAGACCTATACGCTCAATACGAGGGTACCGCCTGAAGGGCAGGATTTCGTTGATGATTTCCTGTTTGTGACCCATGAGGGGTACTGCAACCATTTCTCGACCGCCATGACGGTGCTTCTTCGCAGTCAGGGCATTCCAGCACGATACGTTAAGGGATTTGCCCAAGGAAAACAGGATTTGGATCACCCGGATCGGTATTCGGTCAGCGAGGGAGATGCTCACTCCTGGGTCGAGGTTTATTTTCCGGAATCGGGCTGGATTCCGTTTGATCCTACACCCGGCCTTGTGGCCTCCGGTAGTACGGTCCATCCGGCCTCCGCTTTGCATCGGATCTCCACGGTAAGTGGTGACTTCCTTTGGAAGATGGCGGAACACGTCGCGTCCGGCTTGTTATGGACCGTTGATTTCATTTGGCGCAAGAAGCTTTTATTGGCGGGAACAGCAGTTTTGGCTGCGATCCTGACACTGGCTGTCATTCAATTGAAGCCTTGGCTGGGGTTAATACCTTTATGGCTGCGGCTTCACTTAACGAGGCGCCATTTTCCTGACAGGGATGAGCTCCTTAGGAATGCAATTCCTGTATGGCATGCACTCTCGCACCGTTTTGGGGCTGCTCCATCCGGTTGTACAATAAGGGAGTATGTCAGAAGCCTCCCGGTTGAACAAGAAGAATTACGCGCAATGTTGCACGATTTTACGGTCGATTGGGAAATGATAGCTTATGATGAAGGTCCGATGAATCGGAGCAGATGTATTGCATTCTTGCGCCGCTGTTTGCAGATCTCCAAAAAAGTGGCATAAGCTTGACTGCCTGGTTTTCTTGACGGTATGAATTATCGTTGCGTATAATTAATTTCAACAATTGAGGGAGGCACGTTAATGAATAAGCCAAATGAAATCGTCGTTGTCTTAGACTTCGGCGGACAATACAACCAACTTATTGCAAGACGCATTCGCGATTTGGGAGTTTATAGCGAACTGCTACCTTTTAATACATCGATCGATAAAATCCGTGAGCTTTCCCCGAAAGGGATCGTATTTTCCGGCGGACCGATGAGCGTATACGCAGAAGATGCACCTCATGTGGATCCAGCGATTTATGACCTGGGTGTACCTATTTTCGGCATTTGTTACGGAATGCAACTGATGGCCCAACAGCTGGACGGTAAAGTGGAACGTGCGGCGAAACGGGAATACGGCAAGGCGGATCTGGAATTTGCTCCGAATACGACATTGACCAAAGGGCTGGAGTCTAAGCAAACCGTATGGATGAGCCACGGGGACCATGTCGTTGAAATGCCGAAAGGCTTTAAGCTGGATGCGGGCACGGAATCTGCGCCGATTGCGGCGATGAGCAACTTGGACAAGCAGCTTTACGCGGTGCAGTTCCATCCAGAGGTACGCCACTCTGTTCACGGGAATGAAATGATCCGCAACTTCTTGTTTGAAGTCTGCCATTGTGAAGGCAACTGGAGTATGGAAACCTTCATTGAGGATGCTATTCGTGATATTCGCAATCAGGTTGGTGACCGTAAAGTATTGTGCGCACTCAGCGGCGGCGTCGATTCTTCCGTTGTAGCGATGCTGATTCATAAAGCGGTTGGCGATCAGCTGACTTGTATGTTCATCGATCACGGACTGTTGCGTAAAGGCGAAGCGGAGAGCGTAATGGAAACCTTCGTAGGAAAATTCGATATGAAGGTTGTTAAAATCGATGCGCGTGAACGTTTCCTCAGCAAACTGGCTGGCGTGGACGATCCCGAGAAAAAGCGCAAAATTATCGGCAACGAGTTCATTTATGTATTTGATGAAGAATCCGCTAAATTCGACGACTTTGCTTTCCTAGCCCAAGGCACGCTGTACACGGATATCGTAGAAAGCGGAACGGCTACGGCTCAAACGATCAAATCTCACCACAATGTCGGCGGACTGCCTGAAGACATGAAATTCGAGCTGGTTGAGCCTTTGAAGAGCTTGTTCAAGGACGAAGTGCGTAAAGTCGGATTAGAATGCGGCCTTCCGGAAGAAATCGTATGGCGTCAGCCATTCCCGGGTCCGGGTCTTGCCATCCGTGTTCTCGGTGAAGTCACAGAAGACAAGCTTAAGATCGTACGCGATTCGGATTACATCCTGCGTGAAGAGATTGCTAAAGCAGGTCTTGACCGTGAAATCTGGCAGTACTTTACCGCTCTTCCGAACATGAAAAGTGTCGGCGTAATGGGTGATGAACGTACTTATTCCTACACTGTGGGCATCCGTGCTGTAACCTCCATCGACGGCATGACAGCTGACTGGGCACGTATCCCTTGGGATGTGCTTGAGAAGATTTCGGTGCGTATCGTCAACGAAGTTGAGAACGTGAATCGTATTGTGTATGACGTTACTTCCAAGCCACCTGCAACGATTGAATGGGAATAGGCAGATCTCATTACACCTACAGCAATTGAGTGTTAAAAATAACTCTCTTTTATCTGCGTTATTTACGAGATGAAAGGGAGTTTTTTTGGCTCAAAAATAATGAATAGTGCTTGGAAAAAGCGAAAGCAGCGGAGGGAACGGAATCGTCAGAAGGGTTTGAATTACGTGACGCTTTACTTACCCATTCACACTCATTACTATTTAACTATTTAATACCATGGCTTATGGGGAATATATCTAATAAGATCGTTGTTTTGTGATATATTTTAATGTCTTGCCCGTCTATTTCCTGGAATGAACAGTGTTTTGCAAGGCATGATCTGATAGAATTAAAACAAATGATAACAAGTGGAGGAAATCAAAATATGTCTAATTTACCAAATTGCCCGAAATGTAATTCAGAGTACACGTACGAAGATGGAAATCTTCTTGTTTGTCCTGAATGTGCTCATGAGTGGACTTTAGAATCAGAAACCGCAGATAGTGAAGATACAAAGGTTATTAGAGATGCGAATGGAAATGTGTTAAACGATGGTGATTCTGTCACAGTCATCAAAGATCTTAAAGTAAAAGGAACTTCATCAGTTGTGAAAATCGGTACAAAAGTGAAAAATATCCGTTTGGTTGATGGAGACCATGATATTGATTGTAAAATTGATGGTTTTGGAGCTATGAAATTAAAATCCGAATTTGTTAAAAAGGTCTAATACGATTTTAATGTAACATTGAGGGAACGACCGATTAATTTTTCTAAAAGAAAATACTAAAGTATTCCTGATAAGATTGTTCTTTTTCCGGGTTTACCTTAATAGTTAATCTTATAAGTACAACAAAGACTACTCTCTTTTATCTGCGTTATTCAGCAAATAGAAGTGAGTATTTTTTTATTAGAATAGTATTGACGAATGCCAGGATTCCATTAAAATGGTTACAATAACCATTGCAGTCCAGAACATCTCAGAATGTTATCATGAAGTATTTGCAAGACATACTCACGAACAGAGAGGAGTAAGGAAAATGCAAATGTATATGGTATCAGGCAGATTCGGATCCGGAGAATACACAGAAGTAGTGGATGTATTTGAGAATATTGAAGTGAGGCCCAATTATTATGTTTGTGCAGGTCAAAGAATTGATAAAAGCATGATCGGAAAAGTTGAAGAGACCAAATTTTCCGGCTCTTACCAAATGGCGCTGCTGAACCCTAATGAGGTCGAGGAAGCTCGGAAGACAATTATGGATAAAGTTAGAGAATATCACCAAAAAAGGTTGGAAAAGGCGAGAGCGGCTTTAGAGGCAATTGATCAACACAGTTTGGAATCCGATATTAAATTTATATCATAATAACAGGCTACTTACTTAATCATCTTAAACATACCAAAAAACCGTCTACCTCTCCTTGAGGGGAACGGTTTTTTTGATACGACTGCATTTTGAAAAAATGATCCTAGTCTTATTCTTCTTCTATAGGCTTGCTTTCAGCATCATTCGTCATCCGATCTTCACCGGGATACTCCCGCCCGTCAGCTTCATGCAGCTGAAGGTTTTCGTTGCCAAATGGCCGAGGGCCGTTCTGTCCCTTTAGCCATGGCTTGCTTTTGCCGATGGATTCCGCCTCCAGGCTCGATCCGTAAGGCCCTTCCGGGAACTCTTCGGGGATCAAATCATTGCGCTGCGACTGTACGGTGGAAACATCATTGTTTTCGTAATCGTCGTTTGATGAATGCATGGATTGAACACCTGCCTTTCTTATAAGCCGCCAAAGGGGATAAACCGTGGGCCGAACTGATATCTGACATCACAACAAGAGCAACTGCGAAATACTGCTGTCTGCCTTCTCTAACGAGGCGTCGATGGATGTTTTTCTAGAAGTAATGTCCCCGTTGACTACGATTACTATCCCTTTTGAAATATGCGCGTTTAGCGATTTAGGCGAATGGACTTCCTTTCAATACTCCGGTGGAGATTGGATTGATCGTTGAAATCGAATAGGAAATAGCGCGTTATTCGCACCAATTCCGAACATTAAGCGTAACCAATACTTCCAATATTCGTTTTTTGTATTGACAAGTTTCGCTCTTTTCTCTAAAATAAATGATGTGAGAAACGACAATATAAAAAAATTTTTTTCGTATAATCCCGGGAATTGGCCCGGGAGTCTCTACGAGATCACCGTAATGATCTGGCTACGAAAAAGATGAGATGATGGATAACCTGCTTGCGCTTGGTATACCTTATTGGATAGGGCATCCTTATGAGCGCATGTACGGACGAACTCACTCTTCTTTTATGAATACGCCTGCGGATCCATGACGGTCTGTGGGTTTTTTTGTCGTCCTGACTCAATTTTTTAAGGGGGATTCAGTTAAAATGGAGCGCTTCTTTAAGTTAAAGGAACACGGAACGAATGTTAGAACAGAGATCATTGCCGGTCTCACCACGTTTATGGCTATGGCTTACATCCTGTTCGTCAACGGATTGTTTCTGGGTGAAGGCGGCGCGGGTATTCCGAATGAGGGTGTATTCTTTGCGACTGCTGTCGGAGCCGGCTTGGTTACGATTATGATGGGATTGTTCGTTAATATTCCGATTGCACTAGCACCAGGTATGGGGCTTAACGCTTACTTTATGACGGTAGTTCTCAACTCGAACGGTGTAATTACGTGGCAGGCAGCACTGGGTGCGGTATTTATCTCGGGTGTCATTTTCATCATTCTGACTGTGACCAAGGTTCGCCAAATGATGATGGTTGCCGTTCCGCAAAACTTGAAAATCGCCATTACGGTCGGTATCGGTTTGTTTATCGCCCTTATCGGCTTCAAACTGAGTAATCTGATTTCCATTACGGTTAATCCAGGCACGGATGTAAGCGTACCGGTTGGCGGCGCGAGTTTCAATTTGATGCTTAGCGATTTCTTTACACATAAAGATGCTCTTCTTGCTTTGATTGGTCTTTTGTTTATTGCTATTCTGATGGTGCTTCGTGTAAAAGGCGCACTTTTGATCGGTATCGTAGTTACAACGCTGATCGGTATTCCGATGGGGGTAACGGATCTTAGCGGTTTGACTCATGCAAACTGGATTCCTTCATTCTCTAACCTGGCTGTTGGCCAACTGGATCTGAAGGGCGCGCTTCACATCGGTTTGTTTGATATCGTATTTATCTTTACTTTCGTTGAATTGTTCGATACTTTCGGTACATTGGTGGGTACAGCTACTCGTGCCGGTCTGATGAAGAACAAGGAAAAAGGCGAAAAGACAATCGGGAAAGCCATGCTAGTCGACGCTGTCGGCGTCAGTGCAGGTGCGGTTCTCGGTACAAGTACGGTTACAGCGTTTGTTGAAAGCACAGCAGGTGTTGAAGCGGGCGGACGCACGGGCCTGACGGCTGTCACCACGGGCGTAATGTTCATTCTTTCCCTGTTCATTGCTCCGCTGGCTTTGGTTGTTCCCTCTGCGGCAACGGCTCCGGCATTGATCATTGTGGGCGTGCTTATGATGGGCCAGGTCCGCAACATTGAATGGGATGATTTCTTTGAAGCTTTCCCGGCGTTTTTGACAATCATTCTGATGCCTTTCACTGGCGGTATTGCTAACGGTATTTCGGCTGGTATTCTGTCTTATGTCATCCTGGCCGTTTTCGCCAAAGTCGTTACAAAACGTGATATCAAAATACACTGGCTCATGTGGTTCCTTGCTTTGATTGTTATCATCCGTTATGTCTTCATGGGTACAGAGTAAAGTATATAGAAGAAAAGGGCTGTTTTCCTTCTGCGGGAGGGAGGCGGCTCTTTTGTTTTATAAAGGCTTTTTTTGAAAAATTATTGCTATCTAGCTCATCTAGTTTCATAACTTGAAACAATAAAGAAATATTTCCCGTCTTAATGAAGCGAGGGAGGGATTAAAATGAAAGTTAAAAAACTCTTTCTCGGGTTGTTCTTGCTCTGCATAATGTTAACAACCGGATGTTCGAGCGCCAATCCCTCAAAAGATATGGGAGAATTGTATAGTTTGGCACTAGATGCATACATGCCAATGGATGAGGGTTTAAATGGAGATATGAAATATATTGCAATTGACATGAATAATTTGAAGGATATCGATGAAACTGACAAGAAACAAATTCTAAAGTATTTTGAGAAATACAATATAGAGGTAATGGAAGCGACTTATGAGCAACTAAAAGAGAAGGGGTTATATAACCCAAAAACAATGGTGCTTAATGGCGTACTGCTGCGTGTCGAAAAGACTGAAATTTCAAACAATAGAATTGTTATCGAAGGCTCTAAGTATAGAGCTGGTGACGGAGCTATCGGAACGAAAGTGATTATTGAATACAAAAACGGAAAATGGCAAGTTTCAAAAGCAGACGGGACTTGGAAAAGCTAATTTTACAGTTAACGGAGATGGAAGGACCAGAGAATCTATGGGGCATCTCTTTAACAAAGAAACCTGTTCTGATCCTAGAAGGAATTCTGTTAATCCCAGTTTGTTTTTAAATAATTGAAGCTCGAGAGCTCGATCGTGCTATTTATGGCACAGGCAACCTTAATCGGGTAAATACAGTGCTTTAAAATTTCTAAACAAAAAAGTATTGCATTATTTATACGTACATGGTATATTCTAATTCCGGCCAAGAAAACACGTTAAAGTGATTCGAGGCAAGCGAAAATTTCAAAAAGAGTTTTTGAAAAAAAGCTTGCATCAAACGGCTGGATATGATAAGATATAAAAGTTGCTGCTGAGATAAACGAGCGGCGCCGAAAACGAAAGAATTTGATCTTTGAAAACTGAACAACGAGTGAGATAAAGACCTTGCTTGCAAGGTCGACCGCGAAGTGAATTGGTTCGAGTCTTCTGACTGAATGATTCACGGAGCGAAATGAGATTTTAATAATGAATTTCCCGATTTGGCCTTGCTCAATCGAAAAATTCATTATATCTCGTCAGATTCAAAATGAGCTATAAACTTTCGTTGGAAAGCTACTCCCCTTCGGGTGAGCAGATTCTTCCAACTTTCTTGGAGAGTTTGATCCTGGCTCAGGACGAACGCTGGCGGCGTGCCTAATACATGCAAGTCGAGCG
>JAIRVF010000063.1 GCA_031254035.1 Paenibacillus sp.
ATAAGGGCAAAGACCCAGTAAAGGAGCAAGAAAACGGCGTCCACCCCTTGAGAGGTAGAACGAAGGAATGTAAGGGCGAAGACCCAGCGTGACATGGGAGGGTAAACCGTCGAGGGAATGGTGTGGATATCCAAAGTGCGATCATAGCAACGCATCCACAGATTGAGAATGAGAATTATCTCTCAACCTCTGTTTCCACCTACGCTATTTCTCATAACCGTTGCCACCACAACATGATATCTCTAACTCTTAAAATAGTCGATGTTGAAATCTCAAGAAAACAAGAGCAAATGAAAGAAAATATTAATTTATAGTGGGAGGGTATAAACAAGTGAGAAAAAGAATGATGGCCATTATGCTCGCTGCCGTTATGCTGGGCGTTTCGACTGCGGGCTGCAGCGGAAAAGACGGGACGCAAGGAGGGGCAAACGAAGGGGGTTCGCAAAAGCCAATTACGTTCTCCTGGCTCGTCTATGACCGCACCGAAGGAAAAGTAAAGGATGATTGGGAGATTTTCAAGCAAATCGAAGCGAAGACGGGCGTCAAGGTGAATTGGCAGGTCGTCAGCCAAGAAGGCTTGACGGAGAAGCGGCAGATTATGATCGCCACCAACACGGTCACCGATTTTAGTCAGCCGACCAATCAAGAAGCTAGGGAGAATGGGCCGGAGAAAGTGTTCCTGAACTTGAAAGATTATTTGTATATCGCGCCCAATCTCAAAAAGTTGTACGATACTTATCCCGAAGCGAAAGCCGTGGCGACTGGCGCGGACGGCGGCATCTACGACGTTCCTGTACTCGAAGGTGACCCCGCGGGGAAAGGCTTCAATTATATTTGGATGGCGCGCAAAGATTTGATGGATAAATACAATTTGAAGGCCCCGACAAATCTTAATGAATTTTATCAATTCCTGAAAGACTTGAAGGCTAAAGAGCCAGATAGCTTCCCGCTCAGCTTCAATACCCCGGTCACAGGTGATACCGGTATGTATACCGTATTCGGAAAAATATTTACGGGCATTACAGGCTTTTTCAACCAAAGCCCGACGGGCGACAAATACGAGTTCGCGCCATACAACAGCGGATATAAAGATGCACTTGTATTTATGAATAAGCTATACACTGAGCAACTGCTCGACCCCGAATTTTATTTGTTGACACCGGATCAGTGGGAAGAACGGTTCTTAAAAGGGAAGTCGTCCGTAACGTACTTTTGGAAGGCAGAAGTGAACCCGATGATCGACAAAGCGAAGCAGGCCGGTATACCGGATTACAATTTGGATGCGCTGCCCGAGTTTGCCGCAGACGGCATAAAGAACTACCAGTTTTCCCGTCCGGTCGTCGGTTCGGCGGGGCGGGCCATTTCGGCAAAAGTTAAGGATAAGGAGAGAGCAGTCAAATTTCTCGACTATCTGGTGAGTGAAGAAGGTACCAAATTTTTGTCGATAGGCATTGAAGGCAAGACGTATATGCTCGAGAACGGGGAGCCCGTCTTCATGAAAGAGTTCGGAGCTAGCCCCTATGTGCCGCTGCGCCGTGATTTCGGCGTATGGTACGACAACATTTCGCTGAACAACGCGTTGGCACGCGCAACGTGGGAGAGAGGCCTCGACGACAAAAGCAAAGGAATCAACCAAAGCTATGAAAACTTCATCATCCCCGCGCCTAAAGCGATCGTGAAGACGACGGAAGAGCTCGATCTGGAAAAATCGAAGCTGACCCCGCTCACCAAGTTTTTAGAGCAGAAAATTACGGAATTCGTAACAGGCAAGATGCCGATTACCGACGCGAACTACCAGCAGTTTTTGGATCAATTGAAGAAGCTCGGCGCCGATGAATTGTTAGATATGTACAATACGGCATATAAGCGTACGTATGGTAATAAGTAAACGGTAAGTCTAATCAAAGGAGGACTTGAAATGCGATCCGCATCGTTTATTGTTGATGCTGACGTCCACAATGCGATCGACAAGCTGCATGATTTGTTGCCCTATTTGCCGAAAGTATGGCATCAGCAGTGGCTCGAAAGCGGGATCGGTGTGCATGGGCAGTATTATTCGCCTGTAGGCGTGCTGCGTCAAGACGCAAGGTCCGAAAACGGTGAGACGCCCGGAAGCGATCCGCAGTTTGTCCTGCAGCATTATATGGAACCGTTCGGAATCGATTATGGCATACTAACTGGCGGAGGAGAGCAGGCCCTCTCTCTTCACGCCGATCCGGATTATGCTAGTGCCGTAACCGCCGCTTTCAACGATTGGCTGGCGGACCAATGGCTCAGCGTTAGTCCGAAATTCAAAGGATCGATTCAGATTAACAATTCCGATCCGGCCGAAGCCGCCAAAGAGATCGATAGGATGGGGCCACATCCGGGCATGGTGCAAGTTGTCATGGGCAGCGGAGCGCGAATGCCGTACGGCAACCGCTTCTACCACCCGATCTACGAAGCGGCGGAACGGAATGGATTGCCTGTCGCAATTCATCCGGGCAGCGAAGGGAAGGGGATTGCCGGTGCGCCGACACCATCCGGGTACCCAACCCGGTATATGGAATGGCATAATATTTTACCGGCGAATTTCATGACTCATATCAACAGCCTGGTGTGCGAAGGGGTGTTCGAAAAATATCCGAAGCTCAAATTTGTAGCGATTGAAGGCGGCATAGGCTGGTTGCCTCATTTGATGTGGCGCATGGACAAAAACTATAAAGCACTGCGTGATTCAACACCGTGGCTCAAGCGGCTGCCATCAGAGTATATTGTAGAGCATGTGCGGGTAACAACGCAGCCGATCGAAGAACCGAAGAAGTCAGAACATCTGCTGCAAATCTTTCAGATGATGCATGCCGAACAAATCGCCATGTTCTCGTCCGACTACCCGCATTGGGACTTTGACAACCCGAAAGTCGTGCTGAGGAGCCTTCCCCAGAAGTTGAAAGAGCGTATTCTAGGGTATAACGCGGCAGAGTTGTACGGTTTCCCGATACCAGCGGAGCATAAGGGGGCGGGTCCCGCATGAGAGTGAAAGTGGCGGAACCGGATGCGATCAAGAGCGGCGGCAAGCTTATTGTGAAAGTGAAAGAGATGAAAATCGGCTTGTTTCGAATCGAAGATGAATATTATGCGTGGCTTAATGTTTGCCCACATGCGGCAGCGCCGGTATGTGCGGGAGCGATTCGAGGGACGAGGCTCCCTTCCGAAGTGTACGATTATCGGTTCGGGATGGAAGATCAAGTGCTGCGCTGTCCGTGGCATGGATGGGAATTCGACTTGAAGAGCGGCCATCATCTGGCTGCTGGCAGCAACGCGAAGCTGCGTGGTTATCTGGTGGAAAGTGATGAAACTGGGGTGTATATTGTGCTCAGCGAGCGGAAATGATCCTTGGTTCGTGACTGCGTCGCCCGCAGTCCTTGTGGTTTTGGATTAAGGGGACGCTTGTGGACGAATCTATGATTATTGAAAAATGAACAAAACGGCCAAGGACAACTTCCTGAAGCCGTTTTTTTTGACTTTTCCGAGGGGGCCGGTCTCTATCATCCATTTCTCTGTTTTGATTGCTATGGTATATTATGGGGGAGCGCCTACTTGAATTTACTAGGGCAAACAAAAATGATTAGGAGAGGACTGTTTCTTGGCAAAATAATTGCCAAACAACCCAATGAAAAAGAGTCATATTATTTTGTTGCTAGGATTATCGATTGTTTTTTTATCCAGCTTGCGAATTTTATGGATGGAATTGTCCCCGGGTCAAAAAAAGGTGTCCATTCATAATGGGCAATTAGATTTGCGGGATATGAATGCAGAAGATGGCAATGTACTTTTGCTTGATGGGGAATGGGAGTTTTATTCCTCGCAATGGTTAATGGATAGCCGCCGGCAGCATGTAGTAGAAAAGAATAAGCCAAAGCTTATCCAAGTTCCGGGAGGATGGAATAAAGCTTTAAATGCTGAAAAGCCAACACCATATGGATTTGCTTCCTATCGCTTGCGTATTTTTGTAAATCCGGAAAAGGACATGAATTATAGTATTCGCATACCCAGCGTACGCTCTTCATCTGAATTATACATAAATGGTCGTTTGCTCGCTAAATCCGGGCAAGTAGCGAAAACGAAAGATGATTATATTGCAAAAAACCTACCATATTCTACGACTTTTACGGCAGACGATAACGGCGTAATTGAACTCGTGATTCAGGCAGCAAATTATAAGGATCGTCGAAACAGCGGCATTATTCGATCCATCAAGTTCGGTTCTGAAGAAGCCATTGCTAAGGAAATGAAATTCTCCATTTCGATGCAGCTTCTAGCAGCCATTATATTTCTTATGCATTCGATCTATTCACTTATTTTGTATTTACTAGGAAATAAGGAGAAGAAGCTGCTTTATTTTTCATTGTTGACTTTATGTATAACACTTTCTAGCCTACTAAGTAATGATGAGAAGTTGTTCCATCAATTATTTTACATAGGCATTGATTGGGACTTTCGACTTGCTAATTTCGCTCTCATTATTGGGTCCTATGCACTGCTCCAGTGTACGAATCATCGCGAACTCCGTTATTGGAGCAGGGTGTATCCTGTGTTTTCTGTTATGAGTTTAGGGACTGCAGGCATCACGTTGCTTTTAGGTTCCCATCAGGTGATTATGCTTTTCCCAGTTTACTTTCTACTAGGTAGTGTTGCAGCAGGTGTCACGATGATCGCTATCTTTAAAAAAGTAATCAAGGATATCAAGGGCAATCTTTTACTGCTTTTTTCAATATTTACACTGATTCATCATTTTATTTGGTCGCTATACTGGCGGGATACCGGTTTGAGTCTTGTCTACTATCCGTTTGATCTGATTATTTCGATGGGTTGTTTAGTCTCTGTATGGTTCAAGGATTATTTTAACATGCACGCGAATACCAAAGAGATTGCCGCAACATTGCAAAGAATGAATGACCATAAGGATCAATTTTTAGCAAACACTTCACATGAATTTAAAAATCCGCTCCATGGCATTCTTAATATGTCACAATCCGTTTTAAAAAGGGAACGACATTTGTTACAGGAAAGGAGTATCAAGGAACTTGAAACGGTTTTATCTGTAGGACGCCGGCTAACATTGATATTAAATGATTTGATTGATGTGATGAGTTTACGGGAAGGGAATCCACGTTTACAGAAAAAAGTCATTTGGATTCAACCAATCGTGACCGGAGTACTAGATATGCTGCAATTAAACGCGGAAGTGAAGTCCGTGAACATTGTAAATCAAATTCCTGAAGATTTCCCTCCAGTCATCGCGGATGAGAATCGGGTTGTTCAAATCGTTTTCAATTTACTTCATAATGCTGTGAAATATACGAATGAAGGTTCAATTTCGATCCAAGCTTTTGCAAAAGAAGGAAGAGCTTATATTGAAATTACGGATAGCGGGATCGGAATGGATGAGGACATGCTTAAGCGTCTTTTCCGTCCATATGAGCAAGCCGATACGAGCGAGACCATAATTGAAGGTGGCTTTGGTTTAGGTTTAAGTATAAGCAAGCAATTGGTCGAGCTTCATGGGGGGAGTTTAGATGTGTCCTCTGTTTTAGGAGAAGGCTCGAAATTTACATTTTCGCTAGAACTAGCACACTCATTCGAACCGTTGGCATTACAGTCTATGTCAATTCATGAAGAAGTCTCAGTCGGTTTGGAACAAGTGGAAACCTCTCCACCTGCGAAACGAACAACCTCAATAAAGGTGATTCGTGATCGTCCACTTCTATTGATTGTTGATGATGATCCTGTCAACCTTCAAGTGCTTGAAGCCATACTGCCACCGGACGAATATGAATTAACGATGGTAACGAGCGGTAAAGAAGCGTTGGCTGTATTGTATACAAAAGAATGGGATCTAGTCATCTCCGATATTATGATGCCACAGATGTCTGGTTATGAGCTGACACGAAGAATTCGTGAGCGGTTTACACTCACAGAGCTGCCTGTGTTGCTCCTTACCGCAAGAAGTCAACCGAAAGATATTCAAAGCGGTTTTTTAGCGGGAGCAAACGATTATGTAACAAAACCAGTGGAAGCAATAGAAATAACATCACGGATCGAGGCGCTAACTACGATTAAACAAACCGTTCGGGAACAGTTGCGGTTAGAAGCTGCATGGCTGCAAGCGCAAATCCAGCCTCATTTTTTATTTAATGCATTAAATGCTATAACAGCTTTAAGTGAAATTAACTTGGATAAAATGCGTATTTTGCTTGATGAGTTCAGCAATTTTTTGAGGAATAAATTCAGATTTCAGGATATGGATGGGCTTGTTTCGATTGAAGAGGAGCTTAGTCTAGTTTGTTCTTATCTATATATTGAAAAGGTACGGTTTGAAGAAAGGCTGCAGGTTGTTTGGGAAACGGATGACTACAAGGAACTAAATATTCCATTTCTATCGATCCAACCTTTGGTTGAAAATGCGATACGACATGGCATTATGAAGCGCGCTCGCGGGGGAAAGATAATTATTCGGATTTCTGTCCATGAAACGCATGCGGAGATAAGTGTCGAAGACGATGGCGTTGGAATGGACGAAGTTCAACTGCAACGAATATTCGAAAGAAAAGCGGACACCAGTTCAGGAGTTGGATTGATAAACACAGATCAGCGGCTAAAACGGCACTTCGGAACAGGACTTCATATTAAAAGTATGTTAGGTTCAGGAACAAAAGTAACTTTTTATGTGCAGAGCAGGTGAATGACTGAAAAGGTCGCATTGTATCGGCGGTTTTGCCGATGCGCCGCGGCTTTTTTTAAATCCAGATTGCGGAATGCAATAATCATTTCAGTAATATATTTATAAACAAATGAAGACCGAGGAGGACCTTTCGGTGCAACTTCAGACATTTCTCTTTGTTTTATGCGTCAATAATGATGCATTGTATCAGAACGCTTGCAGACAAATCGATAATCTATTTCTGCCGCCGGGCTATAAAAAGGAAATCATGGCGATCCGAGATGCGTGCAGTATGGCTAGCGCGTACAACCGGGCATTGGAACATCAAGCGAAGTTCAAAATTTATATTCATCAGGATACGTTTATTGTGCATCAAGGTATGTTATTCGAATTAGTAGACATGTTCCTTCGTCATCCGGAACTAGGCCTGATTGGGCTTGTGGGATGCGAAACCTTACCGGATAACGGGATTTGGTGGGAAGGGGAGGGGCGTGCGGGTCAAGTGATTGAGCATCGCGGAGAAATGTATCAATTATTGCGCTTTGAGCAGGGATTTAAGGAGTCTGAAGACTATATTCAGGTTCAGGCTATAGACGGGTTCTTTATGGCAACTCAATATGATGTACCATGGATCGAGGAAGTATTCGACGGATTCCACTTCTATGATACATCCCAGTCAATGGAATTCCAGCTTGCCGGTTATACGGTTGGAGTGCCTGTCTTGCAAAGCCCGTGGTGCATCCATTATTGCGGCGATGATTTCGATGCGTTTACTTATGAGAAGTACCGAACTTCCTTTGTGAACCATTATTTCTCCGATCGCAACCTTATCGACAGAAAGCAATAAATTCATAACCTTTCTTCTAATCTAAAAAAGTCCCGCCTCTGGTCATCTTCTCTAAGATTTCCTGGAGCCAGGACTTTTTTTGGCACAGCTATTCTTGAAAAATTGTCTGGTAAAATTGTTACATCTAGCACTTAAAAAAAGTTGAGAAAAACTAACAATTTGATACCAAAGTACCGATATAACTAATATAGGCACTAGGCACTAGGTGCTTGGCACTATTCTTTTACAGAAGAAGGAGGGCGTCATCATGAAGAAATCAAAAGTTGTGAAAGGAACAAAAGTGCTCGTAAGTTTATTAGTTGGTTTGAATGTATTTGCTTATTCAAGTATTTCCTTTGCAGCACCAAACGATCTCAATGATATTGATACTGGGATCTCAAGCCTGAATTATGATCGCAATGAAGTATTGGCCGTACCAGGAGATCAAATCAGCAGCATTGTTCCCAAAGAGGGAATCTTATCAAATGGCAAATTTTTTGTGGTTGAACGTGAGAAGAAATCTCTTACAACCTCGCCAGTAGATATATCCATTATTGATTCGATGACGAGTCGCACTTACCCAGGCGCAATCCAGCTTGCAAATCGGGCTTTTACAGAGAATCAGCCTGACCTGATAATGGCTGCTAGAAAACCATTAGATATCAGTACTGATTTGCCTGGGCTCAAAAGTGAAAATACAATCACGGTTCAGAATCCAAATTACGGCAGTGTTTCTGGTGCCGTTGATCAATTGGTGTCGACTTGGGCTGATAAGTATTCGGCAACTCATACCTTGCCTGCAAGGCTGCAGTATGCAGAATCCATGGTCTACAGCAAGAATCAAATTTCCAGCGCGCTTAATGTAAACGGCCAATTGCTTAACAATACGCTCGGAATCGACTTTAACGCCGTCGCAAACGGCGAGAAAAAAGTGATGGTAGCGGCTTATAAGCAAATCTTTTATACAGTAAGCGCATCTCTCCCTAACAATCCATCGGATCTTTTTGCCGACGGAGTGACATTCAGTGAATTAACTCGTAAAGGGGTAAGCAATGAAGCTCCGCCGCTTATGGTATCCAATGTTGCTTACGGCAGAACCATTTACGTGAAATTGGAGACAACTTCAAAGAGTAGCGATGTACAAGCTGCATTTAAAGCATTGCTCCAGAATGCAAGCATACAATCTAGCGGACAGTACAAAGATATTTATGAAAACAGTTCGTTTACTGCCGTTGTATTAGGTGGCGATGCACAGGCACATAACCAGATCGTCACGAAAGACTTTAGTGTCATTCAAAATGTAATTAAGGACAATGCCCAGTTCAGCACTAAAAATCCGGCATACCCAATTTCATATACAAGTGTCTTTTTGAAAGATAATGCAATTGCCGGCATTCACAACAACACGGAGTACATCGAGACAAAATCTACAGAATTTGCTAAGGGCAAAATAACACTCGACCATAGAGGCGCATATGTAGCTCAGTTTGATGTTTCTTGGGACGAAGTAACATATGATGAAAATGGACAAGAAGTCATTACCCATAAGACATGGGGAGGAAATTGGCAAGATAAAACAGCCCATTTCTCGACTGAGATTCCGCTCCCGGCTAATGCCAAGAACATAAGAGTTTTCGCAAGAGAATGTACAGGCCTTGCTTGGGAATGGTGGAGAAACATTATTGATGAGCCTAATATTCCACTAACCAGCAACATTAACGTTTCGATTTGGGGAACAACATTGTACCCGTACACATCCGTAACTTACTAATCAATCCGAAGAATCTCCCCATTTTATGTGGGGAGATTTTCTTATTAGTGCGTGTTCAAAAAGGCCGGTTTTCAGCACCGAGAAGGTTGAATGAAGCTAGGGACTGAGGAGCGGAGCGTACGTATTGGGTACGTGAGCACCGGAAGGCCCGGCTGAATTCAAGATTCGATGTCGAGTCTGCTTCCTGATTCACTTCGTGATCAAAAGCGGACTTTTTGAACAACCTCTTTTAGCGTTATTGCCTGAGGTCTGACGGAAGGGGATACCCAAATATGAATGAGATGAAAGATCAAGGGCAGTTATCCGTGCTTTTGATTGACTTATTCGCATCATCCCATTTGAGTGCTTTGAGACGTGACGATTGAGCCTTTCGTTTGACTAACCAGACAACAACTGTAAGCAATACTAATATGATTGCAATTCTCCAAGAGTAACGCTCAAGATGGTGCAACAAGTTATCCCATTGTGGGCCAAACACGAAACCCAAGCCAATGAAGCTAGTACACCAAAATAAGGCGCCGCTGTACGCATAGATCGCAAAGGTGCGAAAATTGGAACCCAAAATCCCTGTCAAATAACCGGTCACATGCCGAACACCGGGAATAAAATAACCGATGAATACGAGGAAATGACCACGCTTGGCAAACCATTTTTTTGTTTTATCGAATTTACTTGGTGTAATAAACACCCATTTACCTACCCGCTGAATAAAAGGCATCCCTGCTTTCAAACCGATTAAGTACGTCACGGTCATACCTAATGTCGTTCCGATAAACGATAGAAAAAGTGCCATCCATCCATTTATCGTCCCCATGCTAATCAGATACCCTACATAAAGCATAGTTATTTCACCTGGAAAGGGCAGGGCAATGAACTCTAGCAGCAATCCTATAAACAAGACTGCATATCCATATTGCTCAAACAATGCTTCAATATTCATCGCTATCACATCCTTTATTGCCTGTCTCATATAGGGAAAACAAGAAGAAACATTAAAAGTCGGTTTTCCTACACGAGGATAACCGACTTTTAAATCATCCATGTTCACAAGTGATTATGCATGTTTAGGATGTTTACATTATTTTTCTCCTAGTGTGTATAGTTGTAACTTATTGTATTTTCCGGACCATAAAGTACCATTTCAATTCATTAAATAAAAAATGACTCATTATATTATTTTTATGTGAATGAGTATAGAATGATAATTGCTCATACAAATGTTTAGCCCGCGGGTTTTTGCCAGAAACGTATAGACTTAGCCTATTTAGATTTGGTTCTGCTTGAACAAAATCCTGCGCCCATTGTAATAGCAATTTTCCAACACCCTTACTTCGATGATCTGGATGAACAGCAACGTCAGTGATATAACATTCACCCACTTGCGGTTTATGGTCCAAAAAATATAACCCGAATAACATTTTAAGAAAGTTCCATTTTCCAAAGCTGTTAAAGCTCTTCAAGGAAGGATACTTTTGCTTTTCATGATTCATGTTCGATTGGACTTTCCATTTGATAGACAAAGTTCCTATAACTTCACCATATTGCAGTGCGACCATTCTCTGGCTTGCCGGTTCATCTGGGAAATGTTCAAACATCTTTTCAAAAAAGAGAGCGAGCTCATCATCATTCATGTTCGTAAGATGTTGGAATTTCCCGCGAAATCCGTGAACAAGCAATTGCCCAACTTGAAAATTATGTTTGGCCTGCATTGGTTCAATCGTTATTGTCGCTTCAGTCATGATCAACCTCTCCTTTAGAAGCAGATTTTCACCGCTTAGGAAGTTTCTGTAGAAATTGCTCAATTTCATCCATGTAACCTGGTATTGTAATTTGTCTGGGAGCGAAGAGACTAATGAATAATGCCCGCAAATTCGAATTTGCTGTTTGCTTGCTTAACATGGAGTGATCGGCCTCAGGGAAGACAGCCACGGTTAGCAGCTCAGGTTTTACGATATTGCGATATCCCCGCTCCGTATCCTTCATATCGACATTTATATCTTCTCCGCCTAAAAGCAATAGCACGGGTGAATTGAAATTATGAAGGTCATCAGTGGCATCCGACAGGAAATTTTTACTGACAAAGTTCCATCTGTCTTTCGACATGAGGCTATTTTCGCGAGCTATGTTTTTATATTCTTCATAGGAAGCATGTTTTTCCAAAAGCTTGCGCACTTGCCGGTCATAGGCCAATTTTTCTTGAATTTCAGCTTCGGAGGCCCCATCTTTCTCCATTTCTTTGCGTGTATTATATTCTCCTTGACTTAACCAATTAATGGCGGGTGATAGAAGGAGGCTAAATGCGAGCGGTTCCTTCTTGGCAAGCTTGGGAATAACCCAACCCGCCTGGCTAGCTCCCCAAGCCCCAATCTGTTTCTCGTCAATCATCGGCTGCTCTTTTGCCCAAGCAATGGCCTGTCGCGCTTCTTCCACGCGGTCATCTATACTCTGATCCAACCAATTTCCTTCGGATCCGTTAATTCCTCTTTTGTTAAGGGACAAGGAGGCGTAACCAATGGAAGCCAACCGCTCCCAAAGCGGTTTATAACCATCATCGTGGGAGGCATCAATGGAGCCGTCGCCATGAATAAACAAAACGAGTCCTAGTTTCCCCGTGTAGTTTTTAGGCAACACGAGAGTACCGGTTAGCTTGCCCTGAGGCGTCTGGATCTCAACCGCTTGCTCAGTCATATCAAAACTGTTTTGCTTCAAAATATAAAGTCCTGCACCGCTAAATAATAGGACGATGATCAAAATGGAAATCATTATTTTCTTTTTCATCATATTTCTCCTTGTGATAAGTTCTTAAATTGTTCCAACCTCAGGCCCATATTACGCTATTCCATCAGAATTGATTAAGGCTAGCAACTCGTAGTGCATCTCGTTACTGCTAAATAAGGATAAATAGGATCTTTCGATAATGATAACGGGCCCGGATATGACATAAGAATGAGCATCAGCATAGTCGCAAAACTGTTCTATCAAATGATCCAATTCATCGTCTTCACGAACCAGTCTTTGAGTAGAAAGATACTCACCACCAGGTAATGCAAGATCACCGGGCGCTTGCGCTTCCATATATAAGGTGATTGCGCTCGAATCATCACTGACATAATGAATGTCCGATTCGAACAAGTTTGTGACGTGTTTCGTCTGCTCGGCCAATATTTTGGCATTAAGCTTCGTACCCGGACTCATTTCGATCCAACGCGTCAAAAAAGTAGTTTCTCTCCGCTTCATTTGGTAATGATTGAGCTGCGAGCTAAAGTTCTGTTGTTCCTGCAAAACTTTGTCGATGAACTGCTGAAGTTCTTTGAGTCGTTGTAGTTCCTTATCCACTTCCCGAAGTGACTGATGAAGGAGCTGTCGATATTGATCCGCAGAATATGAACCCATGCAATCTTTAACGGATTGAACGGGCACATCCAGCTTGCGAAGCAGTAGAATTTGTGCCAGCTGATAGACTTGATCCATGCTATACATTCTGTATTGGTTATGATCTATGTAAGCAGGGAGGAGGACTCCTTTCTCTTCAAAATAACGAATTTGATGAACGGACACGTTCATCAGTTTAGCTAATTCACTAATCGTAATTTCACTCTTCATATGTTCGCTCCTAATGATGAATTGAGGTTTGGAATATCTTAAAGATACACCTTAGGTCAGACCTAAGGTCAAGTGTTTGTATCAGATATAAAACACAACTTAGACATTTGTCCTGTTTAAAGGTTAAAAAATATTTTTGAATAGGGTAGATTAAACCCATTCGCTATATGCTGGATGTCCAGTTTGTTCACCTCAATTTTTTGTTATACCCTTAAATATATTCACTCCACTTCTATCCCATAAAGAAACAATCAACTCAGTAATAGTGCGATTAACCGTTTTCAATGAGTTGAATTTGTTTATCTTGGGCCTTAAACTTCATAGTAGCGGTTTTAGAGGCTATGGCCTCATTGGTGAGATGACTGAAAAATAAATAATGAGGATGAAACATGGACGAACTTAATCGGTTGGAAACATTAAAAACGATTGCAGAGACATTGAATCAAGGTAACGAATTAAAACCTATGCTCCAGCTTGTGCTGGAAAGGCTTCTCGATGTTACCGGGATACAAACGGGATGGATTTATCTTGTGGATGAAGCCGGGAAAAATCATTTGATTGCGGATTTCCAGCTGCCTCCAGCTCTTTCAGTTAATGAAAAAAAGCCAATGTGCGGCGGGAATTGCTGGTGTATAGAGCGATACAAGAGCGGTAGACTGACGAAAGCAGTGAACATAATTGAATGCAAACGCATTGAGAATTCGGTTTGCAAAAAAGCTGGAGACACAAAGGACATTACTCATCATATGACGGTTCCACTCTATGCAGGAGATGAAATGTTCGGTTTGTTAAATGTCGCTTCACCGAATAAAGTACGGTTTAGTTCAGAAGAGTTAGCCCTGTTGCAGTCCATTGCTTTTCAAATTGGAGCGGCCATGAAACGAATGAGACTGTTTCAAAAGGAGCAAAAGAGAGCTTCGCTTTATGAGAGATTGAATCATTTTGTTGCAAGCATTCGATCGCAGATCGGCTACGATAGGCTATTGGATGAAATGGCACAGGCACTATTGGAAGGCTTCCCATGGAATTCGGTTGAGCTTGTATGTAATGGATACGGCGTGGAAAGGCAGCGTAAAGCTCAAGGAACAGGAAAAGAGGTAAGCACTTCGGTTCAAGTGGGTAAAACTCAAATTCACCTAATGATTAGGCATGATCAATTGGATGAGGTAGACAGGGAGGTTATCGATCAGCTAACCAATCACATTGGCCTCCTCATTGAAAATGAACGGTTGATCGAAGAGCGAAAAGAAATCTCAGTTTTGCAGGAGCGTAATCGGTTGGCTCGTGATTTGCATGATTCTGTAAATCAATTGCTGTTTTCATTGAATTTAACGCTGCGAGGGACGAGGGAGATGACCGACGATCCGACGCTAACCGAAGTACTTTCGTATTCACAGGATCTTTCCCGGGAGGCTTTGAAAGAAATGAAGGCTTTGATATGGCAGTTGCGCCCACCAGGGCTTGAAGAGGGAGTCACTAATGCGTTGTTTACTTTTGCAGAAAAAATCGGCTTAAATCTCAAAATTGTAATCGAAGGTGTTGTTGATCTACCGCAGCTTGTTGAGGAATGCTTGTGGAGAGTCGGCCAAGAAGCGCTGCAAAATGTGAAAAAGCATGCAAAAACAACGGAAGTAACACTGCGAATCGTCAGAACAACAGAATCTGTTGTCATGGAAATTGAGGACAAAGGAAGCGGATTTGCCTTTTATGAAGGCTTCAGCTCCCAAACAATCGGGTTGAAAAGCATGGGAGAGCGGGTTGAACTGCTGCATGGGGAATTAGAAATTATAACTCGGGAGCATCAAGGAACACGCATTCGCATCGTTTTACCGTGAATGGAGAGGGGTTACAATGGGGATTAGAGTATTGATTGTAGATGATCATCTTGTGGTGAGAAGAGGTTTGCGCTTTTTTCTCGATCGACAGGAGGATATTGAAATTGTGGGTGAAGCAGGTAATGGCGAAGAGGCTGTGTGCTTAGCCATGGAAACTCAGCCTGACATTGTTCTTATGGATCTCGTGATGCCTGGGATGGATGGAGTGGAAGCCACGAAGCAAATGCTTTCCAAATTACCTGCGACTCGAGTAATCATGTTGTCGAGCTTTTCCGATCAGGATCACATTATTCCAGCAATACGCGCAGGAGTTTCCGGATATCAATTGAAGGATATAGAGCCGGATGAGCTCGCGAGGGTCATTAAAAGCGTATATAACGGCGAAAAGAAATTACATACTGCAGTAACCTCTGAGCTGATGACCCATATGACTGGCTGGCAAGAGAACGAAGAACATCGGATAAAACAATTGACCCATCGTGAGCGCGAGGTATTGCGTCAGATTGCGTCTGGAAAAAGCAATAAGGAGATAGCGGATATTCTAGTCATTACGGAGCAGACGGTGAAGACCCATGTTTCTAATATTCTTTCAAAACTTCAGGTTCAAGACCGGACGCAGGCGGCGATTTATGCTATTCAGCACCCGGATGTCTGAGGAAAAATGATATGAACCTTGTTCTCATACTAAAGTATTAGAAAATGATACCTCCTTTCCATGATTTCGCCATTCTCCCCTTCCAGTATCATAAAGTCAACAAGATCACTCAAATATGGAAGGGGAAAAGAATATGAATGGTTTTCAAGATAAAGTCGTGATGATTACGGGAGCTTCTAAAGGACTTGGGAAATCGCTAACCATGGCATTTGCAAGAAAGGGAGCACAGCTTGCTATTTGTGCCAGAGGGGAAGAAGCCCTTATTGAAGTCAAGCGAGAGGCTGAAAGATTGGGCGCAAAAGTGCTGGCTGTTTCGGCAGATGTCTCCAATGCAAGAGATGTGGAACGATTCGTTGCACTTACAGAGGATTACTTTGGAAGAGTTGATGTGTTGATTAATAATGCATCCATACTTGGAATAAGCCCGATGCCGCTGCTGATCGATTATCCCGAGGAGGATTTTGCCGAAGTGTTAAAAGCCAATGTCATGGGTCCTTTTCTGATTACGAAGCGTGTACTGGCTCATATGCTGCAGCGCAATCAAGGCTCCATTGTGAATGTAACCTCGGCAGCCGGCAACGTTGGTTATGCAGGTTGGGGGGCGTACGGTGTCTCCAAATTTGCCCTGGAAGGGTTGACGCAAACATGGGCTGATGAATGCTCCGGAACTAAGGTCAGGATCAATATGGTTGATCCCGGAGAAATGGACACGGAAATGCATGCCCTAGCTGTTCCAGACTGCGACTATGAGTTAAACTCCACCGATAATGTGGTTGATGTTTTTCTATATTTAGCTTCCGAAGAAGCTTGCGAGATAAACGGGCAACGTCTTGAAGCGGCAAGCTTTCAGGAAGGAGCTGAAATGCAATGATGGCATCGGAAATTGAATTTGACCTTCCGGACAGCTTGAACGCTTCCGAGCCTCCAGAACGCCGTGGAGTCAGACGCGATCATGTAAAAATGATGGTATTGAATCGAAAGAACAGCCATATCCTACATGATGATTTTTTCAGTATTGATCAGTATCTGCACAAAGGAGATGTGGTTGTTTTAAACAACAGCCGGACCATTCCGGCCGTTCTGAAAACAATGAATAACATCGAAATTCGCCTTTCCAGAAAAAGGGGTAAAGCTACTTGGGATGCTCTGATTATGGGTAGAGATGTAAAGCTTGGGGATACATTCGAAATTTCTGAGTGCCTAAACGCAAGAGTTATAGCAAAGGTGCCATCTCTTCCTTTCTGGACCCTTGAATTTTCAAAAGAGGGGTATGAACTCTATGACGAGATTTACAAGAATGGTGAGCCTGTAAGATATGAGTATATCGACACGCCTTGGGGAATGGACTATTACCAGACGGTTTATGCTTCCGTACCCGGCTCGGTAGAAATGCCTTCGGCAGGAAGAGCGTTCAGCTGGGAACTGCTGTCTAAGCTACAGAAAAAAGGAGTTCACATTGTTTTTTTGCAGCTTCACGCTGGCTTGAGCTATTTTATGGATGATAACTGGGGAGGAACGCCTTTGGATTGCAACGAACCCTATCATATTCCGCTTGACACCATGGAAACCATCTGTCAGGCGAAAGCTACAGGGCGCCGTGTGGTTGCGATAGGCACCACTGTCGTACGGGCTTTAGAAACAGCTGCAATGAACGCTGCACTTTCCGGATGGACCAATCTCTATATTCAAAAGCAGTTTCCCTTGCAAATAGTAGATGGAATCCTCACAGGTTTCCATGAGCCAAGAGCAAGCCACCTGGATATGTTATCCGCCTTTATAGATTCAATGTTTTTATTTAAAGCATATGAGGAAGCGATTGAGCATCGTTATTTGTGGCATGAATTTGGCGATGTCCATTTGATCATATAAGAGTGGGAGCCTTGAGAATACACCATGTGGCGTTGGAAGTAATAAAGCTCGAAGAGGCGGTTTCATTCTATAAAAATGTGCTGGGGTTTCGAGAGGAGTATCGCTTGAACGTTTCAGATGAGAACATTGTCTTTCTTTTGCAAGGAGACTTTCGGATTGAGCTGATAGGTAATGAATATTCGAAACATATCCATGATCGTATCCATTTCTGCTTTGAGATCGAATGTTTGCAGGAAATAATGAAAATGCTTGAAAAGAATGGATGTAAACTGCTGGAAGGGCCGCTTTCGTTGTCCAATGGATGGGATACGGTCTTTTACAGAGGGCCACATGGTGAAGTTCTCGAGTTTTTGGAAACCTCATAGCAGTTTCGCGTACTCAACTGGCTTAATGCATAAGTACATCTAGCTGGCCGCTTGGCCAGCTTTTGATATGTTGTGATCTCTTCCAACGTTTCGAAATCAATTAGGATGATCGACAGGAAAGTCCCCAATACGGCAGCTCTTCACACGGTTAGTCTTAGTCCAATAGTTGTTCCAACAATGCCTACGATACCAATCAAACGGAGCAGAGAGGCGCGTTCTTTGAAAAAAAGAAGGCCGACAACGGCTGTGCCAATCGTTCCAACTCCGGTCCAGATTGAATAAGCGACACCAAGTGGAACGGATTTCACTGTAAGAGATAAGAGAGCAAGGCTAGTTGTTTTGAGGTCATCGGTTTTATTTTTTTGAAATGGACCTCAGTCCGAGATACGTGGACGAACAACTTACTGATGTTGGGTGCATTTGGTATACGGCGCGGCACCTTGTGTGCATGAGGGGACTACTCAAAAATTAATTTGTGGAATATTCAATTATATTCAAACTATCTCTAGTTTAACTTTTATATGTTTTGATACTATTGAAGCAATTCCAATGCCTAAGGAAGTGAACATATTGATAAATCAACATAGTCGAGTAATCAATATGCCTTTATTTTCACAAACGATTACTGACTTTTGGAGCGCACAATTTTTGAAAGGAGAAGTCCTCCACAGTGATGTAGTCTTTACTGTCTCGATCAACCCCGATCTGAGCGAAGATTGTCGGGTCATGGTACTGGAAACCTCCGATGGCCGATAAGGTTGGCCTTCTTCAACGACAAGACTTGTCGGAATCGACTTTTCGCCGGAGATTGAATGAAGCGGGGGTCAAGCTGCATGGCGCAGATTATCTTTTTTATTTTTCAGAGGCCGATAAGAACGTATTACTGCATGAAAATCTGGAGGGTGACTTGCGCCGGTTAACAGAGCACGATGATGTGGTTTTCTCCGATTTCCAGTCCTCCGCTTCGGAACAAGACTTGGATGACGCTTATGTGGAATTGGATCATTGGGCGGTGTTCGGATCTTTTGATCAAAGCCGCCTCGTCTGCGCCGCCAGCATGTATCCCTGGGATAATGCGAAAATTGTAGATCTCGGAGTTTTGACTCTAACACCCTTTAGAGGAAAAGGTCACGCCCGCAGAGTAGTGCGTTCCATCTGCAAGTATGCCATTGATCAGGGATACGAACCCCAGTACCGTTGCCAGCTTGATAACCAGGCATCTGAGTCGCTGGCTAAAGCGGCAGGCTTGACGCTGTTTGGAAAGTGGGATGTAATTTCCAAGACATCAATTTAATTAAAAATAAACTCGCTACATTAGTCATTGTAGCGAGTTTATTTTTAATTAAATTTACATAGTTCATGAGCTTGAGACAACAACAAAATGTTTGCCTCAGTCATCCACAATGGCGAGTCCTACCAGGATGAGTTCATGAGTCGAAGAAATTTTTCCTAAGCAATCTCCTACGTCTCATAGAACAAATATCTTTAACCCTCTATAATTGCTTTTATTCATTACTGTTAGTACTAATTAAAGAGAATTCATTAATAAATCCATCAGCCTGCATGAAAATAGGTACTGATTTGTTGGATTTAAAATCAAATAAATAAATCCCTCTTTTGTCATTACCTGATGGACCTCCGAGATAATACAATTCACTATTATCTTCTGTTATGGCAGTAGAACTGGCTGCATGTATTGAGAGCTTTAATTTGGTACGTTTTCCAGTCTGGATATCCACGAAATTATACTCATTTTCACCACGATTGTAATAATGTGATGTAACCATAAATAATTGATCGTTACTGCTGGTTAATGATATGACCTGTTCATTTTTTAACCTGATAACCTCTCTCTCTTGTAATGTCTCCGTGTTTATTTCTTTTACAACATAATCAGGAGGAACAGTTGGCTTTTGTTTTTTACCAGCAAGCTCTCTAGCTTCGAATTGAGCTTTTTTTGAGTATTCAGCTGTGTAAATTGATTTGTTTTTATCATTATAAGTTACGCACCATGTGCTAGTGTCTGTATCCTTGTCATGCAAGACTTTCAAAGAATCCGTTTTGTTATTCAGAAAAATCGTTTTTAAATTCCCACCTTTCTCCTGCGCAGCTGCTAAAACCAGTTGGCCTGTAGTGGTGGTTGGAACAATATAATTAATCGCAAATATATCATCTGTTAATTTCTCCTCTTTATGACTAGTTAAGTCATAAGAAAATAACTGATCTCCTTTCCCACCGCCATCTGCAGAATAGTATACTTTATTGTCAGTTTTTGAAATCACTGATAGAGGAGATTGAGAAGTGTAAGGGATATCCGTTAATTTTTTTATTTCCTTCGTATGTAAATCATAAATCATAGACCGCATTACCATTCCGTTATCTATGTTCTTGCCATTCACATATTCCGTATAAGTAATCGATAAATATGGAGAGAAAGGCATAGGGTCTTTTTCTTCCATAGTTCCTGTAGTCGTCTTATTTATTGAATCGGAAGTGTTTGAACAAGATGAACAAAAAAGAACACAAAGCAATAGTAAACAAGTATTTTGAATGTGATTTCTTTTCAATATAATCCTCTTCCTCCGGATAATAAATAATATGGATAGGTTGTACCCTATCCATATTATTTATTATCATATTTTAAAATTCATAATAGTATCTTCCATTAAACGAAAGAGTTGAGCTAAATGTTAGCCCCAAATATGAAACTCCGTCCTTCCAGATATCTATAACAGCATCGGGGAGGGTTCCATTGTCTTCTTTAAGAAAATCATAAACAATATCTTTGTCCAGATTCCTTACAGTAATTGTGGTATCATACCGAGGGTTATCAATTTCACCTTTTGTTGCACAGTCTCCTTTCTTCATATTGTTGTTATGATCCCCTCCAGTATCCGTAAATGTAGTGCCCCGCCCTGTTCCAAGCACTTTACCACTACTTGTTCCAGTTATCGTAATTGAGTTATTGTGTGCACCATATGTATATGTACCGGGGGCTTTCCGACTGCCTTGCGGGAGGGCACTTTTAATATCGATCGTCTTTTGATCTTGTGGGTATATAATGTCTTTGAGATATCCTTCACCATCGTAAATGACCTTCATTCCAGGTTGGGGTTGCGGATTGTCAATATGGATGACAGGAAGAGACTTAGCTTCGTCTAGAATTCCCTGTACCATTTTGTTTTCTTCATCTAGAGCTGATTGTTCTTCAGGACTTAGGGTTTTATACAATGTGGTATCGGCTGCTTTTTGTAGGGGTACAGGTTTCCCTGTCTCCAGATACACTGGGTTATTGTTTTCATCATACTGAATTACAGTGCCTGCTAACATTTTGTCTGGGATAGAGCTGCCATGATCAGCAAAAGAACTGATTGGACTAGCGAGAATTTGTGATCCTACTAATACAACTGCTGCAATCTTGCCAAAATTTCCAATTTTCATATTATACCTCTGATAATTGTAATATACTACAATTTTAGTATATATTAATATCCATATTATGCAAATAATTCGTTTGAGATTGGTACATTATAACTATTAATAACACATTTCACGAAAGTAAAAAGTTACATCTTGATATAAGGAAATTTATCCTGAATTTCTAAAGAACGACTCTGTGAAAACGTTAAAAGGGCTCCAAATCTTTGGTGGAATCGTGTTTGTCAGAACAATATCACCTAAAGAAAGGAGTACCTATTAGGTGAAATCTACCATACCAATTCAAAAGGCAGTCGTAAATGGGGAACTGTTTTCTGCAATATGAGCCTTAAGAAATTTTTGGCATGTCTGGAAGTGAACGAGGAACGCAAGTATCGCTATTTAAGGCAGAAAGCTATCATCTCACGAAACACGCTACCTATGAGGGGATCCTCAAAAACGTGACAAATTATGTCTACTTAACAGGAAACACTTCATCGGTTTATCCAAGGGGATTTCCAATGTCTACTCTAAAAGGTGCACTTTACAGCACAGTACAGTGGGCGGTGAATTTCAAATCTTATTTGTTCATCGTGTTTTGTTTTCACATCGCTGGTTGTCAACGCCACAGGAAGTTTCGCAAACAAATTGGCAAGATGCCGGCATCTGTTGTGCAGTATCCATCAGCAAACCTAGAAGTTATTACATTTCATAATAAAGAAAAGAAGATACACAAGAGTTATTTAGTAAATCATGTAACATTATCCACTATTGAGGTGTTATATATTATGTAGCAAAAAATTGAGGAGGGAAAGATATGAAACAATTGAAATCAGGGTTCTTAGCTTTATTCTCAGTAATTTTTCTTCTTGGATTTAACATAAGTGCGTTTGCAGCAGAAGATCCAACTGCAGTAGAGGAAAGTAATGATAATTCCGTCGTTAATGCTGCTACTGCAACTGGTGGGTACATAACACACTTAACGCCAACCGAAGCTGAAGAGTATCAAAAAAATCTTGTCTTTCATGATTCTAACTTAATTGAAGGAACCATCCCAGGAATTATACCATTTGCTTCAACAGTGGCTGTAAGTTGGAATAAATTAGCCCAATATGATATTGTATCTGCATATGAGACTCTTACTGTAACAAGCAAGTCAACAATTAATATTACATTGGTTCAATGGCCTGACTCACTAAGTATTATAAGAGACCCCGAATTAACATATTCCATTACAGGTAAAGACTATCAAAACAGTAGAATTATTACCGGTAAATATTCTAGTTCAAATGCAACAATACAATTCTTAAATGTACCACCTGGAGAGTATGTTTTATCTGTTTTTAATGGAAGTGGCTACACGGTTTCTGGAAATTGTTATGCTAAAAGAGACCAAGGTGCAAACTTAACTATTGATTAAAATAAAATTGATCTTGACTACGCGGAGAGAAGGGTCACAAATGAAAAAACGAAGAAACCTACTCATAGTCGTGGTATGTACATTATTTTTAATCGGTAGTGGAATAATCGCTTGGCCTTTTGTTGAAGATGCTATGGATAAGGGGCAAGCGAGTAATCCAAGATACAGGAAATTAAACGAGGCAGAAAGACAAGAACTTTTAGATACCGTTGATGCAATACAGTCTAAGTATGGAACTTTTAAACGTACTACTACTGAACAACCTTTACCAGATGACGGCGTGGTTTATGACATTCAAGATATTAATAAGGATACCAAGGTAGTTTTTAAAGATGGTAGGAGATTCGATCGAGTACCAGACGGTTCCAAATTTTAAAAAACCCGCAAAATGGATTAATGATATGCTCCCTTAGATATACTGATAGTATTAGACAGAATCGGATAGACCGAATGAGTTTCATCTTCAGACTCTCACAGAACCGTAGGTGAACCTCTCGATTCATACGGCTCCTATCATTCAGCCAGTTACGGTATCATTCCGAGAGCCCAATGTGGAAACATATTGGGCTCTCTTTTTGCAATTTCTTTCAGACCAGTTTTTCGCTCGAATGCGATGCCCTCTGAACCTCTTGTATATACGCATCGCCCCTTTGAGCCACTCTGTCTCAAAGGCCAATAATTTAATGTGTTTTTGAGTTATTGATGGAGTCGCTATCCATTGGAACGGCTCCACGTTCAAAATGGAAGCATCAATTGACTCATATTATTAAAGTGGATTTGGAAGAAAAAAAAACAACCTTATCTTAAAAAAGGCTGATCGTCATCGATTTCTCATGCGGCTTCCACGCCATATGCCCACAAAGGGTGCTTAATTACTGGTTTTTTCAGGCTATCAATGAGCAATCGGAGAATATAATTACATTTCCTTTTCTATATTATAACTGAGTGAGGTACACTCAGTTATAATAGTGTACAAGCCATAAGGAATTGATGTCATCCGCAAAGGGGAGTACTGATTTGAAGAATAATATCATCGAATACTGTTTAAATAAGAAGGGGGCGACGAAGGATTATCCCTTCGGATCTGATCCATTGGTAGTCAAAATTGCAGGTAAAATGTTCGCGCTTATTTTTGAGAGCAAAGGGGATTATTTATATTTAAACCTAAAATGTGACCCGGTGATTGCGGAAAACTTGAGAGAGCAACATGAGGCCATCGAGCCGGGTTATCATATGAACAAAGAACATTGGAATACAATTACGATCGATGGTTCCTTACTAGAGTCGGATGTCTTTAGTATGATTGATCACTCTTACGATATGGTTGTCAAAAAACTTCCTAAGAGCCTCCGAGAAATCTATACCGGAATAAACTAAATGATCACAAAAAGACCCGGCAGATTTGCCGGGTTTAATTATGTAAGAATAAGTTGTTGCGCGCATAGAAGCTCTATGATATGATTAAAAAACCACTGATCTCATTTCAAAACAAGTCAAGGTTATCCTATCTTATTTATACCTTAATCTTACCACATGGCATTGCCGTTTGTCAAACATTCTTTTTCAACAAATTTGAATGAAGGAGTGTATGCAGGAAGATGAAAGATGCGATGGAGTGGAAACAAGAACAGGACCGGTTGGATCTGGTTACGGAAAAGCTGAAAGCAAGAATCATCGAACTGGAACCTGAGGTGACCGGACTTTATGATCAGGTGGCGGATATTCGCAAACTATTTTGGCAGGAAGTTACCGTAAACACAAGTACGAACGAAGATTTTGAAGAGACCTTTTATAGTATCAAGCAGCAAGAGGCATTATTGTCCGAACGGGAACGAAGCCACCGACTACGCGTGCAGCAATGGAACAATATGAAACGATTGCTTTCATCTCCTTACTTTGGGCGCATCGATTTCCACGAGGACGGCTTGAAGTATACAGAGCAGGTCTATATTGGCGTATCATCCTTCGTGGATTCAGATGGCATGAGTTTTTTGGTCTATGACTGGCGAACTCCGATTGCGAGCATGTACTACGACAACTCCCCTGGAGTGGCCGGATATGAAACCCCAGGCGGATACATCTCTGGAACGATGAAGCTGAAAAGGCAGTATCAGATCCGCGAGGGAGAGCTGAAGAACGTATTTGACACAAGCTTAACGATCGGCGATGAATTGTTGCAGCAAGTGCTAGGTGAAGGTGCAGACAATCAGATGAAAAGCATCGTCGCAACGATCCAAAAGGAGCAGAACGCCATTATCCGCGATGATCGAAATCGGATGCTCATCGTACAGGGAGCGGCAGGTAGCGGGAAAACTTCTGCGGCGTTGCAGCGGGTGGCGTACCTATTGTATAAACACCGCGATCGGCTCAAGGCTGACCAAATCGTTCTTTTCTCGCCTAATCCGATGTTTAACAGCTATGTCTCTACCGTACTTCCTGAGTTGGGTGAAGAAAACATGCAGCAGACGACCTTCCAGGAATATCTTGACTACTGGCTTGGCCGGACGTTTCGTCTCGAGGATCCCTTCGGTCAGATCGAATATGTGCTGACAGAACAATCAACGCAAGGGTACGAGGCCAGGCTGAACGGGATTCAATACAAGGCATCCGTAGAATTCCTTCAAGCTCTCCAAAATTATGCGCAGTGGCTCCAGCTAGAGGGCATGCAATTCAAAAGCATTCGTTTTCGGGAGCGAGATTTGATCACGGCCAAGCAAATGGAAGTAAAGTTTTATAGCTATGATCCTAACATTCGCCTTACCAATCGTATCGCTTTGATGCAAGAATGGCTGCTGCATGAGCTAGCCTTGTTGGAGAGCAAGGAACGGGAGGCACTTTGGGTGCAGGAGGAGCTTGAATATCTCGACAAGGATCAATACGCCGAAGCGTATAATGAACTGCACAAAGATAGAGGCGTTTTTGACTTTGCTGAACAATATGAAGAAGCCCGTGAAATGATGAACCGTAAGCGTAGGCCAGACGAAGGTGACTTTGACTATGCCGAGCGAGAGGAGGATCTGCTGCGCCGGATGGTCGTGAAGGAGCAATTTAAACCGCTGAAGAGAACTGTAAAGCGGATGTTATTCATTAACATGGTTGGGGTGTACGCCAAGTTATTCGAAAAAGGCGCTGCTTTTAAAAAGATGACGAATGGAGCAGAGATTCCTTCTCTCTGGCCTGAAATCTGTGAGCAGACCATGGATAAACTTACCCGGCTCGAATTGTTCTATGAGGATGCGACACCTTACTTGTATTTAAAAGAGCTCATCGAGGGCGTTCGGACGAACACTAAGATACAACATGTATTCGTTGACGAAGGTCAGGATTATTCGATGTTTCAATATGAGTTTCTCAAAAAAATGTTTCCCCGCGCCCGCATGACGGTACTTGGCGATTTCGGTCAGGCCATCTTTGCTCAGGCAACGGAGTTGTATGGTGAACATCCGCCGCTCATCCGGCTTTACGGCGAATCTGAAACGAACTTAATTCGCCTGGTTCGCAGTTATCGATCAACCCGCGAGATTACGGAATTCACGAAGTCTCTGCTGCCGAATGCCAAGGAAATCGTACCTTTTGAACGAAGTGACGGGAAACCGCTCCTTTCTAAGGGGGGCAGCATCGAGAATCGAGCACAGCGAATAGTGGAGCATCTTACAGAGCTTCAGGCGGAAGGTTTCGTCTCTATCGGTGTCATTACAAAGACAGCGGACGAAAGCAAAGAAGCATATGAACGCTTGACATCCCAGGGATGCCAAGGGTTGAAGCTCGTGACGAAGAACACACCGACCTTCGAGAAGGGGACATTGGTGATCCCTGTGTATCTCGCTAAAGGCGTTGAATTCGATGCTGTTCTAATCTACGACGCCTCTTCGCAAACGTATCATCGGGAAAGCGAGCGGAAACTGTTTTATACAGCATGCACACGTGCGATGCATCGGCTTCTGCTCTACACAACAGGAGAGTGGACCCCATTCATTCAAGCGTTGGATACGTCCTTGTATGAGGTAGAGCAATAAGAGAGATGACGGTAGGTCATACTGGCACAAACGTCTATAATAATTAAGGCTCCCTTCTGGGCCCTTCTGGGAGCCTTAATTAACTATACGAAAGTGTCCCAAAAGGTGAACTGCACCCCGTCAAATAGCGAAATTGATGCAAAAGTGCATCTATTTAGAACACAACGGCTTGATTTGGATAGAAAGCTTGCGAAAGTGCAGGCTTTTTCTTTTTTCTGAGCGCAATAAGGTCATTCATGGTCAAAAGGATGCTCTTTCGCATCAATTCTGCCTCCCACACCACGAAACGCCTGAAAAGGTTGCACAATCGCAACGACTTCAAAACTCGAGGATAGAGAGTGTTTCTGAAGATATAAGAAAGTATAAACTTCGGAGATCCCGCATCCTTACATCGCAAGAAAAAATACCGCTAAACGCGGTCTGTCTTTTATGAGAGTACGTCGATAACGTTTTCTTACGCATTAAGCATGAAAAAACTCCCATTACAGTAGTAGTTTTATTTATTTCACCTGTCCACCGTAAGGGGAGAGCATATCACTTTTGGGACAGCCCCTTAATAACGACAAAATTACGGCGGGACTTCAGCGAATACTCCGCCTTCGGGATGCGTTATAATCATGCTAAGAGGAAACTAATGGATTTTTAAAAATAATGAGCGGATTGAGAGGTGTTGGCATGGATAAACAATTATTCGACCGCATCAGAGGCGGCATGTACGGCGTAGCTGTGGGCGACGCTCTTGGCGGAACGACGGAGTTTATGAATGAGCGGGAGATTGAGGTGAAATACGGATATTTGACAGAGATCATCGGTGGTGGGGTATGGCACCTGAAACCGGGGGAAGTGACCGACGATACGATGATGACACTTTGCGTGGCGGAAGGGATTCTCGAAAATCCTGGGGAGCCGAAGGAGGCGATCGGGCGATATTTTATGGAATGGTACCAATCACGGCCTAAAGACATCGGGAATATCATCCGTCATGTTTTTGAAAAATATGAAGGGAACTGGTTTGAAGCCGCCATATCTGCGCACATGGATATTGGGCAAAGCGGCGGGAACGGATCTCTTATGCGATGCCTGCCGGTAGCGCTGGCTTACAAAGATCCTATTGAGATGGAGGAAATTACAGCCATACAGTCACGGATGACACATTACGATCCAAGGTGCGCCGAAGCCTGTGTCATGTACAATAGAATCGCTAATCGTCTTCTGCAATGCGAGAACTTAAGAGCAGTCATCATGGAAGAAGTGGCGGGAAGTGAATACGAAGGCATCATTGAAGAGAAGCCCGATTGTCCGCCAAGCGGTTATGTTGTACATACCTTTCGGTGGGTACTACATATCTTACTCCATGCGCCTGATTTTGCAGAAGTCGTGCAACAGGCGGCAAATCTGGGAGGAGATTCCGATACGATCGGCGCCATCACAGGCGGGTTGGCAGGTATTTACTACGGCTATGAAGGCATTCCCGCCAGATATGTGGAGGCGATCCTAATCAAAGAGAAGCTCAACATGGTGATTACACAGCTGTACGCATTGAAAACCTCATAGCCCCATTCGGACCG
The DNA here is from genome assembly GCA_031254035.1 of Paenibacillus sp. Taxonomy (GTDB): domain Bacteria; phylum Bacillota; class Bacilli; order Paenibacillales; family Paenibacillaceae; genus Paenibacillus_AQ. Next base: position 28,049 of record JAIRVF010000063.1, read on the forward strand.
TAGGCAAATAAATACAAAAGAGGTCGCCAAGTCGGTGACTTTTATGATGTAACGATAAATGGTACGCCTCCAGTCCGAATAAGTAAGGGGAAATCCACCATAATAAGGGAGTATACCTAAGAAAGAATGGAGGATAGAGCATATGCTGGACAATCTCGAAAGCAGCTACGACTGCGCAAGTGCGGGGGAAGATTTGCACCAACTAAAGCTGGAACTTTCCTCGCTCCGTGGTCTCAATCATGAAGACCAGGCGACGAAGGAAAAAATAAACAGGATCGAAAATCAGATCACCTTTATAATGAACAAATGTGACATAAACCACTAATTAAGCAAAAACCTCGTTTCCCGGTTAACAGCGTATAAAGTGCACCCCTTAGAATTAGCATGGGAAAACCACATTGGTTTAAACGATGAATTCTAGGGGGCTTGTCTTCGTTGGATATCGAACTATTCACCGAGATGTACCGGCTAAAGCCTGGCTTAGAGCAATGTAGGTCAGAAGTATGATGGCCCCAACGATCCAGCAATAATAAGCAAATGGCCGCATCGCTTGAATTTCATGTTTTTTGAACTATCGCATCATTAACCAAACGGTAATGTAAGCAAATACTACCGATGCCAGCCCGCCTACCAATGACATCTGAAAGAGGCCGTTCATACCGGATTTAGCAAGCTTCGGAATTTCAAGTATGCCAGCACCGACAATAACAGGGGTTCCGACATGAAGCATGACCACATAAGGCAAAAAATGTTCCTTCAAAAATTCCGGATCTAGATTCCAATTGCGAATAATTTATCTTCATGAATGAACAAAGCCCATGAATGACAACATAAGGAAGTGGTATACATCTCAATTTCCAGAGGAGGATATCTGTTATGGCTCACCAGAAGAGAAGGAAAGAAGCTGCCTGGAAGTCACGAAAGCAAGAACAGCACCCCCATGGTAAAATCAAATCGCTCAAAGAATTGTCCAGCGAATAGGATGAGAAGTATACTTCTTGAAAGAAAAAGACTGTCGGAGAAATGTGCCGGCAGTCTCTTTTTGCAATAAGTTCATTTGTTCTTTAAAGTATCCGTAATTAATCAGAAATTATTTCGTCATAAATCACATTCTCGAGATTGTAATAGTTGTACTATGATACACTTGATTCAATGATTTGATTTAAGCGATGGAAAAGGATAGATCACCTTAGAATTACATAGTTTGGAAAATAGTATTCTAAGGGAGGAATGGTACAAATGGCGCGTGTTTTATTTATTAATGGCGGGTCAGAGGGACATATCAATCCAACGATTGCAGTAGTGCAAGAGCTTATTTTGCGTGGAGAAGAGGTCGTGTGCTTTTGTATAGAGGCTTTTCGGGAACGTATTGAGAAGACGGGGGCTACAGTACGAACATATGACGAACAGAAATTTATAAAAGCCTTTATCTCAGGTGGGAGAAATTATTTACTCGAAAGAGTCAACGGTCTACTACTTACGGCAGATATCGTCATACCAAGTGTTCTGGAACAGATCAAAGGGGAGCATTTTGATTACATCATCCATGATTCCATGTTTGGTTGTGGACGTATACTTGCTCAAATTCTGAAGCTTCCTGCAATCAGCTCTTGTACTACTTTTGCACAGTCTAAAGCATCATTCGATAATTTGATGGGACAATTTGATGTGAAAGTTCCTGCAGAAATCATTAAACCTATAAATGAACAATTTCAAAGTCTAACGGCAAAAGTAAAAGAAAAATATGATGTAGAGATCCATTCTCCATACGAAGTATTTTGTAATCCTGCACCACTTACCATCGTTTACACAACAAGGGACTTTCAACCTGATGGTGAAGCATTCGATCACACGTATAAATTTGTAGGTCCATCCATCTTTTCAAGAATAACTGGGGAAAACTTCGACTTGACTACAATCGAGGAAAAAAGCCCAATTTACATTTCACTGGGTACCGTCTTTAACCAATCAATTGATTTCTATAAGCTTTGTTTTGAGGCTTTTGGGAACACGGATCATTCGTTTATTATGTCAATTGGGAGTAAGACTCATATTTCTGATTTAGGGGAAATTCCTACAAACTTCATCGTAAAAAATTATGTTCCGCAAACGGATGTGCTGCAATATGCTAAATTATTTATTACACATGGTGGAATGAACAGCACTCATGAAGGTCTCTACTACGGGGTTCCACTAGTGGTAATCCCACAAAGCGCGGATCAGCCGATCGTTGCAGGGCAAGTCGCCAACATTGGAGCAGGCATTTCATTACAAATGGAAGGCTTGACAGCAAATCAACTACGTGAAGCTGCAGATCATGTATTAAGCCACTCATCTTATAAGAAAGCAATCGAAACGATAAGGGAGTCCTTTCGAAATTCAGGTGGGTATCATCAAGCTGTTGATGAGATTTTCGAATTTATAAATTAGATCATCCGCTAATGGAAACGCTAGTTGTCGTCATATTGAGTCTTGATCATAAAACCTCGGCATTCTTGACCTGAATGAACATAACCCGGCTGCATTTCGTTGGCAGCCGGGTTATGCCTCTCCGGACAATTTGACTTGTTCTAGTCGTCTCGGGTTCATGCTAGATGGATGCTACCCATATGAAAATAAGCAGAAATTAACATAATCGGAAGGATGTCAACTATGAGCGAATTGAATCAGGAATATATCGTTATCTCTGCTGCGCGGGAAAACAATCTGAAGAATGTATCCTTGTGTATTCCCAAGCGGAAGATCACGATATTCACAGGGGTATCTGGATCGGGCAAGTCATCGATCGTTTTCGATACGATTGCCGCAGAGTCCACGCGTTTGCTGAATGAGAACTTCAGTATGTTCGTACGTACTTTCCTACCACACTACCCGCAGCCAGATGCGGACGCGATCGAGAACCTGAGTATGGCTGTTATTGTGGATCAGAAGCGGCTGGGCGGAGGCTCCCATTCCACGCTAGGCACGATTACCGACATTTCTCCCATTCTCCGTCTTCTATTTTCACGAGTGGGTCAGCCTTATGTGGGAGGAGCGAACATGTTCTCGTTTAACGATCCGCAGGGCATGTGTCCTGAATGTAACGGAATCGGTCGCAGCCTTTGCGTTGACATGAGTAAAGCGGTGGATATGTCCAAATCGCTCAATGAAGGAGCAATTAAGCTGCCGGGCTATACAGAGAATAGTTTAGATTTGACGATGATCGTCGAATCGGGGCCTTTCGATCCCGACAAGAAACTGAGTGATTATACGGAGGACGAGCTCGAACAGCTGCTATATGGCAAAGCGAGGAAAGTGGCGACACAGTTCGGCGAGAAGACGATAAACATAACGGTAGAAGGCGTCATCGAAAAGTTCACCAACAAATACATCAAGCAGGATTTGAAGACGAAGTCCGAGCGCACACAAAAAACGGTTGCACCTTACATCTCCGAGGGGCCGTGCTCTAGCTGCCACGGTGCGAGAATTAGTCAGGCCGCATTGGGCTGCAAAATCAATGGATACAATATCGCGGAAATGTCATCCATGGAGGTCAGCCAGCTCATTCACGTCATTCGGGAGATTGACGATGCTGCCGCCGCGCCAATGGTCAAGTCACTGACAGAGCGGCTGCAGCATCTAGTGGATATCGGACTTGACTACTTGACCCTGGACCGTGAGACCGATACTTTATCCGGCGGCGAGTCGCAGCGCGTCAAGATGGTGAAGCATCTGAGCGGCAGTCTGGTGGATGTCACTTACATCTTTGATGAGCCTAGCGTCGGCTTGCATCCCCGTGATGTGCACCGGTTAAATGAATTGCTTCTGAAGCTGCGCGACAAGGGCAATACCGTGCTTGTCGTCGAGCATGATCCCGATGTCATCAAGGTAGCGGATCATATTGTCGACGTTGGGCCATACGCTGGCAGCCGCGGTGGTAATATCGTATACGAAGGAAGCTACCAAGGTCTGCTGGAGTCAGGTACTTTGACAGGCACACATATGAAACGGCCGTTACAACTCAAGAATGATTGCAGGCAGCCCTCTGGCAAGCTGTCCATCAAGGATGCCAAGCTGCACAACTTGGAGAACGTGAGTGTAGACATTCCAACTGGAGTGCTGACAGTAGTTACCGGTGTTGCCGGCTCGGGCAAGAGTACATTGATTAACGACGTATTCCTCAGCAATCATCCGGATGCAATTGTTATCGACCAATCGGCGATAGGCGTATCGACACGTTCGAATCCCGCGACCTACACGGGCATACTGGATGATGTGCGCAAAGCATTTGCTTCCGCGAATAAAGTCAGCCCTAGCCTATTCAGCTTCAACTCCAAGGGGGCTTGCGAAAACTGCCAAGGGCTAGGTGTTGTGTACATGGACCTATCATTTTTTGAAAGCGTGAAGCTGCCATGCGAAGTGTGCGAAGGTAGACGTTTCAAAGAAGAGGTGCTCGAATATAAACTGAATGGCAAGTCAATTGCTGAAGTACTGGAGATGACGGTGGAGCAGGCATTGGAGTTTTTCCGTCTAAAAGAAGTTGTACGCAAGCTCCAAGCAATGGGTGACGTGGGGCTGAATTATATTACCCTCGGCCAGCCGCTCAGTACGCTCTCAGGTGGAGAATGCCAGCGCATCAAACTGGCAAGTGAGCTGCATAAGAAGGGCAGCATCTATGTGATGGACGAGCCGACGACCGGTCTGCATATGTCGGATATCGCTCACCTTTTGGGGATCATGAACCGCCTCGTGGATGCCGGCAATACAGTGATCGTTATCGAGCATAATCTCGAAGTGATCAGCCAAGCGGATTGGATCATTGATATGGGGCCGGACGGAGGCAGCAGGGGCGGACAAGTCGTATTCGAGGGCACACCTGCTCAAATCATCCAGACGCAGCAGTCGATCACGGGAAGATACTTGAGGATGTAATCATCAAATCCACTTTAGAATAAGATGAATAAGAGGTAGTTCCCCCTACAAAGCTTAAACAAAACTCATTTGCAAAAATAAATTGCAGATGAGTTTTTTATTTTCTCTTGCTTGCATTGTAAATCCTCATTTTCCTGACGCCACACCTTAAAGGGGGGGGAACTCGTCAGAGGTAGGCATTGATCGATATCCAAATATTTGTTGACGATGTATCAATAAACAAATACAATGGATGTATTCAAGTGATTAATTGAATAGTTGAGGTGATTGCATTGGTTGATGAACGAGTTTTAAAGGATATGTTGTATAACGAATTTGCTCGCATTGGAAAAAGTATTTCAAGTCCTAAACGTTTGGAAATACTCGACGTATTGTCGCAAAGTCCCAAATCAGTTGATAAATTAGCTAAAGTAACGGGGATGTCTGTTGCGAATGTGTCACAACATTTGCAAACACTCTACAATGCAAGATTAGTCAATTATAAGAAACAAGGAAACTTTGTATATTATGAACTTGCTGATTTTGCTGTTTCGGAATTTATGAGTAATCTTCGCCGTCTATCTGAGAAACAATTGGTTCAAGTTCAACACATTAAAGAGGAGTTTTTAAATAATCATTTTGAGATCGAAGGAGTGTCATTACAAGATCTTAAAAAACGGATGGAAAATGGAGAAGTGTTACTTTTGGACGTAAGACCTAAAGAAGAATTTGAACAGGCACATATCCCTGGCTCGATCTCCATTCCAATTGAGGAATTAGAAGAAAAATTAGCTTCATTACCATCAAATCTTGATGTAGTTGCTTATTGTAGAGGTCCTTATTGTTTAATGTCTGTAGAAGCTGTTGAACTATTGAAGACTAGAGGAATTAATGCTTTTAGATTAGAGAAAAGCGTGCAGGATTGGAATGACTATATTCATCAAGAAGATTCATCCATGGAGGAGATCGTATGAAATTAGGAATTATTTTAGAAACAAAAGAGCCAGAAAAGGCATGGAATGCATTTCGTTTTGCCAATACAGCTTTATCAAGGCAGCACGAAGTTAAAGTTTTTCTTATGGGTGAGGCTGTTGAATGTGAGAATATTCAGCAACCGAAATATAACGTAAGTGATGAGCTGAAAAAGTTCAATAGTCAAAATGGATTGTTAATGGCGTGTGGTACTTGTCTTAAATCTAGAATGCTTGATAATGATACAGTTTGCCCGATATCTACGATGCATGATTGTGTTGAGTTAGTAGAGTGGGCGGACAAAATGGTCACTTTTTAAAATAAAGGGGGAACATAATGGTCAGTGAAAATGGGATACAAAGTTACATCGATTCTCCAGAAAAGCAGCGAAAATTATATAAACGCACTTTGATTATCATTGTTATTTCACAAATTTTCGGTGGTGCAGGTCTTGCAGCAGGTGTAACCGTGGGAGCTCTTCTTGCACAAGACATGTTAGGGTCAGATAGTTTTGCAGGTGTTCCGTCCGCGCTATTAACTTTAGGTTCAGCTGTAGCGGCGTTACTTGTAGGGCGGCTTAGTCAAAAATTTGGACGACGGATAGGACTAGCGACAGGATTTTTTGCCGGAGGTATCGGAGCAATCGGAGTAGTGATTTCAGCAATTACGAGCAATATACTACTTCTTTTTGTTTCATTACTTATCTATGGTGCCGGGACTGCTACAAATTTACAAGCACGGTATGCGGGTACAGATCTTGCAAATCCTAAACAACGAGCTACGGCGATCAGTATCGCATTAGTGTCAACCACTTTCGGTGCGGTTGCGGGTCCAAACTTGGTTAATGTATTGGGTCAATTTGCAACATCAATTGGCGTGCCAGCACTAGCAGGACCGTTTATTTTAGGTGCCGCAGCCTTTATTCTCACAGGTTTAGTACTCTTTATATTTCTTCGCCCTGATCCACTTGTCGTTGCGAAAGCAATCGCAAATATACAGAGCAAAGAAGAAAGCAATGATTTAGGTGAGAATTCTAGACCACCAACGATACAGAAACGTGGAGTTGTTGTTGGAGCTACAATCATGATCTTAACGCAGATTGTTATGGTAGCTATTATGACCATGACACCTGTACATATGGGACACCATGGACATGATTTGAGAGAAATAGGATTAGTTATTGGCTTCCATATAGGCGCAATGTATCTCCCATCGCTATTGACAGGCTTCCTTGTAGATAAGATTGGACGTACCGCTATGGCGATTGCTTCTGGTGCTACTCTACTTATTGCTGGTTTTCTAGCTGCTTTTGCACCAGCGGATTCTATGGTTTTACTCATCTGTGCCTTAGCTTTACTTGGGCTTGGATGGAACTTTGGCTTGATTAGTGGAACCACGCTTATTGTCGATTCAACAACCCCAACCACTCGTGCTAAGACACAAGGATCTGTTGATGTCTTGATCGCTTTATCGGGGGCAGCGGGAGGAGCATTGTCTGGCATGGTTGTAGCCAATTCCAGTTATGCAACACTTTCAATTGCAGGAGGCATCATTTCACTACTACTGATCCCAGTTGTTGTTTGGTCTCGTAAGAACAATACTACAGAATCTAATAATTCCTTGGCAGGGTAAGTCAAAATCAACAGCGTGAGAGCGTAAGTCGTGATATCAAAAAAACTCATTTGCAAATGAATTGCAGATGAGTTTTTTCTATTCTGAAACGGAAATGTTACTGAGCCAGAGGATTACATCCGTCCGATAGATTTCTGCAATATCCCATACTGGTACAACTTGATTTCTTCATCGTTTCCACATAATTTCTGGTTAAAGTATGAAATATCAAATTGTGAAGCAGGGGGTCTGTGTGATGAAAAGTATATTGAAATTAACCCTTACAGTCGGTGCGATTAGCATAGTGTTGGCTGGCTGTGCTAATTCAAATAATAAAGATGCGATGTCGGGAATGGATCATTCCAAAATGAACATGGATAAGATGCAGACACAGAGTCGCAATAATACTGGGAACAACATCACGAAGGATACGACGAGGGTAGACGGTAAGGAGTATACCATCACCGCACAAGCAAGCAATTTGAAGGCATCCGCTGATAAGACCCTACCTGTATGGACCTTCAACAATTCTGTACCTGGTCCAGAGATACGTGTCAAAGTTGGAGAGACAGTTAAGATCAACCTAAAGAATGAGCTCGAAGAACCCGTTTCCATTCATTGGCACGGTTATCCCGTACCCATTGATATGGATGGGATTCCAGGCGTTACACAAGATGCCGTGGCTCCAGGCAAAACTTTTAAGTATGAATTTAAGGCTACTGTTCCAGGTACCTATTGGTATCATTCGCATCAAGATAGTGTCAATCAAGTTGATAAAGGGCTCTACGGTGCGTTGATCGTTGAAGATCCAAAAGATAGCTACGATCGGGATTACACTCTTGTTTTAGACGAATGGATGAGTTTAGGCAGCATGGATATGGGAAGCATGGTTCATGGTAAGATGAACAAGGGAGATATGAAAGGCATGGACCACAGTCAGATGAACATGAGTGACATGGGAAGTATGGGGGGGCACGATATGAGCATGTACGACCTATATACCATCAATGGGAAGGCTGGTAATGCCATTCATAAGTTAGTGGTTAAAGAGGGTGAGAAAGTTCGAATTCGCTTGATCAATGCTGGTTATTTAACTCATATAATGCATCTGCATGGACATGAATTTAAGGTTGTTGCCTCAGATGGTCAGTCTGTAAATAGCCCTGCTGTGATTAAGGATCAAGGGATTGCCATCGCCCCAGGTGAACGTTATGATCTTGAATTTACAGCGAACAACCCTGGTTCTTGGCTGCTTGAAGAGCATGGAAATGATGACAGAGTGAAAAACATGAGAGCCGTTATTGAATACGAAAGCTCTAATGTACAAACCGATACATCCAACGCATCCGAGAAGCTACCGCAATTCGATCTTATGAAATACGGTAAACAGGTCGAAACCAAGTTTTCATTGAATCAAACCTTTGATCAGAACGATCTTCTGAATTTAAATACAGAAATGAAGGACGGAAAGATGGTTTATACCATAAACGGTAAGGTTTTTCCTGACACTGATCCTATTAAGGTTAATAAAGGCGACAAGGTAAAAGTCACTCTCGTAAACCGATCAAAGACCGATGATCATCCAATGCATCTACACGGACATTTCTTTCAAGTTTTAAGTAAAAACGGACAACCTTTAGAAGGAGCACCCATTATTAAAGATACCCTCAATGTAAAACCAGGGGAAGAATATGTGGTTGCATTCGAAGCGGATAATCCAGGAAATTGGATGTTCCATTGCCATGATCTGCACCATGCGTCAGCAGGAATGGTCACGGATGTAATGTATAATGACTATCATAGCAGCTATACCCCTAACCCTAGTGTTGGTAATAAACCAGAATAACGCATAAAACAAGTAATAAATGAAGTAGGTGAACATATGGCTAAAATTCAAATACTTGTAGTAGATGACGAATGGAATATGCGAAATCTGCTTCGTATTTATCTTATAAAAGAGGGCTTTGAGGTCAAGGAAGCTGCGTCTGGATATGAAGCGCTGTCGATGATGAAGCAGCATTCATTTGATCTTATGATTTTGGATGTGATGATGCCAGGCATGGATGGTTGGCAGGTTTGTAAAGCCATTCGGGGAACGCAAACCATACCGATTCTAATGCTGACGGCTCGATCTGAAACAAAAGATAAAGTACATGGACTGGGAATCGGAGCCGATGATTATTTAACGAAACCATTTGAATCTGAAGAGCTATTAGCACGGGTCTTTTCGTTATTGAGACGTTCAATGATCAGTCAAGCGCAAAAGCCTCAAGGATCGACCATAGCATTTCATAACCTCAAAATAAATCCAGAAGCTCGCGAAATTCACATACATGAAAAAAGTATTGATTTCACGCCTAAGAATTTGATTTACTTCTCTGTCTAGGGCAAAACAGTCAACGCACTTTTTCACGAGATGCTTTGGTGGAACGATTATGGGGGTACGAATATATGGGTGATGCCCGTGTCGTGGATACACACATCAAAAATATTCGAGAAAAACTGCAACGAGCAGGACTAGGCTATGATCCGATACAAACCGTGTGGGGTGTGGGGTATAAATTTTCACCAGCCGGAGGAGAGAAATGAGACGGAATCGAATTGGGATGAAACTCGGACTTGTCATCGCTTCGATTGTTTTTATCGTCCTCCTTTTTCTTGGTGTGAGCTTGTATCAAATGTTCTCTAACTTTTATCATACTGAAATGAGAACGGAGGTCGCAGAAGTGACCTCTCATTTCAGAACAATGGCGGAAACAACGGAGTCATCCATGGAAGATATGATACTAACATTTGCGGATTTTTCGAATGTAAGTATGTTCTATATCAACGCTGCAGGTGAAATCACCTTCCATTCAGGTGAACATAACGCCGCAGATCGGTCATTTATTCGTACAGAAGATATACAGCAAATTTTTTCTGGGAAATCCATTCATTTAGAACACGAAGATCCACTAGGCAATCGTTATATGGTTATTGGCCAACCGATCTATCAAGACAATCGGATTTCTTCTGCCATTTATGTGATGGCCTCCATGCAAAACATGGATAAATCTATAATTACTGTTCGAAATCTTATACTCTTTTCAGGAGCTGGGGCTTTCTTACTCGCTATTGGAATCACATGGATTATGGCATTACTTTTTTCACGACCTCTAATTATGATGCAAAAAGCGACGAAGAAAATCGCTATCGGGGAGCTGGAAACCCGCTTAGATATCCGAAACAAAGACGAGATCGGTGATCTGGCAGCGGCCATTAATAGCTTGGCAGCAGATCTACAGAGATATCGAGATACGCGACAGGAATTTTTCGCTAATATCTCTCATGAGCTAAGAACACCTATCACTTACCTGGAAGGGTATGCAAAAATCTTGAAGAACCGTTTATATGAAACAGAGGAAGAGAAGGATCACTACCTGGACATTATCTATCAAGAGGGTGTACGCATTCAACACTTGGTCGATGATCTATTTGAACTTGCCAAGATGGAGGAGGGGAAGATCAGTCTTTCCATGGAGTGGCTGGACTTGAAGGAAGTTATAGACCAAACTGTGCAGACCATTTCGTTAAAAGCAAAGGAGAAAGGAATCGAACTCATCGTCCATCCTGTCGCATCTGTACCGTTAATCCAAGGTGATGGAGTCCGCATGGAACAAATTGTACTCAACCTGTTGGAGAATGCAATTCGTTATACCGAACAAGGAAGGATTGAAATTCTTCTTCAGAGCACCCCTGACACACTCTCGTTTTCAATCGAGGACACGGGAATTGGGATTCCTGAGGATGAACTGCCATATATTTTTGATCGCTTCTATCGGGTAGAAAAGTCACGATCTCGGAAAACGGGCGGTACGGGCCTAGGTCTTTCAATCGTAAAGAAATTGGTGGAATTGCAAGGAGGGTCTATCCAAGTAAGTAGTGATAAGGATGTTGGTACTCGCTTTACGGTTATATTCACACTGCCGACCAATTACAACGAAAGGGGCAGAATAAGTGACTCCGATTAGGTGTCACTTGTTCTGTTTTCCATATTTTCTTTTATTCTCGTTTTAGTTCCGCATTTTTAATCTTTTCGCAAAACCAAAAAATAAACCGATCACTCTCATAAAAGTATCCTCACCTGGTGCCCTGTCACTATCATTTAGTGCTAATAACCGCAATCGGAATATATAAATTGACTTCGCAGTAATGGTCGTTCGCTACTGAGACGTCTATGGATTCGTAGAAGAAAGGGTCCGCTATGACATAACCCGAGTTCGGCAGCCACTCATCATTGATATAGGACCAAATACTACTCAAATGTTGATAGGTCAGCTGCTTCGGGTGTATGTCTCCAATATACTGAAACACCGCATACTTATGTGTCTTCACCCATTCACAGCTCATTTCAGCCGGAACTTGCGTGTTCGAGGGTACCTCAACCGAGGGAAGATAGGAATTCGAATTCGGATCTCCCTCTACCCATTTAGTAAACCCGATGTATGTATCTGGATACAGTGCATTCGGAATCTGATCCCTCACATGATAGAAAAAATCATTACCTACTTTGTTGGCTGTTTGCTCGTTCCAGTTCATCTCCGGAGAGAAATAGTGACGGTTTCCGACCAGATAGAAAGCAGATTTTAATACAAATCCTGTCTCGAAAATAATACCGTTATCTATTGGCTTGAGCCCAGCAATATTGATTTTTTCGGTAAGCTTGATGGCAAAGCGACCTTTTCGGAATCGAGCCGGTGTCACCCCATACTCGCTTACGAAAGCGCGTATATAGGACTGCTCATATTCGAAGCCATGTTCCTGCGCAATGTGCATAATGGGATAATCGCTATGAAGCAGCATATCCAGACTGGATGCCAGCTTTCTCGCCCTTACATAATCCATCAACGGTCGGCGTGCCGCTGCACTCATGATCCGATGCAAATGATATTTTGACATATAGCAAGCATCTGCAATCTCATCCAAAGCTATTTTTCTGGACAGATTACATTCTATGAATTCCGTAGCTTTTTCAATACTAATCAAAAGATTATCCATAAATCATTCTCTTTCTACGAATATCGTTTCATTTCTGTTACGCCTAACTACTAGGTAACCTCTCCACATAATCGAGCAAGATCCGTTCATTTCCTTACTTTGCCTCGGCCTATAATGAAGACAAAATTATATATTTTATGGAGTGATGAGCATGAACGTACACAAACTGGCCAAACATTATTACACTGGAAAATTCCCGTCACAAATTGAGCAGTATTTGCCTACAGCATTACTCTCACAGTTACATAAGATGAATGTCGATGAAGTCGAGAAATTATTCGATCAGACCATGCGAAGCCCAATTGATCTGTCTCGTCAATGGAGCCCTGAATTAATCGAATTCTATTATACCGCATCTTTGTACAATCTATTTGTTGAGCTAGATATCTCATCCCATGCATCGCTATACGAAATTGCCGCAGGCGATACGGTATGTATTCCAAGGGCACTTGATGCATATTCGAACAATTCAACCTATGTGACCGCTAATCTGAATAAAGAGTTGTCTCGAAGATTTATGCAGAAAACAGCAGACTTGAGCATCCAAATCAAAATCATTGAAGATAATGGAAACAATCTTTTGCAGTATTATGAGCCTCAGTCCTTTGAAGTCATTTCTTTCCATCACGCCATTAATGATATCATACAAACGATCATAGCGGATATCGAAGGGATCGATACCGTCAACAATGATTGGTGGACCATTGAACCTCAAATGCTTCAAGCCGTGATGAGATATCACAATCGGGGAGAACTGCGTAGGGCAGCCTTTGAATCATTCATTAACATTATTGACACCTGCATGAAGCTGTTGAAAAAAGGGGGATACCTCATTTTTGACAACTGTACTTACGCTGGGTATGACCAGATGGGGTATTCCTCTGAGTTTCACAGTGCGTATATTCAATTGGCCAGAGAGTGGATCCACGAATCGAATTTGGGATTTAAAGAAGTCGAGTTGGAAGGGTATGACCAGCAATGGTGGATGATGATGACGAAGTAGTAGTTAATTTTGCAAAATCCTGAAATTATAAATGGCCATGACTGTCCGCGAAAACCGGTCAATCATGGCCATTAATGTGTTATCAGTTTATTTTAGCACGATAGCTGTCTTTTTATATACATAATGGCGACAGTACGTGGACCGCAGTGGCAGGAAATGGCGCAGCCGCCTTCAATAATTTCCACTTTCTTCACATCTGTCCTCTCAAGCAGTGCCGCTTTGATATAGTCGGCCGTCTTGTCTGCGAGTGTTTGGGCGACGATGATCAGATCACGGTCGATCTTATGGAAGTTTTCCGTAATGCACTGTAACATGCGCTCCACAGCCTTTTCCGTTTTACCGCGGTATTTGTCGGCGGAGATCACGACGCCTTCTTTAATTCGCAGAATAGGGCGGATCTTAAGTAAGCTGCCGATCATATGCTGCAGATTGGATACGCGGCCTCCCTTATGCAAGTAGTTTAGTGTATCTACAAGGACCTCAATTTCTACCCGGTCACGTTTTTCCTCCAACATGGATACGATGTCTGTCGCGCTCTTGCCGGCTCTGGCCGCCAAGACAGCTTTCATAACGAGCAGGGCAATGCCTCCTGACACATTCAGTGAATCAACGACTTGTACGCTTCCTTCCGGCAGCTCGGATGCGGCGATCATCGCACTTTGATACGTCGAAGAGAGTTTGGATGACATGCTGATAAATACAATCGTTTTTCCTTGTTCGATCCAAGGGGAGAAGGCTGATATGAAATCCGCAGGGGATGGCGCAGCCGTGTGTGGTAGTTCCCCACTCTCGTCAACTCTGCGGTAAATGTCGTCTGTAGTGATCTCAAACCTATCTTTGTAGGCGGTTTCGCCAAACACTACATACAGCGGTACCATTCCGATGTCAAATTGATC
>JAIRVF010000071.1 GCA_031254035.1 Paenibacillus sp.
CGTCCATATCTGCGATTCTGGATTTGTATTGGAGCCTAGTCTCCACCTCATCCCCTGAATCTACGCTAATAAACAAAAAGTCACCTATTTTCGGATACAAAAAGTTCACCGCCAGCTCAAATTTTACCGCATATCCTAATTATACCATGACTCGTTAGCGCTGGTATGCGTCTTTTTGAGATGATGGATTAATTCTCTGATCACAAAAAAGAAGCCCCTCGCGAAAAAGGGCCTCTGCAACTGTTATTATTATTTAACCGCTGCCTGCAGATCCGAGGATTTCAGTTCCTCAACGATTTTCTCAGAACCGTCAGACGTATCCATGTACAAACGGTATCTTGTACCATTGATATTCCCTCCGAATTCGTAGCAAAGGACTTCCTTGGACTGATCGTCCTTAATCAGCGCTGTACGGCTGTACGTTTCCTTGAATTCCGGATTCAATTTCTTCCGCACTTCGTCCATGGTCATCTTCGGTTTTGGAATTTGACGTTTGCCTTCTTTATGCACATAGACGTAATCGCTTGCCTGGAAACCAGTAACCTCGCCATTGTCCAGACCGACGCGGACAGTGATTTTTTCCGGATATACCAAAACTCCTTCCTGGTTATAGACATAAGTGAGGTTGCCCATATTTCCGTATTGATCCGCGGTCACGGCAGTCATATCCTTATAGCCTTTATTTTTCAGGAACCGATCCGCCTTTAGTTTGGCTTGTTGTATGGTTACCGATTTTTTTCCGATATTCCGGTTGTCGTGATAACCGATCAGAAGACCGCCCTTTTTCGTAAAGTCCATCGATATAACGGCAGGCAGATGATGTGATTTCACGGTTGCCGTATAGGATTCCCAATCTGTACCCTTCCCGTTCTCCGTCACTTGAATCGAAGCATTTGAGCCTGCATTCGCAAATTTGGCAGCTTTGCGTTTGATGTCCTCTTTGGATACCGGGATGCCGGAAAGCATTTTCACCGAACGTTTTTCATACATGCTGGATACCGCCGGACCCCAGTTTAATTCTGGATATTCGCCAACCCGCTTGTCTACGGTTTTGAAGCCGTCGATGATCGTGTTGTCCATCGCCTTTTCTGCAGAAACCATGGCACTTTCCACATCCATCCAACGCAGTCGATTCGAGATTACTTTGCTCTGAACGTCTTGTAGATCTTTAGTAATATCGGCGGAATTTTTATACAGTGTTTTCAGGTTTTTCAGCTCATCCTTACTTAAAGGCTCTTTGTCCAGATTACGCATGGACGTTTGATAAGAGAAATTCGAAATCCGTGACAATAATTCTTCCGTTTTGTTAAAAGGAAGCATGGTCAGCGGCAGCTGGTTAATTTCGTTTTGGGCCTCGCTCGTTAATCTCCATACATTGATAAGCCCCTTACGGTGCATTGAATTAGAGGATGAGCTGACCGCCAGGGTATTGCCAAGCTCGCTGTGCAATCTGTCCATATGGTAGGACAAATCATGGAAAGCCCGTTGATATTGGTTTTCAGCTTTAATCAAAACCGCGTTTTTTTCCTGGTTCTCCTGATACCCCCACACGAATGCACCGATCATAAAAAGGGTCACGATTGGAAACAAAACAGCGCTTAGACGCTTGTACATAATTGCTCAAATCTCCTTTCTTCAGCTGGATTGATCAAACCGCTCAAACCGCAGCTATTTCAGAAACACAAGCGGATGTTGATCAATCTACTGGTTGCTGAAGTTAGTTTGACAAGAAGAAAGGAGTCTTATGCATCAAATGGCAACACTGCGCTTTTTTTGTATCTTCTAGAACGGAAGCTCTTCAATATCGAACATATTTTTGTTGTTGCATAGGCATTGCTTGAAGCCTGTTTCGATCCGTCCACGTTCTCTTTTTCCCCTTAAAACAAACCGTTCACCGCATTGCTTGCATACAATCGTAACTTTAACGCGCAAAAAGGCACCCCCATCCTATTCCAATATTGGAAAACTGTAGGATCAAGTGTGCCCATTTTCATTAGGTATTAATCTCTTCTTCCCGTTTGAGAAACCGGAATGGCGAGCGGTTATTGGCCTTGGTAACCTTCTCTATCCCCCTATACCACAAAAAGGCCATAAGCGGAACGATAGACCAAATCCAATATTGCGTCATCGTGGTCAAGATCAGGTCATAAACTCCGTGCCAAAACCATGGTATCACCATAGAATATACGAAGTAGCGCTTGGTTTGGGTTCCTTTGGAAAAGCGGGCGCGTCCCAAATAATATCCCATCATGACGCCGAACATGGCATGTCCGGAAACCGGAAGCAAGGCTCGGAGAAACATCGCCCCAATAGAAGCGTGGCTGTACCACGCATACATCACGTTCTCAACGGTTGCAAATCCAAGCGAAATGGCCACAGCGTATACAATCCCGTCGTAAGGCTCGTCGAATTCGGTATGATTGTATATCATATAGTAAAGCACAAACCATTTCAGGAATTCTTCGACAAACGATGAGATAATGAACGAATCCACATATGGGTTCCCCCCAAAACCGTTCGTCATCCCCCGCTGGATAATCATCACCGGCACCACGATTAAAAATCCGAGCAAAAACACCTTAGTTACCATAATAAGCGGCTCCTGCTCGTATCTGTCCTTAAGATAAAAATAAGTCAACAGGGCAAGACCCGGCGCTAGCGCCGAAGCAATGACTGAAAACCAAAGCACCGTTTCTTTCCCCTTTCATCTCAATATATTTCCACATACATAAAAAGTCATCCCATGAAGTCGATGATTCATGGGATGAAGGCATCAATTTTAATCCTGTCTTTTGAAATGCTCACGGATTGTTGCAATCGCATTCTCATGCATGACAATCTTGCCGTATTCATCGAGCACGGCCTCTGTATAGGAGGCGGCTTCCCCGTATTCTGCCAAAACAGCTATAAGTGAAGGATGCATGCTGGAATCGATCTGTTCAGGTTCCATGTATAACACCCATTTATCTTTATAATGATAAAGACGGCCTGCCTCGGTAATATGACGGCCTAGAACATGCGCGGCTTCGATCAGCACTTCAAAATCGTCGAAAGCATATACGATGGAGTCGCTTTGCTCCAAAGTCACTTCCATTTCGAAAACTTCTTCAGGGAGCTCATCTTCCCCTAAATGGTTATAATGCTGATGATCATATTTTCCACGCGTCACGATGACGACCATGCCTTGAGCAGGAAGAGCGAAAACTTCCACCGCGAGCGGACCGGTTGCGTCAAAACCGAGTTCGTTATAGGCTTGATCCATCATTTCGGTAAATAGCTCATGAACCTTCGGAAGTTCCTGCCACATATCATCCTTCTGGATTCCTCGCTCGCTCAAATCGTCAGACGTGAGGAAAATCCGTATCTTATCCGAGCTTAAACGTTCAATTTTCATGACAGGATCCTCCTCTTTAAGCACTGATATAACAAATTATGATATCTCCCATAATGTGTGCTGAAAATAGTTCTATGTAAGTATGTTATCATTATATAACCAGAAATGCACGCTGTAAAATAGACAAAAAAAGAATCATTTTGTGCGTTGTACGCTCCAAAAATGATTCACATAGGTAAGATTCCCTTATTACAAACCTGGAATGACGGAATTGGTTTCCTTCAGAATCATGTCTACTTCTTTTTTCACGTCAGGATTGCTTTTAATAAAATCATTAATTTGTTTCATGCTTTCGTCTTTCGAATGATATTGTGTTTGTTGATTGTTCTGATGGTTCATGGAATGGTTTGTGGAGTGGTTTGTGGAATGATTCATCCCTAAAGACCCAATGGAAGCGATATCCACCATTTTGCTTGCATTTTGAGTAATTGCGGAAGAAATCTGGCCTTTATTTTTGGATACAATAGCAGTTGCAGCCGCACCAATTAATACACCGCTTATAAATGACGAAGTATTCACAATTACAACCTCCTTATGTGTTAAAATCAAGTCTAGTGTTAGCGGATAAGGACTTCCTCATGCAGCATAAAAACAGGAAAGTGAGATGAAAAAATGGGTAAAAAGACAGCTGCGCTTCTTCTGATTACCGCTCTGTTATTAAGCGGTTGCGGTGGCAAAAGCGAAACTGCAGTGAAAAATATCCAGACTTCCGGGCAGGAAAGCGGTGAAACAGCGAACAATGCCACCGGAACGACCGATGATGCTGGCCAAGATAACGCCAAGAGGGCTGAAAAAGAAAAGATGGTAAAGATGCTCCAAACCAAAGATGAAAGCGCGGTCAAAAACAACAATGATCAGGACAGCGCTGGGGGTCAAAATGATCCAGCGGATGTACCATTGAAATACCACATGAATAAGGCGTACAACATAGTCCCGAATGAAGAGACCGGTGAAAAAAAGGTTGTCCTGCTCACTTTCGATGATGGCCCGAAAAAAGCGGAATGGATCAACAGTCTAATCGATACGTTGGACAAACATCATGCTAAGGCCGTTTTCTTTGTGAACGGATACCGCGTTAAAGAAAATCCGGATTTGCTGAAAGTCATTCATGATCGCGGACAGATTATCGGCAATCACAGCTGGGACCATATTTCTCTGCGGAAAGAACCCGAAGCGAAAGTAAAACAACAAATTGAGGATGTGCAGAAGATTGTAAAAGATACGGTTGGAGAAACACCGGTATTCTTTCGGCCTCCGTTTGGCGAAGGAGGAGATATCGATAAAAAAATTGCTAAAGAAAACGGTCTTTTATATATGACCTGGTCAAACGGCTCACTTGATTGGACGATGAAGTCAAAAGGAACCGATAATCCGCAGAAGGTCATCAAGAATGTAATGGATCAGCTGCACGCGGGAAGTAATATTTTGATGCATGAATTGCCATGGACGGCCGAAGCGCTTGACCAGCTGCTGACCAAACTTGAAAACGAGGGTTACACCTTTGTTGACCCACGCAGCATTGAACTTGAAATGAGATAAGCAGCCATACCTTCAACTTTTTTTACGAAAAATAAAGGCACTCTCCGAAAACGTATCGGAACGAGTGCCTTTTTTGTCTTAAGATTTAGCGGTCTTGGCCTTCTTAAGCTGTATAAGATGCATCTCAGCAGGACAGCACAAACGAAGCGTAACCCTTCTGTTGCCGAAACCACGGCTAATCAGCATCTGCGGCAGCTTTACGGCTGCCTGGGGCTGAACCCATTTGAACCAGCCGCAATCATACTTGCGATAAAATCCGTTAAGCCGCAGCGCCCCGAGAAAAGGCAACCTGATTTGTCCGCCGTGCGTATGACCTGCAAGAATCAAATCAGCGGGCTTTTCAGAAACGGAACGGATCCAAACAGGATCATGAACGGCCACAATGCGGCATAATCCGTTATAACCCAATGGCATGCCGGGAATGCGAGGATATCCGTCTCGCTTGTAAATCGGTTGATCGATGCCGGTAAGACAGATTTGCTCACCGCGGCACTCCAGCAGCACGTTTTCGTTCCGCAATAGGGTACCTCCGACTTCCCTTAGTATCTTGGCTAATCCTTCTGTATCAGCCTTTAAATCATGATTGCCTAGTACGGCATACATTGGTCCAATTGCTGCCAAGATTTTGAGGTTTTCCTTCACACGTTCGAGAGGAACATTTTTCTCCATAATATCGCCGCCAAGTATGACCCAATCCGCTTTGACCTGTATCGATTGTAGAAACTCCTTTGAAAGTTTCCGCTTATGGATATCCGAAATAAAAAAAATCCGGCTTCCCACAAAGGCATCTGGCAATCTCTCCAACATTACCTCTGAATGCGTTATGGCATGAATTCTTGCTTCATATGACATCCTTGCCAAGATCAATAGAAAGCACGCAAGGATTCCCGCGCTCCATAAGAGCGCAGCCGTTACCACAGCTCCTCCAACGGAGGTGCGCCTTTGACTCCCCAATACACCAGAAAAACTGTCAGGAATAAAAAGATTATAAATAAAGAGTTCGTGAAATATTTACTGAGAATATTTTTTCGGGCACTGTATTTTTCGGACCGCGACGGTGTGGAGTTAAGATTTTCTTCCGTGCCCTTGGCTCCTTCTTGCCCTGTACTGTACTTTTCCGCTCGTGACGGGAACGTCTGTCCCGAATCAGTCGATGCACTTATTATCTGCATGTTGTCCGTACCGGTCGGTCTACCGCTCTTTTTGCCCTTCGCTCTTACTCTGCTTAAAGATGCTGCAGGTTTGGCGCGCTCCCTCCTAGGTCTAATTGATTCGGCTTGATGCCCATCTGATGAATGCAAGGGGGGCTTTTTTTTATCGTTTTTTTTTCGACTTTTGTTATACGTTTTAACTCTACTTAATTCATTACTCATGATTCCCTCCGAAATCGAATCACTAACCCGGAAATGCAATCTATTGCAAAATGGCATACAACTGGGGCGAGCAGCGTCCCGGAATGTATGTAAATATATCCGAGCCCGTAGCTACTGAGGAACACCCAGGCCGTAGGAATCCAATGCTTTAAATACCGGACGTGAATTACCGCAAACAATATACTAGTCCAATAGGGACCAAAGGAGTGCTGAATAGCACCTCTAAACAAAAGCTCCTCGCAAACCGCAACAATGGCGGCTATTAATACAATGTGCCAGATCGGACGGTTTTGAAACAGCATATTGTTGATCCCGCCATCATCCATGACTTCCTCAGGCGTTACCCGCGACACGACAAAATCGATCAGAAACATAATAGCGGCAAGTCCCAGCCCCCATGCTACAAAATGGTCACCTTTATGTGCAACGAATAATTCCAGTGGGTTTCTTTTCTGAAATAATATCCATATCATTCCGATAATGAAGGTCAGACATTGTGTCAAATAAAGGTTGATCAGGAGCAGACGGTCTGTCAGTTGATCTGGTGTGGCTCGTTTCAATTTTGGCACACGGAATTTGAATTTTTTCATGTTATGCCTTTCTGTCCTTTATTATTAACGGCGCAAGGATCATCACATTTAATAGTACAAATGTAACGAAAATAACCCCTCCGTTTGAACTAAACTCTGCTTTTTTGTTAATAGTCGCACTGATCGTGGCAGCGGCTGCTGCACTGCCATTCAGCACAAATAGGAAGAAAACGAGAGATATTACCATTGATGGCTAAAAAGCGAAGAAATAAAGGCGAAAACCGTCAACAATGGTCATAAAAATCATAGCAGATTTTACACAGAAGATTCAAGGAGTGAAGGTTCCCTATTGACAGCGGTCTTAGGGCCGTGATACATTATGGAAAAATTATCGAATTAAAGCCGATGAAGGAAAAAAGACCTTTGAAAGTCTTCAGAGAGCCGGTGGGTGGTGCAAACCGGTGACGCTCAAGTCGTCTTAGCATTCCAGAGAAGCTGTATCGAACATTGAAGTAGGTACAGCCGGGTAATTTCCGTTATCAAATCAGGTCTGATAACAGGCCTCTGAGGCTGCCGGTTACCAAATCGGCGGTGAATTAGGGTGGTACCACGAACAACTCTCGTCCCTTACTACGCAAGTAGTGTGCGGATTGAGGGTTTTTTTGTTACATTCATCCCGTTCTGTTAAGGTCTATCCGCCATTAACAGAACGGGATCGCGCCGCAGCATATGCTTGTCCTTTGATACGATACCGCGTTGCCCAGGGAATACGTTATATTCCTAGAGCTATTCGAACGAAAACGGCAAAATGAAGTATGGTTTCACGGGCTTGTATTCAAAATGAATCCAGCTCTCTATTATAATTGCCCAACAGATTGAGGAGGAAGAAACCATGTTTAAAGTGTTAGTATCGGATCCGATCAGTGATCTGGGAATTCAGCAGCTGATGGATGCAGCCGATGTCCAGGTAGAGAAAAAAACGGGACTCGGTGAGGATGAGCTTGTGGCTATAATTGGGGAATATGACGCCCTGCTTGTACGGAGCCAAACGCGCGTCACCGAAAAAATCATGGCGGCAGGCACGAAGCTCAAGGTCGTAGGTCGTGCTGGCGTCGGTGTGGACAACATCGACCTTGAAGCAGCCACTAAACGCGGAATCATCGTAATCAATGCTCCTGACGGCAATACCATCACCACCTGCGAGCATACCTTCGCGATGATGATGGCCCTAGCGCGTCATATTCCGCAAGCGTACGCAAAAACCATTGGTGGAGAATGGGATCGTAAATCCTTCCTCGGCGTTGAGCTTCGCAACAAAACGCTCGGCGTGCTCGGCATGGGCCGCATCGGTAGCGAGGTTGCCAAACGTGCCAAAGCATTCGGCATGAGCATCTTAGCGTTTGATCCATTTCTTACCCAAGAACGTGCCGAAAAAATGGAAGTGAAGTTGGCAACCGTTGACGAAATCGTCCGCAATGCCGATTTCATGACGGTGCATACGCCGTTGACGCCTGAGACACATCATTTGATTTCTCGCCCTCAGTTTGAAGTGATGAAAAAAGGAATGCGTATCATTAATTGCGCACGGGGTGGAATCATTGACGAACTGGCTCTCGTGGATGCTATTAATAAAGGAATCGTTGCCGGCGCCGCGTTTGACGTATTTGAAAGCGAACCACCGCAAAGCGATCACCCGTTCCTGAACCATCCAAAAATCATTGTGACGCCTCACCTTGGAGCCTCGACCGTCGAAGCCCAGGAAAACGTTGCAATTGACGTATCCGAGGAAGTGCTTCATATCCTGCGTAACGAGCCATTCAAGAACGCCGTTAACATGCCACCGGTAGCCGCGAGCATCATGTGCCGCCTACAACCTTACTTTTCGATCGGCGAGAAACTCGGAAGCTTTGCCGCTCAGGCTGCGAATCAGGCCGTACATGAAATCCACGTTGATTATGCAGGTGATTTGTCGGATATCGATACGCTGCCGCTAACGCGTTATATTGTGAAAGGCATTCTTGCCCATCACCTTGGAAGCGACGTGAACATCGTCAACTGCATGCATCTGGCCAAATCCCGTGATATTAACGTGGTCGTAACCAAAGCTTCGAAGTCCAAAGGCTTTACAAATTTGCTGACCGTGACTTTGAAATCGCAAAACGATGTGGAAACCTTGGTAGCTGGTACACTGCTGAACGGTTACGGAGAACGGATCGTTCAAATTGACAAATACCCTGTCGATGTGGCACCGGAAGGCTATCAAATCCTTATCTCCCACAACGACAAGCCAGGTTTAATCGGACGCGTTGGCACCCTCCTCGGGGAAAACGATGTCAACATCGCCTCCATGCAGGTGGGTCGTAAAATTATCGGCGGCGCAGCCATCATGATCTTGACGGTCGATAAGGCTGTTCAGAAAGAAGTCCTTAATCATCTAACGTCTCTGCCGGAATTGAATCACGCGATTGAAATTACGCTGTAAAACTTGGAATTATATACATCTAAAACGAAAATGGCGGTACGGGAGCTATCCTGTATCGCTATTTCTTCTCTATTTCAAACCCTTCTTTTTGCTTATTATTTAAAGTGGATATACGCACGAAGCAGCGGAGAGGACGAAGCGTTTCCGAAGAAGCGGTAGCGGTCGCCTTTGTCCCCGAATTTTTACCTTGTTCATGAATTCAAGAAATTCGGGGACAACAGCGATCGTAGGAATGATTCGTACTCGTAGCGCCTCACAATAGATTAAAAATCTTCTTGTTCCACGTTGAACAATATTAATCTTTCATATTCACCAAAAAACACCCCGGTTTGCGGTGTTTCTTGGTATGCTCTCAAGATTCATGACATTCGACAGGAAGTCGAATCGAGAACACTGTTCCTTCATTGATCCGGCGGGTAACACGAATCGATCCGGCGTGGGATTCCACAATGTTCTTAACGATAGCAAGCCCGAGCCCCGTTCCGCCCGAACCTCCTCTGACTCTCGCTTTGTCAGCCTTATAAAAGCGTTCGAAGACAAATGGTAGATCTTCCTGTGGAATGCCCGCACCTTCATCTTCGATCTTAATCTGCAGCTCTGACGCGTGACCTGTTCCCAACCGCTCGGCTACGATACGAATCTGCTTGCCTTCAGGTGTATGACGGAAAGCATTGTCCAGAAGATTGGTCAGCACCTGCTCCAACCTGTCTTCATCCGCCGCCTCAAGGATCAGATCAGTAGTCTTCTTCTCACAAACAAGGTCAATGCCGTTTTCCTTCGCCCGGACGGAGAATTTCCGGTACACACGTTCCAGCAGTTCATTTACATCGAGCCTGCTGCGATGAATATCCGTATGTCCTGCCTCCATTCGCGCCAAATCCAGCAAATCCTTCACAAGCCTTCCCATCCGCAGCGATTCGTCATGAATGACTTGAATGAGCTCCTGACTTTCTTCCGGTGACGCAGCCATTCCGTCCAGAAGTGCTTCGCTGTAGCCCTGCATCATTGAAAGCGGAGTCCGAATTTCATGCGATACATTAGCTACGAAATCCTGTCTCATTTTTTCCAACTTCACTTGCTCAGTAATATTCCGTAGCACCGCCACGGCGCCCCGGATATCATTTTCCGCATACAGAGGGGCCATATGCACCGACCAAACCCCCTGCTTTACATGCAGATCAGAACTAATATCCGCGCTTTCTTGAAGCATCTGTTTAAACAGGTCCAGAAGGGGCTTGGGCGCCTTTTCCTCCGATGGACTTAACATTTCTTCGTTTTGCTCTAAATCCCAATCGATATCCTTCCATTTAAGAATCAACTTATCGGCAGGTGGATTGGTCAAAATAATGCGGCCCGAGTTATCGAACGTAATCACCGCATCGCTCATGCTCCGCAGGACGCTCGCCAAATGCTCTTTTTCCTGATTAAGGTTACGGATATTGTCTTCGAGCTCTGCAGCCATATGGTTGAACGTATTCGCCAGCTTACCGATCTCGTCGCTGGTGACAATAGATAGGCGGGTGCTATATTCGCCTTTACTAATCGCCTCTGTAGCTCTGATGAGCTTTTGCATAGGCTGCGTGATTTTGGTCAGCAGAAAAAGCGCAAAAAAGGTGGTCATCGAAAATCCAATGATCGCCGTATAGGTGAATAGTCGTTTGATATCTCCGGAATTGTTCGCGAAATTAGTATCGATGTAAGGCAGCAGAAACAATGCCAGGGTAATGAGAATACATGCTACCATGATTATGATCGTCGCCCAAAGTTTTCCGACCAGCGATGTCCAGAAGTTCACGTTACTTTGGCACCTCTAGTTTGTAACCTACACCCCAAACTGTCGTGATCATGGCAGCTGATTCCGGAGACACTTTATTCAGCTTTTCCCTTAATCTTTTGACATGGGTATCCACCGTGCGCAAATCACCGAAAAATTCATAATTCCACACATCTTTCAGCAGTTCTTCTCTCGAAAATACCTTATCTGGCGAAACCGCGAGATAATGCAACAATTCATATTCCTTCGGCGTCAGGCTGACTTCATGACCGCTTGCGGTAACCCGGTGCGCATCATGCTCAATCACGAGATGAGGAAATACGATGTTATTGCTCGAATTGCTTTCCTTCGACAAATAGGCCGTCGCTGAGGCGCGTCTCAGGATCGCTTTTACACGATAGATAACTTCTCGTGGGCTAAACGGCTTCACAACGTAATCATCCGCTCCGACCTCAAAACCTTGAACGCGGTTGATTTCTTCTCCCTTGGCCGTCAGCATCAAGATCGGCGTCGATTTCAATTGTCTCAGACGTGTGCATACCTCTATCCCATCGATTCCAGGCAGCATCAAATCCAGCAAAACAAGTCCGTAATCCTGATTGGAAGCTTTGCGGAGCGCTGTTTCCCCATCTTCCGCTTCTTCCACTTCGTATCCTTCCTTTTCCAAATACATTTTCAGCAAACGACGAATCCGTTCTTCATCATCCACAACCAGTATCCGATTACCATGCTCTGACACAGACAACAACCCCTTTATGTTCTTACGAAGGACTTCTATATGCTCTCAAAGGTCAATTATAGCGAAAATCCGCTTCAACATTCAACATCAAATGAGGAAACGGATTCTCTTCTTAACAGTTTTTGTCGAATTATGATAATTACTCAACGCCTGCATAAGAATGCAGACCCGCAATTACCAGGTTTACTCCGACCAGAGTGAACATGACCACGAGGAATCCGATAACCGAAAGCCATGCGGACTTGCCGCCCTGCCAGCCACGAGAGAGCCTGAGATGCAGATATGCGCTGTAGAACAGCCAACAGATCAGCGCCCATACCTCTTTCGGGTCCCAACTCCAAAATACCCCCCAGGCGACTTGCGCCCATATCATAGCGAAGATCAGCGCTCCAAGAGTGAAAATCGGGAACCCAATCGCAATAGCCCGATAGCTGATTTCATCCAGATCGTCCGGATCGATGCCTTCCATCAGTGGAGAAGCTGCTCGTCCGAGCGGCTTGCGCGCGATCAGGCGCAAAATGCCGTACAAGATGATACCTGTAATAAGAGACCAAACGATGGTGTTGAATTTCCGTCCGGCGTTTACGCCATTCATCCAAGATGGAGCGTTAAAGAGCGGTTTGCTCATGCCAAGGAACGGCTTATAGCTTTCAATCTCGCTGTTATATGGTCCGACGATCGGCGGCAGCTTATAAGTTACCTTTTGCGTAATCGTCGTTTGTGCTCCTCCTTGACCGGTTACTTTAGTTTGCGTAAATACCGATTCATAACCGGCAGCTCGGAAAATAAATACGGTTGCAATAAAGGAGATGACAATAATAATGGAAAGGAAAATGACTTCAACCCAACGTTGTTTCTTTTTGGCCTTCTTATCTTTGCTCCAGAAATCAACGGTGCGAATCAAATACATAAAACCGGCCGCAAAACCAATTGCAAAGAAAGATTCACCCGCAGCAGCGAGCGTGACATGGATCTTCAGCCAATAGGACTGCAGCGATGGAATCAGCGGCTGTACTTCCTGCGGGAAGACGGCAGCGTAGGCCATGATGATAATCGTAATCGGAACCGCAAACAATCCAAGCAACGTTTTTTTGTATATCAGATATACGACCGTAAACGCGACCATAACCATCATGGATAGGAAAGACATAAATTCATACATGTTGCTGACCGGGATATGTCCTCCACCGATCCAGCGCATCACAAAGAAAGCAAGATGAAAAATGAGACCCAGGGAAGCTCCGATAAAAGCGATCTTGCCCCATTTCTTTGAATGCGCGATGGGATCGCGGTTGCTCCATCTGCGCCCCATGAGAGCTACGGCAAATAATATGAACGCCGCGCAATAGAGGAAAAAGGCGACGACAAACATATTACTGCTGAGATCTAACAAATCATTCATGCGTTTTTTCCTCCGTTATCCAGGGACTTTTCGTCCACGTCCAGATTCATTTTATTCAGGATGGCTGAGACTTCCCGGCGTATGCCGAACCAATTTTTATTGGTATGCGCCCCCAAGGTCAAGACACCGTCGTCGATCCGCAACCAAATCCGGCGGTGCTGCCAATAAAACCCGAGCACCAGGCCGATCATCCCGATGCTGGCGCCGATCCAGATAAACGGCATGACCTTATCCACGCGGATATTCAAGTACGTAGTAGCCATGGAGATATCCACGTTCTGCATCCCGTTTACTTTAAACGTTAGCGGCGGTACCCCTCCATTAAGCTTGGCGTTGATAGCGTCCTGCTGGAAACGCATTTTATCGATTTCCTTCGGAAAGTAGAAATACTGCATGCCTTCAGCGTGTAGACCCGGGCCCTTGATCAGGAATAAAAATGCAGGCGCATTCGGATTCGGAGTTTTGGTTACAGGCTTTCCATTTTCATCAAGACCAAAATCATTGTATTTCTCTTTCAGTTCGAGCTTGTAATCACCTACCGTATAAATACGCTGCGGATTTTTGATGTCCAGCTTGAATTCCCCTAATTCCTTACCGGTCTTGGAATCTACAAGAGTAGGGCTTACCGCGCGCAACACCGGAGTCATATCATAATCAAACTGATATGCCTTCAGCCCCTTGTAACTCATAGGGTCGTTAACCCGGATGTTGTGTTTGGCCACTTCCGCAAGCGTAGGCTCCTTAGTAGGGTCATTACAATTAGCAGTACAGGTATACAACGTCGCTTGGGTGTTAAACAGCTTAGGAAGCATCTTGCCCTTGTTTCGGAACTCTTCAGGCATTTCCTCTTGTGTATAAAAATCCACTGTAAACTTCTCGTTCTTAAGATAATAAGAAGTGTTAGGTATGTGTTTGATTTCCCCTTCGGGAAAAGCAATGTGCTGGTCCATCTTCAGCCCAGGCAAACCGCGAGCCAAAACGGCAAGCAGGAAGATGATAAGGCCAATGTGTATCACATAAGGACCCCAACGACTGAAACGGTATTTTTCGGCCAAGAGAGCGTTTCCTTCCGTATACACACGGTAGCCCTTCTTTTTAACGGGTATCGAAACCTGCTTCAGCCATTCCTCTGTGCTGCCCTCGATTGGACCTTGATACACGGCGCGCTGGCGCGTCAGAAACTGCATATGCTTAAGTATTCGCTGCTTGCTGAGCGCTTTGTAAAGCGGTAGCACGCGGTCCAAACTACAGATCACAAGCGATGCTCCGATCATGACGAGCAGGAGGATAAACCACCAGGATTCATACGTATGCGTCAATCCAAGCTTGTAATACACCAGTCCCCATGTTCCGTACGTATCCTTGTAATAAGTTGAAGGGTCAATGTTCAGGAATGTGCTTTCCTGTGGAAAGATCGTACCCAACATCGAGCCAATCAGCGTCAAAATGATCATATATACCGCAATTTTGACAGAGGAAAAGAAGTTCCATACACGATCTATGATACTCGGATTGGCACGCTGCGAACGGCGCGCCATTCCGTCATAGCGCATCTCTAGAACTTCATTTGATTCGCGGTCCTCCTCCTCGATGGGTTTGCCGCAGGCCTCGCAAAGCACGGTACCAACCGGATTTTGATGACCGCACTCACATTTCGTGTTTTTAAAAGCGATGACTTCCTGTAGCATTACGATTTCACCAGCTCTTCAATTTCTTTGTCGAGGGCGGCCAAATCCAGCTGACCGAGGTGGATTTTGCTGATTTTCCCGTTTTTGGACACAAAAAAAGTGGTTGGCAAAGGAGAAATACCATACTTGGAAACCACTTCCTTATCAGGGTCAAGCAGCACAGGAAAACTCACGTTCATACTGTTTGCGAAATTTTCAACAGCCATCTTGTCCTCTCCGGCATTAATCCCAATCACAACAACGTCTTTTCCCTTCCACTTTTCCCACTCTGCCTGCAAAGCTGGCATTTCCTTCACACATGGTCCGCACCACGTTCCCCAGAAATTCAGGACAATGGCCTTTCCCTTATATTCATCCAGCTGATGAGCCTTGCCGTCCAGACCGAGCAGGTCAAAGTTAGGCGCCTGGCTACCTTCTGTAGGCTTTCCGCCTGAACCCGACACTTGCGAAACAATGGCATACCCGCCCAAAATAACGATCAAAAGCAGGATAATGATCTGGACTTTCTTTCTAGATTTCCCCATGCCAAATGCTCCTTTTCTTAAAGGGGTTGTTCAAAAATTCCGCTTTTGATCACGAAGTAAGTCGGGAAGCAGATTCGGCATCGAATCTTGAATTCAGCCGGGCCTTCCGGTGCTCACGTACCACTACGTACGCTCCGCTCCTCAGTCCCTAGCTTCATCCAATCTTCTCGGTGCTGAAAACCGACCTTTTTGAACACGCACTATAAGGGGTTATGCAAAATCCAAATTGGGTCATGTTGGGGATTCTGCATAATCCTCTATGACAAATCTCATGTTTTCTATCTCAGGATTTGAACATCCTATGAAGAATTATACCGAAAACATGACAGATTTGTGGCGGTTGGTTATGAATATTCTGTGACCTTATAAGCTACCTTTTACCCTTTTTCCCTGATTTGGCCATATTTTTAAGACTCTCAACCTCATCTTTAGTCAGATGGCGGTACAAGCCTCTTTTCAAATTTTGAAGCAGCAAGTCGCCGAACGAGATCCGTTTCAAACGGATTACCTTATGGGAGATCGCTTCGAACATGCGGCGTACCTGGCGATTTCTACCCTCGTGAATCGTGATCGAAATGACCGCCTCGTTTTTCTCGGTGTCAATGTCCTTGTATTCAACCTCCGCAGGAGAAGTCATGCCGTCCTCGAGCTTAATGCCAGCACGCAGCTTGTCCAGTTCGCTGCCGTGAGGAA
>JAIRVF010000132.1 GCA_031254035.1 Paenibacillus sp.
CGTTCACTCCATACTCCCGTGCAGGGAGTAACGGTTATTGAGCTTCAGGCGCGGAGATGGCGTAAGCTTTCAATCCATACTCCCGTGCAGGGAGTAACGGGAATATGGCTCAGAACTAGACATGCTAATCGGTCTTTCAATCCATACTCCCGTGCAGGGAGTAACAATGTGATTAACTCTCTTATTGCTTAATTGATTCTTTCAATCCATACTCCCGTGCAGGGAGTAACAGTGGCTTCGAGATGACATTTTCCCACGCAAGGCTCTTTCAATCCATACTCCCGTGCAGGGAGTAACCACAATCGGAAAACGAATTGCTGAAAAGCGTGAGCTTTCAATCCATACTCCCGTGCAGGGAGTAACGCGGCAATTATACCGGTCCCGGCAGCAGAGTGGATCTTTCAATCCATACTCCCGTGCAGGGAGTAACGATGATATTGCAAAGCTTGAGATGGAACTTAAACTTTCAATCCATACTCCCGTGCAGGGAGTAACGATAATATTACATTCGATATTCTTTCCGTTCTTTCTCTTTCAATCCATACTCCCGTGCAGGGAGTAACTGGTGATTAGAGCCGCTATGATTGACCCGAACTATCTTTCAATCCATACTCCCGTGCAGGGAGTAACTATAAAGGATCGCGGAGGCATTTTGCCGATTTCCTTTCAATCCATACTCCCGTGCAGGGAGTAACGTTGGTTATACGGGGCCGTCGTGTTATCTACGGACCTTTCAATCCATACTCCCGTGCAGGGAGTAACCCAAATAACGATTAATGTACAGTACGAACGTAAAGCCTTTCAATCCATACTCCCGTGCAGGGAGTAACCCTAATTGAAATATGATGGTCTGGTCAGAAGTTTCTTTCAATACATAATCCCGTGCAGGGAGTAACCCGAATGGACATCTACCTCCGATCCTTATGCCGTTTCTTTCAATCCATACTCCCGTGCAGGGAGTAACATCATATGAAATTCGGAATGCGTAAACCAAGCATCTTTCAATCCATACTCCCGTGCAGGGAGTAACGTCTGGATCTTATCGTCCAATGTTTCGGTTTCGGCCTTTCAATCCATACTCCCGTGCAGGGAGTAACTGTTTCGCACCAACTAATTCGTCAGCTGGTGTTTTGCTTTCAATCCATACTCCCGTGCAGGGAGTAACTAAGCTAAATCAATTTGATAATGTGGAGGAATATCTTTCAATCCATACTCCCGTGCAGGGAGTAACTTCAGCTGCCGATGCTGTCGAGCTTACAAGCATGGGGCTTTCAATCCATACTCCCGTGCAGGGAGTAACAAGGTTAAAGGGGTTAATAGTTTACTTGTCAAGCTTTCAATCCATACTCCCGTGCAGGGAGTAACTGCAAGATGAATTAAATAGAGTCACTGCTGACATCTTTCAATCCATACTCCCGTGCAGGGAGTAACGTGCCACCCCTGGAGCGCATGAGCGTCAAACAACAACCTTTCAATCCATACTCCCGTGCAGGGAGTAACGGTTTTTGGTCTCACCTTTCAATAAAGCACTCAACCTTTCAATCCATACTCCCGTGCAGGGAGTAACCATCCTGGACGCAATCAAGGCCTACCGAGCCAAGCTTTCAATCCATACTCCCGTGCAGGGAGTAACAACAATCTATTTGGGATTAAGGTAAACGGTGATTGCTTTCAATCCATACTCCCGTGCAGGGAGTAACTCCGGGCCTATTCAGCCCTTGCCACACAAGGGATTCCAGACCTGATTTGCCGGATCCCCGATTTTCGTGTCATATTTCCCACTTAAATTCCACTTAAAAACGCCAAAAGGCGCATGAAATATGGTGGTGCGAATCCCCCAGGGATTTCATGTGCGCTTGGGGTTCGCACCAGGATATTATAGTCATAAACATCTGTATAGGTAGATTCTTATTCGCATCCATGACTTCATCCATTATTATTATACTTCCACACCACAGTTTTTACCTGCAACTACAATATTTTTGTCATTTCAAGGGCATAGCGGCAATCATCTCGAGGTGGGCAAATTCCTCGGTTCCACTACCGTTAACATTCTTTTTATCAAATGTACTCCTTTGACTATATTCAATATTGGCAAGCTCGTTGCCTGTATATTTTTAATATGATAACATTAAAATAGAATTAAGGGAGGCGCTACCCTCCCCCAGAACAACAAAAGTGCCTCACGGCGCGCATCTGTTTCGATGAACAGCAAACCCACCGAAGGCAGTCAACCTTTGAACTGCACCCCACCTGTTGTCCAATCCAAATTATAACAAAGGGGTGCCCCAGCTATAAAGATCTATAAAGACCAGGGCACTTTTTTTATGTACTCGCAGCGATAATTTCTTAAAGCTTGATCTAGAATAAGACATACAGTGAAATAAGGCTGCCAATCGTTTCTCGGCAGCCTTATTTCTGTTTGAAGCAACCCTCAAGGATAGCTTATATCCGGATGCGCGTCTTCCAACTCGATGCCCTTTCCAAGCCGCAGTGCCTCCTGTAAGTAGTAGTCAGCAACGCCAATATCGAATACGGCGAGACCCATGGGGTTGAAAAACACTGGTTCCTCCTTGGTGAATGTGGCCAAACCCTCACGGCATATCACATCCGCAAACGTAAGGACATTCGACTCGAGCAGGCCGTGCTCGATATGCAGCTGCTCCACATCCGTATTTTCGCGGCATACCTCCACCCACTCATCGACTACAACGGCCTTCAATCCCGCTACGCTTTGTGGCATATAATCCCGCAGAGATATGTTGAGCAGCAACACGCCTTTAGGCGGCGTCTCGTCGATATACCTTTGAGCGGATACCGTGCACGTGGCAAAAACGTCGGAGTTTCGATAAACCGACTGCCAATCGTTCGCTATGTCCGTGATGGCTCTAACGGCTTCAGGCACTGTTTCCATATCGACACCGCTCAGATCATACAAGGTTATTCGCTCCAGCATGTCGCCAAATAAGCTGACACACATATCCAGATGAAGGCGTCCGATTGGCCCCCATCCGATAATACCGAGCCGCAGTTTCGATGGCCGCCTCGCTGCGATGTATGCTTTAAGCATGAGCCCGCTGACAGCGGCTGTCCGCAAACCATTCAGCATACCACTGTGAATAAAAGCAGCTGGCTTTCCAGTAGCAGTATCATTCAGAATAATCGTATTATGAGCTCTTGGCAGCCCGAGCTGGCGATTGTCGGGAAAGCTTGCGATCCACTTGATCCCCGATATGTTGAAGCTACCACCGACGAAGGCTGGCATCGCGATGATCCGATTTTCCGGTTTACGAAACCGCAAATACGGCTTTATCGGGTGAACTGAGTCCCCTGCATCTTTGATCTTGACAATGTCCTCGATGATATCCGTCAGCCTCTGCCAATCGACTCCGATTTCGCGAATATGACCGTCATGTAAATAAATCATATTTCACCCCCATGCGTAAAAGATGGGTCGAAGCCAAGCTCCTGCCGCACCCATTCGTCGTTGTACAACGTATCTAAGTAGCGTTCGCCGCGATCTGGCAATATTGCTGCACAAACCGATCCTGCGGGAATGCTGGCAGCCATTTTTCTTATTGCGGAAATTACGCCCCCGGATGAGGCACCCGCCAAAACTGATTCGTACCCGACCAACTCGCGGCAGCCTTTTATACAATCCTCATCTGACACATACGCTACGAGATCCGCAACGTCACGCCGATAAAGACCTGGCGTTATACCGGCTCCCAGCCCAGGAAACTTTCGTGGGCCTTTCTCCCCGCCAAAAATAACACTCCCTTCCGCATCCACGGCCACGATCTTGGTAGACCATTTTTGGCTATCGATATATTCTTTGCAACCGCGTATAGTTCCGCACGAACTAACGCCGCAAAATAAATAGTCGATCTCCCCTAGCTGTTCTCCGATTTCCTTCATCGTTGTTTCCATATGAGCCAAACAGTTGTCCGGGTTTCCGTACTGGTTGGTCCAGTATGCACTCGGAAATTGCTGAACCAACTCACCCACCCTCCGTATACGCGCCGGTAAAAATTCACCTGTCTCCTTGTCAGGCTCTGTGACCAGATCAATCTCCCCGTGGAAGCTACGAATAATCCGCTTATGCTGTTCAGTCGTCCGGGGATCTACAACGCAAATGAACCGCAGTCCCAAATAACTGCATAATTGCGCAAGACTTATGGCCAGATTACCGGAACTTGATTCAACCACGACGGTATCACTTGTTATCTCGCCTCGCGTTATCGCCTCACGAAGCATATATAAAGCAGGCCGGTCTTTGGAACTGCCCCCGGGATTCATCCACTCCAGCTTCCCATAGACCTGGAACGGCTCGCTGCTGAACAATCGCTTGAGCTGGATTAAC
This sequence comes from Paenibacillus sp., assembly GCA_031254035.1. GTDB lineage: Bacteria > Bacillota > Bacilli > Paenibacillales > Paenibacillaceae > Paenibacillus_AQ. The sequence continues at coordinate 4,364 of JAIRVF010000132.1, forward strand.
GGGGTTTTGCCAATCGCTTCAGTAATTCCACCCTCAAGTTTCAACTTCATCCCTACTTCACTCATAAAATATTTTTTTGTTCTTAACGGCGCTGCTGTATAACGAATCCTCAAAGGTACCCCTTAGGACACGAATACTTTCGAGAATCCTGGCTTGAATCATCATGCCGATTTCCGGAATACGATTCTCCAAAGAGCTTTGAATTCGCTCCATGACCTCTGTCGTCGCTGCCGGGCTGTAAATGTAAACGATAAGCGTATTGCCCGCCACTTTTACACGAACGCTTGCGTCACCCAGATGCTCGAACACCACGTTCTCAATATCGTAAATGCTAATCTTCTCGCCGTGCTTCAGGTCCGGGCCGATTCTCTTCACGATGCCCTGGAAGCTTTGCTGTAGACTACCATCCACCATGATTGGACGTAGATCCCGTACGACGTCGTAAGTAACATAACGTAAAGCAGGAAAAGCTTCTCTAAGTGTCGAGGTCAGTACGAGCACCCGCTCTTCCTTTTCCGACAGTGGATCCAGACCATCTCCGATTTCTTCCGGCCTTATCCCTTCCGCAATAAGCCCCTCTGAGAGTAAATACCGTCCGTGTTCATGGGAAAAGTAAGCAATCGTGCCAATCTCAATGGATCCGTACGTATCCGTTATTTGTTCTCTACTGATGCCCAGCCGTTTTGCCGCCTGCCGAAGCCAGACTGGGGAAGCGATTTCCCCGACCAGGATGACTTGGCGAATGCCATAAGCTGCCGGGTCATCAGACGCATGCAAAATGCGATCCAAAATAGACGGCATCGTGTACAGCACCTCGGGCCGAAAGATGGCCAGCCGTTCGATATGGCGCTCTATGGGCAACTGGAACGATATAGATTCGACCTTCATACCCAAGCGACTAAACACTTCGACGGCCGTTGCCTCCGCATGCCCCGTACCCATATCAGCCATTGCTGTCTGAAATCCATGACTCCCAAGGATTGCCCGGAACACATTAAGCTTGATACGCATGTATTCCTCTTCGTCTGATTTTGAGTAAAAGATTGTTTTGCGCCGGCCAGAGCTTGTGCCTGACGTACGGTAACAATATAAATCATCTCGCTGTGCCAAAGGATTGTTTTCTGTATAGTAATGTGCCTCCAGCATGGAAGCTGTCACGATCGGCAACCTCTCCAAAACCATATCCACCGCTTCATGCTCCTGCTTGAAACCGTGCTGTGGCAAGTACCAGGGAAAGTTCGACACCATTTTATTAACCGTTTGCTGAAGACTTGCGGGCAACCCCACTTTCCCCTCCTCCTCTCGTCATTCCCCACCGATACCTTCATCACTTCTGACCCTATAGCATATGCAATCCGTCTGAGCGTGTTCTTTTCACATTTAAAACAACGGGCTGCTTTGGACTATCACTTAACCACTTACAGCTCCGTATGATAGAAGAAAAGCTTCTAGTCGAAGACCTTTCGAGAAAGGATATGAGGGGCGAAAATGAAAAATAATCAAGGTTCTGTGGCAAGTAAGCTAAATAAAACCCAAGTTCTACTTCATGACCAGGAGTTGGCAAAGCACATCCCCATCACCCGCCGGTTCACCCATAGCCAGTTGTTTGACATGCTGGGTCATTACGGAATGGTGTATTTGAAACCGGATAAAGGCGCTAGAGGGATCGGTGTTATGCGGGTCGAAAAACGCGGTCGTGTATACTGTTATCAAAGCGGTATCCAAACATTTACCTTTCGTACATTTCAAGGGATGTTCCACTCATTAAGAAACCGAATCGGTGGCAGGCAGTACCTTGTCCAAAAAGGGATTCATGTGTTAAGACACCATGGACGCCCTTTCGATTTTCGTGTGATGATCCAAAAAAATCCTTCCCGACAATGGGAGCCTACCGGAACGGTCGCTAGGGTGGCCCATCCGCATAAAGCGGTCACAAACGGGAGTCAGGGGGGGACGATTTATTCTGCCGTAAATCTTATGAAAGCGCACGCTGGCAAGAAAAAGACCGCCGAACTTCTACAGAAGATGAACCGAATAGCTAATTTGACTGCCGACCGGATTGGCCGCGAATTTCCTAAGTTAAATGAGATGGGACTCGATATCGCCGTAGACCGCAACCTGACTCCATGGATTTTAGAGGTGAACAGCCGCCCCGATCCATGTCCATTCACCAAGCTGGACAATAAAGACGCAATTAAAAAAATCGTCGCTTATGCCAAAGGATACGGCAGGAATTTTTGTTTGGAATGTACCAAATCTAAAAGAGCCCCCAAAGGCTTCCGATAAGTACGGTAGGCATTCGCCAGCCCCCATTCGGACTCCCACCATATAGATGACACCAACGCGTGGCGCATGTGAAAGAGCGAGCCGATGAATCGGCCCGCTCTTTTTGCACCTCTTAATTCAGCCTAAACTCAGCTCTATGTTTCAATTTTGACTTAAAACCAAATAGTGATTTTGACACTGTGCAAGGTGGCCGCTGCGGTTACGGATCATTCTTCCGATCGCTGCCCGCCTCCAAATTTCTATGATTATATTTTCACAAAGGCAGAAATTCGGAGACAGCTTATGCTTCCGAAGCGAGCTTTCCTACGGAAAGCTTTTAGGCGACCGCAGCATATGCTTCCGAGGTAGCTTTTTTCCAAAAAGCTTTTAGCTTCTTCAGAACGATTTCGTCTCCTCCGCTTCTTTTGCGTATTAAGCATATTTTCGTGTTGAGAGTAACAACTACCACCTATGGTCAAAAGATGCCATGATAACTTTCAACTCATGTTCCCCCATAAAACCAAACAAGGCGCTCCGCATTGGAACGCCTTATCTTAGTATAATGGTTTCACATTAAAATACTCTCTTCTGCGTCCTGTCATCTTTAACGATCTCCACCGCTTCGCGGAACCGCAATGCGTGGATAATTTCGCGCTCGCGCAAAAATTTCAAACTATCCTGTAGATCCACATCATCCGTCATGTCAATTAACCATTGATATGTAGCTCTGGCCTTCTCCTCGGCCGCAATATCCTCATACAGATCCGCAAGTGGATCTCCTTTCGCCTGAATATATGCCGCCGTAAATGGCACACCGGAAGCATTTGAATAAAAAAGGGCCCTATCATGTGACGCATAATGTTCGCCCAGACCCGCAGCTTTCAATTGTTCAACGGTAGCGTCTTTGGTCAGTTTGTACACCATGGTGGCAATCATCTCAAGGTGGGCAAATTCCTCCGTGCCGATGTCATTTAACAGGCCGATGACTTTGTCGGGAATGGTATAGCGCTGGTTCAAATACCGCAATGCCGCTGCCAGTTCGCCATCGGCGCCCCCGTATTGTTCCAGCAAATATTTCGCCATTTTCGGATCACATTTGCTGACGCGAACCGGATATTGCAGCTTTTTTTCGTATATCCACATCGGGTCGTACCGCCTCCTTTAAATAATCCTCCCAGGCGAAGCCTGATTTCCCATATCCTTCCCTGACCATTTTGTAGGGAAAACAGCACAAATAACATCAGTGATTCCACCCGTTCTTCAAACCTGCCACGGCCATGGCGTTTGCGGCCATTCAAACGGAAATCTGGAATATGCATGGCCAAAATGCATAAGCGGACCATACAACTCCTGAAACCGGCGGACGAGCGGAATGCGCTCCTGAGCCAGTTGGTTGTACTGCTCGATTCTTTTCAGGTCATCCGGATGGGTATCCAAATACAGGTTTAACTCGACCAAAGCAAAATCAACCACCTGAATCCGCTCCAAAAGTTCGTAATACTGTTGATCCACCGCTCCCTTTTTCATTTCCGGGCTCACATTTGCGGCTTCCACGCTTGCCTGTTTTGCGGCTGCACCTTGCACATTCGCCTGGTTAACGCCATACACATTGGGCTGATTCATGCTGACGCCCTGCACATTTGCCTGGCTCGCGCCATACATATTAGGCTGATTCATGCTGACGCCCTGTACATTTGCCTGGCTCGCGCCCTGCATATTAGGCTGATTCATACTGACGCCCGGCACATTCGCTTGGTTAACGCCATACACATTTGGCTGATTATCACGCTCACCCGCCACATTCCCTTGATTGTTACCTGCACCCTGCACGTTAATTTGATTTTCGTCTTCCCCCGGAACAATAGCAGGATTTATGCCTGTGGCTTGCTGGTTATCATATCCCCCATTTTCAGACATCAGGCTCCTCCTTCCTGTACGTTTCGATTCGGACTGTAAGGACTGTAGAGATGGGGCCACAACGTTCCCCGCGTCAAAGCTTCCTCCAAACTGAATTGCGGCCAATCCATCGGCTGAAAGGTTATATATTGGTTCGGCGGTACCACATAAGATCTGTATTTGAGTGGCGGACAAGGATCAAACGGTCCGATAAACGGCTTATAAACGCGCACCTGGTTGTTCAAATGGTCTTTCACGGGCGGCTCCTCCTTCTGGCATCGCGATTCTTAAGACCGATGACGCGGAAGGCCATCAGACTCTTCGTAATTAACATATGAGGCATTCGCGGAAACTGAACACAAATTTACAAATACAGAGGAAATTCAAAAAGCCCGCTTTTGATCACAAAGTGAATCAGGGAGTAAGCTCGACATCGAATCTTGAATTCAGCCGGGCCTAAGCGGATGCTTACGAAGTAATGTTTCCTTCGGAAACATCTCAGGGGCTCACGTACCCTAATAGGCAGATGCTTACGAAGTCGTTTTCTACGAAAACGTTTAGCTCCGCTCCTCAGTCCCTATCTTCATTCAACTCAAGCGTTTTGAAAAAACGCACATCGGAAGCATACGGTTCGGTGCTGAAAACCGGCCTTTTTGAATACCCACTAAAAGCAAAAACTCCCTCGTAACAAGCCGTAACTTGTCCAAGGGAGTCCATAGAAGATGCCTCTAAAATTTGATTTTGATCTGAAATAAACCAGCCTTACGGATAGCCGAATAAATGATAATCACCAGCGGTCCGATAAAAACACCAATGACGCCAACTAGCTTAAAACCAAGATACATGCTGACCAGGGCTGAAAGCGCGCCGATGCCAACGGAATCGCCAATCACCTTGGGCTCGATCACGCGTCTTGCCACCGTAATGACGATGAATAGAAACAGCAGCCCGAATCCCGTGTAGGAATCGCCGACGATAAACAGATATGCGGCCCAGGGAATCAGCACGGAGCCTACGCCAAGGATCGGCAAAATATCAACAAACATCACCAGCATAGCGATCGCAAGCGGATAATGGATCTTCAGGATAAGCAGTCCTGTCAAAGTGACAACATACGTAAAGGCGCTTAGGATCATTTGAGCCTGAAGAAAACCGAAGATAGACAGTTTCAAGCTATGCAGCACCTGCTGAATCTGCCCTTCCATCTCATCCTCAAACAGTGAAAGGATGCCAGAACGGATCGCCGGTAAACCGAAGCTGAATAAATACACTGCGACAAAAAATACAACAAAAAATACGAAAGTGCCGGGAATTCCTTTGGCAAAATTCAAAAAGGACGACGATAATGAATTCGCAAATGACTCCGCATATTGTGTTACGTTAGAAAGCAGAACGCGTAAGCTTTCAGCTAGATCGGGCTGAATTCGGTCGAGCCACCCCCGGGCTTGTATCATGGTGTTTTGTGCAAAATCATTGGCAGTAGCAAAATAAGATGGAGCATTCTTCCAGTATTCCACCAGCTGGCCGAATACCTGCAACCCCAGCATGTACACCAGAAGAAGAACCAGAAGTAGAAACAAGGTACATGTGAGGGAAGCGGCCGCTACCCGGTTCCAATTCCACTTCGCCATCATCATGACATGGATAGGCTCCAGCGAAATAGCAACCAATGCAGCGAGTAGAAACGGTGCTCCTGCCGTAAACATAACATACAGCATTGCTAACCCGATTCCGATGAGAAGCAGCTGTTTCCCTGACACTAGCTCACCCCTTAATCCTCGTTGTCCGCCCCTTTCTCCTCATTGCTTAGGTCGGCTGCGGCAACGCGGTGGATGTTGACCCGGGTAATCCGGAGTCTGGTTGATTCCTCGACTTCAAACACATAATTGTTCAATTGAATCTTCTTGCCCTTTGCCGGATTGCCTTCTAGCTCTTTGAACAGCCAACCTCCGATAGAATCCACTTCGTCATCCTCGATGATCACACCGGTCAAATCATTTACATCTTCAATCAGCATACGCCCGTCCACGGAGATGAAGTCCTCCTGAATTTCCACATCAGGCCGTTCATCCTCAAATTCGTCATACAGATCGCCCACGATTTCCTCCAATATTTCTTCCGCCGTGAGCATCCCTGCTGTACCCCCATATTCATCCACAACCAACGTCAGCTGGGCATGCTTTTTCTGCATGAGGCGAAGCACATGGCTGATTTCCATCGATTCGGGAACATTCAAAATCGGCCGCACCAGCGAGGTAAGTTCCTTCTGTTGTTCCTCATCTGCCAGCAGAAAATCGGTAATATGCACAAATCCGATGATCTGGTCCTTGTCCTCCACCGCTATAGGATAACGCGAATGTTTGGTCTCGTGGATGATTCTGAGGTTCTCCTCCAGCGTATTGTTCGTGTACAAGCAGTCCATGTCCGTACGGGGCAACATGATTTCGCGCGCCAACAGATCGGAGAATTCAAAGATGTTGTCCATCAGTTTCATCTCGTCTTTGTCAATCACTCCGCTTTTGGCGCTCTGATTCATTAATATGCGGATTTCCTCTTCAGAATGCGCAGCTTCCGCTTCCGTTGCAGGTTTTACCCCTAACATACGCAAAAACACGTTTGCCGAGCCGTTCAGCAGCCAGATCACCGGGAAAAATATTTTGTAAAATAGCATCAGTGGAGCGGACAGCAACAAAGCTGCCCCTTCCGTTTTTTGGATCGCCATTGATTTAGGCGCAAGTTCGCCAAGAACGATATGCAAAAAAGTAATAATACTAAATCCAACCACAAGAGATATCGTCGAAATCAGCGTGGCGTCCGTAATTCCGAATTTATACATGAGCGGTTGCACCAGGAGATGCGAAATGGCAGGTTCGCCGACCCAACCTAGTCCCAGAGATGCCAGCGTGATACCAAACTGTGTCGCCGACAGATAGGCATCCAGGTTATTGTTTACTTTCAAGGCATAGGTCGCCATGCGGTTGCCCTCGCTCACCAGCTGCGTCAGCCGGGACTTGCGCATTTTTACCAGCGAGAACTCCGCTGCGACAAATACCCCGTTAAAAAATACAAGCAACAAAACCAGGAAAAGGTTGAATAATAGCTTACCTAGTTCTAACTCACCGTCCAAATGTAACGCCTCATTTCTTATAATGTGTTAGCTTTTCTTATGCTAAAGTCCGAATCTTTATAATACATGTCCTTCACCAGAAGATTCGGTCCGCAGCAGCCTGCTGCGTCGCAATGGCAATTGACGGTTTGGTTCAGTGGATGATCCGTTTGCCATGTAGTAAAAATATCGTCAAGCCGGCTGTCCCGGATATTCCCGAATGGAGGAACATCCGCAAAGTCGGTCACATATACATCGCCGGAAAACAGATTGACGTTTACACGGTTGCGACCGTCGGGATCATTGCGCACCGTAACGTTCGGTTCCACCCCAAGGCGGCGGATCAGCTTCATGTCCTCAGAACTTTCACTGCACGCAAAAAACGGAAGCGTGCCGAACAGCATCCACATATCCGGATCACGCGCATCCAGCAGGGAATGAATGGCTGCCCGCGTTTCTTCCAGCGAAAGGATCGGCAGCGAGCTTGCAAAATTGGAAGCGTACATCGGATGGACCTCATGTCGTTTACAGCCCATTTCCTGTATTAGTTTGTGAATTTCAGCCAGCTTTGTATGCGTACGATAATTAATCATCGTTTCGGCGGAAATAAACATCCCGGCTTCGCTCAGCTTGACTGCATTTTCGATCATTTTATCGTACATACGGTAGGCCGTTTCCTTCGGAACGGGATGATTGCTATTAGTGAATCCCACCTCATGGAAATCGTCGCCGTTCAAATAATTAAACGAAATATGCATTACATCCAGGTATGGGAGCATTTTCTCGTACCGGCTGATATCTAGCGTTAAATTCGAATTGATCTGCGTTCGGATGCCACGTTCCTTGGCGTAACGGAGCAGGGGAACGATAACCTCATTTACTGTTTGTTCCCGGAAGGACGGTTCACCCCCGGTCAAACTGATCGTTTGCAGATGCTCGACTTCATCAAGTCTCTTCAGCATCAGGTCGAGCGGCAAAAACTCTGCTTCCCTCATCACGAGCATATCCCCTACTGCGCAATGCTCGCAACGCATGTTGCATAAATGTGTGACTGTCATCTCCACGCTCGTCAGAACATGACGGCCATATGTCCGCAGTGAACCGATCGGATCCCATGGATCATAGTTGGGCGACAGTTGTACAGTATTCATTTTCTTCCTCACCTTATTTCTTTATTTACCCGAAAATTATGCAAAAATCCTATCCTATTGAAAAGCACATTTTTAATGTTTCCTATTATCATACCATGAAGTAACAAAAAACTCTTCCGCCTATCGCAGTTAATGCGAGGACTCGCCGCTTGCTTCCGGTTCCGGCCTTGCCAGAAAGGAAAGCCATCCGGGAAGCCACCAGTTCGCTTTACCCATAAGCTTCATCAAAGAAGGCACCAGCAAAATGCGGACCACAGTGACATCGATCAGCACGGAGGCGGATAGTCCAAGCCCCAAAGCTTTCATCAGCTCATTATCGGTAAACATGAATGCGCCAGCCACGACGGCTAGAATAAGCGCCGCCCCGGTAATCATACCTCCGGTTCTTTGCAATCCTATGGCCGTGCTGCGTTCGTTATTCCTCTCCTTTTGGTAGGCCTCTACAATGCGGGACAGCATCATGACTTCGTAATCCATGGAGATACCAAACACCACACAAAAGATGAGAATCGGCAAAATGGCAAACACGCTACCCGTATAAGTCACCTGAAGCAGATGCGCCCCATAACCCTTTTGGAAAACAAGCGTGATCAGTCCAAAACTTGCGCCCAGACTCAGCAAATTCATCGCAACCGCTTTGAGAGGAAGCAATACCGAACGAAATGCGGCAAACAAAACGATATAAGTCAACAGCAGCACAGTAACAAGCACGTATGGAATTCCGCTTTGAATTCTGTCCATAAAATCCAGTTTGTAAGCGGGGGAACCCGTCACTTCAATATGCATTCCCTCTGGCGGATTTTGACGGATGTCCTGCACCAGCTTTACGGTGGCTGGAGCGGTTTCTCCCGCTTCAGGAACAACGATAATTATAGCTGCGTTGCCTCTGGCAGCATACCGCTTCTCTATTTCGGCCTGCAGCTCGGGACTGATGTCATCCGAAACCTCTTTCAGGAAACTGGCGTAACTTTCTACATGGTGCACTCCCGCGAGTTGCTCCAAACGGGACATATATGTTTTCATGAGCCGGATGGACCCTGGATCATCATAGGACTGATCCAGCTCTATGGCAATGACGATGGCATTAGCCTCTTTCATGTCGTAAGCCTTCTTCATCAATTCGGCTCCATACCTAGAATCATAGGACGGAGGCAGCACCTCCGCAGACGGAATCCCAAGCTTCATATGCAGGGCCGGTTGCATAGCCGCAAGCAGCGCAACGGTCGCTACAACCGCAATCACGCCAGGGCGAGACATAATAAATTCTGAAATCCGGATCCAGATCACGCTTCCAGAATTGTCCCTCTGCCCATTTCGACCCCGGAAACGGATCGGCCACGAGTGTATCCGCTGCCCCAGTATCCCGAGCAAGGCTGGCAAAAGCGTGCTGGCGGCTAGTACGGATACCAATACAACAAGCATGCCTCCAAGCGCAAGCGACTGGAAAATAGGAATCCGGATAAAACCCAGGGCAAGCATGCCCGCCATCACGGCGGCGCCGGAGTACCAAACGGATCTTCCGACCGTTTGGCATGTCGCTACCAGCGCCGCTTCAACCGACTTACTCCCCAGCTCTTCCCGGAAACGGCTTACCATGAACAAGGCATAGTCAATGCCCACGGCCAAACCTAGCATCGTCACCATGTTAGGCAGAAAGTTGCTCAGTGGAACTCCTTGCGCCGCTACAAAATAAAGGCTGCCCATCGCAACCGCGACGCTTCCGATTCCGACTGCGACAGGCAGAAGTGCCGCCGGAAATGTACCGAACAGGAGCAGCAGAATGATTAGCGCCGCCGGAATCCCGAACGATTCCGCGCGGACGATGTCATGTCTGACCGCGCTGCTCATATCGTGATACACGGCCAGGTTGCCGGTAATATACACGCGGGCTCCGCTTACCTCCGGCACGGCAGCCTTAATCTCCTCGAAATGCGCCAGTGCCTGGTTTGTGGTTTCGTTCAACAGCACCGTGTAGGATATAATGCCGTCCTCCCCCGTTTTCCGGGTGACGATGCTGGCGTACATATCCTGAACAAATGGCTGCTTTCGCAAAGGTGCAAGCTCTTCCCAAACTTTAGCTTGTGCCTCATAAGTAGTCAGATTTCGGCCCAATGTGCTTTCCACCACAAGATCAAGCGAAACGGCGGACATCCCCAACTTTTCTTCGATAAAGGCAATACCTCGTACAGAAGAGCTTCCAGTTGGAGTAAAGCCTGTATCCTGAAGCAGCGAAGGCGTTCGGAGAGCGAATATACCGAGAAAAACAATCAAAAAGACCCATATCGAAACGACAGCCCACCGATAGTGATAAATGATGCTTCCCCACTGCCGGATTGGTGCTTTGTTCTGTCGCTCCATCATGGATCTTCCTCCTTAGTGCTCTAAAAAAGTCGACTCCGCATCCGCACCGTCCACATCCGTAATGATAACGGACAGCGCTTTCGCGAGGTCTATTTCATAAGGCGTCTGCAACCTCTGGCCCTCTGCATCGCCGAAAATGCGCACAACCGGGCGATGAGGTGTGCTCGTATGTATGCTGGACACCACGCCGGTTTCGCCTGTACTTAGTTTGACTGTCAATCCAGGCGGATAAATAGCTACTTTATCCCGGAACAGCTCCAATTTTTTTTGATCGTACAGCGTCCCCGATCCTGTGTACAGAACTTCTACGGCCTGATGAGGCAGCATAGCAGGTCTGTAAACACGATGTGAGGTCATAGCGTCATAGGAATCCGCAAGCGCCACCCACTGGGCGTACTCATGGATGTCATTTCCTTGTATGCCACGCGGATACCCGCTTCCGTTAAGCCGTTCATGATGCTGAAAAGCGCAGTGGGCCGCCAAAAGCGGGATGCCCGGCTCATCCTTTAATATTTTGTACCCGATTTCCGTATGAGCCTGAATTAATTTAAATTCTTCATCCGTAAGCTTTTGGGGTTTAGCAAGCACCCGCCGTGGCATTTGCATTTTGCCGATATCGTGCAAAAGGGCTCCCAGCCCCAGCACAATCAACTGCTCCTCCGTATATCCGCCCGCAATTCCGAGCACAATCGTATACACGCAAACATTGAGGGAATGCTTGTATAAATAATGGTCGGAGGTATTCATATCCATAAGAAAAATCATACTTTCTTCCTGCGAGCTGACGTCATTCAGAATGGCTTCCATCACTTTCGTGAAATCTTTTCCCAAATAAGCGTACCCTTTTTTTATTTTCGAGGATTCGGACAAGCGTTGAAAATTTTTGCGGATATTTTGCAAAGCGCTGCGACGTGTTTCCTCATGAAGCATTTCAGGGATATGTATACCTTCTGTCAGTCCGTCTTCGATATGAATATAACCGATATCCAGTTCAACGAGCCGCCTGATGAGCGGAGGTGTAAGTTCAACACCATCTGATAAAAGAATGACGCCTTCATCGCTGTACATCTTTTTACCACTCCTCATTCCTTCCTGAAGTTTACGAACGGGCACCAACCGCAAAGCCATCCACTCCTACCCTAGATAACAGACTTTAACCGCAACCTCCGTTATCCGTCTTTCATTAAGCGCGAGCAAAAAATAGTGAATCCTATTTGCGCGAAAACCACCCGTCATTAGGCTACTTTTGGCAAATCGAATGACCTAGGCGCGATCAAGAAAATAACAGCCATTTTCTTGATCGCGCCCTATTATTTTTTTGATCGCGCCTAATTGCATGAATTGTACCAATACCGTTTTTCAGGAAAGCCCATCTCTTTGCCTAATGGATACGAAATCGGAATTAGCGCATGATAAAAAGCCAGAAAACAATCGCCAAAATAAACCGATATACCGCAAAGTGGGTAAGCCGGATTTTTTGGATCAGTTTCATAAATACAAGAACCACGATATAAGCGACCACAAACGCTAGCACAAATCCGATCGCGAACAGGCCTAGCGTATCTTTCGTCAGGTTTTGATAGGAATCCAGCATTTCATAACCCGATGCCGCGACCATAATCGGAATGGCCATCAGAAACGAGAAGTCGGCCGATGCTTTATAGCTTGCCCCTGTAAGCATGCCACCGGCGATCGTCGAGCCCGAACGCGAGAATCCCGGCCACAGCACGGAGAGGATTTGATAAATGCCAATCATAAATGCTTGCTTGTAGCTCAGGTCATCCATCGTTTCCGCAGTAATCCTAGTTCTACCTTTATTAAACCATTCTGCAAAAATCATAAACACCCCGCCAGCTACCAGAGCCCAAATGACGGTGTCTACGCTGAATAAGCTCTTGATAAAATCCCTTGCAAAAAACGCGACGATAAGTGCGGGCGTAATGCCAAAAATGACGTGCAGCAGATTTAAACGGTTACGTGGAACGAGACTTTCCACCCTGCCATTCATTCTTTTAATACCAAATAGATCGAGAAGACGACGCCAGTATACCAGCGCAATCGCGAGGATCGCCCCCAATTGGATGACTACCTCGAATGTTTTCATGGTCGGATCCTGATCATTGTAGCCAAGCAGCTTCGATGTCAAAATCATGTGTCCAGTGGAGGAAACCGGAATAAACTCCGTTATTCCCTCTACAATCCCCAATATGATCGCCGTTATTGTATCCATTTCTTCCTCCCCATAGGAATGTTAGTGGGCTTTTACCCATCTGTTTTGTTCACTCTCGTCAAGGCTTCCCGGACGCTGAAGTTCCAGGCGAAGCAGGTCGCGGAGAAAATCAGGCAGCATAAACCGCGGATTTTCTCCTAAAGCGATATTCTCGTAGCCAATGCCGAAGGTAAACATATCAAGCGTTCCAACCTCATACTCTTGCTCGTCCTTCAGCTGTTCTCCCATGAATGTAATTTGAACAATCCTATCATAAGGGATACGGCCCGCATCATACAAGACTTCCAAACCATCAACCGCCACATTGCCCAAAATCTCCCCGCGGAAGCCGAAACCTACAATTTCACGTCCCCAAAATTCGGGGAGCAGACTTTGCTCCAAGGTGCTGCGGATGTCCTTCCCTTTCATCCTAACGACGCAGGCGTTAACCGGCGAAGGGCAAAGCGTATGCAGCAGTCCGGCAGATATGTCTCCCTTAGGGAGCCCACCAAGCAGCTGTCCCGTATTAACGAGCGATATTCCCGTATTAGTGTGCCGGCGGACGGCCTGCGCCAGCAGATTCCCGAACGGAGACTCCTCCGCATATTCTAGGTGCAGCGCCCGATCGATCACAGCCACAGTCGTGTTTAATATTTGTTCCGCCTGCAAACGGTGCCGAACAAGCCTACTACTAACCGTTTCATCCATCAAATCTGCATCAACAGGTACGCAGCTGCCCTCCGTCATACGGTAGCTTCCATCCGGCTGCTCTTCCATCCGAATTTTGCCGATATAATTCCCAAATTTACCGGCCCCGCAGACGGCCGTGCTTCCGATTAGAAGCGGTTCTTCGAGCAGATGATGGGTATGTCCACCCAAGATCAAATCGATACCCTCAAGCCGTTCTGCAAGCCGCTGATCGGTCGATAGTCCCAGATGGGATAACAGGATAACGATATCAACCTGTTGACGGAGCGCCTCAACCTCCCGCTTAATTGCGTCCTCAGGTTCAAGTGCCTTAAGCCCGAGCAGCTCATAAAAAGTCGCAAACGGCGCCGTTGCGCCCGTTAAACCTATCTTGACGCCCCCTTTTTCAATGATGGTATACTTCTTCATCCATGATGGGGGAGCGTCAGTCGCCTCCTCTAAAATATTGCAGCAAACCAACTGCGCCTGAAGCTCCGCATAAGCCCGGCCTAGGTCCTCAGGCGTCAGTGTCAGCCCCTCATTATTTCCTATTGTAATAACGTCATATCCCGTCAGGTTCATAATATCGACGTTGGACCTGCCCATCGTCCCTTCGGTCTCCACGGCCGTCCGGTCCATGTGGTCTCCGATATCCACTACCAGCAGTGGACTGTCTTTAGCCTCTTCGCGCTGGCCGGCTACATATGCCGCGATGGAGCCCACCTTTTCAAAGTGGCTGTGTATATCATTCGTGTGCAATATCGTTATCGTTTTTGGCTCGTTCCACTGCATAGCTACAGTCCTTCCTTTCTTTCCGTTCAATAAGGCGCGATCAAGAAAATGGATGTTATTTTTTTGATCGCGCCAAACACTTCCCGGGCAAGCTGCCCTCTTGGGCATAAGCATAACATTTTCAAAGCAGATATGGTATATTGGAGAAATGAACATCTATGTTTGAGGTGAAAAATATGCTTCTACGTATTCAACTATTTGCAGGTCTTGCAGAACGGCTGCAAACCTCTGTTCTTTCTTTTTCCGTCGAGCGATCCGAAATAACCGCCGATGAGCTAAAAATAGAGCTGTCCAATTCTTTTCCGGAGGCTGCTTCGCAGATCTCTGTTTCTTTCGTTGCCGTAAATCAGGAATATGCACCAGGGGACTTCCTTATTACGGAAGGTTCGGAGATTGCGCTGATCCCTCCGGTCTCTGGAGGGGACGGACAAGCTCGCGCCCTTGCGCAATCCAGTGACGGCCGTTTCTGCATTACGGATCAACCTTTGTCGGTTGATGAAGTGACGGCCAAGGTACTAAATCCCGACCACGGCGCAACTCTTTCCTTCGTTGGTACGACACGCGAAATGACTGGGGAGCAGCGAACCGTGCATTTGGAATATGAGGCCTACATCCCTATGGCATTATCTCAGCTTGAAGCTATCGGCAAAGATGTTGATACCCGCTGGCCGGGAACCTTATGTGCAATAACGCACCGGATTGGCAAAGTCGATATTATGGAGACCAGCGTCATTATAGCGGTGTCCACAGGCCACCGTGAAGATTGCTATGAGGCTAGCAGGTATGCCATCGAAAAGCTTAAGCAATCCGTCCCGATTTGGAAAAAGGAAATTTGGGACGATGGCTCTGAATGGAAAGGTCACCAAAAGGGTCCCTGGGACCCAACAGCAAGCCTATAGCTCTATATATTAGCATTGTCAATCCATTTTTTTCTTGTTATGATAGTTGGTAACAGTGTCGAATTTTGATGAAATGGAGTGACGTATTGCTTGAAGGTGCATGTCACAGACTTACAACCAGGCGACCGGCTGCTTACAGATACGTTTAGCGAATCAGGTATTCACGTTTTGCCAAAAGGAACGGAGCTGAATGAGGAAGAAATTCGAAAGCTGATGAAACACGGCGTGGGCTACGCAGACATTGAACCTGCCGTTCAGAAACCGATAAACGTAATGATCCATCAGCATGAACTCTTGCAAAAGACAAAGCCATTCCTTGAGCAAGCCGTGGACGGATTCGAGTCTATGTACTTGGAAGCGTTAGCAACCGGTCGCTTTAATGAAACCATGGTCGACGATATCATGGAACCCCTGGTCGATCAATTGAAAGGACATAAAGACGTTGTGTCCCTTATGCTCTGTATTGATCAAAACGATGATTATACATATAATCACTCGATGCAGGTAGGGATCCTTTCCTACTATATCGCATCCTGGCTCGGATTCTCCAAGGAAGAGGCCTATGAAGCAGGCAGGGCCGGTTATCTTCATGACATTGGCAAATGCCAAATTCCTAGCAGCCTGCTAAACAAACCCGCCAAGCTGACGGCCGAAGAATTCGAGGAAATGAAAAAACATACGATCTACGGGTATGAAATCATCCGCAATTCCTCGTCAGACACCATTCCGGCACTGGTTGCCCTGCAGCATCATGAACGTGATGACGGGAGCGGATATCCCCACGCTATCCAAAAAAATGAGATTCACCCCTTTTCAAGAATCACGGCCGTGGCCGACGTGTTCAGCGCCATGAGCATGAACCGCGTATACCAGTCCAAGCAGGAGCTTCTCACCGTTATGCGTGAACTTCACACCATGAGCTTTGGCAAACTGAGCGCTAACGCCACTCAAGTATTTATCCGCCATATGCTTCCTAACTTTATCGGAAAAAAAGTGATTCTCTCAACCAAGGAAAAGGGCACCATCATCATGACCAGCCCTGCCGATTACTTCCGGCCCCTGGTGAAAACCGGAGACCGCTTCTTGGATCTGTCCTCCCGGCGCGACATCGGAATCGATCAAATCTTGCTATAATAGCTGCTCAAAAAAATACGTATCTGAAGTACCAAACCGCAAAGTGTCTGGCGCAACAGATACGTATTTTGCTACGGCTAACGGATTAACCGATCGAACCTTCCATTTCGAACTTGATCAAACGATTCATCTCCACCGCATATTCCATCGGCAATTCTTTCGTAAACGGCTCGATGAAGCCCATAACGATCATTTGCGTCGCTTCCGCTTCGCTTAAACCACGGCTCATGAGGTAGAACAGCTGATCCTCGGATACCTTCGAAACTGTTGCTTCGTGTTCGAGAACGATGTTATCGTTTTTGATCTCGTTGTAAGGAATCGTATCCGAAGTAGATTCATTATCAAGAATCAGCGTATCGCATTTAATGTTCGCTTTCGCGCCTTCCGCATTACGTCCGAAGGAAGCCAAGCCGCGGTAAGTTACTTTACCACCATGTTTACTGATCGATTTCGATACAATTGTCGACGTAGTGTCCGGAGCCAGGTGAATCATTTTGGCGCCGGCATCTTGATGCTGGCCTTTGCCTGCCACTGCGATCGACAATACCATACCTTTCGCACCGCGTCCTTTCAGGAGGACCGCTGGATACTTCATCGTCAGCTTGGAACCGATGTTGCCGTCAACCCATTCCATGGTTGCATTTTCTTCGGCAACAGCGCGTTTGGTCACGAGGTTGTAAATGTTAGGCGCCCAGTTTTGGATCGTGGTGTAACGAACGCGGGCATCCTTTTTACAAATAATCTCTACAACCGCACTGTGCAGCGAGTTGGTGCTGTAGATCGGAGCTGTACAGCCTTCAACATAGTGAACGAAGCTGCCTTCATCCGCAATGATGAGTGTGCGTTCGAATTGCCCCATGTTTTCCGAATTAATCCGGAAGTACGCTTGCAGCGGAATTTCGCATTTTACGCCCTTAGGGACATAAATAAAACTTCCTCCGGACCAAACTGCGCTATTCAGAGCAGCAAATTTGTTATCAGTTGGTGGTACTACCGATGCAAAATGCTCTCTAAAAATTTCAGGATGCTCTTTCAGAGCCGTATCCGTATCCATGAAGATAACGCCTTGGTCTTCCAGATCCTTTTGCATATTGTGGTAAACGACTTCAGATTCATACTGAGCGGATACGCCGGCAAGGAACTTTTGCTCCGCTTCAGGAATACCCAATTTGTCGAAGGTTTCTTTGATTTCGGAAGGGACCTCTTCCCAGGTCTTTCCTTGCTTTTCGGAAGGTCTTACGTAGTACTGGATATCGTTGAAATCAAGCTCATCGAGGTCGCCGCCCCATTTAGGCATAGGCATTTTCTCGAATTGTTCGAGGGATTTCAAACGAAATTCCAGCATCCATTCCGGTTCATTTTTGATTTTGGAAATCTCGGTAACGATTTCACGGGTCAAACCTTTGCCGGTTTGGAAAACCGCTTTATGTTCATCGCGGAACCCGTATTTGTACTCTTCTATTTCAGGGGCTTTTTTAGCCATGAGTCTGAACCTCCCTATCATTAATGGTCATGCTATTCCTGATCGATCCCTTTCCGCAGCGCATTCCACGCCAGTGTGGCGCATTTGATGCGGGCAGGGAATTTATTTACTCCGGACAGGGCTTCAATATCCTCGTAATCGTCAAAATGGACGTCTTCACCTTGCATCAATGAGGAGAAACGGGAGGCCAAGTCCCGTGCTTCTTCCACCGACTTGCCTTTGACAGCTTCGGTCATCATCGAGGCGGAAGACATGCTGATCGAGCAGCCTTCTCCGGTATATTTAGCATCCTGTACGATTCCATTATCCACCTTGAGCTGCAGCGAAATCTTATCGCCGCAGGTCGGATTATTCAGATCCACCGTAACGGTTCCGTCTTCGAATTTCCCCCGGTTGCGCGGATTTTTGTAGTGATCCATAATCACGCGCCGGTACAAGTCATCAAGTTGCATTAGCCAAAATACTCCTTTGTCTGGATTAATGCGCTGATCAGACGGTCCACATCTTCTTTAGTATTATAAAGATAAAAGCTTGCGCGTGCCGTGGAGCTTGCCGCAAGCCAGCGCATCAGCGGCTGGCAGCAGTGATGTCCCGCACGGATGGCAATGCCGCTGGCATCCAGAACCGTCGCCACGTCATGTGGATGAACATCGCCCAGATTAAACGTCACCAGGCCGACTTTCCGCTCGCGCGGACCGTACAGCTTAAGCCCTTCAATCTCGGACAAACGGCTTACCGCATAGGCAGCCAGTTCATGCTCATGCGCTTCGATGGCATCCATTCCGATGCTTTCGAGAAAATCGATGGCTGCTCCGAGCCCTACAGCACCGGCAATAATCGGAGTTCCCCCTTCGAATTTCCAAGGGAGTTCCTTCCACGTGGATTCGTAGAGTCCGACATCGTCGATCATTTCGCCACCGAATTCGGTAGGTTCCATGGATTCTAGCAGCTCTTTTTTGCCGTAGAGCGCGCCAATGCCGGTAGGACCGCACATTTTGTGGCCGGAGAGGGCATAAAAGTCACAGTCCAGATCTTGCACATCCACCTTCATATGAGGTGTGCTTTGGGCTCCGTCTACAACCATAACAGCACCATGCCTGTGTGCGAGAGCCGCAATTTCCTTCACCGGATTAATGACACCCATCACGTTGGAGACGTAAGCCATCGCCACAATCTTCGTTTTGTCCGTTACGACCTTCTCGACTTCAGACAAGGTCACCGAACCGTCTTCCTGCAGTTTAACATATTTGAGCACGGCACCGGTGGCTTTTGCCACCTGCTGCCATGGAATGAGATTACTGTGATGCTCCATCGGGGTCAAGACAATTTCATCGCCTTCGGCCAATATAGAGCGCGCATACGACGAAGCGACCAAATTCAAGGCCGTCGTCGTGCCACGGGTAAAAATAATTTCCTTCGTACTTTTGGCATGAATAAATTTCGCCACTTTTTCGCGTGCGCCTTCATAAGCATCGGTAGCACGGCTGCCGAGCGTATGCACGCCCCGGTGCACGTTCGCATTATCGTATTCATAATAATGCCGCATTGCCTCAATCACGGAGAGCGGCTTTTGGGAAGTCGCCGCACTGTCAAGGTAAACCAGAAGATGGCCGTTAATCTCCTGCTTCAGAATCGGAAACTGCTCGCGAATGGCGTTATTCATTGTCCCAACTTCCTTTCAACGACTGCCTGCAACTGCTTCTGAAGTCCCTCCAGTGGAATTTGGGAGACAACAGGCGCCAGGAAGCCATAGATAATGAGGGATTCGGCCACTTCGCGCGAAATACCACGGGACATCAGGTAGTAGATTTGCTCTTGATTGACCTGGCCGACCGATGCTGCGTGGCCTGCTTTTACGTCGTCCTCATCGATCAAGAGAATCGGGTTCGCGTCCCCACGGGCTTTCGGGCTAAGCATGAGCACTTTTTCCGTTTGCTGGCCGTCAGATTTCGTCGCACCCTTCTCAATCTTCGTAATGCCGTTGATGATGGCCGTTGCTTCCTCACGCATGACTGCACGGGTAATCATTTGGCTTTCAGAAGATTTGCCGAAGTGGTTGGCACGGGTTGTGTAGTTCAGCTTCTGAGAGCCGGAACCAACCGCAATGATTTTCGAATCGGATGTCGATCCGTTTCCTTGGAGCACTGAGTATGTGTCACTCATCGAGTCACCGCTGTTCATTTCGCCAACGATCCATTCCATGGATGCATCATTGTCGACCACAGCACGGCGATAGCTCAGATCCGTTACATTTGTACCCATTTGGTGAATGGTTGCATAACGTACTTTCGCGCCCGATTTGGCAAAGACCTCAACTGCTCCATTATGGGTAACGGCTTTGTCGCCGTTGCTTGATACATAGTTGTCTACATATGTCACGGAGCTATTGGTATCAGCAATGATCAGGATATGCGGCGCAAAGGTCGCTTCCCCGTCATCGGTGAGCAGAACTGCTTGCAATGGCACCGTTACTTCAACATTTTTCGGAACATAAAGGAAGATGCCACCGTTCCACAATGCCGCATGAAGCGCCGCAACGGAATGCTCATCCGCCGGAATTGCCGCATGCAGATGGGCTTTTACAAGATCCCCATGCTCTTTGGCCGCTGTCAGCAGGTCCGTGAAAATGACGCCCTGCTCAGCCAGTTCCGGCGACAGCTTGGCATATACCACGCCGGAATTGCGCTGGATTAACAAGCATCCGGATTCCTGATCTTTTACCAGCTCTTGAATGGAGGCTGGAACCTCCGCAAGAGATGTTATGCTTCCGCTCTCTTTGAAACTTCCGTAATTTTGAATGTCCCAACGCTCTATTCTCATTTTTTCGAGTTTCGGCAGTTCAAGACTTGCCGCGAGCTCCAATGCTTTCATGCGGTTTTCCGTGAGCCAGGCTGGTTCTTGTCTTTGCTTCGACAATTGACTTAAGCCTTCAGCGTTGACCGGAAGAATGGTTTGTGTTGTCATTATGGTTTCCTCCTTCCGTTTTTTACGCTTCTTGACCTACAGTCTCGTCTTCAATGCCAAGCTCTTCCTTAACCCAATCGTAACCTTCCGCTTCCAGACGCTCCGCGAGCTCCGGACCACCGGATTTCACGATGCGGCCCTGCATCATCACATGGACAAAGTCTGGTTTGATATAGTTCAACAAACGTTGGTAGTGGGTAATAATAAGGAAACCACGGTCATCGCTGCGCATAGCGTTTACGCCGCTGGCAACGATTTTGAGTGCGTCGATATCCAGACCAGAGTCGATTTCATCCAAGATCACGATGTTTGGTTCGATCATCATCATTTGCAAAATTTCGTTCCGCTTTTTCTCCCCGCCAGAGAAACCTTCGTTCAAATAACGGTGCGCAAACTCAGGATTCATGTCGAGTTCTTTCATTTTCGCTTCCAATTGACGGATAAAACGGATCAAGGAGATTTCCTGACCTTCTTCGCGGCGGGCATTGATGGCACTGCGCAAAAAGTCGGAGTTCGTCACGCCTGCGATTTCGCTTGGATACTGCATAGCTAGGAACAGTCCTGCGCGTGCGCGCTCATCAACAGCCATATCTAGTACGTCTTCTCCGTTCAGCGTAACGTTGCCTTCAGTTACTTCATATTTCGGATGGCCCATAAGCGCTGAAGCAAGGGTACTTTTACCGGTACCGTTAGGTCCCATAATAGCGTGGATTTCTCCGCCCTTCATCTCCAGATTGATCCCTTTGAGAATTTCCTTGCCTTCGATTTCTGCTTTAAGTCCTTCAATGGTAAAATGAGTAGCCATTTACGTTATTCCCTCCGTTATAGTGTATTCCGAAATCAGACAGTCTATATAAACAGGGATGACCTCCCCTGATTTCAAGCAATTATCATTATCATTTTATAATAAATACAAAATGATTCTCACTGATTCTCATTCAATTCTATAATAAATGCGTTACTATATCAACTGTCCAGGTAGCAAGAAAATAAATAATTGCAAAAAGCAGGCTCAGCTTACGAAAAGCCGAGCCTGCTTCCATATTTATGCGCTCCTGTCATCGTAATCGGTACGAATGAAGTCTTATCCCAGGTAGGCGCGCAGCATCCACATCTGTTTTTCAAGATCGTTTTTGATTCTGATACACAAGTCTGCTGTCGGATGATCGCCGGCTTCCTCTGCGAGGTGAATACCATCATGCATTTCTTCCACGATTGTCGTAAAGTCCCCTATCAGAATCTGCACCATTTGACGGGCATCCGGATTGCCAGAGGCTTCCTGAATGGTAGCCAGCTCCAAATATTCTTTCATCGTAGCCGCTGGACTGCCTTTAATAATAAGAAGACGTTCGGCTACTTCATCCATTTTCAAAGTAATGTCATTGTAAATTTCCTCGAATTTTGCATGCAGCGTGAAAAAATTATCTCCTTTAACATACCAGTGGAAGTTGTGGATTTTCACATACAAAACATTCAAGTTTGCGACTTCCTGGTTCAACAATTGTTCGAGCGTCGTTACTTTCGAGTTGGAAGATGTTTTTGCCATGTCTAATCCCATCCTTTTCTCTAAAAAATCGGCCAACGTTGCGTAGGTGCAAAAAAAACCGCGCTGAAATCCTTATAAACAGGCTGAATGCAAGCGGCTTGGGCCGCTTTGCCGTCCTTCATATATTACCCTGTACGTGCCCGTACGAAACAAAACACATCGGAATCTTCTTAAAGATCTGTCATGAATAAAGCGTGGTAACTTGGCATATCCCCTCATGGTAGACAACGTAAAAAAGACCAACCGGATGTGTCTTTTGTGTTTATAGGATCGGCCCCCGGACTAAGTCGCATCTTACTCTAATGGACACCATGACCGCTAAGTGGCTAAAAACAGCCGCTTTTAAATTTTTACGGACACCACAGCACTTAATAGTCCAGAATACCGTCAAAAGGGATCTTTCCCACTAAATAGCAGCACCTGAGTCCGTTAGAAGTCGAAATGCTCGAATTTACCTGCAATAGCGGCCGCTGTGTCCGTTAGAGTTAGAGCGTTGTGCGACTCTGCAATGCTTCCTTTGCGCTGTTCAGCATCGCATACTTCCGAGTGGTAAAAAAAGGTACAAAAGGCCAACATAATCCGTTATACTTAACAATACCAAGTAATTAAGTTGGCTTTACTTTTCGTGATTTCTTTATTTTGCGGAGGTGACTTTTTTGTCCAAATATCATCCATTAACGACCGAAGAAGCGATATCCCTCACTCGCAGCATTCCCGGTCATTTTCCGGTAGATGCACGGCTAGACTGCCAGGAAATCGGCGACGGTAATTTGAATTTAGTATTCCATATTACAGAGGAAAGCGGTAGTCATAAAGGTATCATAATCAAACAGGCTTTGCCTTATGCAAAAGTCGTTGGCGAATCCTGGCCGCTGTCTCTGGACCGTGCCAGAATTGAACGCGAAGCTCTTCAGCTGCAGTACAGCCTATGTCCCAGACTTGTTCCCGAGGTTTACGCATTCGACGACAATCTTGCCGTTACCGTAATGGAGGATTTAAGCGATTACACCATTATGCGAAGAGGACTTATCGTAGGCGAAGCATACCCGGTTTTTGCTGGACATATCAGCGAGTTTCTGGCCAGAACACTGTTCTATACATCTGATCTAGCGATGAACCCGCAGGACAAAAAAGAACAGGTGAAACAATTCATCAACCCAGACCTGTGCAAAATAACCGAAGATTTGATCTTCAGAGATCCGTACAAGCTATCGGACAATAATAACTATCCGTGTCTTATCTTGAAGATGAAGCCAAAGACCTTCGCGGCAATGCCGCCCTACATCTCGAAGTCGCGCTGCTGCGCGAAGCCTTCCTTACCCGGACGGAGGCGCTTGTGCACGGCGACTTACATACAGGCAGTATCTTCGTCACGCCGGAGTCGACCAAAGTGATTGATCCCGAGTTCGCATATTATGGGCCAATGGGCTTCGATATCGGCGCCATCATTGCCAACCTCCTTCTAAATTACGCCGCTCAGCCGGGCTGGACGGAGGATGGAGCGGCGCGCAAGGATGCCGAGCAGCGGCTGCTGCAAATGGTATCCGATATTTGGAGGGAATTCGAGGCTCGCTTTCGCCAGCTGTGGAATGATGAAGCCAATGATCCGATGGCTACGTCTCCGGGTTATCAGGATCTCTATGTTGCCAGAGTACTGCGGGACACGGTAGGTTTTGCTGGCTGCAAAATAATCCGCCGCATCGTTGGTCTATCGCATGTCGCGGACATCGACACCATTGAAGAAGAACGAATCCGGGAAGAAGCTGAACGCAAGGCGCTTGCCATCGGCAAACAGCTTGTCCTAAACAACCGCAGCGTTCAAACGGGAGATGACATTCTCCGGCTTGTGAAACAAGCGTCACAACCATTCGAAGGAGCTGTATTATGAGCCACATCCAAGAACCTACGGAAAAAGAGAGCTACAAACCGCTTATCTCGGTGAAATGGGACATGAATACCCTGCAGATGTTGGATCAGCGTCAACTCCCCGAGTCCATCATCATGTTGACCTTGACCACGCCAGAGGAGGTTTGGGAATCCATCCACTCCATGAAAGTCCGTGGAGCTCCGGCGATCGGAATTGCAGCGGCGTACGGCGTGGTTCTCGGGGTCATGCAGTACTCAGGAGAAGATACGCAGGAATGGCTTGAACATGTAAACAAAACTTGCGCTTATCTCGCCACTTCCCGACCGACGGCCGTAAATTTATTTTGGGCTCTGGACCGTATGAAATATAAGGCTTCTCAGTTGCTAGGCCAGGACGGCGCGCTGTCCGGATTAACCGAAGCTTTGCTTGCCGAGGCCTCGGCAATCCAAACAGAGGATGAGGAAGTCTGCCGCCTCATTGGGGAACATGCGCTGCCGCTCTTTCATGACGACATGGGCGTATTAACGCACTGCAATGCCGGAGGTCTTGCCACCGCTAAATATGGTACGGCTACCGCCCCGATGTATTTGGCCCATGAAAAAGGCATGCAGCTCAAAGTATATGCCGACGAGACACGCCCGGTTCTTCAGGGCGCACGCCTGACGGCGTTTGAGCTGCAGCAGGCCGGAATTGACGTCACCCTGCTCTGCGACAACATGGCCGGCATGGTCATGTCGAAGGGCTGGGTACAGGCGGTGATCGTCGGAACCGACCGCGTAGCGGCCAACGGCGATGTAGCCAACAAGATTGGCACCTACAGCCTCGCTGTTTTGGCCAAAGCACATGGCATTCCGTTTTACGTGGCCTGTCCGTTATCCACCATTGATCTGAATACCGCATCGGGTGATTTGATCCCGATTGAAGAGCGTCCAGATCATGAAATAACGGAAGGTTTCGGGAAAAGAACAGCTCCGAAAGGCATTAAAGTTTACAATCCGGCTTTTGACGTAACGCCAAATGAATACGTCACCGCCATCATCACGGAGAAGGGCATCGTCCGCGCCCCTTATCCAGAGAGTCTGGCGTCCCTTTTCCTATAAATAGGAGGTCTGCTGTACACCTATAGACACTTGTTCTGCCTAGCTGCTACCCACCCGAGCTGTCGGTAGACGTTCGCCAGGCTTTGCAGTTTTTTCGATCTATTCGACCTAAAGATGGCGTCCATACCAGGCGCACAAAAAACCAGTCCCGGAAAGGGGCTGGTTTTGCTTGTTAAATCCTTTTTGATCCTCATGGAAATCTATTACTTTTGAATCAGTTATAACATTTTAAGAAGCGCTTCATGTCCGGGCATTCCCGGCAATATACCAAGGGCAGCTGCTTCCGTTGTCACGGATTCAAGCGGGGATTCCAGCAGCTCCTTTAATGTCTTAACTCCTACGGCTCTGCCTGCAATGATTTTACGGTCGCCCAGACGGTCATTCAATAGCCCAATATCAAGTGCCCCGCACATGATATAACCACGCGAGGTGCTGATCGTCAGCAATGTCGTCTTAGGCAGCTTAACTTCTACACCGACCAATGACTGGCCACCAACCCAAATAGGCTCCATCGTCACCATAGGCTCACACCTCCCTTTTGGATAAATGCTCAGATTATGTGTATTCGTGGAGGAGTCACAGTGTGTTTGCAGTAAAGAATTTTTTCTACTAATTTCTATTACTGTTGTTCTCACTCCGGTTTCCAATTTAATGTTATTTCGGGTAAAGAGTACTTGATGGAAATACGGTTAAGGACAAAAAAACATGAGAGCTATTACACTCATATGTGTTTGATTTATTTTAGAGCATTTATCCATTTGTTGGAGTAGTACGTCGCTCCACACTTCGTTTTGCGCAAGAATATTATCTTTAAGATCTCGATAGTTTATTTCATATTCTACATGATCCCCTATTGCATGTGGTACAACGACACTTACTCCAAGTGTATCCTTTGTAAAATAAGTAAATACACCTAATTCGTTTTCATCATATCTTTCAATCTTATTTTATTTCCATTCTTTACATCAAGATTAGTTGTGAAAAAATATTATTTGGGTAAGCCCCATCTTTTACGTAGTTTGATCCCACATATTGAATACTAATAAAGTTACTCCCGACCAACATAGGAACATAATTAATATTTATTTCAGTACCTTGTTCATTTCCACCAAAATACTTTGCTGCTTCTAACGCATCATGTTTCAACAATTCATTCAATCTCTTTTCTTTTTCTGAATCGTCCAAATTAATAATTTCAGGATAAGAAATTTTTACACTTCGATTGACATAACTCATTTTTCTCAGTTCTAATCTTGCTCCATTTTGAGCATTTGATCCTGATCCTTCTATATTATTTGAATTTGTTTCGGTCGGTCGTTTCGAAATACTATGATCGGACTCCATGTTATTTTTTTGCTGATAATTAACTCTAATCGATGTTCCCGATAAGATGTCTATTTTGAATTTCTCTTCAGGTATGCCAAGTTCTT
>JAIRVF010000024.1 GCA_031254035.1 Paenibacillus sp.
AAGAACTGCATATTTCAATCCACGCATCCGCGAGGGATGCGACGTGGTATCATTTCCGGAAACCTGTTTTACGCATTCGATTTCAATCCACGCATCCGCGAGGGATGCTACTCCGTGAAATGTGTACAGCGTTAATTCATGGTTAATTTCAATCCACGCATCCGCGAGGGATGCGACAAAAATCCCATTCTCTTAATCACCCCCTCCTTAATTTCAATCCACGCATCCGCGAGGGATGCGACGTCAAGGAGGGTGCAAGTTGCGCTACCCCTTGGCGATTTCAATCCACGCATCCGCGAGGGATGCGACCCCGATTTCCAAAACAAAAACCGGTAAAAAAACGTTTTTCCTACTCAAAAACACATGAACATCAAACTATCAACCACATTAATATACATTTTCTTCTATTTATGTATAAATAGATTGGTTTTATTGGTGCGAATCCCCCTGGAAATTCATGTTCGCTTCACATTCGCACCTAAATAAGCCCCGTTACTCTTCATACTCCATATCCTGATTTCCGCTTATTACTTACAAAGATTCGACAGGCATATTCAATTACCTTCACCCTGACAAAAAGTGGTTTATCGATATCCATGGATCCCATTATCGATCGACTTCAGCAAATAATCCTCGGTGGCTAATACAGACGGCCACCAAACTAACCAGCACTCGAACTAATGTCCAAAACCCGCAATCACTCGTCACAAGCCATGCGGGCCTGACTTCCTTACGATCCCACGATCCCATTAAAATATTTACTCCCACAGCCACGTCCAACGTGCCGTTTTATATCGTAGAGGCTTGCAAACTACAGTGCAGTGCCCGCATCAAATCCGCTCCAAAATGCCCGCCAATAGAGCCGTTCGGCGTATCAGTTCATCGATCCAATAAACTCGGACGGCGAATGGGCGGTCGGCTCATGCCGCCTTCGACGTGCAGACGGATACCGGAAAGACTGGGTACGAGCCCGTTCATTCGTTCAGGGAGCCGTATTTACAGCAGCTGGCCGACGCCACGAAGGAAACGGTCTGCCTGTGCATTCGAGATCAAACCGATGCGATCTATGTTGACAAGTTGGACTCCCCCATGTCGATTCGCTTTATTATTGATGCGTACTGGCGGTTCCCGCTCTATGCGACCAGCGGCGTCATTCTTGCCTATAGCCCGGAGACGCTTCAGGAGACCGTGCTCAGCGAGCCGATAACGGCATTTACAAACCACTCCATCACCGATCCGGAGCAGCTGCGTCTCCGTCTGGAAGAGATCCGGAACCTAGGGTATGAGATCAGCTCCAATATGCGTGATATCGAAGTCACCGGAATTGCGGCCCCTATCTTCCAGAATGACGGTAACGTACTTGCCTCCGTTAGTCTGATCGGTTCAAGCGAGCGAATGGAGCTGCATGTAGATCGCTGGCTCGCCCTGCTGCTCCAGATGACCCAGGAAATGCCACGCCTGAACGGTTTCCTGTAGCCGCTGTAGCTGCTCACCGCCCCACGACAAGAAGCCGGAACCCGGGAGCTATGTCCCTGATTCCGGCTTCTCATTGTTGGCAGAATAGCCAATCTTCATTAACTCTCCGTTACATCTAGGCATGATCGCGCCTAGATAATAAACTTCTTCATTTCCTGATCCAGCTCTTTCATTTTACCGCTGATCCCTGCTGCCGAATCGGCAATCTCTTCCACTATCGCCAGTTGTTCCTCCGAGGACGCTGCAACGCTCTGTGAGTTGTCGGAGGCCATTTTCGCGATTTCGGCCAAGTTATCGAGCACAGCGGACACCTCCTCGCTGCCGGCAGATATTTCTTCCGAAGCCGAGGATACCTCCTGAATTTGATCGGATATTTCATGGATTGAATCCCGCACCTTTTGGAAGGTTATTCCCGCCACTTGCACAACCTGAGTCCCTTCCTGTACCTCCGCTGCCGTCGATTCCATCGTGCCGGCCACATGCCTCGTGCTGGCTACGACGGATTGCAGCAGCTCCGCGATGTGCTCCGTCGACACCTTCGCTTGCTCCGCAAGCGATCTTACTTCCTTCGCGACGACGCCGAAACCCCGGCCATGCTCGCCGGCGCGGGCCGCTTCGATGGAAGCATTCAACGCGAGCAGATTGGTTTGCGTGGCAAGATTGCCGATAACCGATACGATTTGTTCAATCTCATTCGATTGCTGAGCCAGCTCCTGCACCATCGTGACCGACTCATTCACGGAGGAGTAAATGCTGTTCATCTGCACAATTGTCTGCTGGACAACCTCATTCCCTTGCTTCGCGGCATGAGCGGCCGTCACGCTGTACTCGGACACGTTCGACGATAATACTGCGATCCGCTGAATGCCGATCGCAATTTCGCCCATCGCAATCTTGCTTTCCTCCGCTCCCGTCAGCTGCGTCTCCGAACCCGACGCTACCTCCTGAATGGCGCTGGCGATCTCATTCGTCGACTGGGCTGTCTGCTGCGAGATGATTGTCAATTGGCCCGATGCCTCTGTGGCATGGCTCGTTGTCTCCTTCATGCTTCCGATCAGATCGCGGATATCGGTTATCATTGTATTGAAGCTGGATGACAATTCGCCGATTTCATCCTGCGATTTGACCGGGATGCGGACCGTTAGATCTCCCTGGGCTACGCGCTTCGACAACTGCGCCAATTCATTTAGCGGACGGACAGTCTTGCGGACGAGCCATATAGTCAATAGAACAAAAGCGATGCCGGTACCGCCTCCGACGGCAATACTTCTCATCAACAAAGCATTTAGATCTTGCTTGATTTTCAAATAGTCGAAATCAACGCCGAGCAACGCAACCGGATTATTTTGAGAATCATTAATCGGAGACAATACCGTAATAAACTCACCCAATGAATCGGTATAAACCCCTGAAATTCCGGTGCCATTCTTTTTCATATCATAAAACGCTTTGCGGAAGGCTTTCGTCATTTCCACATCACTATTCGGCTTGCTTCCGCGCTCAATCATTTTATCACTGGCCTGGATAAGACTCATGAATACTTTTCCGTCTTTCTCGATCAGTTCCGGTTGGATCAGATAGCTGTTGGAAATATATCCATCCCGAATCATGCCCTGCAAATTCTCACGGATCCAGACTACCTCTTCATCCGCCATATATTGGTCGTAGCTCATTGTTCTTATTTTTTCTGTCGCTTTGGTAATGCCCTCTATTTCAATGGTAACTTGCTGATCGAGCGAAGTCTGCACATTTAACAGCTCATCGTAATAGACACTTCGTTCTGAATAATAGGAGAAGACCGTAAACATACCCGACATGACCGTTATAAGCACAGACAGCCCCAACACCGACTTAAATACCAAGCTCTTGTTTCTTATCATTCGTTCGCCCCCTTGACTGATAGGCAGGAAGTTTATGGGCATCGCCAACCGTTGACCCGGACTTGATAGTACCGTATTTCCGCCTTATGAGAATCCATATGTATATATATATCGTGGAAATTTGGTGATTACTTAAGTGTTATTTACAAACCTGCCGCAGGCAAAGCTAATCGACCACAGTCCCAAAGGGTTTAGGACGAAGGCCTTCATTGATGTTTATTTCTTTGTATTTCAACAGATCCCGTTCCCCCAAGTGAACTTTTTCCCGCTAAAAAGAAGGATACCGCATACCCCATGTCAAAAATTACCTATAGCAAAAAAATCGAAGAAAACACTCATCTCTAAATCCATTCAGCTATATATTCATTTATTCATCCATCCATTCATTCACCCATTCATCCCGAAATCCGTGGTTACACCCAGCCCAGGCCATACATTTACATATCAATAGGGGGACTCCTATGGTAAATAAAATGAACTATAAAATGATCAGAAAACTGTTAAATGATTCTTCCCATCCGATAAAAGAGGATATTCACAAATATCAAAGCATTGCGGGCAGAGAAGACCCCCTACCTCTTCAGACGCCAGAGATTCGCGGTTTGCTTAAAGAAATGAATGATAAGGGCAAACAGGAAATGGCGATTCACCTTAGCATCTCCTTTTTCCATAACCACAAGAAGAAATTCCCGGATCTATTGTTCCAAAAAGAAATGAGCCAAATGCTTTTACAGGCAGCAAAAGACAAAAACCAGAAACGAAAGCTAATTACAGCTATCGTTTACGAGGTCGCTGATCTATTAGAAAAAGAAGATACAGACTCATTGGATGCCTTTCTTAAGGAACTTGAACCGCTTACCAATCGCTGGGGTCTGTATCACACCTATTGGGCCTTATACTTCCATCCTGCGCGTGAAACCAATACTGACTTATGGAATAGCCAGCTTGAACTCTTTCGGTCAAGACTTGTGCAAATGAGTGCTTGGGCGGTCGAGGCTTCGGCTGTCAAAGAAAAATTACCTTCACCATCAGATCTAAATACGGCCAGAGAGCAGAAACTTAAAAATAAAATGGATGACCTTGTCGTCAAACTTAAAGAATCCGAACGCTCCAAACAATTGCTGCGTAAAGAACTGGATCAAAGGGACAAGCTTTGGGTGCAGCAGCAGCTCAAACTGGAGCAAGCCGAATTAATACAGCAGCAGCTCGAGACCAAATGGCAGAAGGATAAGGAACAATGGCAAAAGGCTGCTAACACGATAAAAAAACATGATCTCTTCTGGAAGCAGCTGCAAAAAGACTGGGAAGAAGAAAAAAACTCTCTGCTCGAACAACTGCACAATACAGGCAAAACACTAAACAAATCAGAAAAATCTTTGATCCAAAAAGATAAAGAACTTTCAGTACTCAAACGAAAAATCTATGAGATCGAATCTCGCCCAAAGAATTCCAAAGAGTCGGTTAAGCGGCTGCTATCCGGTTTATATGAGAACATGGACGAGATCAACCATAAGCTGAAGGAATCTCTGAATAAAAGTGAGCTCCGCGCCAAATTAAAAAGAATTCTTGATCTTATGGAATTGCTGGAAAAATATTTGGACGATCTCGATTCGGCGGAAGCCCCACCTGAGCCCCTACCTATGAAAATGGACCAGATCACAGAGTCTGAACAACATAAGCCGGATGTAGAGCAGGGTTATAACGGCATCTTCTATCGGCGCGATCACGGAGGGTATATCAGCCTAGAAAACGGAGAGGTATTCAATATTACCGAATCCATGGTATACCACCACCAATTGCAGCACGAAGCCGAGGTTCTATGTAAACCAAAACTAAAAGACGGAACCACTCATTATGATATTGAGCTTCTATTTCAAGGCGACGATTTGTACAGCCCGATCAGGCAGTTCAACGGCTATGTTTCGCTTGGGGCTCATCATGTTTGGTACTGCGTGGACATGAATCACTCCGATCGTCGTTATCCCATCCATCATAAAGATGTCGAAATTCAAAAGCCGACAGACGGTGCCCCTTGTACCTTTAATGTTGCCGAAAATAGCGAAATTGCCCGTTTAATTCGGTTGTACCCGGTAAACTATGTTTTACCTTTAGAAACCAAACCTGCCAGCTCCGGTCAGAACACAGTAATGGATGCTTCCTATGTACCAAAAAAGGAAAAACCTGAACCCTTTCTAGAAGGATACAAAATCGTCATCATCGGAGGACAACGAAAATGGTTCGAGTCCGTGGTGATAGAGACGGGGGCCGAACTTACCCACGAAAATGGCGCAAGCCCGGAAAGAGTTTATCCTGACCTTAAATCCTCCCAGGCCTTGTTCCTCTTGATTACTGCTACCTCCCACCGGGCATCGTGGGGCAGCATTGAGGTGGCCAAGCAGAACCAAATTCCATACTTTGTGATTCAGGGATCCAAATCGAACCTGCGCAAACTGCTGTGGGACAATCGAGAGCAGATCAAGCAAAGGATATAGACTTTTGCAGATCCAACTAGATGTAAAGTACAACGTGAGCCGTTTAAAGATAGAGCATATAGGTATGCAAAAGAACCGGCCATCATAGGCCGGTTCTTGATCAAAAGTGGGTGCCGGGATTAAGTTACTTCTATTTTTCTCCGAATTTGAACCCTCTGAATCAACAGTATTCATTTCTTGCGTATCCAAATCATTCATCGAAACATCTACATTTTCTTCAAGTTGAGTGCTTTGCATAAAAGGATTCTTTATAATTGACCAATGTGGGCCGTTGACCACTGCGGCAAAACCTTATTTATTCATTTCTAAAAAAGGATTTTACAGTCTCTGGGTTCCATATATGATCTGTTGCCATTTTATCATCGGATATTTTTTTATATATGATCGCTTCACGTTCCGTTCGGAAAGAAGGAACATGACCAAACTTTTCATTAATAGCAGCTTGCCAATACCTTTTATCAACTGTTTCTCCAAAAATCGCTCTGGATTCATTTGTCACCATATTTATAGAGTAGAGGTCTGATTTATTATTTCCCCCTGACTCACCTATAACATTCTGATAGATAACATTTCCTTCGATAATTGCAAAATTTGATCCAAATGGGACATCTTCAAGTTGAATAATCCTTTTTTTGTTTGTACCATCTAATTCTGATTGATAGCAATATAGCCCATCTAATACAAAAGGTTGGATCAAGTATAAATTCCTGTCTTAATTACAAACTAAACCTTTAGCCTCTTAAAACGTACTACTTATTTCCTATTCCCAACAGGCATAATATGGAAATACACTTCTTCATTCAGCCTATGAAAGCCGGTCGAAGCATGCGGGAGTTTTTTTGCACTCTTGCACATTAACTTATTAATATCCGCTAGTGTCAGATCCCCGATTATGCCGTATACTTAGAGGAGAATAATACCAATTGTGTCTAAGGACCTACAGAGTATTGAATCCAATATTTACAATACATAGGGGGAGAAAACTTGAAGAAAAAGAAAATTGCAACAGTATTATTGTCCACATCATTGTTCCTGAGCATGCTGCCGACATCCGCGCTGGCACAAGAAACCAAACCGAACGTAACACGGGGAGAAGTTGTAGAATTTTTGTTGAATGCCGCAGATGACTACAATCCGAGTATCAAAAAAGAAGATATTTTGAAAGGTTACGGCAAAGGAGATGCCAATGAATCTCAGGAAGTTTCCAGAATTGAAGCGTTGATCATGCTCAGCCGCGCGTTTTCGGACCTGCCTGCGCCAAAAGGCAATGATTTGCGCGTAGCGGGCACCTCCGCATCCTTTACCGACGTGCCGAAATGGGCACAAGACGATATCGCCAAGCTGATCGCTGCAGGCATTCTCAGTGGTTATCCGGATGG
>JAIRVF010000002.1 GCA_031254035.1 Paenibacillus sp.
ATTAAATGATCTGATCTGTTTTCAACCTCGACATAATAATCGACCAGTGTTTCAATAGGGATATTAAGTGCTCTTCCGAGAGACATAATAGTCTGATCTTCAGGTCGTTTGACATCCCCCTTTTCAATTTTAGATATTGTTCCTTTAGGGATGCCGGATAAATCCGACAACTGTGTAAGTGTTATATCTAGCTCGCATCTGGCTGCGTGTATTAATTCCCTGATTGATTTTTTGACATCTACTTCCAATTATCATCCCTCCTAACTACACCGTTCAACCATATATTACCACATTGTAAAATACATGTAAACAAATGTAAATATAATAAATTACGGAGCTAATATTTACTTAAACGGTATGAGGAAAACGGTAAGTTAGCTTTAATATATATATAAAACAGGGAAATATAATGGCTTGAGATTTGATTGCTCTCACTATGTACTAGAAAAAAATATATAGTATTTTGAAACTAAACTGGTATTTACCACTAATTTCATTTTGGAGGGGGAAACAAAAAAACGTTGTCGAAAATAAATAAGATACCCAAAACAGAAAGTCGTTAGAAAAATGAGATGCCCGAAGCTGTTGACGAGTTACTGAAGACAGCGGAGGCATTGCAGTATTGCACGGCCAAAATGCAGGTACAAAAAACGTTAAGAAAGCAGGATAACATGATTACAATCAGACATATCACCGAAAAAGATCTATCAGGGCTTAGCCACTTATACGAGGAATTACTG
Source organism: Paenibacillus sp. (assembly GCA_031254035.1). GTDB lineage: Bacteria > Bacillota > Bacilli > Paenibacillales > Paenibacillaceae > Paenibacillus_AQ. The sequence goes on from JAIRVF010000002.1 coordinate 741, forward strand.
GGGATCTCGACCCACCTTGATCAGATGCTTCAGGTATTCAAGTCTGCGGAGAGCAGCGGGAACTATCATATTTTAGGAGCTTTTCATGAAGGAGAGCTGGCTGGATCGCTCATGGGAATCGTGTGCCTTGATTTAATCGGTAATTGCAAACCGTTTATGGTGATTGAAAATGTTATCGTTTCAGGACGGATCCGCAGACAAGGCATCGGACAGAAACTGATGAACGAAATCGAAAAGATCGCCCGGGAGAACGGCTGCGGTTATATCATTCTCGTATCCGGAGAGCAGCGCAAGGAAGCGCATATATTTTATGAGAAACTGGGATACCGCGATGAGAAGGTAGAAGGATTCCGCAAGCACTTGCATTAGCAGTGAAATGGATGAAAAGGAGAATATATATTTGGATACGCTGACATTAGTCCGTTTTAACGGTACGGAGACACACAAGCTGGCTGAAGCCCAGGCTTACGCAACCCGAAATGGGGAAGGCGACGATCGGAAGATCATGTTATGGTTTGAAACGAAAACCGATCCAGAGCCGTTGGTATGTTTGCCGAACCCGGATGAACTACTAACTAACCCCAGCGCATGTCTGCTGGAGCGGGCTAACGATGGATGTTAATTATTATGACGGCAGTAAGCCTGATACGCGGTTTGAATTGGAAGGGGATTTCTTCTATCGTAAAAAATAACCCTGAGGTTAACTATTTTTACGAAGGAAAAATAAATGGCCTGTAAAATGAAGTGTAGGGCGAGGAGATATTATGGAGATTGAAATTGTCCCAGTGAAGCAAAGTGAAAAGCATATTTTAGAAAATTTATACCAACTTTACGAGTATGATTTCAGTGAATATACGAAACTGGACATCGATAAAGATGGAAAATATCCCGTGAACATCGATTTTTATTGGGAAGGCGATGGCAGGTGGAAACCGTATTTCATTAAAATGTCTGGAACCGTGATGGGTTTCGTTATTGCACTTCTGGAAAATATGGATGTGAATCCGGATCCTGACCATGTAGTCTATGATTTTATGATTTTGAAAAAATATAGAAGACAAGGTGTAGGATATAGCGCTGCATTCAAAACATTTGAACTTTATCAGGCTAATTGGAAGCTTGCGCAGATGGAGGCGAATCAGGGCGCCATTTTCTTTTGGAGAAAAGTGATTCATGATTTCACGAATGGAAAATATACGGAAAACTATCGTGAAGATAGAAAGATGTATGTCCAATCCTTCAGCACGAAACAGAGTGGGCAAAACGTCTAAAGATAAATCCCAAGAAAGATGGTGGCTGATATGAAGGGAATAGAAAAGGTTCATCAATTGCTGGAGAGCTGGGTTGCGGACAAGAAAATACCTGGAGCTGTCGTTGACATTCGGGTGGGTAATCAAATGAAATGGCAGTCTGCTTACGGCACGGCAACGCTCGATACCATTTTTGATGTAGCTTCATTAACCAAAGTTGCCGTGACCTTACCAGGGATCATGATGCTCGTAGAGTCGTCCAAATTATCGCTCCAAGATCCGGTGCAAAAGTATATTCCGGAGTTCCGTCATGCCGAAGTGACCATAGAGCATTGTTTAAAACATATATCCGGTCTGCCTGCCGGGATTCCAGATTTCGAGAAACGACACAGCATCGTAGATGCTAAACAGCAGATTTTTGAAATGGGTCTTGAGGCTGCTCCGGGAGAACGGGTGAATTACAGCGATCTCGGGTTTATCCTGCTGGGCTGGATCATTTCCCGCCTTACCGACCAAAGCCTAGACGAGTTTGCGAAGGAAACTATCTATACGCCAATCGGCATGAAAGATAGTTGTTTTAATCCATCTCAGGATCTTCATCATCGTATTGCGCCTACGGAATGGGATGGAAGCAAATATATCCTTGGAGAGGTCCATGATGAAACCAGTTATCGTCTGGGAGGTGTAGCAGGCAGTGCCGGATTATTTACTACAGCCGAAGATTTATCTAAATACGCACAAGTCTGGCTTTATCCTGAACAATATTCACTGTTAACCAAAGAGACGATGGAGGCTTGCAGAACATCCGTTTTTGACGGGAGAGGCCTCGGCTGGCAGGTGCAAGGGAGTCCGGGAGTAACACTTTCCTGTGGTCCTCATTGGCCGGTGGGAAGCTTTGGGCATACAGGATATACAGGCACCAGCCTTTGGATTAACCCTGTAGATAAAGTGAGCGTCGTATTTCTGACCAATGCGGTGCATTACGGCAGAGATAGCCTTAACGTCTTTAGAGAACTGCGGCCAATTTTGCATGAGGCGGTTATTGCTGCTAATTTATAAAAGTACGGAGAAAAACTGACATCACCGACAGGAGGATTCGATCTATGTACATGTCCATAAAAATACCCAAAGAACAAAAGGTGGAAATCGCTCAACGCGTTCAAACCTATTTTGAAGAGGAACGCTCCGAAAGTATTGGACAGCTGGGGGCGGAGCAGCTAATTGATTTTATGATCACCGAACTAGGACCTCATATTTATAACCAAGCGGTTGCTGATGCCAGAGCTTTAATAACGGAAAAAATGGCGCAAATTGATGATGAACTGTACACGCTGGAGAAGCCCGTACAGCATCTGAGAAGATAATACCGAGCGAAATGAACACGAACGATAAAGGGCTCAAAATTCTCGCCTGGATATTTTTAACCGGATACGCCATTTGTATATTGTATTGGATGTTCCGGGGATTCGGCCGGACCAAGCAGACGGAATTCCGGGCGAATCTGGTGCCGTTCAAAACCATTTTCGGTTATATCTTTAACATGAACCAGCGAAATATAGGGACCACGATCATTAACTTAGCAGGCAACATTGGGGTTTTTATTCCATTTGGCGTGGTGCTCCCCTATCTGTTTAGAAGGCTCAGGAGTTATGGCCGATTTATTACATACTTTACTGGTTCCATCGTGGTTCTGGAAATTCTGCAGACAGTCCTTAAAGTAGGTACAGGCGACATCGATGACGTCATTTTAAATGTGATTGGCGCTTCCTTCGGATTTGTTTTTTATCGGTTTTTTGCATCTAAAGCTTCCGGCTGGCCAGGGAAGTGAGGTTGGGACATGATCCGGAGAAGCTGGAGCTGCTTTGGAACGCTTTTCTCAAGGGTTACCAGTCCATCCGTGTTTTGAGTGAAAATGATCTTAAAGCCGTACCGATGTTTGTCGCGATCCGTCAGTTATGGTTGTTTGGATTATGCCTGAAGGACCCGCATATTATGGGCAGTATTGATTTTGGCGACGATTTTATCGATGAGAAGATGGGCTATTTTAAAAGTTTACCGGTATTAAAGGAAGATATCAGCGTTTAGGTTCAGCGCCTATCCGAAGAGTATGCAAGCGGGCAAAAACGCTTTGAAAGATCAGGTGAGATATTGTTAGGTGCCTTTGATCCTTTTCCAACCGTTGAGCATTACGAAACTGTATATAAAAATGGAAATGTGCTATGAGCGCTTAAGTAAATTCTAACAACTAAGGGGGGCACATGATATGATCGCATTCAACATTTGTTTTATTCGCCAAGGGAACCGGGTGCTTTTGCTAAACCGCAATAAGCCGAGCTGGATGGGCGCGTGGAATGGCGTTGGCGGCAAGTTGGAGCCCGGTGAAACACCTAGAGAGTCTATGCTGAGAGAACTAAAGGAAGAAACGGGTATTGTGCCTGAACGGCTTTATTTTAAAGGATTGGTGACATGGGAAACGGATGGAGTCAAAACTGGAGGCATGTACACTTATGCTGCTGAATTGCCCGCAGAACTTCATTACCAAACGCCTCTTCTAACAGATGAGGGGATACTGGACTGGAAAGAGCTATCATGGATTCTACATCCAGAAAATCGGGGCGTCGCTTATAATATCCCGAAGAGCATCGAAAAAATTTTATTTGATGAACATTGCTACGAGCATGTCTGTACCTATAAAAATGGTGAATTGCTGAAACACGAATCCATACGGATCGACCCGGATATTGAAAGCATAACCGATCCATCCACACTCAAAGAACGGATCCTGACAAACATTTGAGGGGAGGGGAAACATGATGCTGCCTGAAGGCTATACGATATTGGAAGAAGTCCCGGCATTGGAAGAATACATTCTGCTTTGTACCGCGGTGGGTTGGGAAGAAGTAATGAACTTTACAGCTGCGGAACGATCTCTTCAGCAGTCATTATTCGGCGTAACTCTGCTGTATGGAAACGAATTAGTGGGTATGGGAAGGATTGTCGGAGACGGGGCGATCTATTTTTATATACAGGATATCATCGTTGTGCCGGAACACCAGAACAAGGGACTTGGCAGGGCTATTTTGGAATCGATTACTGGATATTTACATGAACATGCACCAGAGAAAGCCTTTATCGGTCTGTTTGCTTCCCATGGAAAAGAAGATTTTTACCGGAAGTTTGGTTTTAATAACCATGAGGGTATGACCGGGATGTTTGGTGTGGTAAATGAGGGGAAGATCTGGTAGGTGGAAGAGATCGAAATGCACGTGCATTAAGACGTCCGATATCGGACAAATGTACGCTAATGAGCGATTTAGTTATCCGTAGCTGATTCGGGTATATGAGCGCTGAACTTTGAAATTCGTGCAAAAATGCATCTTTTTCACTTGATTTTATCTCTCCATAGGAGAAAAGATGCGAATGTGCAGGCTTTTTTGGCAATTTAACCTTCTTGTGGAGATCTCAGCCTGAAAGGATGCACTTTAGCAGGAATTTGTTTATTTGCCTTGTGATAAGTTGGAAAAAGATGCACTTTAGCATGTTTTTGCTAACAGGGGAGGGCATCAAAACTTTATTGCTATGGAATTGAATCGTTCAGCGGACAGTCAGGGGGAAGAATTATGAGACTGTATCATTTTAGCGAGGAATCCAATATCGAAATATTCCATCCACGCGTTAAAGCCAACCGGACGGATATGCCACCTGTCGTATGGGCAATTGACGAGGAGCACCAATTTACGTTTTTTGTTCCGCGAAACTGTCCGCGCATTGTGTATACAAGGCATGAGGGGATGACGGAGGAGGATGGGATCCGTTTTTTTGGTCAAACTTCGGCTGACATCGTCATAACGCTGGAAACTCGTTGGTACAATAGAATCGTTGATACTACATTATACCGATATGAATTGCCTTCAGAAACCTTTGAGCTGTTTGATGGGATCGCCGGTTATTATATTTCCAGGGAAATAGTAGAACCTATCGAAAAAAAGGAAATTCACGATCCCTTGCAGCGTTTATTAAGTTCGGGCATTGATATCCGTTTTACGCCGGATCTTTACCCGTTAAGAGATGCCATCTTGAAATCATCCATCAAGGATTTTGGCATCCATAGGTTTGAATATGCGGTACTCATATCTGAGCTTTGATGTATATATGAAGAAAGCCCTGAGATATTCAGGACTTTTCTGCATCAATTTATGTATGGCATTCGGGAACACGGCAGATGGGAAAACTCCAATTTGATAAGCGATGTGTAATCGGCTCTATGTATAGAACGAAGGTCAGCTTCCATATTAGAAGTCTTCGGGTTTGTGTATCCTTGGGAGCTTTACCGTGAAGGTAGTTACCTGCCCGGGGGTGCTTTCGATCTGAATGGAGCCGCCATGATTATGTATAATGTTTTGCGTGATCATAAATCCAAGACCTGTTCCCGTTTCTTTGGTGGTGAAAAAAGGCTGACCAAGTCTCTGAATCTGTTCCGGCGTCATGCCGCTACCTTCATCCTGCACGCTGAGAAGAACCTCTTGATCGCTGGAATCGGCTGTAACATATATAGTTCCGCTTACCTCCATGGCATCAATACTGTTTTTAAGAAGATTGATAAACACTTGCTTCAGTTGGTTAATTTCACCGACAATCCACAAAGAATCGTCAGGACCGATAAATTTAATTTCGATGTCCTTTAATGCCGACTGCACTTTCATTAAAGTGATGACTTGTTCCAAAACCGGCAGGACATTCACGGGTTTGCTAACATGATTGCCCTGGGGCTTGGATAAGACGAGCAGTTCATTTACGATCAGTTCAATTCGATTAAGCTCGGATTCAATGATTTCGAAATAGGAGTCGGTACATCGTGTGGAAGTTCTCATCAGCTTCACGAATCCGTTGATTGAAGTCAGCGGGTTTCTGATTTCATGGGCGATTCCCGCAGCCAACTGCCCGGCCATGGTCAATTTTTCGGACTGCATGATATGCTCTTCTCTTTGCTTTTGATCCGTAATGTCCTTAAAGACTCCAACAGCTGCAGGTTCGCCTTCGTAACTAATAAAGAGAGTAAAACCTTCTACAAACTTTTGCTGGCCGTCCAAACAGTTGATCAGGTAGGTCACTGTCTCAAAGGACTGACCGGAATAATGTCCTTTTCTGCGTTCCTGAAGCTCATGATGATAGGAAGCATCCACAACGTTATCGGTCGAAATTCCAAGCGCCACGCTTTCGTCCTTTACGTTGAACAGACGCAGAGCCGCTGGATTGACATATTGGGTAATTCCATTTTTGGTAATCAAGACAGCAAGGGGCATTTTCTCCAGCAGCTGCCTATATGAATTTTGCATATCAAGCAGCGCGATTTCAGATGAATTCAGTTTCATTTCCATATCAGATAATCGGGAACGATCCTCAAACTGAGCGAAATAATGATTGGGATCATGATGCTCATTGTGAATAATGGTCAAATGGATGGTAACATGCAGTTTTCGACCGGAAATAAGCTCGATCTGCCGCATGAATTTTCCGTTCGTTCGATGCTGCGACTGGAGTGATTCGCCAAATGTTTGAATATCAGAGAACATTTCACGATATGCAAGGTCAAGTTCCGGGGAAATCGTGGATATGAATTCGTGCTGCGGATGTTCCAAAAGATCATGTAAGGCGGGGTTTATCTTCAAAAAGGTCCCATCGAGAGAGATGAGAGCCATTCCATGCACGGCATACTGAAAGGTGGGATCATTACTTTGGACATGATCTCGTAGCACCGAAAATCTCCTCCCCATTTTCCAATTTTTTGTCGGATTTAACCATATTATAAGCATGATCGGGAACGCTCTTCAATGGAAGATTTCAAGTTTTTAGCATTTTGAATTGGAAAAGGATAGATTGTTAATGGAATCTCTCTATTTTTACTAGAGGATTTTTTGGAATTGGATCGAATAATTGAGACATCGGCAAACATGCTAGATCCGTGTTCGGGGCTGTGTCGGTAAGGGATAATTTGCCGATTATCATCGATTCGATCTTTGAGGTTAAGGTGTAATAGGGATGTTGCTGCCCAGTTGGCATACACAATTAATGGAGGCTCTATTTTAAATATTGTTGCTTTCAGAGTAAAAAGAACTGGATTATTATTGAGTATTACTATAAAATGGAATTACATTATGAAACGCGGTTTCACTATATGAAACACAGGGAAGGGATTATATGTCTTACAATTTCTATGGTCTTGATCACATTCAACTGGCAGCCCCAGAAGGTTGCGAAACAGAGGCTCGGAATTTCTTCAATAACATATTGGGTTGGACGGAGATTTCAAAACCTGAATTTCTAAAAAAACGCGGTGGCGTTTGGTTCCGATGCGGCAATCATCAAGTACACATCGGAGTACAAAAGGATTTTGTTCCCGCTACAAAAGCTCACCCAGCATTTCTCGTACAGAACTTAGATGAGTTGCGTGAACATCTGCATAACATTAATATTCAAGTAATTGATGATGAAGCAAGGGCTGATGAAGGAGTAAGACGATTTTTTTTAAACGATCCCTTTGGAAATCGACTTGAGTTTTTAGAATGGCTTTCATCATAAAGAAAGAAGGTTGTACAGGTGATTACCATACATGAAGCGGCATATACAGATAAATCAGTAATGCGGAATTTGCTTGAGTTGTACAAATACGATTTTAGTGAGTTTGATCCGGAGGATGACCTGAACGATAACGGTCTATATGAATATATGTATCTAGATCATTATTGGACGGAGGAAGGAAGGTACCCATTCCTTTTCCGTGTGGACGGGAAATTAGCGGGTTTTGCTTTGGTCCGGAAGTTACAGGAGGAAAGGGAATCTCTTCTCCCTTTGCATGCGATGGCCGAGTTTTTTATTCTGAGAAAATATCGCCGTTCCGGTGCAGGAAAGCAGGCGGCATTTGAGCTGTTCGACCTTTTACCGGGAAGATGGAAGGTTGGCGAAATGGAAAGTAATGTACCAGCGCAGAAGTTTTGGCGAAACGTTATTGGACATTATACGAACGATCAATACGAGGAAATAAGTGAAAAGGGCTGGGACGGACCGATTCAATGTTTTGAAACTCGCAGTCAGCCTGAATAGATCGGGGGTGTAGTAGATTCACACGGTTATTTTTATGATTAGACATGCAGATTCGCGATACATACCGAGCGCAGAAATGACAAGGGGATTATCCGAGCAAGGGAAAAAGGATGCACTTAGAATTAGCGAGATTTTGAGGGCCGAAGAAATCGACTTCTATTTTTCGAGCCCGTATCTAAGAGCCGTTCAAACCGTGGAACCAGCCACCCGCGAATCTGGGAAAGATATTAGTATCATCGGGGATATAAGGGAAAGAACGCTAGCGGGCGATGAATTCCAGGTACCAGATGGACATTTTTTCAACTGTAAACGGCAGCTTTACGATGATTTAAACTTTGCACTGCCAGGCGGGGAATCAAGTTTCGTGGCCCAGCGCAGAGGAGTGGAAGCCGTCTTGGGACTGCTAAAAACACATCCTGGAAAGAGAATGGCCGTGAGCACACATGGAGATATCATGACGCTGATCATGAATCATTTTGACCGGAAGTATGATTATGATTTCTGGCGATCGTTGTCGATGCCTGACATGTATAAACTCGTATTTGAAGAAAAGCAGCCTAGTAGAAGTTACGAGATGCTGGGCGGTCTGATGAGGGGAAAGGAATGATTGTAATCGGTACCCGAAGCAGTCATGTCTTTATTGATTTATCTTATCTGAAATCAGAGAACACGAAGCAGATGGAAGCATATGCGGCGCTTGTCAACCTGGGTATTTTTGAAAAGCTGGCTAAGTTCGGCCCTGTACTTGCAGGGACCATTCCGATCGACATCGATATTGGCGGCAGCGATTTGGACATCATTTGCGAGATGCGGGAACCGGAAGCCTTTGCGCAAATTTTAACGGCGGAATTTGGATTCCTTGAAGGATTTCGGATCACCCGAAGCTTGACGGATGCCGGCATCGCTCTTGTTTGCAATTTTGAATTTGGTTCATGGCCTGTTGAAATATTTGCGCAAGGTCGTCCGGTGGTAGAGCAGAACGCATACAAACATATGGTGATCGAACATCGGATTCTTGAAAAGCTAGGACTGGATTTCCGCGAACAAGTCAGATTGATGAAAAGAGATGGTTTGAAGACGGAACCGGCGTTTGCCCGGCTTCTGCGATTGGATGGCGACCCATACCAAACGATGCTTGAGATGTATGATTGGAATGATCAGAGGTTGCACCGATTTCTTGAAAGAAAATATACCAGCAAATGGAGGTAATGATCAACATGAATCCGCGTTTTGAAAGAACGCTGCCGCTGATGAACGACCGCTTTGGCCTGTTTATCCACTGGGGACTTTATGCCATTCCTGCAAGAGGGGAATGGGTGCGAAGCCAAGAGCGGATCACCAATGAACAATACCAAACCTACTTTGAAGAGTTTAATCCGGTACTATACGATCCACGCAGTTGGGCTAAGGCCGCAAAAGCTGCCGGACAACGCTATGCGGTGCTGACAACCAAACATCACGACGGCTTTTGCCTGTTCGACAGCCAGCTGACAGACTACAAGGCGACCAATACGCCGGCGGGGCGCGACCTGATCCGCGAATACGTGGATGCTTTCCGCGAAGAGGGGCTTAAAGTCGGCTTTTATTATTCCTTGATTGATTGGTATCATGACGATTATCCGGCATATGGCGATCGCCAGCATCCAATGCGTGATAGCGAAGCTTTTAAGGACAAAAAAATCGATTTTGACTGTTATCTTGATTACATGCACGGACAGGTGAGGGAGCTTCTGACCAATTACGGCAAAATCGATATTATGTGGTTCGACTTTTCCTATGACGACATGACGGGGGAAAAATGGCGGGCTACCGAACTGATCCAAATGATTCGCTCCCTGCAGCCGGATATTGTCATCGACAACCGTCTCGGCGGCAATATTATGGCGGAGGAGCCAGAAGTTTACGCGGGGGATTTCTTCTCGCCGGAGCAGATCATTCCACCTGAAGGTATCGTCAATTCAGCCGGAGAGGCGATTCCTTGGGAAGCGTGCATCACACTAAATGATCACTGGGGATACCATAGTACTGACCGAAATTACAAATCGCCGCGCCAGGTTATCCGTGCGCTTGTGGAATGCGTCAGCAAAAACGGCAACCTGCTCTTGAATGTCGGTCCGGATGCCAAAGGCGAGATTCCGGTACGATCGCTTGAAATTCTGGAGGCTGTTGGCAAGTGGCTGTACCGCAATGGCGACAGTATTTATGGCTGCGGCATCGCGGATCTGCCTAAACCGGAATGGGGCCGTTATACCCAGCATGGCAACAAGCTGTATGCTCATGTATTCGACCGGGGGATTGGTCCGATTTACTTCCAGGGCTTGAAAGGTAAAATCAAAAAAGCCCGCCTACTTGCGGACGGCAGTGAGCTGCATGTACAAACGCCATGGATGGCGGATCACTATTCAGATACGGAGAGCGGAGCCTTTATTCATATTGATGGTGGGGATTTGCCCGATGAACTGGATACGGTCATTGAACTGGAACTGATAGAGGAAATTTAAAACGGATTTGGATGCGATTTCATTCATTACTTAAGCTTAAGGCGCTGCCGGCGTGTGATTCTGCCAGCAGCGCTTTTTCATTATATATTAAAATTGATTCGAAAAATTTTAATTTTATGAATCGAAACGATTGGTTGATCGGGTCTAATATTTGAAAGGAGGGGTTTCCATTATTATGAATCAAGTTTCGCTTATTGAACAAGCGAAAAATGGCGATGAGGAAGCCTTTTATCATCTAATTAACCAAAAAAAGACAGAGCTTTACCGTATGGCATATGTATATGTTCAAAATGAAAATGATGCCGTTGAAATCTACCAGCAAACGATAATTCGTGCATTTGAAGGGCTACCAAAGCTTAATGATCCAAAATATTTTTCTACGTGGATTACACGTATTTTAATTAACTGTAGTAAAACATACTTATCAAAACGAAAAAATATCGAACTTGTCGAACCAGCAAACATTGAAAATTTAAGAACAATGTCCCATGCCAATATAGAAGAGCATCTTGATTTGTGGAAAGCACTCCAGCAGCTTGATGAAAAATATAAAACCGTACTGTTATTGCGTTTTTATCAGGATTATTCCGTCAATCAAATCGCTGACATATTACAATGTCCTGAAGGAACAGTGAAAACGCATATTCGAAGAGGCTTGCAAATTATACGAAAACAGTTAAAGGGGGCGTATATCGATGAATGGGTTCAATCCGTTGAAAGAAATGATTAATGCACTTCCAGTTCCAGAAGGGCGATTAACCGAAGTATTGCGCATTGAAGGGATGTCTAAGATCTTTAAACAGAAAGAACATCATGTGACAGCGCTAAAAAATATCCACTGCACCATTTATGAAGGAGAAATGGTTGCCATAATGGGTACGAGTGGCTCTGGAAAAAGCACATTACTTAATATGATTAGCGCAATTGATGAACCCACCGAAGGTGCATTTTTTTTATTTGGTGAGCAGGCGAATAACGTGTATAAAGAACCGAATGCCTCGAATTTCAGGAAGGAAAATATCGGCTTTATTTTTCAATCATTCCATCTACTAAAAGATTTGTCGGTTGAAGACAACATTGCTTTGCCACTCATTTTAAATGATATGCCAAGTAAGGAAATTAAACTGCATGTACAGACAGTCATGGAGAAATTACAAATCTCAGCTTGGCGCAAGCACCTTCCGCATGAATTATCTGGTGGACAAAAACAGCGTGTTGCCATTGCTCGTGCCATTATTACGAATCCCCCGATTTTACTGGCAGACGAGCCGACAGGAGCACTAGATGTCAATACAACCGATGATATTTTACAACTTCTTGTACAGCTGCAAAAAGACATGAACCAAACCATTTTAATTGTCACACATGATCCATATGTTGCAACTTTCGCAAACAGAGTTCTCTTTTTCCATGATGGTACTATTGTTGATTCCTATCAAAATATTAAAGCACCCAATGATCTAGATCATATTTTAGCAAAGTTCAAATCGGGTGCGCGAGGTGAACGCTAATGTTTACAATGCGCAGCATTGCCATGAAACTTTTTCGCGCAGCTTGGGCGCATGTTTCCACGAGTATAAGCATTATCGCGATTTCCATTTGTTTAGTCATGACAATGAGCCTTTATATTTGGAATGCAAATGCACAAATGAAAGAGGAAATTCATGCTCAGTTTGGATATGTAGATGTAACGGTTGGTTACAATACTGAACAGGAAAAAACACTCTCTACAAGTCTCCTTAGGCAAATCAGATCATTGAAAGGAATCGATACGGTTTCACCCATTTCATTGAAACATACAACAGTAGATCATATGACAGGCGTCTATACGCTCGGTGTTGAAAATGATGACCTTGTAAAAAGCCGATATCATTTTTCCACCGATTTAAAGTTGAATGAAATGATTATATCTGAAGGATTGGCGAAGGCTTTAAAGAAAGAGATCGGAGATCGAGTTCTCGTTCAAAATGAAGCTTTTGTCATTAAGGAAATAGTACCGACCATGAAGGCTGCTGAATCAACGAGTTTCGTCCTTTTACCAAATTCGATTGTGAAACAGTGGATGCCATTGGCAAACAATGAAACACAGGGTTTATTCGCTTTAATAGCCGCTGATAATCCTTCAACTATGGGTATGAAACTTAAACAACTGGACAACTCATTGCGGGTTGAACTTACAAACGATAATGACTTTGTAAAACGAAACTTGCAGTCTTTAATGATTTTTATCATTGTTTTATCGGTCTTTATTTTAATCATTACAGGCATGTTATTACTTTCAACCTTCCAATTGCTATTCTACAAATTAAAGGAACAACTAATGGTTTTGAGATCCTTGGGTGCTTCTGCCAGACAAATAGGACGTATGATAAACACTCAGCTGTCTGCCATCATTTTATTGGGGGTCATATTCGGGACTACCGGTGGCGTGCTTATCATTAAAATTTGGCTGCCGCAGCTGGTATCCTTATTATCATTACCTGTTGCAAAAAATGATTTTCCAGCAGTTTTCGTGTTTGCTATTGCCATCGCCAGTTTTTGTTTTCTTCAACTCTTTACCAAACGTCAGGTTAAAAAGGCGATGCAGTTGTTGCCATTACAAATTGCGAGTGACAATGAAGATGTTCTGCTGAAATGGACGGTTTGGAAAAAGATTTTTGTTAGTATGATGACGCTCATTTCTATTTTATGTTTACTCGCAGGGCAATCGGCGGAAAATGCAAATGGTAAAGGGGCGTTACTCATCATCGTCGGGTCACTGCTTTTATGTGGAGTGGTTCTTCTTATCATTCCGTTTATTTTTAAAGCACTATTAAATATCACATTACAGCCCGTACGTTCTTTGTTTGGAAAAGAGGTCTATATGGCCTTCAAGCAATTGTTGCCGCAAATCAAAAGGAATTCAACCGTTGTTCTCAGTTTAATCGGCTTGATGGTCATTTTAATATTTGGCAGCTCCTTATTAAAAACGATTCAATCTAACGAGCAAACCTATATTAACGAAAGATATAAAACATCTATCATATTAACGAATCAAATGATTGACAGTTCTATTACACCTTCTATTGTAGAAAAAATAGAAAATCTGCCTTCCATAACATATGCATATGCTAAAAGTTATCTTAATGGGATGCAATTTAAGCATGAAGGTAACCTCATTTACGGTGATTATGCATCCATTGATGTTGCCGAATTTACCAAGATAGGCCTAATCGAACCAGTTGACGGTGATTTGACAAATGGTGTCATTATTACCAAGGAATTCGCTAAGAAAAATCATCTATCTTTGGGAGATTCGCTACTAGGGATACATGATACATCATCACTAGAGCCATCATCGGTAGGCACATATCAAGTATTAGCGATTATCCCAGAACCACTGAATTTGGCCGATGTGTATATCGATTGGTCATCGACGATTGCGAGGCAGGCACCTCCGATGATTGGCGAGATCATGGTAGAAACGACAGATACACCACAGGCAATAGGACAATTACAAGATTTTTTACAACAGTATTCTACTTTCCGGTTAAGCGATAAAGAGACGATAATGAACCAGGCTAATGAAGTGTTTTATCAGCGCTGGAGTCTTTTTGTAGTGGTATTTATCGTATTAATTGCGGCAACTAGCCTGGGTGTGATACAAACCTTGCTCCATACGATTTATGTGAAGCGTAATGACTATGCGATCCAACGGCTCATTGGACTTTCACCGAATAGTTTGATGAAACTCATCCTTACACAAGTATTCTCCTTTGTACTGTATGGTTTAACGACAGGTACAATCCTAGGACTGCTGTTAACACGTATGTTAGTATTTATTGATTCTGAAGCTGAATTCGTGTTTGATTTTTCTACACTTCTAACCGTCAGCCTTTTCTTACTCATCTCGACACTTTGTGTTTTTACAGCCCAAGGCTACTGGATTAGCCGAAGTAAAATGTCGGTTGAAATGAAAAATATATAGAGAATCATATAAAATGAGATCCGAAGGTGGGGATCACCAAGTCTGTGCAATATGCGTTGACCCATTGGGGAATGGAGGTAGATGACCCGGATACGCTTATTCCGTATATCGGTCCGCCGCTGGCAAACTCTTTTCGAGAAATCCACTCGTTATCGGAGCCGGATTCGGTGCTGGCGGTCGAAAAATACCGCGAATATTTTAAGGATCGAGGCATCTATGAAAATGAACTGTACGATGGCATCATAGACTTGCTTGAAGCGTTAACAAAACAAGGTCGGAGGTTAATCGTAGCCACTTCGAGACCTACCGTATTTGCGGCGGAGGTGTTGAAGTATTTTGGCATCGAGTCTTATTTCGAATATGTCTGCGGGAGCCATTTGGATGGAACATTGTCCGATAAATCGGAGATTATCGCCGCGGTGATCGATAAGTTTAGCCTAAATAAGGATGAGGCGGTCATGATCGGGGATCGCAAGTATGACATCATCGGGGCGCATAAAAATGGCATCGCTTCGATAGCCGTAGGCTACGGATACGGGAGGGAGGAAGAGCTGACGGCGATTCAGCCAACGCATCATGTGCACACCGTGAAGGAGCTGCAGTCATTTTTTGAAGCGGATCGGTAGTGGATCTTTCTGCTCCTAGTCTAGGGTGTGGGAGAATAGGTAAGGTATTTACTTAAGCAAAACAAAATGCGGAAGGCATAGCCTTCCGCAGGATAGGAATGTATTTTAACGAGAGAGTTCGAAAAATGCTAGATCGTAGCCGCAGCTTTGGAAGCTGCGGTTTTACGCTCTTTGAACATAAAATAATAGATCGCCGAGGCGCTGATATATAGAACACCGGTCATGCTGAACGTAATCGCGTAACCCCAATACGTTCCGTAGGTGGTCAGCAGATACGATTGTACTGGCCCCATCGTCGCCCATCCCATCATAAATGCGGTTTGCGTCATCGAATTGGCGATTCCCCTACGTGCATCGGATACTCGGTCCACCATAATGGAAGACTGGATCGGGTTGGCGGCATTCATTAGCGCTTGCCGGAACAGGAACGTAATTGAAGCGACCACGAAGAGATTCGTAAAGCCGGTTAGCAGTAGAAATGGTAGAGACATCATCTGAAAGATCACGACGGCTTTTACAGGTCCAACCCGGTTCGCCAGCGTGGGTCCGATCAACATCGAAACGATGGTCATGACTTGTCCAAGCGATATTAGGATCCCGACGACCGTCAAGGAAACGCCGAAACGGTTGGTGAAATAAAGATTCAGATAAGGAACGACAAGACCGGAGCCCGTTCCGACAATCAATTGGGCGAGTGTAAATTTCAAAATCGTTTTCCAGTCATCCTTAGCATGAATGGGTAGCTTGGTTGGTTGTACTGCGATTTCCTTGGTAACCGGGGCTTCGATCGGCCTCTTTTCCTTCATCGTTTTGGTTACAAACAGAAGAGGGATGAATGCAAGCATACTTGAAGCGCCTCCAACAAAAAGCGCAGTTTGCAGACTGTGTATTTTGCTCATGCCGACTTGCTGCAGCAGATCCGCAAGAAAACCGCCGCCGCTGCTGCCAAGTACCTGCGCTGCAAGCACCAAGGAAAAGTGGAAGCTGAATATTTTCAACCGCTGTGATTTGTCCGTATTTTCTGCAATAAAAGGGACGGCGATGACTTGAAAAAACGCAGCAAATAAACCTGCGGCCACCGCAAGCAGCACGAGACCGGATGCATCGCCAGCAAAGGCTCTTCCCATAAAACTGAGACCTGTAAGCATCGCCCCCAGCGAAAGCAGCAACTTGTGGCTGACGCGGTCGGCAATGAGCCCGATCGGTATAAATACCAATGCCGTCGCCAAAGATTGCACGCTAACGATCGTCCCATTCATCGTGTCCTGGTAGCCCAGGGTTTGAATGTATAAGTTGTAGAGCACCGAAAACATACCTGTTCCAATTTGATAAAGCACATTGGCCAGAAAAAAGAGCCGGATGTTGCGGCTGAGTTGTTTCCATCCTGTTGCTGCTGCATGCAGTACATGCATTTTGTCTGATCCTCCGTTATTGTCATAGTTTGTCTTAACCTATTGTAGCAAGGGGATCCTCGAGTGGGAAGGAGAAATTGGAAGATGTCCATAGGAAAGAGATAGCAGTGAAGTAGAATTGCCCGGTGTAGATGTTGGTTTGAATGATTTACAAGCTCGGTCTGAGGATGACTGGGCTTTTTCGTATTTGGTGATTGATGGCGAAAATCGATATTAAGTTAAATAGACCTATTTAAAGGTACTATATACCTATTACAAAAATGTGGAATATTATCGATAAAATACATATGTATGTTTTCATACAAAGAAGGTAAATTCAGGAACGCTGAGTGAAATCTTCTTTAATGACGAAGGAGGAATATTATACTCAATGAAGTGGAAAAAGGTATTTCTAGTTACTCTCGTTGTCATGTTGTTTCTAAGCATTCAGTCGTATCCGATGTATGCAGTGCGAGAAACAAATGCAGACTCGAAGATCAGTGCATTATCTTTTAATTTGGCTGAAACATTTTTAGAGTACCCATCTTCACCGCCAAATGAACAGTCGGGAGAGGATCCCTCAACAAAAACAGGTGAACAAGATGAGGAGTCTATACTTGATGATCCTATAGTCGATCAGCCACAAGAAGATACAACTTCACCGCCACAGACAGATGCCACCAGCAATGATGGACTCGAAATATCGCCAATGGCGGTAGGTGATACCACTCTTCTCGTGTATCCTGGAGAGTCGTATTATTTTGTGAATAATGGAAGTAAGGCGGTTTCAATCAGTACCGACGCCACAGCCGCAAAAGATAACCGATATGACTTTGTTACCTTTTCCCCTGATGGATCCGTCTCAAGCGCAGAAATGGATCGCGCTAGTTCTTTCTTGATCTCAGCAGGGCATTCAGCGGTCATGACCGCATCGGGCTCAATTCCGACCACTTTGACATTGAAACCCGGAATCTCCTATTCGGTTTCACCCGAACCAGCCTTAAACCGTGTTTCTTTATCATTCGGGGAAAGCTATCGTTTCGTGAATGAAGGTACGAAAACTCAAGATTTATTCAATAATTCATTCCCCACCAAGGGCAGATTGCTTGATTATGTCGTTTATAAAGAGAATGGTGAAATTCGTTCATATGGTTTAAGTAAAAATGGAACTCCAAGTGTCCCTAAAGGCGAAGAAATCATTATATCAGGGGCTGGGCCTGAACCAGTTATAGTAGCAATGCCAAACTCCCAGTATATTAAAGGCGAAATGAGTGATGAGCCTGCTTTTGCCCGAGTGACAATAAATCAAGGGGAAAGCTATATATTCACGAATATTGGGAATACTCAAGTGTCAATTTCAAGAAGTAACGGAACTATCAACGATAGATTTGATTATGTCGTCTATAATCCGAATGGAACAGAGAGTAAGAGAGGAAGCAATACATCCACTACACCGATTATAGAAGCGGGTAAATATTGTGTTTTTACGCAAGTAACAGAAAATCCGATAACCTATGGAGTTCCATATCGCATTTTTGATGTCCGCACAGCCGATGGGGATGCCATTAGCAGAATTACAGTGTACCCTGGGGAATCTGTCATATTTAATAACAATGGTTCGTTAAGTCATCCGATAAAAAATGATACAAGTCCTACAAGCGGCAGGTTGATTGATTATGTCACTTATAAATCAGATGACTCCATTAATTCCAAGGGCTTTAATAGCACGTCCAAACCGAACATTCCTTCACATGGATACGGAGTTTTTACTGTAGCTGGGACGGTCCCTGTAATTTTTGACTATGCGGATGATTTTTCGGTTGAATATTCTGCTGACCCCGCGTTCCACCGAGTGACACTAAACAAAGGGGAAAGTGTAACCTTTATCAATAAAATCGATAAAATTGTGTTTCTGAATAGCGATGCTTCTGCTACATATCAGCGATTGTTTGATTATGTGACTTATTATCCGGATGGAACAGACCACAGCCGCGGGAAAGCGATGGCGGTAGAGCCTGGGGTTTTCCCCGGTAATAAAGCCGTCGTAACAGGTGCATCTGATACTCCAGTTACGATGGGAGCGATTTTTACTGCTTTCGATGTGGAGGAGCGAGAGAATGAAGCGATTAGTCATGTTACCGTCTCTCCGGGTGAATCCGTTATCTTCCATAATGGAGGATCCAGATCTAATCCTATCAGAAATAATGCTAGCAAAGTCGGTGCAATTTACGATTATGTCATGTACAAGGCCGATGGTAGCAAATATTCGGGTAGTTTTAATCATAACAGCAGCGGGCCTAACGTCCCCCCAGGAGGGGATGCAGTAGTAACAGTTGTTGCAGACCAGCCAATCACATTTGACTATACAGATGAATTTACTGTTCAAAGCAGCAATGAACCGGCTTACTTAAGGGTGACGCTTCATCGTGGAGAAAGCTATTCCTTTACAAATATCAGCAGTGTGCAGGAAGGATTGGATAGCAACGCCTCAGTCACTAAACATCAATTATTCGACGCAGTGGTTTATAAAGTGGATGGATCTGAACGAACCCGCTATCAAGCTACTGCTATCAAACCAATATTGCAGCCAGAACAAAAAGTGGTCGTTACAACTGTATCCGACAACCCGGTGACCTACGGTGCCATTTACCGCTCCTTCCGTGGAGGCGACGATTCCGGAGAACATCTCATCCGGACGGCAATTAGTCCCGGACAGTCTTATATGTTCACCAATACCGGCTCCAGGCCTCTTGATCTCGAGAAAATAGGCGGCACAAATCCTATCGTTGATTATGTGGTATACGATCAAAAAGGTAACTTATCTTCCGATGGTTTTGGATCGTTATTGTCTCCTCATATTTCCTTGGGTGGAGAAGCGATCGTAACAAATGTTTCTGCGGAAAATGTAGTATTTGAGCATCCTGATGTTGTATTTGCCGAAATATCAGCTGAACCAGCTTATCATCGGATAACCTTAAATAAAGGTCTTAGCTATCAATTTAAAAATATTGGAAACCAAAACAAATCATTAGAAAGTGATGCTTCATCAGCAAACAACAAACGCTTTGATTATATCTTGTACAAGACAGATGGAACGGAGAAAAACCGGGTTAGCGATACGATTACCGCACCTATGGTCTATGTCGGGGAACGCGCCATAATGACAAATATTACTTCAGATT
The DNA here is from genome assembly GCA_031254035.1 of Paenibacillus sp. Taxonomy (GTDB): domain Bacteria; phylum Bacillota; class Bacilli; order Paenibacillales; family Paenibacillaceae; genus Paenibacillus_AQ. Next base: position 20,759 of record JAIRVF010000002.1, read on the forward strand.
CGCCTGTAACTCTCGGTGCTGTGTATCGGCTGTTTGAAGCCACTCCTATCGAAACGCCGACCGCTAATCAAGTAACAATCAGGCAAGGGCAAAGTTATGTATTTAAGAATTCAGGTATGAACGAGGCGACAATTGAAAATGATGCTTCTTCGGGAAAAAACGTCACTTACGATCTTGCCGTTTATACCGGCTCAAACCAAGCGGTCCAGGCCAATATGAATGGTGCTTCTCCAATTGTGAAAATTCCACCTGTAGGCACGGCGGTAGTGACAGTCACTTCGGCTGAGCCGATCATCTTTCAATTTCAAAAGCCGGTGACTGCCGAGCTTAGTACTGAACCTGCACTAATTAAGAAAACTGTAGCAGCGGGTCAAAGTATGGCATTCCATAACAAGACTTACTATGAGGGAACTATACTAAGCAATGCTGCAACAGGAACAAACAACTTCTATAATTTCAAAATATTAGACGCCAAACAAAATATTTTAAAAAATGGCGAGCATGTTTTTGGAAATCAATCCGTTCCAGCTTCTGCAGACATTCAGCTTTTTAATACTTCATCGGGATCCATTGATTTTGGTGCTCCTTATCGCATTTTTACGTTAGGAGTGATAGAAGCGGTGTTTATCGATTTGATTGATACCGTTGAACAACAAGTCCCTGAACGAAAGGCAGAAGCCGTTTATTACCGGTTTAAACCATTCTATGATGGAACCTACCGTTTTGCTGTCAAAGAAAAAGGTTCAACGGATAACACACCTCAATTGATACTTTTTAACGATCAGAAAATGACGGAACAGCTTATATCATCGCAAGATGTGGAACAAATTTACGGAAAAGAATACACAACAATAGAGTGGGAACTGGTGTCCGGGCACTATTATTATCTCAAACTCGATGAGAAGGATGGAAAAGCACTGAATGCCGCAATTAAAGCTGCAAAAATGAATAAACAGGATAAAAGCGTATATGAGTACGGACAGTCTGACCAATTGACCAAAATTACACTGTTTACAGGAGACCAAATTCTTTTCGAATATGATAAGAACGGCAATTTGAAAAGAAGAACAAAAAACATTTTTCCGTATTTTAAATAACCATGTTTCTTACGAGTTCATTCATGGGCAATCAGTGACTTTATTTTGGGGTAAATTACTAAAATGTTATATTGTGGGAGTGATGATGGTTGAGAAGGTTATGCGTGGTACTACTATCTTTAACAATTCTATTTGGTCAGTTTAGCGGTAGTGTCTACGGAGAGCAAGCGAAAGTTCAAATCGGAGAAGAAGCGCAAGCTTCTTCTTCGGTGATTACAATAAAAAGTTTGCTTGAAGGTTACGGCAAAGAAGAATCATGGATAGATCAGCAATTGGCTTCTGGTTATTCTTTGTATCTGATATACAAAGCATTGGAAGCGGAAAAAAACGGGGGAGTTACCGCCGAATCGTGGCTTGCAAAGCAAAAAGTCGAACCACCGGTCATTGATGACACGGGGGTTACCGCAGGGACTAAAAATAAGAAGCCGAGTGCAAAGATCGATTCAAAAATGTTCACTGCCTTGGGCAATTCCGTTGACGAAGCTGCTTTGAAACATGTGGACCTGCAGGACGCCTCTTCCTTGTATATGAATACATATGGCGCAGAGACAATCTCAACCGCCACTGGAAATGTCCAGCTAAGCAATGTGGACATGACTCTTCCGGGATTACTTCCATTCGATCTCGTTCGAACGTATGACAGTTCCCAAGCTAACGAACAAATTGGTGTTCGCTTTGATGATGTAAGCAGAACATACCAAAACGAAGCCTCTGTCCGGAAAGAGGAATTGATGTCATCACTTGGACGGGGGTGGAGATGGGATCTACCTTTTATCACAAATCAGGCAGGTTCGCGGCAGATATATATTCCTTCCGTAGGTACCTATAACCTGTCAGATTCCTTTAAGCTGGAAGGGTACGGATGGAATGACTTGACAGTTCTGACGGATACTTCGATTAAGGTTGACGGTATCTCAAGCGCTTACCGGCTTTCTGTACTGAATGGGTATGATTACTTCTTTAGCGTGGAAGGGAATTTACTCCAAATAAAAGACGCGTATGACAATCATGTTGATTTTAAATATACAACGGTAGATGGCGTATCCGTTCCCGTTCTTAAAGAAATTTCGAATAATGAAGGCTACTCGATCAGCTTTTCTTATAATGGACTTACGGTTACGGTTCAGCAAAAGGGAACAGACCGTAAAATGGTATATCTAAAGACGCCAGGCGAGTTCGATGTATTAAACAAGGTCACAGATTCGTTAAACCGTTCTACTCGATTTGTATATGACATTCAAAATACACATTTTAACTTTTTGCCTAGTTTATCAGGGGATTCTGAGAATCAGGGCGAAAATCATACCGCTCTATTAGTACAAATGGTCACTCCTTCGTCTGCGACCTTTGAATTGAATTATTATAAATCATTAAAAGAAATCGGGCCGTCAGCAACCGAATATATATTTAAAGTCCGAAGCCGGAAAAATACGTACAGCACGACAACAGGTGAACAGATTCTAGGCGAGGCTAACTTGGCTTATTCTGGGGAGGATTTGAACTCCTACGGTCAAGCAGCTGATTGGACCACAACGGTCCAAAATGGAAGAGTCAAAGAAGTATATAAGTTTTCCAAGTCCTTTAGCGGTGACAATCAGCCTGAACTGCTGCGTTTGAAGCAGAGTCTTCAGGAAGGTGACGGACACTCTTACAATACGAGCTTCACTTATGATGAAAAGGTAAACCGAAATACTCCTATTAAGGTAGAGGAATTTACGGACGGTTCTGCATCGGAAAAGCTTGTGACCACATATGTGTATGACAATACTGGCATGATAACCTCCACCAAGCTTAGTACGGGGCAAGAGATAACCAATAATTATAAGACTTCGGCAGCTCCATATCATTGGAAATTGCCTGCGTGGACAGAGGTAAAAGTAAATGATACGTTAAGGCAGGTAACTCAATATAACTATGATCCAAAAGGAACGGAGACCCAAGTTGCCGTAAACAATGGTTACGGTGGTTTGCTGCTCGCCCAAACCGATCGGGTTGTTGATAGTAAAGGCAGAATCATAAAAACCACAACCAAAGACGAAACGAACGATATACAGTCGTCATTTACGTATGAATCTGCTTATGGAAGCTATTTGCCAAGCTCTCGTTCCATTGTTGTACATGATGCGCTTTCAAGAACGGAGACGGTCACAGACAAGTTTGACTACACTCCGGCCGGACAACTCCAAATGTATACGGACGGTTCAGGACAGAAGCAAACTTATGAATACGATACTGGTGGTAGAGTGACCAAAGTCCTTTATAAGGACGGGACACAAGCTTCCACTGCCTATGACGATTTCAACAACCGGATTACCCGCACCGCTCCAGACGGGATCATAACCAAAGAACAATATAATCCGTTTGCCTTGCTTGCGGAAGAACAAACAGCTGATGCCACCAACAAATATACGTATGACAACGAAGGAAATGTCGCGTCCATAACGGATGCGGAAAGCAATACAACAAAATATGACACGGATGCTTTTGGACGCCTGACCCAAACAAATTACGCAGATGGTACAAGCAGTAACGTTACTTATAACGACGTAGAGCGTACGACAACCTATACGGATGCAGTAGGAAATAAAATAAGAGAAATAAGGGATTTACTAGGTCGCCCGTTGGCAACGGAAGAATGGAAAGACGGTGCATTTACACCTTTAGAAAAACGGGAATATGATTTAGCCGGCGACGTCACGTCTGTGATTGATGGTAATGGGCAGCGTACTCAGTACTCGTATGATGCGCTCGGAAATATATCAACCGTCACGACTCCGGCTCAAAGTGTTTACCGTTATATGTACAGCAAAACAAGTAATTTGACGAGCATGATGTTACCAACCAACGAGATCGTGTCCAAGCAACATGATGAATTGGGACGATTGATCAAGGAAACGGATCCTAAAGGACAGACAACAACCTATTTCTACGATCAACGCAGCAATTTAATTAAACTGATTGACAGACAAGGGGGTACTTCCGAATATACCTATTCTAACGATGATATATTGACAGGCATCAAAGGTCCAGATACTTCTGTAACCTATACGTATGACGACATGGGCCGCAAAAAATCAATGACGGATGAACATGGTACCACTTCATACAATTACTCCGCAGCGAACGGAATGCTGCAAAGCCTGAATTATCCGGACGGAACACGGATCGATTATGAAAATAACAAGCAGCAGCGTATTGGCTATGCTGTGACGGGGACCAAAGGGACAACATTACAGGTACGCAGTGAACTGGATAACATGAACCGGGTCATTGCCATGGATGTTACGGTAGGATCGGGGGGGAACGGATTAAGAGCGGCAGCGGCCTCGTCCCCACTGGATCGGATGACATTCGACTACAGCGCCAACAGTATGCTGAAAGGGCAAACCTTCGGCAATGGTTTGCGGATAGGATACGAATATAACGGATATGACTTATCCGGAATGCAGATTCAGCAGAATGGAAAAGCGTTTCACCAATTCGGATATACGTATGACAATAACAAAAACATCATTTCACGGACCCAAAACGGTAAAACAGATCAATATACGTATGATCCGCTAAACCGGATCAAAAGCGAATCCGGCAGCCAAAACGAAACATACTTCTATAATGCAAACGGCAACCGTGAGGGTCATGGAAGCGGGAAAGTTTACGGACTAAAAGATGCCGAGTATACCTATGACAGCCAAAACAGACTGACACAGGTTCAAGGCGAAGGTAAAAAAGTAACCTATCGTTATGACGGTGATGGACTGCTATACGAACGATCTGAAGGTGATGAAACAACCCGTTATTATTATGATGATGTCGCCAAGCTGATTGCAGAAGCCAATGTTTCCACATCCGGCGAACTGAAGACAACTTATATTTATGTCTACGACCTGAACGGAGCACTCAAGTCAAGACTGGATAAGGAAAGCGGAAAACTCCAATATTACCAGTTGAACGGCCATGGGGATGTCATTGGATTGGTGGATGCCGATGGTAAAACGCTGAACAGTTATACCTATGACATCTGGGGCGGTCCTCTTACCGAAGAAGAAACAGTACCGAATGTACTGCGTTATTCAGGTGAATATTGGGATAATACAACAGGGCTACAATATCTGCGGGCAAGATGGTATGATCCTGGAACGGCGCGGTTTATGGGTGAGGATACGTATGAAGGGGATCTGTCCGATCCGTTGAGTTTGAATTTGTATACGTATGTTGCGAATAATCCTTTGAAATATATAGATCCGAGTGGGAATCTTTATCAACATTATGAATACAACCAAATCATGACAGCTGCAATGAATAGTAGTGACAATTACCAAAAGGTGTGGAATATATTATCTAGAGATTTTAAACCTATTATGGCTGAACATCGGTTAAAATATCTCTATGGCCTCTTGACGCAAACAAGTCCATATCGGAATAGTTTAGGGAATGCACAGTGGGCAAAAGGACAGATACTAAAAGCATATGATGATTACATTAAAGAAGAAGCCTATATTAATGCAATATCGGGCATAGCGACATTTACCCTCCCAGGAGGAATGAGAAGTATTACTCCTTCTCGACCGTCTCCACTAGTGAGTAGGAAGGCCACGAGTAGGAAGGTCACCAACCCATGTAATTGCTTCGTTGGAGGAACGAAAGTTCAAACAGACGAAGGGGAGAAGAATATCGAAGACATTGAGGTCGGAGATATGGTTCTCGCCAAAGATGAGAATAATCCTGATGGGAAAACAGCGTACAAAGAAGTAACAGGCTTATTCCGCAACCAACGTGATGATATTATTAAGTTGCATGTTGGGGAGCAAGTCATCGAGACGACTGACAACCATCCATTTTGGGTTGAAGGTAAGGGGTGGGTTTTCGCTGATGAACTCCAAGTGGGCGATAAACTCCAAAAAGCTGACGGAAGCAATCTAACGATTGACAAGGTAGAGTTTGTCAAACAAGATGAACCTGTTACGGTTTACAATTTTGCCGTTGCTGACTACCATACGTATTATGTAACCGATTTAGGAATTTGGGTACACAATACTAATACGGGTGATTGTATTATTAAAACAGGTGACAAGACACCTGGAGGTCATTCATTTAGTGAACATGGTGCAGAACGTGCAAATGAGAGAGGGTTTTCATCTCAAACGATTGACAACATAATAAACAACAATAAAAAGAATAGGAAAAGTAAGGTTGATGACCTAGGGCGGAAAACATGGGAATATACAGATGCTCGGGGCAATAAGGTTGTAACCAACGAAAGTGGAGGAATTATTTCTGTCCATTCTCCTGCTTCGGGGGGCGTTTATATTCCTAAACCTTAATAATGATAGTTGGAGTTGATAAGAAGAGATGAATAAGGATGTATTATTAGAATTATCAAAGAATCTAAATACTGAATATGAGATAGGGATTTGGTCAGAGACAACGGACTTCTTTGAAAGACAGGATAATATCGCAGACTTTTCTGTTAAATATGATGATGGTCAGTATAATATTGTGATTAAACTAAAAGAGTTTAACTTAAATGAGGCAAAAACCATATTCGCCTCATTAGTACGATTTATAGAGTATAAATCGACATTCTATGTGAGGGAAGATAAAAAAGATTCATTCGTATACTACCTGCTCTCTTCAACTGATAGCAAAAAAGCGTTCTTGTTTTATGTAGTTATTCAATAAGTTTGAGACCTTGAGGGCGGCAATCCTCAGGGTCTTTTTTTTTTTACCCCCACCAGTGCCGAATGAATCGGATGGCTGATTGTTGGATCGAGGAACGTTCTTCCTCTTACTCGCCGCTACGCCCGATATTCGCATATGCGCGGCGGCGCTTTCACGAGGAGCGGGGCTTATCCGGGCCTGACTACATCCTGAGCGTCTCTTTGGATTTAATAATACATATCCAGTTCTCTCGGCGGACGGGTGGCTGTCATCCCGCTTCCCGTGAGCTGTTATACGTTTTCACATGAACCCAAAATTGAAGCGTGATGGGGGATTGATTCGAGAAACCTTCCCAGTAATCCACCACATGGCGACGAATTGGGCGTAGATCGCCCGGAAATCGCCGTAGGTGGCCGCTACTGTCCTGTCGAGACCGTTCGCCTGTTCCGAGGATAGAATTGGGAATTTGCCCGGTTTAAATCGCCTGTATCCACTCGCTTCAATCGGATACGACAAGCGATAGGTATGGGACGGCCTAATTGAAAAATAATTGATAGAACTTTTCGATCAATTCGACTCGATTGATAACCTACTGGTATAGGATGGTATATTTCCTGCGAAAAAGCGAATAAAAATACGGTCGAGCGGTTGAGCTATGGATGGATTCTATGGAGAACGTGATATGCGCTCCTATGTGGGAAATACAGGGTTCTTTTGGGAACGCTCCATACTCCACGGGCGAAACGGTTCTGTCAGGAGTGGACGAATAAAACGAATAAAAGTGCCCGCTATATTAAGAAATAAAGAGGATTCATCAATTGAATAAAATGTTCTTACTGGATTGAAAAGAGAAAGAAAAGAGACGGAAGCGAAGCGAAGTCTTTCGAGCGAAGCGAGAAGGTCACAGGCAGGATCGTGAAAGCCCGTCTTAATATCCGTGGGCACCCCATGCCCATAGAAGCCTGGGCTGTTTTCTGACTATGGAAATTCAAGAGATGGAGGTGCTCACTCCTCGCTAACGCTTGGAGAGGACTTCGCTGCGCTCGTCCGCTGAGTGATATGAAGTATTATACGAGGTATCTGGATAATCGAAATGCTCTGCTTTCTCGCTGTTCTCTGGATGGTCATATACCCTACACGCCCCCGCTGGCGACGATATGGACGTAGAACGTCCCCTAGTCGCTGACGGGGGCTTTTTGCATATTCGGAAAGGCTTTAGCCAGCCCCTGATGATTCGCCCGTTACGCCTTGTTTAAACGGGCTGTAACCATACTCATTCCCTCTCTCCTTATTGGATACACCGAGCGAAGTGAGGAGATTATTTTCCCAGCCACTATTTTTCATGTGAACCACATGGAGTACAGATGCATCCCCCCGGTTTATTTACGGTAAACGCCCCAATGGGGCGCTAAAAAACCGAGGAGGGCTGGGCGATGAGCTATAACTGCCAGATGACGAAGATTGGAGATTGCCTGCGAGTGAAGGTGTACGGAAAGAAGCTGCCTGAAGAAAGCGACCGTAAATCGAATGGCCAACGTAACGCGGAGATTGAAGCGATTCACGATGATCGCTCTCTGACGGACTTGCAGAAACGCTGGCCGACCTGCCCACGATACTGAGAGCGGAACTGGCGGATGGAAACGTTTCGTGACATCTGGGGGCTGGGAAGCGTCGAATTGAAGCGCATCTATAGTCTGCCGATGGTGGAACGCCGGAACAGTTGAAGCTCGATCTGATTAAGAATCTGCGGGATTTTAAGGTGGATGAGCGTTCGTATGGGAAGTGCCTGTTCCTCCAAAGCAAGAACCTGATTGTACCGAGGACGGTAAAAGGCGATTTTCACGAGATGATGGGGAAGTTGAGGGAGAGCGGGTATGTGCTGGAGTTAGTGGAATCCCGTCAGTTTCCGGTGGAGTATATAAACTATATCCAGCTCGAAACGTACCACCTGACGAAGTAAAGGTCTCCTTTATAACGTTATCGTTTTAAAGCTCGTAAGATTCCTGTTCCCGCTGACGACAGGTAGGATAAAGATGGAAGCATTTTAAATTTGAAATGAGAATTAAGGGTTGAGCCTCCTATTGCCATACGACCTCCTGCTCCCACTGTGGAGCGGCTGAATAAAGGTTGGCGACTTTAATTTTGAAATGAAATGATGCTTGAACTCCCCCACATTCGCGTATTATGATTGCTTCGATCAAAAATTACCAAAAACTAAAAATTCTAATTGCGGCTTCGGTTACGGTAATTTTAATTATCGTTGCGATTGGGGGAGTGGCTGTTGAACGTAATTGGTTATATTCGCGTATCGACGCAAGGGCAAGCGAAGGAAGGCTACAGTCTCGCGTATCAGCGCGATGAGATAGAAGCGTACTGCGTAGCGCAGGGCTGGAACCTGCTGCATGTGTACGAGGATGCCGGGATTAGCGGTGCGGAAGTAGACGAAGAAGCGCTGGAAGTCGAGCGGGAGGGCTTTCGGGATATGCTCGAAGCGCTGCCGAATGGCGGGGTGAGCTATGTGCTCGTACTAAATACGAACCGCTTGTGGCGTTCGGATATCGTGAAAGTGCTTGTTCACCGTTACCAAGGTGATCTACCTTCTAAAACCATAGCTCGGATAGCTGTTTGATGCGTCGTGTTCTTGTCATACAAATCGATGGAGTGAATGAGGGATAGGAAATGCCATTGTGCTATTGTGCTGGCCCAAGCGTGATGGGGGATTGATTCGTGAAACCTTCCCGTAATCCACCATATGGCGACGAATTGGGCATAACCAGTTGTTTCATTGAATGACGCTCTGTCACTTTAATGTGATGGTTAATCGTTTATCATATAACTTCATATTGCAATGAGTCAATTTTGATGGTTTTTAGAAGTAGAGGATTCAGTGGGCATAACATTTGATAATGGTAGTGGAGGTACAAGTATCTTCCTCCCAAAATGAGCATATAAGCATCTGATTCATCTATCCAACGTGTGAGTGTATCTTTTTGGCTTTGATCTCCAGACTTAAAAAGTTCCATCCCTGCAGGAATGTGACCTGCGTTTAACACTGCTGTTACTGCTGCTTGCCGTTCTTCGAGCATATCCGTATATGTAGATGAAATAAAAACCTGAAGCTTTTTCTTCATAGTCTACCTCGGCTCCCCCTTTGTATATTATTCCCTATTATACTACAATCTTCGTAATATGAGTTCCAGGTAAGCCGTAATACATAAAACTCTTTATAAATTTCAACTTTTATCATATCTTTTCATACAATAATCTTCATAAATCATGAAACAGCAATTACAATTACTCTCAGAAGGTCCAGAAAGCCGTTAAAGAGCTGTGGTTTTATTCTTTGACACGGAAGATCTGCAATGTGAGTGCGGGCGTATCTTATTTAGTATCAAAACCACAGTAGTTAAGTGAACCGTCCAGAAATGGGCGGTTTTGCTTATTTGTTCTGTCCAAAATTTTTATTCTTGAGTTCGTAACTATTAGCTAGTTTACAACGTTATTTATTATACAAACTTTACCCGATTATTCCCTTTAATAGAATATATTATTTTTAATGTAATTAATTTATTGGAGGTTGATGTAATAATATGAAAGAAAATATCGGATAAATCCATTCAGTTATATATGCGTTTCGCTTATACAGACGTGGATATGGGAAAAAACTTAGTTGCTTGGGAGATTCCTACTGGATATGACAAAGCCGACCCTGAATTATTAAATAAAACTGATATGGCGACTTAATCGTTACTATTACTAAAAATTCCAAAACAAAAGCAGATATTAGAACAACGAAAAAAGCAGTAAAGTCTGTGCTCAATATGTTAGACAAGTACTATAACAAATAATGTTGACATTCTACCAATTTGGAATATACTAGAATAGAAGTTAAATATTGGAAGGCGGTAATGATTATAAATTTTTACATTAAGATCACAAAGAAAATCAAGCGACAACTTTGACCTGGGTGCCCATGGAAACCTTCGACTTCTGCCTCGTCACTAGCATTCATTTGCAAACATCTGACAATTGATGGGTGTTATGAAAGCGCATCCATAATTTATGAGTGGTGAATCAAGTGGCAGTCTATCACCGCAGTGCCTTTCGGCCCACAAGGAGAAGAAGAAATCTCCTGAGCAGTATTTATTGATCTTATTGTTCCACAGGCATGTCCGAGGTAAAACAAGTGGGTAAAACAGGTAAAGATTATTCCTTAACCTAGCGGCCCCGACTTCCGTTCCACGCCCTTCTTTCCATACAGTAAGGGGTATCAACTGGAAATTCATTTTGTTCCATTTCCGCTGTCACGTTCAGCTGGAAAAGAACAAACAGTCTTACAATTACATTTATACGAGGAGGATTAAAATGAGCAAACTATTTACAAAAGTAATGAGTTTTATTCTTGTATTGTCTCTGAGTTTATCATTTGCAATACCAGCACTTGCAGAACGTGATCCCTATTCAGCTACTGGCAAATATGTTCAGGAACTTGTTGACCTTGATAATGAACAACTCAA
>JAIRVF010000007.1 GCA_031254035.1 Paenibacillus sp.
TTGAAAAGACAAAAATTCTGCAGGTCTGCCCATTTTTAGAATTGAGTCGCCATTAAGCCTTGATCCCTATTGGATCCTGCTGTCTTTAAGCCAAAAACGGAATTATGCAAAATGCTCAATTAAGTCTATAATGATTTTGACATATTGTTAATAATTAGGAGGTTATTTAATTTAAAGTTTAAAAAGTTCTTCGGATTGTTATCGATTATTTTGGTGTGTTTGATTGTCGCCTGTAACACCAAAAATCCAGTTACTGAAGAAATAGTGTCATATATTAACGGTGATCTTAAGCAATTATCAGAAGAAGAAGTCAGATTAAATCAGGCTTACGAAAGTGTAACCGGAAATAACTCTGTAGATGATGAAACCACATATAATAAGTTATCTGATGAGATCATTCCGGGTTATGTAGAGTACATAAAGAAGGTCGAAGCAGTAAATATTAAATCCCAAGAGTTAAAAGATGTACACGAGATCTACATAGAAGCTATTAATATTCAACATTCTGCATTAACGATTATTCTAAGTGGATTAGAAAACGGAGACTATGACAAGATCGATGAAGCCAATACGAAACTAACAGAAGCAAGGAAAATGATGAGAGATTATCAATCTGAACTAACAAAGTTAATGGACAAATACCATGTTAAAAAGAAAGAATAATAACTCCCAAAATAACTCCTATTAACAGGAGTTATTTTTTTGAATCATTTCTTATAAAAAGAGGATAAATTCATGAAGATACACACCAAATTCAAACATGGTGGTGTTTGATATATGCAAGAAGAAAAAGTGGATTATGGCTCAAAGGTGTGTATGCAATTTTCTAATTGTTTATTAGTTTCAATGGAAATCAAACATCAATTTTTGTTAGAGATGATGAGATCATGTTTATTGATGAAAATACAAAAGGTATATATACAACAAGTGATACTTTTGGAAATGTTGTGTATGAGGGGGATTTACGCAATCTCTCTCATAAGTTATTAATTGAGCATTCTACATTTATCAAAATCCAGTCATAGGACGGTGCAAAGCGGATCATGAAAAAAGATCGATGGATCATATTTTTCTGGATCATCATCATTTTAGAAATTGTAGAAATATCTTATGATCTAGTGTTCGAAAAAAAACTTAGATGGTTTTCGTTAATCATACTCATTGCGATATCCTGTTACCCATTGGTATCTAAATCGAGTAAAGGCAAATGAAATTCAGAGTTTCTTTCAAAATCAGCGACCTCTTCCGGATTCCAATTGAATGAATTGTTATCAGGCTAACTAGTCTTCGGGTTTTTAGCAAAATACTGAGATCTGTATAACAACTCCGATCTTATAAAAAAAGAACCCACCCTCAGGTTTTGACGCCAAAGGTGGGTTCTTTTCCATATCTCCTTTAGATGGGACGGACTCAATGAATAGGAATCACATTCCCGCAACGCTTTTTCTATATTTCTCTACTTCAGGTGTCAGTGTATCATGGTTTTTCTGCAGCACATCCAGGAAATCTTTCAGCGTTTTCAGGTAACTGCTTTTGCTTGGATTGCCTTTGCTGATGGCAGCCTCAAAAGCCGCTTTAGCTTTGGCGTCGACCTTTTTGGTGTCATAGTCGAATAATGGTGTGTTATTGAGTCCGTATAGGGAAGTGTTCAGATATTGTTTGTATAGCAATTTGACCTGGACAGCGCGGCTGGAAGACGGGAAGGACTTCAAGAAGACCTCCTGCGACAGCGCACGTTTGGTCACTTCCGTCCAGCCGATGGACAGGGCCGCATCGTTTGCGAATGTTTTTTTGGTTTCAGTCGTCATGATGTCGATGTAGCTTTTGATGTCGTCGGTCATAAAGGGACGGACTTTTTGGAACCGTGGATAATCGAGCACGAGGTAAAACATGCCCTCCGACGTTTCCAGACGGTAGCCGCTGTCCCTTGCACCTTTGAACAAGGACTTCAGACTTTTATCGCTCGTTTTGTTAATCAGGGTTGTCAGGTCGTCTCCGGCTTTCATGAGCTTCATCAGCTTGCTTTGAACACTGTCCTTATAAAACTTGTTGTTCCAGGCGTCCAGGTTGGCTTTTTCCGCGTCTTCGAGTTTCAATACCATCGTGGATGCCTGTGAAGGTGTTACCCGACAGATTTTCTTTTCCAAATAACTGATGGCTTCGGCTTGCTTGGCCGGGGATTTGAGCAAGATCATCATCTGATTGTAGATTGCATTATCATGGGGCTTTTTGGGAGAAGATGCAACCGATGCCGAAACAGCTGTGGCTGGTGCGGCTCCGGCGGCGTGAATGGTCTCGGCTCCTGCCTGAATGCTGATGGCGGCTGTAAGGGCTGCGGCTATCACTGCGGATTTGGCAATTTTCATAAAATAAGCACCTCCAAGATTTCTGTGTTTTCATATTACTATCGACTTGTTTCGCGAGGGTGTCCGTTTGTTTCGGACTTGTAAACATTTTGAAAATAAACTTGCAAACTTTTTATGCCATAACGCAAAAAAACATCTTTGACTGGCATCCGCGTGGGGCGTTGTTCAGTACAAAGATGTATTCTGTATCCCTGAGAAGGGAAAATGTTATCTGGATTTGTGCAAAAAGATAAATCGGAGCCCGAGGAAGCCGATAACACATAAAATGAGGCTGACCGATGGCGATATCGTAAAAACCGGCAGCATATTGCGCAGCGAATAGCCAGCGACCATCACCACGACCATAATCATTAGGTATATGCCGATCGCCTTCAGATTGATTCCGGACGGTTTGTTCTCCTGATCCTGCGTTTTTGCGAGCGGCTTCATGATGACTTCCGTCAATACAATGGAGCCGGCAACCACTAGGATGATGGCGAGCAGACTGATGCGGTTAAGTGAACTGCTGTTATACCCTGCCAATTGCGCCCCGAAACCGATGACAGCCTCGATCAGAAACAAAATGGTCAATGCGGTCCAGGCAACCATGACGTAATACGTGGTTCCTCCGACAGGTTGAATGGAAGGCAGCGATTCCGCAACGGAACGCGCATAAGCTTCCGCATCCCCGCCGAATAGCACCTCTGTGGACATTCCCTTTTTCTGGGCTGCGAGCACTTCATTGGCCAGCTCCAGCAGCCGTTGCTCGGCCTGATTTCGATCTACCCGACTGTCGCGCACGTAAATGACGATATCCTCAAAAAAATCCCTGTTCGTCGGAGTCATCTGCTCACGCAGACGATTGTTCTCTTGTACCATTTGTCTTGTTGTCATATCCGTTCCTCCGTACAACAAGTATAGAAACAGGAACCGCCGAATTCAAGGCCCGGGAAACTTTGAGCGCGACTTTATTCCTTATAAAAGAGCTGCTCGTAATGGGTGATCACATAGATAACAGCCAGTACGATGCATGCGATGAGCACCCAGGACAGGGGATGGTCACGTATATAAGAGATCCATTGTTGCCACATAATCCTTATCCCTTTCATTAAGAGATTGTTCAAAAAGTCCGCCTTTGATCACGAAGCCAATCAGGAAGCAACTCGGCATCGAATCTTGAATTCAGCCGGTCCTAAGCAGATGCTTACGAAGTATGTTTCCTTCGGAAACATTTTAGGTGCACATTTTAGGTGCTCACGTACCCAATACAGGCAGATGCTTACGAAAGCATTTTCTACGAAAAACGTGTAGCTCCGCTCCTCACTCCCTATCTTCATCCAATTCAGTGTTTTGAAAAAACACACATCGGAAGCATAAGCCTCGGTGCTGAAAACCGACCTTTCTGGACTCACATTAACAGGTTTGTCTGTAGTTTCTTCCATGCTCCCCTGTTCCATACCTCCACTAGCGGATAACCTTAATAACCGTGCGGATTTGGATTGACATAACGGATCACCGGTGATAATATGGCATCAACTAATATCCTACTAAACGCATCGGAAATATAAGTTAAAATTCAGTTTAACCGGCTCAACAACATGATTAGAGCTTGAAAAAAAGCGAAAGTAGCGAAGGGGACGGAATCGATCTGAAGAACGATCCGTAACCGTAGCGGGCACCTCGCATAATGCCAAAAATTAATTTCAATTTTGAGCCACTTAACCATAGCATTTTATTCACAGGCTCTGAGATGAGCTTGCAAAGGGGGAACGGAGGACATGGAAAGACAAATCTTGATTCGCCACGGACAGGAGGAACTGACCGCTAGTTTGCATTATCCGGTGCTGCCGGATGGGGAAAATGGTCGCTGCGGGGAACGTGCCCCGCTGGTCGTCATTTGCCACGGCTTCGTCGGGAGCCGGATCGGCGTGGATCGTTTGTTTGTGAAAACTGCCCGTGAACTAGCGGGAGAAGGCTACATGGTGCTGCGCTTTGATTATGCCGGCTGCGGTGAAAGCAGCGGTTCGTACGGGAGGGAAGGGCTGGAATCGATGATCGCCCAAACCCGGACCGTTCTTGACTATGCCCTGGAGTGCGGAAATGTCGATCCTTCCCAGGTAACACTGATTGGACACAGCCTCGGCGGAGCCGTAGCCATTCTAACAGCGGTGCGCGACCGGAGAGTGAAAAATTTGATATTGTGGTCGGCGGTAGGGTATCCGCTTAATGATATTTTGAAAATTACGGGGCGCGGAATTTACGATCATGCAGTGAGAACAGGCAGCTCCGATTATCTTGGTTTTGAATTTACGCCGGCATTTTTCGATTCCCTCGGAACCTATCAACCGTTTCAGGAGGCTGTGAAGTTTAGCGGCAATGTGCTCGTCGTGCACGGAACGTCGGATGATGCAATTCCGGTCGATTATGCCTTCCTGTATCAAAAGGTATTCTGGATGCGTTCCGAGGGCCGCTGCGATAAGGAGATTATTTTTCAGGGGGACCATACCTATTCGTCGGGCCCGCATTGCGGACAGCTGATTTACCGGACGAAAGAATGGTTGAACGAGCAAAAGACGCTGCAGCAGGATTGGCAGCACTGGATGATCTAGATCTAATTCAGCAGCCCGCCAGGGGATTCTCCGTGGTTATGTCCGACAGGGATGTATTCTCCGTAGAAGGCCGCACAAAAAGACACACACCGTTTTACGCTGCACGAAATAATTTTCTGACGGCAGTGACACAAAGATTGGAATTATGGTCCACTACACGGTAAAATATAAGTAGCAACTCATACTGGCGTGTGGAGGTTGACATCGATGACATTACCATCTCTATTTGTAGCGCACGGTTCACCTATGCTCGCTCTGGAAGATAACGGATACACGCGATTTCTTGAGAATCTGGGGCGGGAACTTCCTACTCCCGATGCGATTGCAGTTTTCTCAGCGCATTGGGATCATCCCGACCAGTCCGTCAGCGTGGATGAATCCCACGGTACGATGCATGATTTTTACGGTTTTCCCGAAGTCATGTACGAAATGCGGTATCCGGCTCCGGGCTCTGCATCGCTTTCCCAGAAGATTGGGCAACTATTTGACGCAAGCAATCTGCCTTACCAGTCGGTTCGCGGCCGAGGGCTTGACCATGGGGCATGGGTTGTATTGCAGAAAATGTATCCTGAAGCCAACATTCCGGTTGTCGAGCTGTCTGTAGATTCCAAGCGTTCACCCGCGGAACAGTATGCAATCGGTACCATGTTGTCAGAGCTTCGCCAGCAAAACGTGCTGGTCATCGGCAGCGGTGGTCTGGTGCATAATCTACGAATGATCGGCCAATCGAACGGAGCGGATGAATGGGCTGTCGAATTCGATGATTGGGTCGCAGGGCGACTAGAAAACTGGAAGGTGAACGAGTTGTTCGAATATGGCAAAAAAGCTCCTCATGCCCGCCAGGCGGTGCCGTCTTATGGCGTGGAGCATTTCATTCCGTTGTTTTATGCAATGGGTGCGGCGGATGACGATCGCAAAGCCAAACGCCTTTTTCAGGATTATCAATATGGCAATCTCAGTTTGAACTGCTGGATGTTCGGCTCCTGAGGGGAGTAAGCAACGAGAATTGAATCACTTAAAATTTTTATATATTTATTGTAGAAGAGCCGGGCTGAAGGTTTCAGCCCGGCTCTTTATGGTTTCTCTCAGAATCCTTCTTGTTAATTTAAGTAATGTCTTTTTGCTTTCGTTATGCCGCCGTGTGTAAAGGTAGTGTTGCCATGGCCTTTTTTGTGGAAGAGGCCACGGAGGTAAGGCATTACCCAGCGGTCAAGTCCGATTCGTCCGGCGTTAGCAGCTGCGACGACTACGAATATTTCAAGCAGCAGCATTTGCGCATTGGTGCTTACGGTTCCCGAGAAGAGGAACGCGAAGTTCATCATCATGGCCATCAAGGCCGCGAAGGTTGTGAAGCAACCTAGGATGAGCCCGAGTCCGACCAGCGTCTCGCCGAGCGGGATCAGTACGTTGAACAGTTTCACGCCAGTCATTGCAGCGTGTTCTAGAAATGCTGCCCACCAGCCTTGTACGGTCGGGTGATCGCCGCCGGCTTTCGCGATTGCTCCTTGCAAGAAGCCTCCCGCATCAAATCCGCCTGTCAATTTTCCAAGACCAGCTGTGAACCAGGTGTATCCAAGGTAGATCCGAACCACTGTTAGTAACCACATTGCCGCTTTGTTGTTTCTCAGCCAATTGTTGAACATAATCAACCACTCCTTGATCATTTTCTATTTTTTAATAAATTAATAATTTCAGAAGCCTTCGGATGGTGCGTTCCAGAAGGGAAAGCTTCCTCATTATTTAATGTTAGAAGATGATCATCTCTTTTATGTCTTTATTATATGTGAAATATTTCACGTACTATGTGATTGTAGTCACATTTTTAAATAAAAATTAAATGAAAATTTTTAGGATCGTCATTCATAGCCAAAACCCAGGAATAGCAAGGACAAACCTAGTCTTTTATGCTTAAATGGGAAGAAAAGGAATCGGAGAGAGATGACGGAATTACGGTTTTCCAATCTCAATGGGAGAAGATAAGGAGGAACAAGATACATGATGAAGAGGAATACAGGGAAAGACAAGATTTGGTTCAGATTAGGGAGCAGCATGATTTGTCTTGCTTTATGCGGATCGCTGCTGGCATCCTGCGGGGGACCCAAAGCGGAATCGCCAAAGGAACCGGTTGTGGAAGAACAGACGCCTCCGGAAGAGCCTGCGCAGGAAGATCCTGTTGGGTCGGGCGAACAACAAGGCGCGTATACATCGCCTTTGACCGGTTTGCCGCTGGACATGCCTGTTACGCAGCGTCCGCTATCCGTGATGATTAACAATGCGCCTGCCGCACGACCGCAGTCAGGGCTTACCCAGGCGGATATCGTATATGAAGTGCTGGCTGAAGGCGGCATTACGCGCATAATCGGTATTTTTCAAAGCAAGGGTACAAATGAGAAAATTGGCCCGATCCGCAGCATCCGCCCCTATTTGATCGATATCGGTGAAAGCTACGGCGGCGTGCTGGTGCATGCAGGCGGCAGCAATGACGCGTATGCGATTTTGCAGAAGCAACATAAAGAAGATCTCGATGAAATCGGCAATGCTGGGGCATACTTTTGGAGAGACAAGACACGCAAGGCTCCGCATAACCTGTATTCGGATGCAGACAAGCTCAGAGAGGGCGCTGACAAGCGTGGGTACAAAAAGGATGTAAATGTACCTGCCTATACATTCCGGACCGAGAATGACCTTCCAGAGGGCGAAAACGCCTCAGGCGTTGATATTACATTCCTGCTGAAAAACTACAAAGTAACGTACCAATATAATGAAGCCGATAAGTTGTATTTGCGTTCCATTAACGGCCAACCTCATATCGATGTGAATACCGGGAAGCAGTTGACCGCTACGAATGTCGTGATTTTGGGCGCAAACCATAAGACATTGGATGATGTAGGACGACTTGCGGTGGATCTCGTGTCCGGTGGAGAGGCATTTTTGCTTCAGCAAGGGAAGGTTATCAAAGGGAATTGGGAGCGCTCCAAGGGAGATGTCATCCGTTTTGTCAAAGACGGAAAGGAAGTTCCTTTATATCCGGGTACTACCTATTTCAATATCGTGCCGAATGCTCCAACATTCGAAAGTCATGTTAATGTTCTGCATCAGCCTTAAGTTTAAGTTTTATGAAACTCCTGGAAGTGTAAAATCCAAGCCTTGGATAATTCTGCGCAATATTGGGTATTTTATGATATGAATCCCGTCAAACCTTTTACAATCCGTTTAAAATAGAGAGGAGTTACCTTTACAAAGTACATCGCAGGTTGTTAAGATAACAAGGGTTGTCATATTTTCTGTTTTCGCGCGTTCTAGGCAATTTTAAGTAAAGGGGTAATCGTATGAAATTGAAGAAAAAGGACATCTTTTTCCAGACTCTGGAGAACATGGCCGATACGATTGTACAAGCTGCCGATTATTTCGCTCAGCATGTTGCCAATCTTCAGGATGTGCTTCATTTTGCCAATGAAATGAAAAAGTTTGAGTCGCAGTGTGACGAATTTACACACACCATAATTACAGAGCTCAACAAAACGTTTATTACGCCGCTCGAACGCGATGATATTATGGACCTGACAACCAGTATGGATGATGTTATGGATGGGCTGGAGGCCTGCGCTTCCCGTTTTGATATGTATCATCTGCCAAATTCCGATGAGTATATCGTACAATTTGCGGAAATTTTGCGGCAATCAGCTTATGAGATCCAGAAGGCGATTCATTTGCTGTCCCAGAAAAAACTGCTGGCAATCCGCGAATATACGATCCGTCTGAATGACCTTGAGAATCAAGGGGATGACCTGCTCCGTATCTGCATTAAAGAGCTGTTCGCAAAGGTATCCGATCCGATCGAACTGATTAAACGTAAAGAAATTTACGAACGTCTCGAAACGACCACAGATACATGCGAAGACGTGGCAAATCGGTTGGAATCGATAATTATGAGCAACTCGTAAGGGGTTTAAACAAGACATGGAGACATCTTTATTCATTATAGGTATTGTCATCTTCCTCGCGCTGGCGTTTGACTTTATTAACGGTTTCCATGATACGGCCAATGCGATCGCAACATCCGTTTCGACCCGGGCACTGAAGCCGCGTACGGCAATTATTATGGCGGCGGGGATGAACTTTCTGGGTGCGATCATGTTTACGGGCGTGGCGAAGAAAATCGGCGGAAGCATCGCGGATCCCTCAACGCTTGACAACGGGGTACATGTGGTTATTGCCACACTTTTGGCTGCGATTATCTGGAACTTGGTGACTTGGTGGTTTGGGATTCCATCCTCTTCCTCACATGCTCTGATCGGTGCAATGGCCGGTGCAGTGTTTGTGGGAGCTGGTTCAGATCATGTCAAGTGGAGCGGGTTCGTGGAAATTGTGGAGGCCTTGTTGTTATCTCCGCTTATCGCATTTGTAATCGGTTATATTATAATGACGATTCTCAAATGGATTTTCGCGAAAAAAAGCCCGCACACCGTAAACAAAGGCTTCCGTACGATGCAGATCATTACGGCTGCTGCGCAGTCTTTTACGCATGGCACAAACGATGCGCAAAAGGCGATGGGTATCATTACTTTTGCACTCGTAACCTCTGGTCATCTTAAAGATCTCGAAGTACCATTGTGGGTTAAAATTGCTGCGGCGACCTCGATGGCGCTCGGCACCTCCATTGGTGGCTGGAAGATTATTAAGACCATGGGTACGAAAATATTCAAAATCGAGCCGATCAACGGCTTTGCTGCGGATTTCACATCGGCATCCGTTATCTTCGGTGCAACTTTGCTGCATTTGCCCGTCAGTACCACCCATGCGGTAACCTCCGCAATTCTCGGTGTTGGCAGCGCCAAACGTTTCTCCGAAGTGAAGTGGTCTGTAGCTGGACGGATCGTGATTACCTGGTTTATTACCATTCCGATCTCGGCAGTATTGGCAGGCATAATCTATAAGATATTATTTTAGATAGATTAGACACAGATTAGATTCAGATTAGATGGAAATATAGGATAAGAAGTGGAGGCCAATCGATTAGGTTGGCTTTTTTGTATGCGCGGGAAGGGATGATTTCGTTATCATGCCGCCTATACTGTACAATGGAGGGGTTTGTTTCTGAACCAGCATATGATCGTATCTTTTCACAGCAAAGAACTGGGGGAAGTGGATGAGGCATGGTCGGAAATCATACAGCATGTTCATGACCGTAAAATCTGGTCGCGCGGGCCGTCCTATTGTGCCTACAATGTGATGGACAAGCTGGTGGACAAATATTTTCCAAGCGTATTTATGATCGAAGATGAGCTGGCTGAACTGGAAAACCAGGGGAGTGTTGAATCGATAGAGGATCTGATGAACCAGGTATTTGATTTGCGCGGACGTCTTTTGAAACTAAGGCGCACGATTGTTCCTATGCGCGATTTGATGTACCGTGTCCTGAATTCCCAACATGTGCAAAGCAGTAACGAACATAAGGTGTATTTTGGCGATATCTATGATCATCTACTGAAGCTCACCGACATGGTTGAAGCGGATCGTGAGATGACGGCTGACCTTCGGGACAGTTACATCTCGCTGAACTCTAATCGGATGAACGCGATTATGAAGACACTGACGGTGATTACAACCATCTTTATGCCGCTGACGCTGATTGCAGGCATTTATGGGATGAACTTCACAAATATGCCGGAGCTCGGTTGGAAATACGCTTATCCGGCGGTGCTGATCATCATGTTCGGCCTGGCGGTTGGGATGGTAATGTGGTTTCTGCGCCGAGGCTGGTTTAAGTAGGGATTGTGGCTTGAAACGGGATAAAGTCGTCCGGGTAGAGCTAAATCATTGTAGCAGTTAGATGTCATTCGAAGGCGCTTGATAGTGGCCTTCAGACTGTCGACAAAAGGAATCGAGAAGTTCAATCTCGATTCCTTTTGTTATTTTTCTTCTCTTTTTTATTTCGAAGAATGGTGATTACCTACTTGATTTTTTCCTTGTTAAGAATCAGTATTGATGGTATTATATGAATATTCGTATAATATATTCATAAACGAGAGGAGGATTCACGTATGGCAAGAGGGAAAAAAATTTTTTCAGAAGAAGATAAAATACTGCTTAAAAGTAAATTGAAAGATGAGTGTATGGCATTCTGGATTTCTCTGGGTTATAAAGAAACGAGTATTGGTGCATTATGTAAAAATGCAGAAATATCAACGGGTACTTTTTATAATTTTTATTCAAGTAAGGAAGAACTTTTTTTTGAAGTTTTGTATGACATTCAAGATACTATTTATGGGAATTTCATTGAGCGAATTGAACAATTCCCTGAAAAATCCGGCTTTGAAACAGCAATAATCCAGCTTTACTATGAATACGAAAGCAAGCCATTTCTTTATGACGTAAAAACGACTGATTTCATATCATTTTATAGTAAGCTATCGGAGGAAATGAAAGAAAAACTAGCGTTTGATAGTAATGATCTTTTTCGTACTGCAATCAAACGAGCAAATCTTAAATTAAAGGTTGATGAAAAGTTAGCATTTTCGACTTTCACCGTACTTCTTTCAAGTATTGCAAGTAAAGAAGGAATTTCAAAGAACTGTGATCATCTAGCCGCATTTCAATTTATGACTAAGCAGTTGGTAGCAAGTGTCTTTGAGTAGAGGCTCTATTTCGAATATAAAATAGGAGGGATAGCAATGAGTTTATTTTGGAGTATTATAGACTTTCTTAAAGGAACAACATCTTTCTTTATCGTGTTTAATATCATTGTAGCGATCGTCTTACTAATCCCAGGGTTAATTTTAATCTCCAAAAAGAATAGAGAACAGAAGACGAAAAAGGTCGTCGGAATGGTTTGTTTATCAATTTCACTGTTAGCTTTTTTGGGTGCTCTGTCCAATACGTTGTCTTCTTACATCGCATTTTGAGAATTTAGGATGAAAGAGGGATAAAAGATGTTAGACAAAATACATATTATTATGGATGCGGCTTGTAAATGGGGAAATAAAAGTCTGGGAATCTCTATTCAATTCCCTAGACCAACAAAAAAGTCCATGGTATTCAGTGCCTTTTCAAACGGAATTATTGGTAGTGCAATTCTGATGTATGGACTTTTTTTCAATAACAAATGGATTTCGCTTTTTGGTGGACTTGGAATAATAAGCAGTGTTTTCATATATCGGCAAAGTGTAAAAAACGATTAGATAAATAACATTTCCTTTTTGGGGAAATTGGGTTTTTACGGGTTTGTATACAGTCTGGAAGCCGCTTGATAGCGGCTTTTTTGTATGTTGATCACGGTGGCCGTGCACAGATGTTGTATATGAAGCCCAATGTTTGCTAGAAGGGATTCCGTTATGTACCAGTACGAATATTATGGTTGCAGATGCCGAGCATTCGATGAACATCATTTTTGGAATTCCGAAACCCGTTATTCGTCCGTCTGGAATATGTTGCTACGGCAATCGCTAATATGGACGAGGAAAAGAGGTGAAAATGCTGCTTTCCACTCGATATCCGTATGGCCCATGCTGCCATTATTATTCAAGTGGGATGGGAACGCTCAGAAACATGGTTTTTGATATCACGCTAAAAGTTTGAAGGTGAGCTTTGGTCCTCTGGACATGAATCCATGGCATTCAATAGATTTTGACGCTCCGGTTGGGCTGAAAAGGATCGTATGCGAATATGAAAATGCGGATATCGACAATCCGGAACAATTTTGGAGAGAAATACGAAGGCAATGGAATTAGGGGGCTTGAAGCCCCCTGGAATTTGTCGGATATACGTAACTCTTACCTGCTTAAAGGGCTAGCCCGCAAGCTGGCGGCATGAAGCCCGGAATCAGGATAATTTTCAGGTCCGGTATCCGGTCGCTACAGGCTTAAGAGATGGTTCGTATGTGTCTGGTTAACGCCGTTTTTTTCCTTGGGGTTTTTTGGAACCCCCGGACCGGGAGGTGCTGCCTTTGCGTTTCCGGGATGAAGATTTTCTGCGAGTAGACTTTCTTCTGCGCCGTGGACGGTCATCATCATCAGCGCTGTTGGTTTTGCCTTTGCCGAAGAAGAGCTTGAACATCGGGGCGACCTGCTGCACGCCAGTCATGACCTTCTGCACCTTTCCAATATTATTGACAAGGCCGTCTATTCCGCCTATCCGGTCGATCAGGCCCTTAAGCTCGCCGAGGTTGGCGAGAGAAAATCCCGTCTTCGTCGCTGCAGCAGCGGCCGGTGCTGCTGATGCAGCAGCAGCTGTAACCTCGGCTGCCCCCGCCAATGCTTCAGTACCTGCCAGAGCCTCGGCGGCGGGAACTAGACCTGTGCCGGAACCGAGACCAGAACCAGGACCGCCAAAACCATTATAAGGGATACCCGGATAGGGCGAATAGGACGGATAAGGGGAAAAAGGACCACCATTTAGCGAGCGTTGATCGTTGTGAGACTTACGGTGATAGTAATGCTCAGGCATGGATATCACTTTCCTTTTTGAAATGTTTTATTATACTGTATGTCATGGGCAAACATAAGGTATGGACGAATGCCCGGTAGACAGGGATAGGTGCGGAATCGGGCGGATACCTAGAAAAGAGGGCGGAAGGCGCAAAATGGCTGAAACGGGAATAGATCTGACCAAAATATGGAATATAAACAAAATAAGTGTATAAAATCTATACATTATTGCTTGAGTGAGGTATAATTAAAGCGTTTTCACAGCGCTCTCGTCTTGCAACTCTGTAGTGCGTGAATTCGTTAATGCTTGAAAAGTCCATACTCGCTCGGGTACAATAAAAATACATAGTAATAGTAGGGGATGATGATTCAGTGCAACTGAAGAAACTTAATGATAAAAGTATAGACCAATTATTCGAAGCTATTTTAACGCTTAACAGCATTGAAGAATGTTATGTGTTCTTCGACGATCTGTGCACCGTAAATGAAATCCAGTCCCTGTCCCAGCGTTTGGAGGTTGCACGCATGCTTGGCAAAGGATGCACGTACAACCAGATCGAAGCGGAAACAGGAGCGAGCACTGCAACCATTTCCCGTGTGAAGCGGTGTTTGAATTATGGCAATGAAGGGTATAAAATGACGTTAGAACGGCTAGGCCGTTAAAATGCGTAAACGGGGCGTGTTAGTAATCAGTCATGGCTCAAGGGAGCAAGCTTGGGTCGATCTGGTCGATAACGCCATTCATCAGCTGCCGCTGCGGGGAGATCTCCCTGTGGCGGCTTCGTTCTTGGAGATTGTTGAAGGGCGGCTAATTCAGGATGGCCTCAATCAGCTAGAAAGCCAGGGGGTCACAGACATCCTGGTTATTCCGCTGTTCGTCTCTTTGGGCAGCACTCATGTGAATGAAATTGCATATGCGCTTGGCGTCATTGATGCACCTTCTTTTGACAGTGATCTGGCGCCATTTCGTGTAAACGCACGAATTCACTATGGCTCTCCGATTGATCAAGGCCCGTTTGTCGCTGAAATGATCTGGGATAAAGCGAAAGTTATATCCCGGAATCCGGAGCAGGAAGTACTTATTCTGATCGGACATGGGAGCAGCTATGACAGCTTTCGGCAGCGCTGGGAGCAGGGAATGTCGCAACTTGTGGAACAGGTGCGCGAAATCGGCGGCTTTGCCGCAGGTGATTATGCACTGCTGCGACCGGACAACGTACGCTCGAAAGTGGAATATTGGCAAAAGGAACGCGGTATGCAGGTCATTGCAGCTCCGTTTTTTTTAAGTGAGGGGTATTTTATCCGCGAAGTGATTCCCAAACGTCTGGAAGGCTTGAGCTACCTCTATTCGGGAAAGTCGCTGCTGCCGCATCCACTGCTGACAAGATGGATCGGCCAGCAAGTTCAGGTCTGGTTAAATGTGGGGAAATGAGCTATATTTTTTTGTAAGGGATACACCTCTGATTCACCGGGACCGGATGAAGCGCAAATGAATGCACTTTACGGCTTTACCGGCTTTTTTAAGAAGATAGCAATTATAACAGTGCAAATCCTAAAATAGGTGGCGTTTGGTAATGAAAAGAGCAAGGTTGATTTATAATCCCACCTCGGGTCGGGAGGAAATGAGACGGCGTCTGCCGGATATTCTTCAGAGGCTCGATCAGGGTGGTATTGAGACCTCATGCCATGCAACGACAGGCGAAGGTGACGCAACGGCGTCTGCGGTGGATGCCGTAGAACGCGGATACGATATGATTATCGCTGCTGGCGGTGACGGCACGTTGTATGAGGTAGTCAACGGGATGGCGGGCAAGGAGAACGTGCCGCCGCTGGGCGTGTTCCCGGTGGGAACCACAAATGATTTTGCGCGCGGACTCGGCATTCCGAGGAATTGGGAGGATTACTGCGATCTGGTGATCCGGCAGCAGACCCGTCCCATCGATGTAGGAAAGGCAAATGACCGTTATTTCATCAATATTGCTGGGGGAGGGACATTAACGGAGCTTACCTATGATGTGCCAAGCCGACTCAAGACGATGATTGGCCAATTAGCTTATTACATCAAAGGAATTGAAAAGATGGTCAGCCTGTCCCCGCAGGAGCTAATCATTAACGCGGAAGGTCAGGAAACCATTCATGATGAATTCATGATTTTCCTGATCACGAATACGAATTCGGTCGGTGGCTTCGAAAAGTTGGCTCCGGGTGCACGGATCGATGATGGTCTGCTCGACGTGATTGCCCTAAAAAAATGCAATCTGGCAGAATTCGTCCGGGTGGTTACCCTCGCGCTGCGCGGTGAGCATCTGAACGACAAAAAGGTTTTATATTTCCGCACCCGTGAGATGGAAGTTACGTCCCCTGGTAAGGTGCTGCTCAACCTTGATGGCGAGCTGGGCGGAACGCTTCCAGGTAAGTTTTCCGTGCTGCATCAGCATTTGAGAATTTTCGCATAAGTCAATGATCTCGGTGTTCATTGCAGGAGCGGTTGGCTTCGCTTTGAAACAAAGACGGCCCAAAGGGCCGTTAACCGGTACATACCGGGTTCACGGAGGTTAAGATGTCCGCCCGCTGTTTTAGCGCGAAGTTAAGGGCGTGAGCGGGACATCTTGATCTTTTTTTGCGTTGGGGCAATGTCTGGTATAATAGGATGGATGCAGATGAGGTTTGGTGTGGGAAAACCGCCTCTCGTGATATTGGTGATGGAACGAAGGTTATACTTTAAGACTTTCATGCTCCGCATTGCGACCGGGCGACACCTAAGTGCTTTATAGTGGCAAAAGCGATGCGACAGGCGAAGTAATGCACACGAACATAGTGTCTAAGTGCCGCTAACGAGACTGGGAAGCGTTATTGTGGCAAAAGCGATCCGACAGACGAAGTAATGCACACGAACATAGTGTCTAAGTGCCGCTAACGAAACTGAGAAGCGTTATAGTGGCAAAAGCGATGCGACAGGCGAAGTAATAAACACGAATCCAGCACCTAAGTGCCGCTAACGAAACTGAGAAGCGTTATTGTGGCAAAAGCGATGGCAAATGAAATCTAACGAAACTCCATATCGTTATTGGGGCGAAAAACGGCCTTTTTGCCTTTAAATTTGCTGAATAGCGATACCCAGTTTCGTTAGAAATTTTAGAAGCCCCAATTTGCCCGAATAACGATTGTCAGTTTCTTTAGAAACGCACATGATCTCACGACTCACCACCGACGAGGAAAATGCAGAGAGTGTGTTTGAAGCATAGGAGCTTGGTGTTACTGTGGGGCTTTCTAATTGTAAAAGAGGCAACTCCGCTTTTTCACGACATAACGACAAGACCCCTGACAGGTTAGTTTTCAAGGCCGCTGCAAAGTTGGCGGTTTCATATATATCGCACGAATATATCGCATGAATATATCGCATGAATATAGCGCATGAATATATCGCACGAAAAAAATAAATTCTCGCGAAACGAATAGAACAAGCTATTTCATTCGCGGGTATCTCGAAATATGATGAAGAAAGAAGTGACATGAGCAGCATGAACAAGCGACAAAGCCGCCGGAATTCCGGCCGCCGCAGCGCACCTGCACCCATCACCGGGTTGCCGGTTGCGAAAAACGATGAGGTCGTGATCGACATCATCGGCATGAATCATGACGGAGAGGGGGTAGGCCGTGCCGAGGGCTATACCCTGTTCGTCGCGGGCGCCCTGCCTGGCGAGAAGGTTCGTGTGAAGGTACTGAAAACCAAAAAACAGTATGGCTACGCCAAACTGCTTGAGTTGGTTGAAGCCAGCCCAGACCGTATTGGCGCACCTTGCCCGATTTACGATCAGTGCGGCGGCTGCCAACTGCAGCATATGGACTATGTGGCTCAGCTGGCTTGGAAACGGCAGCTTGTCGTGGACAACCTGACACGCATAGGGAAGCTGCAGGTGAGCGGGGAGTCGGTGCTGCGAAGTACCCTAACCCCATCAGAGGTTCAGGAAGATGGAGGAGCGGAAGGGACATCGAAGGTTTCCGATACAGGGGTTGGCAGTTCGCAGCAGGGCATTCAGGTTCATGCCACACTCGGAATGAATGAACCCTGGCGCTACCGCAACAAGGCGCAGGTGCCGATCGGCGTGACTGAAGGCGGCCTTGTTGGGGGTTTTTACGCCCGCGGCAGCCATCGTATCATCGACATGGAAACTTGTCTCATTCAGCATGAGGACAACGATGAGGTCGTCGCCCGAGTGAAATCAATCGGGCGTAAGCTTGGTATCAGCGCCTATGATGAGGAAACTGGTCAAGGGCTGCTGCGCCACGTCGTCGTGAAGGTTGCCTTCCGGACTGGCGAGATGATGATCGTCCTGGTCACCAATGGCGACAAAATCCCGCAGATGGATGCATGGATCCAGGAGATTCGTGAGCAACTGCCGTCCGTGGCCAGCATCTGCCAGAATGTGAATAAGAAGCAGACGAATGTCATCTTCGGTGATCTAACCCGAGTTTTGTGGGGCAGCGAAGTGATCTATGACTATATCGGTGATGTGAAGTTCGCTATTTCAGCGCGATCGTTCTACCAAGTAAACCCTGCCCAGACCGAGGTATTGTATGGGAAAACAGTAGAGTATGCCCAGCTGACCGGGAAAGAGACGGTTATCGACGCATATTGCGGCATTGGAACCATTTCGCTGTTTTTGGCCCAGCACGCAGGCAAGGTGTACGGCGTGGAAATCGTTCCGGAAGCGATTGAAGATGCACGCCGAAATGCAGAGTTGAACGGAATGAACAATGTAACGTTTGAGGTAGGCGCATCTGAGGACGTCATTCCTGCTTGGAAAGAGCAAGGAATTGAGGCAGATGTAATTGTGGTGGATCCGCCACGTAAAGGCTGCGACCCAAGGTTGCTGGAGACCATCTTGGAAATGAAGCCGGAGCGGGTTGTATATGTTAGCTGCAATCCTTCTACATTAGCACGGGATTTGCGGATGTTAGAGGATGGTGGATTCCGGACGGTAGAAGTGACGCCGGTGGATATGTTCCCGCATACGGTGCATGTGGAGTCGGTAGCTTTATTGGTAAGGGACGGTAGTGGTTTGCTTTCCTCTTTTGGGGAATGAAGGCTGATGTTATCGATGAGTATTTAATTCACGAAGCAATTAACCTTTCTGCTGGGGTACTTGCCGTCAAAGATGCAATTGGTTATTATAATGCGCAAAGAGCCGGGCTTCCTTTGGCCCACCTCATCATGTTAAAAAGCCTTTAGACACAATGATTTTAAGTGTTTAACGGCTTTTTGTTTTTAATATTGATTCTCATAGCAAGTAGCATAGCATTCGCCACGGTATTCACATAGAAGTGGTACAGCTTTTTCAAATTTCACATTACACTAAGATTACATAGAATCTAGATTAAGTTTGCTCAGTTACTCTGGTGATGCAAGGACATGATACAGAGGAGAGAGCAAAGAATGAATATAAAGGTTACGGCTATGCAGACATAGAGAAAAAGCTGCCAGTGGATCCTGACCGTACGGTGTTCCGTGTGGCCTCTATTTCAAAAGTGATTACCGCTACAGGATGTTAGATGGTGAAAAAGGGTGGAAAGCATTTCGTATGATCTTAAAGCGGTGATGGCGAATTTTCTGTTAGGTATGGTTTTCCCTTGTGTAATAAAGCGCTATGCTAGCCTAGCCACCAAATATTGCTAAAGGCCTGTCCTCTCATAGGACGGGCTTTTGTTTTGAGAGCCATATTATAGAGCCATATTGTAACAGGGGGAGATTTGGGCGAAATGGAAAACTTTATGTCCAGTCGTAATACTTTCACCATGTTCGCCCAGATGAAATTGAGCGATGATAGAAACTGTAAGAAGGAGCATTTAGTAAGGTGGTAAACGTCAAATGACGTTTAATCATACATCGGTTCTTATACGGACGGTCGTAACGAGGTGAGGATATCTGTTTATCCCGCAGTGCCGTGCATGATATGTTACGGTATCCTGTACGATCGGATCGGTAAGAATCCTCTATTAGGGGTTCGATTCCCCAATCGCCTAGGGAGCGGTCTTGGTAGATTACTCGACTTCCAATCGAGCAAAAACTTAAACAAAGATCAATGGATAGAATCCCTAGCGGCTAGTTTATGCGCACTGCAGGAAAGGCTTTGTAATCCGTGGATACCGATGGAGCGAAACACCGGAAGGCTTTTTAGGATGGAAGATGAAGAAGGATGGCTGAAGTAGGGTCACCCATCTGAATCTAATGTCCTTAAAAATCACTGGCTGATCGCTTCTCTAAAACGTGATTCCGCCGGACCGCAGTGGGATTCTAATCCAATGGTCGAACCATTAAGGGGGTAACAAATATGTTTAAAAAAGTAACCATCCAAGCTGATCAGCGTGGTTTATTATTTCATAAAGGAAGTTATGTGAAAAAGCTCATTCCAGGAACCTATCACAATTTATCTTGGTCAAAAACCACAGTCGTGGTATTAGATATCGCGAAACCGTTCGTTGTAGAAGGTAAAGATTTGCAGTTATTCCTTCACGATGAAAACCTCGTGCAAGAGCTCGATATCGTACGAGTGCAAGACCACGAATACGTGCTTCATTACGAGGACGGAAAATTCGTACAATTACTTAAGCCGGGGGTTTATGCCTTTTGGAACATACTTAAAAAGCATACCTTTGTACATACGGATATCAGACAACCTGAACTGCCTGCCGAAATAGACCGTTCGATTATACCGAAGCTTACAGCTTGTGCGCAGTGCTACGAAATCGCGAGTTACGAATCCGGATTTTTGTTTTATGATCACGTGTTACAACGCGAGCTTTCTCCCGGCAAGTACTACTTCTGGAAAGGTCCCGTTTCGGTTATGGTCAAGACGATTGATTTAAGACAACAACAAATGGATCTGATCGGCCAAGAAATTATGACGGAAGACAAGGTTACGCTGCGATTGAACTTCGTCTGCCAATACAAGATCGTAAAGCCATTACGCGCCTTGGAAATGAAATCGTTCGACGAGCAAATTCATATTCAGCTTCAGCTCATGCTGCGGGAATATGTTGGAACTCTTAAATTAGACGATCTCTTGAAACGGAAAGAGGACATTGCGTCGTTCATATTGTCCCGTTTAAGTGAGAAGGGTGAAGAGTTCGGAGCACAGTTCCTGAGTGCGGGGGTTAAAGATGTTATTTTACCGGGGGAAATGAAAGAGATCCTAAATACTGTTCTACTTGCAGAGAAAAAGGCACAGGCCAATTTAATCACTCGTCGAGAAGAAACGGCTTCGACCCGAAGCTTGCTGAATACCGCGAAGCTGATGGACGAGAATCAGACGTTGTTCCGTCTGAAGGAGCTGGAATTCCTCGAGAAAATATGCGAAAAAGTCGGGTCCATCTCTTTAACAGGTGGCGGGGATCTTTTGGAGCGGTTGAGCTCTTTGCTAGGTGAAAGAAAACCAGGTAAGCAATCTTAAGGAGGGATTCATATGAACAGGAGTTATCATCAACAAATTTTGACTGAGCTTGAGTGTATAGAGCGCGAAGAGAACGTTCGGATCTTGTATGCTTGCGAGTCAGGTAGCCGCGCCTGGGGCTTCCCGTCAAAGGATAGTGACTACGACGTTAGATTTCTCTATGTCAGATCGGAAGATTGGTACTTATCAATTTTTGAGAAGCGGGATGTCATCGAGCGTCCAATCAACGACCTGCTGGACATCAATGGCTGGGATCTGCGAAAGGCTTTGAACTTGTTCCGTAAATCGAATCCGCCACTGCTTGAGTGGCTTCAGTCCCCGATAATATATAGGGAGAACCATACCATTGCAGAGCAAATCCGTCGTATTTCACCATTCACATTTTCCCCAAAGGCATGTATGTATCATTATTTGCACATGGCAAAGGGGAACTACCGGGAGTACCTGCAGGGTGAACAGGTGAAGATCAAGAAATACTTCTATGTTCTCCGTCCGATTTTGGCATGTGAGTGGATCGAGAAGCACAATACCATGCCACCTATACAATTTGAACAGCTTTTAGATAATGTTGTGCCTGTGGGAAGTGAGCTTAAGTCAGTTATCGACGGTTTGCTTGTCCGAAAAAGAGCAGGCGATGAAATGGATTACGAACCAAGGATCAATCTGATCAACGAGTTATTGGAGCAAAAAATCGAGTATTACGAGCGGATCGCATCGGGTATGCAATCATCCGGTGGGGACCAGGATCAACGGCTCGATGAGCTGTTCCGGTCCGTGCTGAAGGAAGTATGGGGAAAAGGTACTGAAAACGATGCCTCCCAGCGGGAAACAAAAGGGCTCTAAGCCCGGGATATGCATTTATTTATGTAGGAGTTGAGTGATCTAATGGCTTATCAGAATATAGATGGCGTGCGTGTCTGGGGGAACCCCGATAATGGTGCGCTTGCTCAAGCGAAAACATGTGCGGAAACTGGCAATGTAGTTCAAACCCTGCTTATGGCCGATCATCATAAAGGGTATAGTCAGCCGATCGGAGGTGTCGTGGTATATGACGGGCAAATCTCTCCTTCCGGCGTTGGGTATGATATTGCATGCGGAAATAAGGCGGTGCGGACCAGCTTGTTTGCAGAGGACATAAAACCCGGATTGGCGAAGATTATGGATGAGATTGCTCGCAAAATTTCCTTCGGCGTAGGTCGTGTCAATGAGGAGAAGGTCGACCATGATCTTTTCGATGATCCAGATTGGGCCGTTTACAAGGCAGTAGGCCAACAGGAGCACGACAAGCTGAAAGCATTGGCGCAAAGCCAGCTTGGCACAGTCGGCAGCGGCAACCACTTCGTAGACTTGTTTGAAGAAGCGGGTACCGGCCGTTTGTGGATCGCGAATCATTTTGGGAGCCGAGGTTTCGGACATAAAACGGCAAGTGGCTTTATCAACTTAGCTGTCAGCAGAGAGTTTCTCGCGAACGCTCCTGGTGAGAAAATGGATCAGCCTCCTGTACTCCTTGATCTGAGCAGCGAGCTTGGTGATATGTACTACAGAGCAATGAAGTTGGCAGGGCGTTATGCTTATGCCGGAAGGGATTATGTGATACGAGAAGTATTAGCCATTCTAGGGACAGAAGCGGACCTTGAAGTGCATAACCATCATAACTATGCTTGGAAAGAGACGCACAACGGGAAAGAAGTCGTTGTTGTCCGTAAAGGGGCGACCCCATCCGCACCCGATCAGGTTGGCTTTATCGGCGGTAGTATGGGGGATATATCCGTTATAGTAAAAGGGAAGGACAACGTTGAGAACAGGGATTCTTACTACAGCACCGTTCATGGAGCGGGACGAATCATGAGCCGAACCCAAGCGGCAGGCAAAATGAACTGGAAAACTCGTACCCGGAGCGGTGGTCAAATCAGCAAAGAACAAATGATGGATGCTGTTCGCGATTTCGGTGTAGAACTGCGCGGCGCAGGCACGGACGAAAGTCCTTTTGTTTACCGGAAGCTTCAAGAAGTACTGGATGCTCATGCTGAAACGATCGAGGTCATGCACGTACTCAAACCGATAGGTGTTTGCATGGCAGGAGCAGATGAGTTTGATCCTTATAAGGATTGATAGATATGGTACCATTGGGTTAACTACGAAAAGCTATATCACGCACTGCAGCAGAAAAATGCACCTCAGCAAGTTGTTACATTTCCAGTTGCTTTTCAACGAGCAACAAAGGATACGATTAACGACATTGCTACAGACAGCAAAGGAACAATCTTTACGATCTCGGATAAATACTTAAATATATCTCGGAATTATGGGGCATCGTGGGAGGCTCGTAGTTTGCCTTCATCGGCTACATATCATGGTGGTCCTAAATTCCATCGGACTGAGGCTGTTTAGCTTTGCTCCAAGATCTTGAGATGGAAGATGCCATTGGTGGATTCGACATTGTTGGCGTATAAGTCCCCCGTATATAATATTCCTGGTCTCCAGGCTTTGAATGGATTCCTGAAAATTCAGTAATCATAACCACTTTTGCGGGTAACGGCTATGTGCGCGCTACGATATACTTTTCAATACATCTGCCAGGCGATCGATATCGTTATAGTTGTTAAACAATCCGATTGAAGCTCTGACAATACCGTATCCTTCACCGCTTCGATAGAGTGAAAACGCCTGTTCATTCGTAAGCCCAAGCAGATCTTGAACATATAGATTAGCCCCATTTGTACCCGCCCCTATATCAATGCCGTATCCATATCCCAGTTTGTTCGCAAGCGTCTTGTATGACATCCCCTTAAGATTGAATGCCACAAACGGGGTTCGTATATTGTCATATACATTACTATACAGAATCAGATTAGGGATTTGACTTAGGCGTCTAATCAAGTATCGATATAGCCCCCGTTCCCATTCTTCAACATTCTTCATACCAATCCTGTTTAGAAAACGAATTGCCGCGCCCAAAGAGATGATGCCAAGGAAGTCAGGGTATCCGGCTTCATACCTTTCCGGGGAACCCTTATATATAATCTCTGAAGTGCTTACAAATTCTGTAATACCGGCTCCGTATATCAGCGGTTTATATTGATCTAAAAATGCTCTGTCTCCCACCAGAACGCCACCGGATTGCCCTGTGTAAAACTTATGGCCATCAAAGGATACAAAATCAATGTGGGAGGCATCACCGCGAGGCTTCATGGTAAAGCTCTTGTGTTGTACAAGCTGAACTGCGTCAACGAATATCTTGGCTCCATGACTATGGGCCATTGCAGCCATTTCATAAAAAGGGGGAATGATACCGGTTATATTGGACGCCCCGGTTACAGCCACCAGCTTAATCTGCCCGCTATATTGCTCCAGCTTGGCAGCATAGTCGTTCATATCCACATTACCGTCCGGTGTAAGACCGACAAGCAGAGTCTTCATCCTTTCCCGGAAAGGCAGATCATTGGCCATATGCTCCATCCTCGTCGTCAAGACGATCTGATCCGGGTCATGCTCATAATAAACCTGGCTGAGAATGTTGATGGCTGAGGTCGTGTTAGCGGTGTAGATCACAGTATCCAGCGAAGAGTCTGCACCGATAAAATCCATTACAATATCTCTGACCTCGTTATATTTTGATGTGAGTTGAGCTGATAAAGCATTGGGTTCATTGCCATAGGAATATATAGGAAGGGTATTATATAACTCTTGAATGGCTGGTTTAGCCACTAAGGGAGTCGCGGCACTATTTAAAAATACCCTGCTTGTAAAACCGTAATGGGTGCTTATCAGAGTGTCGGTTCCAAAAAAACAGTTCCGCAGATTTGATATCAAAAAAGAGCCCTCCTTTAATGCATAATGTTTTATAATATGCTCCTTCATATGGGAAAATGGCACCCTGTAACCGCGAGCAGAAATAGTAAAGAGGGGCCGCAGCCCCTCTTTTATTTATCTACATTTCATTCTCTTCCATCTCTCGAATCGACTCGGCAACCTTCGCCATCATGGAACATTCAATCCGTTTGCGGAAAATATCACAACTAAACTCGTAGGTTCCGTTGATAGACCCCGTCGCATGCAAGGCATTGGCAGGACAGCCGCCGCTGCAATAGAGTTTAGCCCAGCAATCCTTGCACTCCGGCTTCGTGTAGCAGTTGCTCTCCTTAAACTTACACTGCAGCTCAGGTCGCGTGATGCCATCCCAAACGTTGCCCATGCTGTACGCTTCATCCCCTACAAACTGATGGCAAGGGAAAAGTTCCCCCCACGGCGTTACCGCGAGATATTCTGTACCTGATCCACAGCCCGTAATTCTCTTCTGGATGCAAGGACCTTCCGAGAGATCAAGCATGTAATGATAGAACGTAAACCCTTTGTCTTGTTCGCTGCGCTCAATCATTTCCTTGGCAAGGATTTCGTACTGGTTGTAAATCTCCGGGAGATCCTTCTCGGTAAGCGCATAGGGTTCCCGTGGATCACAGATGACGGGTTCCATTGAGAGTTTGTCAAAACCAAGATCTGCAATATGGAAAATGTCATTGGTGAAATCGACATTGTTCTTCGTATAAGTTCCCCGAACATAATACTCCTTGTCGCCACGCTTTTGGACAAATTCCTGGAACTTCGGCACGATATAATCATAACTGCCTTTGCCAGTGACGGTTGTGCGCAGCTTGTCATGAACTTCTCTTCTTCCATCCAGGCTTAAGACGACATTGTACATTTCCTTATTTAAAAACTCGGTAACCTCATCGTTTAGCAGCATACCGTTCGTAGTGAAGGTGAAGCGGAATTTTTTCTTCCATTCCTTTTCCTTGCTTCGTGCATATTCTACAATCTGTTTGACGACTTTCCAAGCCATAAGCGGTTCCCCACCAAAGAAGTCGATATCAAGATTTCGGTGATGACCCGAATTTTCAAGCAGATAATCGATAGCTCTTTGTCCAACCTCTACGGTCATAATTGCTCGATCACCATTGTACTTTCCTTGGCTGGCGAAGCAATATTCGCATGACAGATTACAGGTATGCGCGACATTGAGACAGAGCGCTTTCACATATGTTTTTCGTTTTTTTAAATCAATTGACAGCTCTTCATACGCATCCTCTGTAAAGAGCTGCTCATTTCTAATGAGTTCCTCGACCGCTGAGATGGTCTCTCGAATGCTTTCCTCAGAAAAATGTTTTTCCTTCATTAATGTTAGGATTTGTTCGGGAGTTTCATGCTCATAAAGCGCAATGATCTCATACGCTAGGTCATCAACAACATGCACTGAACCACTATAGGTGTCAATCACGATGTTGTATCCATTCAGTTGATATTGATGAATCATATTGCGAATCAAGCTCCTTTTTGCCTACAAATAGCAGGTGGATATCCAGCATAAACAACTTTGCCGTCCTTTTAAGGACGGCAGTGTTTAAGCGGGAAATATAAGAAAATAACCACCCATAAATAGCACAGTGGGCGGCAGATTTCAATTCCTATTTGTTCATTTTGTTTTCACAACGCTGGTTGGCAACGCCGCAAGAAGTCTTGCAAGCAGATTGGCAAGATGTCTGGCATGCGCCGCATCCGCCGTGTTTTGCAGTATCCATCAGTTTACGAGTACTTAGTGTGACAATTCTTTTCATCATGAATAACTCCTCTACCATTTCATTAATTGTAATTAGCTTGTTACGTTGAACTATCGTAGCAACAAACTTGGATGTACAACAATCAAAAAGGTCACACATTCCACCTTACGTGGAATATGCTGTGTGTCATTCGTCCCTGTCGCATGCGAATTTTGGCGACTTTTGTAAATGTTTATCCATAAATCTGGTAATTAAGTTGGAAATACCGTAACATAGTATGGGGCTATTTTTGGGGGATTTTCATTCATAAGGTTATTCAAGGTGGGGATACTTAGGTACTAGTAGCGGTTGAATTTTCATAATACATAAAAATGGAGAGACTTAATTAACAATGAAAAAGATATTCATGTTTGTATTAGCTATTTCTATGGTTGCTATCCTTGGGGCATGTGGTGGGAAAGACAACTTAACAGTTTTTAAGAGTAAAGACAGCAAGTTTCAAGTAAGTGCCTCTAATAGTTGGAAAAATGCGGACGGGATGTTACATCCAGAAAGTGACCTTGAAATCTATAATCCTAAGAAAGAAAAATATTTCATGGCACTACTCGAATCAAAAGAGGATTTCAAAGATTCTTCACTACAAAAGTATTATGATATAGTTACCGAATCATTCGTTTCTTCATTAGAAAATCCAAAACAAGGAGCTGTAAAAGAAGTTACGATTAATGGTAATAAGGCGCTACAATATACGCTTGAAGGTACTTCAGACAATGTAAATGTTGCTTATTTAGTCACAGTTATCGAAACACCTACACATTATGGTCAATTGATGGCTTAGAAACGCCGATTTTTCCGTCGTTAACATGTAGAATCTGACCTATAACTTATATTAAATATTGCAAGTAGCGTGGTCCGATATGTTTAACAATGCATTAGCCAGGCGATGAACAAGTTCAAAACAATGCTCCATCAGGTGATTGAAAAGGTAGAAGTCTATCAAGGTGACTTCATGTTTCCTAAAAAATAAAAACCCTCCAAGTTAGAGGGAGAGGAAACTAATATACAGGTTATTCAATCTGGCAAGGTGGGAATCCATTTATATCCTGAATCATATAAAAATCATATTGTTTTAAGGCGAATTGTGTTCGATATAAATATTCAAGAACAAGAAGCTTTCCGTTAGAGGTACCACATAAAATACCAGAAGTACCTTGCCCATTCGATAATGATACTCCTATTGGTAGACCAATTAAGGAACTTATTTTATATTGCCAAGGCATAGTTCATCACTCCTTTAATAGTATCTTATGTATGGACTTCTGTCAAGATAGTAGACACAGATTTTTCTACGCCGCCTGATTCCAGTAGCTTAACTCGAAATCAGACGGTGTGTTGTAACCAATTGTAGAATGGATGCGTTGGTTGTTGTAAAAGACCTCGATATACTCGAAGATGCTCTTTCTTGCTTCTTCACGAGTCTCATACTTGTTCAAATAGATCAGTTCCTTTTTCAAGACGCTGTGGAACGACTCAATACAGGCATTATCGTAGCAATTGCCCTTCCGGCTCATGCTACCAATCATCTCATAAATCTGAAGCTGCTTCTGGTAGTCTGCGGAAGCATACTGGCTACCTCGATCAGAGTGATGGATCAGTCCTTTTCCGGGATGTTGGCGTTTGTATGCCTGCTTTAACGCATGTAGTACAAGCTCTTTGGTCATTCGCTCACCCATATGCCAACCCACAATTTTACGTGAGTATAGGTCCATTACGCTCGCCAAATAAAGCCAGCCTTCACCTGTTGAAATGTAAGTAATATCTGTAACCCACTTTGCATTCGGTTTACTTGCGGTAAACTGCCGATCCAGTACATTATCTTGAACGGGTAGCATGTGTTTAGAGTTTGTTGTTGCTTTATATTTCTTTACCGTTTTAGATCGAATGCCGTTCTCTTTCATAATACGAGTGACGGTGCGTTCGGAGATCGATACGCCATTTTTGAGTAGCTGTTGCGTTATTTTAGGACTCCCATAGAGCTGCCTGGATTTGTCGTACACATCCTTGACTTGCTCTGTCCATTTCTTGTGTTGGCGTTTGCGCTTGCTTTCAGGACGTCCAAGCCATTTGTAATAACCGCTACGAGAGACTTTCAATATGTGGCACATCTTCTCCAGTCGGTACTCGGAGCGGTGTTTATAAATAAACGTATATTTTACCGACGGTCTTTCGCGAAGAAGTGCATCGCCTTTTTTAAGATTTCGTTCTCTTCCTGAAGATCTCGTATTTGCTTCTGTAGCTCTTTAAGCTGATGATTTTCTGACTTGAACGCTTGTACAGCAACGATTTCCGGCTCATTACCGTATTTCTTTATCCAACTATACAAGGTATTTGCATTGATCTTTAAGTCACGACC
Organism: Paenibacillus sp.; assembly: GCA_031254035.1. Classification (GTDB taxonomy): domain Bacteria; phylum Bacillota; class Bacilli; order Paenibacillales; family Paenibacillaceae; genus Paenibacillus_AQ. The sequence continues at coordinate 28,800 of JAIRVF010000007.1, forward strand.
GATCTCAGCTACCGACTTCCCGCTCTCCTTAATGTACTGAACTGTTTGTTTTTTGTACGATTCATCGTATTCAGTCCTTTTCATAAACACAGTCTCCCTTATTCAAGTTATTGAATTCAGTATAATCTGTGTCTACTATTCAGTCTAACTTCA
>JAIRVF010000108.1 GCA_031254035.1 Paenibacillus sp.
GCGAATATTACAAATTTTTAACCATATATTCAAATAAACGTGGTTGATTCCCGCTTTACAACATGCATCAAAACAGGATATTATCTTGTCAGTGAGTTAGGACTACTGTAAGACATTACCTTTTTGCGGTAGTTCCCATGAACCAGTCTCGCTGAATCTTTCAATATCGAAAGAACGGGGGAACCGATACATCGAGTGGCAGCGGTCAGCGAACCGTATTTCCAGCTCATGTATTTGATTTCTGTTTAGAGTCTTGGGGTGAATTCCGGAGCCGTCCGCCATGAGCGGATCTGGCGAGGATCGGGCAACTCTCTTTAACGCCCAAACCCGACAGCTAACCTCGTAAGCGTCATAAAGAGAGGTTTTCGTGCATTTACTTTTCCTACATCAGACATCCAGGAAGCCACGAAAGAGTCCTCATTAGCTCTTTACCTGGCTTCTTTTTGTTTTTGAATAATGGAGAAGGCGTCATCATACTGTTGTATAACAGGAGGTGACAAAGCATGAAAAAAAGATGGGTTCATAGTGCAAGAACGCATGATCCTTGTGTGTTTTTGTAAAAATTTGAGTATAGTCGCGTCAAGTCATTCATGCGTAACTCTAAAATGGCGGGGCTATGTAAGGAGGATCGAGAAAGTGGGCATTTTCCAACAAGAAGAGACCCATGATTCAAAAAACTCCAGCATGTCTTTCGCATTGCGATGGAAGCATGAGAATTTGCGCCAAATCTCTACTGCAGCTATCATTTCAATCGCGGTCACCATCATGGTTCTGCTGCTCGTAAACACAAACACGCGCAAGCAGGTGTTTTTGGTGGTAGACGGTCAGGTCAAATCGATTCAGACCCATAAATCTGTTTTACAAGAAGTGCTGGAAGAGCAAGCTATCAGTCTCAAACCGGAAGATCAGATTTCCATGTCGCTCAGTGGACCGCTCCAGGATGGAGACAAAGTGGTCATTGATCGTGCATTTCCCGTTCAACTGACGGCTGATGGTGCAAAAGAAAATTGGTTTACAACAAAGGATACGGTCGGCGATGTCCTAAAAGAGAAGGGAATATCGCTGAAGGATACCGATAAGGTAACTCCGGCGCTAACGGAGTCCATTGCTGGTCAGACGGATATCCGAATCGTGCGTGTTAACAGGCAGGTGGTTGAACGTCAGGAAAGACTGCCTTTCCGCGTCATCAAAACTGCAGACCCTAGCCTGATTGCAGGCGAGGTCCGTATCGTCCAGAAGGGTACGCCGGGCGTGATGGTACAACACATCGAAAAGGTATACCATGATGGCGAAATGGTGTCCATGCGCATGGTTGGCAAAGAAGTCCAAACAAAGACACTGGACAAAGTTATTGCTGTAGGGACCAAGAAAAAACCTGCCCCAGCGGTCGTTCAAACCGCAGATGTTAAACTGGCTGGAACAGTCAAGACGAACAAAGCCGCCAACAGCAATAATCGAGCGAGCAAGGCCGGTGTTGATTTTTCATATAAAAAATTGATTCAAGTATCCACAACGGCGTATTCTGCCAACGAGCCAGGCATCGGTACCCGTACAGCTACGGGTACACGTGTAACCGAAGGCCGCACCATTGCCGTGGATCCTAATGTGATACCGCTCGGCTGGTGGGTGTATATTGAAGGCGTGGGCTTCCGCCGCGCTGAAGATACCGGTGGAGCGATCAAAGGCAACAAAATCGACATTTATTACGACTCCGTGAAGCGCGCTAACAGCTTTGGCCGCAAATCCGGTCTCAAGGTATATGTCATCGGTCCTGTGAAGCCGGAATTGAATTAATCGTTCTAATGTTATAGTATTATGATCATGAAAATGTCATGCTAAAGAAGAGGAGCATTCCTCTTCTTTTTGTTGTTTGGATGTCCGAAAAACCGTGACGCACGGACGGATGAGTATGCTCTAGAAAGGAAGAAGCTGGTGATGATCAAAGAAGTCATAGTCGTAGAGGGACGGGACGACACTGTGGCCGTGAAGCGGGCGGTGGAAGCCGATACGATAGAAACCGGGGGCTCGGCCATTAATGCCCGGATATTGCAGCGAATCGCTCTGGCACAGGAACGCCGAGGAGTCATTGTCCTGACCGATCCCGACCATGCGGGAGAGCGAATTCGAAAGATTATTGCGAACAAGGTGACCGGCTGCAAGCATGCCTTCATTCCGGAAGTGGATGCCACGCGTAAAGGCGACATTGGAGTGGAGAATGCCTCCCCCGAAGCGATACAAAAAGCGCTCTCCCGGGTACACACGTCTTATGAAGGCGCCGAGAGCCAGATCGATATGGAGGATTTGATGGCAGCTGGATTGCTTATGCACCCGGATGCAGCCAGTAGACGGATGATCATGGGCAATCACCTTGGCATCGGCTATTGCAACGGCAAGCAGTTTCACAAACGGCTGGCTGTTTTTCAGATCACGCGTGAGGAATTCGCAGAAGCGTTGACACGCTTGGAACAGGAAGGGGAAGGTTGAAGATGCACGGTATGGATGAAATCGCTACACCGAGGCGGACGAAGGAAATTATTCATCGTCATGGTTTTTTCTTCAAGAAAAGCCTTGGGCAGAACTTTCTAATTGACCAGAATATTTTAAATAAAATCGTTGAAGCGGCAGATCTTGATTCTTCCAAAGGGGCGCTGGAGATCGGGCCAGGGATCGGAGCGTTAACCGAAAAGCTGGCTCAGCAATCCTCCACCGTGACGGCTGTAGAAATTGACCAGAGACTGATACCGATCCTTCAGGAGGTCCTGGAACCGTATCCTCATGTGCGTATACATCATGGAGATGTGCTGAAGACCGATCTTGCAGCATTGTTTCAGCAGGATTTTGCGAATGTATCTAAGGTTAGCGTTGTAGCCAATCTGCCGTATTACGTAACGACACCGATATTGATGAAGCTGCTTGAAGAGAAGTTGCCGCTTGAGAACATCGTGGTTATGATTCAGAAGGAGGTTGCCGAGCGTATGGCTGCTTCACCGGGAACAAAGGACTACGGCAGCTTAAGTATTGCCGTACAGTACTACAGTGTTCCTGAACTGGTCTGCATCGTACCCAAGACGGTATTTATCCCGCAGCCAAATGTAGAGTCTGCCGTGATCCGTTTGATGGTACGGGAGCAGCCACCGGTACAAGTGGACGACGAAAATTTCTTTTTCCAGGTGGTACAAGCCGCTTTCGCCCAGCGTCGCAAGACGATTTCCAACAACCTCAAAACACGCTTTTTCCCGAAAGAAGGTCGGGAGCGTCTTGAGGTTTTGCTTGGTGAAGCAGGAATCGATCCTTCGCGCCGCGGCGAAACCCTTAGTCTTCAGGAGTTCGCGACGCTCAGCAATGTGCTATTTGGGGCTGAACTCCGGTAAAACGGGGACAAGATTATCCTTCTATTTACCTATGGCAGGTATAAATAACACTGGATACGTCTCATTTCTTATTTTGCCAAAAGTGATGAACCAATAAGGGGATTTGCCCATACCATGGGGGTAGGGGTGATATATTGTGATGAATGTAGGAGACCTGGTCGTCCGCAAATCTTATGGTGGTGATATCGCTTTTCGTGTGGAGGATCTGCGGAGCAATTTGGCAGTGATCAAGGGGACCGAGTTTCGGCTGCTGGCTGATTCCCCCCTTGATGATCTTGTGAGGGTGCCATACGCACCGCTTAACGAAAAATCCCAAAAGGCCAATGTTCGAGCAAATGAATCGTTAAGCAGGTTAAAACGACACCGTGAGGAGCAAACGGAACGAAATCAGGCAGATCTCAGCGGTGGCTGGCCGATGGTGGATCAGCCTTCTTATTTTGAGGTTCCGGGCAAAGTTCTCCATCTCGATGGAGATTTAAATTACTTAAAAAAGAGTCTGAGTCTTTACCAGCAACTGCGTGTGCCTGCAGAGGGACACTATGTGAACGAGGCGGGTATGGCGGATGCTTTGTACCGGCTTCTACCAAGAGTAAGGCCGGATATTGTCGTCATCACCGGCCATGACGGTGTTCTGAAGCATAGGCCTAATCAAGATCTGTTCAGCCTGAATAGCTATAAAAACTCCCAAAATTTTGTGACTGCAATTCAGGTAGCTCGCCAGTACGAACGGCATTACGATACACTAACTGTTATTGCTGGTGCCTGTCAGTCACATTTCGAGGCTCTACTGCAGGCGGGAGCGAATTTCGCCAGCTCGCCGGGGCGTATTCTTATCCATGCGCTGGATCCCGTGTACGTGGCCGCCAAGGCTTCCTTCACCTCTGTGAGGGATACGATCAATATGACGGATGTTCTGCATAATACGATCAGCGGCGCACAAGGTGTTGGTGGCATTGAGACACGCGGAAGCTACAGGATTGGCCTGCCGCGTTTGAATGATCTTTCGCAGCTGAAGGTAACACCTTCGGCTAGGTAGGCAACGACTCATTAACCTTAATCACGTTTTGCGGATTAAGGTTTTTTTGTCGTTTAGCGGTTGTATGCGGAATTACTCCAAAATACCACAAAAAAATCCGTTGACAACATAAATTTGATGCTGATATAATTAAAATTTATTTGACATAAACTACACCTCTGGGTTATAATGGACAAGGAAAGAGGTGGTCGTCGACAATGGCAAAAAATGCGCTATTGGAAATCAAACGCAATCTCGAAGCTCATGTAGGTCAGAAAATATCGCTGCGGGCTAACGGTGGTCGCCGAAAGACCGTCGAGCGCACGGGTGTGCTGGAAGAAACGTACCCTTCTGTTTTTATTGTCAAGCTGGATCATGAACAGCAAACCTTTAAGCGTGTTTCATACAGCTATGCAGATATTCTTACTGAATCCGTAGAGGTCACCATTTGTGCCGATCACGGGAATGATTCAGATGAAATACGATAAAGCGTAACTTTTTATTTGGAGCAGCCTTCCTTTGGGAGGCTGCTTTTTGTTGGCAGGAACTTTTCGAATGAGGATCCATTGGGCGAGAGATAATATACATAAATCATTGCTTTATATAGCTTAAACTGCAAACGTCTTGTAGAGGTAATTCGTTAACAGAATAAAATGATGTTAGGGAGGACTTCCAATGAGCCGCAGACGCCGCAGTATCATGTCTGATGAACTGAAGAACGAGCTTGCCAAGGATTTAGGTTTTTATGAAACCGTTCAACAGGAGGGGTGGGGCGGGATCAAAGCCAAGGATGCAGGGAATATGGTGAAACGCGCTATTCAACTCGCTGAGCAGGCTGCATCGCGAAAATCGTAAGAACTCAAAATGGAGATCTGGCGGAGACCACCATGATATATGGGGATCTCCGTTTTTCATAACACCAAACTGCGTAGTTCGAAATGACTTGCAGGATTCAGTTTGATATAATGATTTGAAGCTGATATAGGTAATCTTAAGGGTGGGTGAACGCCTTGAAAATTTACGAAAAAGCACCGGCCAAAATTAATTTGATGCTGGATGTATTACATAAACGGCCTGATGGGTTTCATGAGGTCGAGATGGTCATGACGATGGTTGACTTGGCAGACCGGCTGGAGATGTCGGCTTTGCCGCGGGACACTATCATTATTACGAGTCAGGCAGGATATATTCCGCTGGATGAAAAGAATCTTGCCTTTCAGGCTGCAAGGCTGATCAAAGACCGTTACGACGTTCGGAGCGGCGTGCATATTCATTTGGATAAAAAAATACCGGTAGCCGCCGGCCTCGCCGGAGGCAGCAGTGACGCGGCAGCGGCACTAAGAGGGTTGAACCGGCTTTGGAATTTGAATATACCGGTGAAGGAGCTTCAGGAACTCGGCGCTGAATTGGGGTCGGATGTGCCTTTTTGCGTGACGGGAGGCACTGCACTTGCTGCCGGCCGGGGGGAGAAGCTTACCCCGATCAACAATCCACTACAGTGCTGGGTTATACTGGCCAAGCCTCCGATCAATGTGTCGACGGCGGAAGTGTATGGTAAGTTTAGGGCAGCGGAGGTAAAACGGCATCCATCCGCAGGAGGGATGATCCAGGCTCTCGAAGCTAGTGATTTTAGCGCCGTTTGCGACGGGCTTGGAAATGTGTTGGAAGATGTAACCTTGAAACTTCATCCACAGGTAGGGCAGCTTAAGGACGCAATGCTGAAGCTTGGAGCGGATGGAGCGCTCATGTCGGGAAGCGGACCAACTGTATTCGGTCTAGTTTATAAGGAATCCAAAGTAGCAAGGATCTACAACGGGCTGCGGGGCTTCTGCAAGGAAGTTTACGCGGTGCGACTACTTACCTAGATAAAAGTACGATGTCAATAATATAACTGCTGGGTAGGAATACAATTGTACAAACACGTACGAGGGTGTTATATTTATACCATAATATTCGGATTTACACATAGAATAGGGTTTGCGTTAGAGGTTTTATTGAATCGTTAATTGGAAAAAGGCTTAACATCCGTGGAATAACGGCTTGAGCCACCATATGAATAAGGTTCTGCAAAGAATCCTGAATAATGTGATAGCGAGGAGTTTTCGTGAAAAAATTAAAGCGAAGCGCACGTCTGGTCGAGATGACCCAATATTTGCTGTCTAGACCTCATACACTAATCCCGCTCACCACATTCGCCGACCGGTACGGGGCTGCCAAGTCTTCGATCAGTGAGGATTTGGTAATTATCAAGGAAGTGTTCGAGGATGAGGGAATAGGAGAACTGCTGACGCTGGCGGGAGCCGCAGGCGGCGTCAAATTCATTCCCAAAATCCCGAAGAAACAGGCGCTTATTTTCGCCGAAGAGCTGTGCAGCCAGTTGCAACAGAAAGACCGGATTCTTCCCGGAGGGTATTTGTATATGTCCGATTTGCTGGGACAGCCTTCCCTGATGAACGAAGCGGGCAAGATATTCGCCACCGCCTTTGCCGATCAGGAGATCGATGTGGTGATGACGATGGAAACCAAGGGGATTCCGCTCGCTTATGCGACGGGGGCCCAATTGAATCTGCCTGTTGTCCTGGTGCGTAGGGATCATCAGGTTACGGAAGGATCGGCCGTTAGTATCAATTATGTTTCGGGTTCCAATAAAAGCATTCATACGATGTCGCTTTCGCGGCGTGCGCTCAAAGAGAAGTCCAAGGTTCTAATCGTGGATGACTTTATGAAGGCGGGCGGGACAATCCAGGGCATGGTGGATCTACTGACCGAATTTGATGCCGAAGTAGCAGGTGTGGGCGTTTTAGTGGAATCCGGAGCAGTGGAGACCGAGGAGCGTTTGCTGCATGATTATGTCTCTTTGGCTACATTGACCGGCGTCGATTCCAAATCGAAAGAAATTGATGTTAAACCAGGTAACTATTTTACTAAACGATAAAGGCAATCATTCTTGCAAAATTTGTCGATTAAAATCTATTAACGGCGAATATTTCCGAAGTCTGTCGACAATATCCAACTTTTAAAAAAATTCCTGAAATTAGGACATTTAAAAAGAGGATTTCGAATCGCTGTGTGGAATTATACACCAAGTCTCTGATGGAAAAAGGTGGTGAACACACATGCAAATTACGGATGTCAGACTCCGCCGAGTTAACTCTGAGGGGAGAATGAAAGCAATCGCATCCATTACCATTGATAACGAATTTGTGGTTCATGATATTCGGGTCATCGATGGCAACAATGGAATGTTCGTTGCTATGCCGAGCAAGCGTACTCCTGATGGAGAATTCCGCGACATCGCCCATCCGATCTCTTCTGGTACACGGGAGAAGATCCAAACGGCTGTTCTGGCGGAATATGAACGCGCTGCCAATGAAGAAGAAGTAATTGAGGAAGGCGCTTAAGTTTTACAATTGGGGTTCAAGGAAAAGAGAGCCATGACTATGGCTCTCTTTTCTTTTTGCGAAGAATACGATATATTCAGTAATGAGTTCAAGAGTAGGAGGTCAAGACCCTTGAAAAGAATGGCGATTGTTCTTGCCGCAGGGCAGGGTAAACGAATGAAATCAAAACTATATAAAGTGCTGCACCCAGTCTGTGGAAAGCCTATGGTAGGCCATGTGCTGGATACGGTAAAGAAAGTCAACTGTGAACGCAGCATAGTTATCGTGGGGCATGGTGCGGAAGCTGTCCAATCTTATCTAGGTGAGGCCGCTGAATACGTACTGCAGGAGCAGCAGCTCGGGACTGGACATGCCGTGAAAATGGCCAAGGATCGGCTTGGATCCGAACAAGGATCCACGATTGTCATTTGCGGAGATACACCACTGGTTACCGCAGAAACGCTGGAGGCCCTGACGGAGCTTCATGAAAGCAATAAGGCGGCCGCAACGGTACTGACAGCCTATACGGATAATCCTAAAGGATACGGACGTATTATCCGTAGCGAAGACGGCAGTGTCTTGCGAATTGTGGAACAGAAGGATTGTTCGCCTGAAGAGGATGCTGTTTGCGAATTTAATACAGGAACATATTGCTTCGATAATGCTAAGCTGTTTGCGGCATTGGAGAAGGTCACAAATGAGAACGTCCAGCAGGAATATTATTTGACGGATGTCATTGGCATTCTGGTAAACCAAGGTGAAACGGTTCTCGGCCATATGACAGAGGACTATGCGGAATCCATCGGCGTCAACGACCGCCTGGCCCTTTCCGAGGCGGAGCGCCTCATGCGAGAACGCATCAATAAACGCCATATGTTGAACGGAGTAACAATTATTGATCCGGCTTCAACCTATATAGGTGCTGATGTGACGATCGGCTCTGATACTGTTCTTTATCCAGGTACCGTCCTTAAAGGGAATACGGCCATCGGTGAAGATTGTCAGATCGGACCGCAAAGCGATATCAAGGACTCCATAATTGGCGACGGCGTCGCCATCAAGCATTCCGTGCTTGATCAAGCCGAGGTCGGAAATCGCACGACTGTCGGTCCTTTTGCGTATCTGCGTCCAAAAACACATTTGGGCGAGGACGTGAAAATTGGAGATTTTGTGGAAGTTAAAAACGCCAAAATTGACAATGGTTCCAAGGTATCGCATCTTAGCTACATTGGTGACGCCAGTGTAGGTAAGAACGTCAATGTTGGCTGTGGAGCGATAACGGTCAACTACGATGGGTATAATAAGTCTATAACGGAAATTGAAGATGATGCTTTTGTAGGCAGCAACGTCAATTTGATTGCCCCTGTGAAGGTTGGAAAAGGAGCTTATGTGGTCGCAGGCTCGACCATTACGCACTCCGTGCCTGAGAACGATCTGGCCATCGCCAGAAACCGTCAGGAAAATAAACCTGGATATGCAGAGAAAATTCGTGCTCGCGCAAAGGCAAAAAAAGACAAAAAGTAGCTTTCACGTCCAAAGGATGATTAAATAGTAATAGGAAACATTGTTCAAACGGCAATGGAGACAGGCATGAATTTCAATGAACCAGCACGGAGGGTTTTTATTCTATGACTTATTGTGACTCGAAATTAAAGATTTTTACTTGCAACTCCAATCCGAAGCTCGCCCAGCAGATCGCGGACTATATCGGAATTCCTATGGGTGATTCCCATACGACTTCCTTTAGCGATGGAGAGATCCAGGTGAAGCTGAATGAGAGTGTTCGCGGCTGCCATGTGTATGTGGTGCAATCAACCTGTGGACCGGTTAACGACAATCTGATGGAACTGCTCATCATGGTCGATGCCCTGAAGCGTGCTTCTGCCAAGAGCATCAACGTCGTAATTCCTTACTATGGGTATGCACGTCAGGACCGGAAAGCCCGTTCACGTGATCCGATCACGGCGAAGCTGGTAGCGAATCTGATTGAGAAGGCCGGTGCACACCGCGTCATTACGATGGATTTGCATGCCATGCAGATTCAGGGATTTTTCGATATTCCTGTGGATCATCTGCTAGGTGTGCCAATTTTGGCGCAATATTTCCGTTCCAAACAAATCGAGAATCCAGTTGTCGTATCCCCAGACCATGGGGGCGTTGTACGCGCGAGAAAGCTTGCAGATTTCTTGAATGCGCCTTTGGCGATTATCGACAAACGTCGTCCGGAACCAAACGTAAGTGAAGTAATGAACATCATCGGTAATATCGAGGGCAAAACTGCAATTTTGATTGATGACATTATCGATACCGCCGGTACGATCGTCCTTGGCGCAAATGCGCTGATGGAGGGCGGAGTTAAGGAAGTGTACGCCTGCTGTACGCATCCGGTATTCTCCGGTCCGGCAATGGAACGTCTTGAAAACTCTCCGCTGAGTGAAGTGATTGCCACGGATACGATTCCGATCACGCATCCGAATCCCAGCAACAAAATTAAAGTGCTTTCGGTAGCTCCGCTTATGGGCGAAGCGATTATCCGGGTTCATGAAGAACTGTCTATCAGCAAGTTGTTTGAAATCGAATAGAAGTTAGGCAATGAAGGGGTTATATTTTCCTACAATAGGGAAATGTAACCCTTCTCGCCATATAACGCTGTATGGAGGAAGAGGAGCGCAATGAAATGGATTGTCGGACTGGGGAATCCCGGTTCAAATTACGAAAAAACACGCCATAATGTCGGTTTTATGATGCTTGATGCTTTGGCGAAGCGTCACGGTATCACATTTGGCCCAAGCAAATGCAAGGCGCTGATTGGCGAAGGTTTTATCGGAACAAATAAGGTCGTGCTGATCAAGCCGATGACATACATGAATTTATCAGGCGAAGCCGTACGGGCTTATATGGATTATTACAAAGTTAAGCTGGAAGATATGATTGTTGTGTATGATGACATGGATACGGAGACCGGTAAAATACGGCTCCGCTATCAAGGCAGTGCTGGAGGACATAACGGAATCAAGTCAATTATTCAGCATACGGGTACTCAGGCATTCAACCGTATCCGCATGGGCGTTTCCCGTCCGGAGCCTGGTTTTGCCATTGTAGATTATGTGTTGTCCGCGTTCCCTAAAAAGGAAAAAGAGCTGCTGGAGAGCATGATTGAGCAAGCTTGCGACGCGGCAGAGTTTAACTTCGATCATACCTATGAGCAGACGATGGCGAAGTTTAATGGGTGAATAAGACCTACTGCTTCGGGAAACAGGGCTAAATGAAGTGCTGAGCGGGCATACTGAGGGTATAAATCACCTTCAGGAGGCATATAGATGGCTATAAATTATATCTGCCGGCACTGTCGAACAAAACTCGGAAGTCTTGATTCCGCCCAGGTAACCGACATGCAGCTGGGGTTCCATTCCTTGACCCCTGCGGAACGTAGAGATATAATAGCGTATGATTTAAGCGGAGACGTTACCGTCAAGGTGATTTGCGATTACTGCAAGGAGGCGCTGGAGTATCATCCGGAGCTAAACCTTGTCACAAATCCGCTTCAATAAACGTAAGATAACGAGAGGGATACCCGACAATTTGGGGCCTTGGCAGTTTTGCTGAGGCTTCTTTTCGGTATTCCCCGGTGATTTTCTCGTAAAGTGGTAAATCACAGTACAGTAGGAATCGCAAGGTGAACCATTTTATGGTAAAATCTTTCGGGATGCCTTGAACATGAAATAAGGACGTCTGCTTTCGTAGAATTAGAAGAATTTTCGCAATAGTCACGTAATGTAAGGATTAAGTTAAAAGATAAGCATGAGAGAGGTGCCCCCTTTTGTTACAAGCACTAATAGAGGCGTTTTCCAAAGATGCGGATTTGCACTCCGTGACGGACGGCATAAAAGCCGGAATGAAAGAACAGCTGGTGTCAGGATTGTCGGGTTCAGCACGGCAGATGATGCTGGCGGCATTATTTGAAGAAGTGAAGCGTCCGATGCTGATCGTCACCCATAATATGTTTTCCGCGCAAAAAATTGCGGAGGACATTCAGGAAGCGCTTACACCAGAACGAGTTCTTCTATACCCGGCTAATGAGCTGGTAGCTGCTGAATCCGCCGTATCCAGTCCTGAAACCCTTGCTCAGCGCATTGATGTGCTTATGAAATGTGCACAGGGTTTTAACGGCATCGTAGTTGCGCCATTTTCCGGGGTACGACGGTTTCTACCTACTCCTGAAGTGATGGGCAGCGCCAGTATTCGCATTGAGGATGGCGGTACGCTTGGCGTGGATGACTTCATGGCGCGGATGATTGAAATGGGTTATGAACGGGTGGAGCGTGTTGAGAGCAAAGGCGAGATGAGCATTCGCGGCGGCATTATCGATTTTTATCCGATGACATCCCCGCTGGCATACCGGATCGAGTTGTTTGACGACGATGTGGATTCGATCCGGACTTTCGATCCGGGCGATCAGCGGTCCATTGATAAAGTTAAAGAGGTGACCATAACCCCGTGCAAAGAGGTCATCGCCGATCAGCATCGGCTAGTTCAAGCTGCAGAGGCAGCTGTCCATCTACTGGAAGAACAACTTGGGAAAATGACGGACCGCCAAGCTAAGCTGCGCCTGACTGAGGAAATGAACCGGGAAATGGAGCTTCTGCGAGAGCATGTTTATTTCCCTGAAATCTATAAATATATTTCATTGCTCTATCCGGAGCGCAAGACGTTGTATGACTACATACCAAAAGACACGATATTGGTATTGGATGAGCCTGCCCGTCTACAGGAGACAGCAAGACAACTGGAGCGGGATGAGGCAGAATGGAATCTGCATTTGCTTCAGAACGGTAAAACGTTACCGCAGCTCCATCTGTCGGTTGAAAATGAAACAGTGCTTTACCACCGTCCGTTCCAAACCATTTTTATGTCTATTTTCTTACGCCAGGTACCTCATACCCAGCCGCAAAATATTTTGAACTTCATCAGCCGGGGGATGCAGGACTTCCATGGGCAAATGAATGTGCTCAAATCGGAGATGGAGCGTTGGCATAAATCAGGCGTGAAGGTCATCATGCTGGCCAGCGGCGAGGAGCGGCTCGACCGGATGCGTCGTGTGCTGCAGGATTACAACATCAGTGAACCAATCATGCTGCAAGGGAATCTGCAAACGGGATTTGAAATGCCGTCCATTCATCTCGCTGTCATTACCGAGGGCGAAATGTTCTCGCAGAAACAGCGGAAGATCCGCAAAATGGGCAAGAACATGGACAATGCTGAGCGGATTAAAAGTTACACCGAGCTTAAGGTCGGGGACTATGTCGTTCACCAGAATCACGGGATCGGCAAATACATGGGCATTGGCACGCTTGAAATTAACGGCATTCATAAAGATTACATGCATATTTTATATGCCGGTGGCGACAAGTTGTCGGTACCGATCGAGCAAATTGACTTGATCCAGAAATATGTCGGTTCCGAGGAAAAGGAACCCAAAGTATACAAACTTGGCGGCAATGAGTGGAACAAAGTAAAAAGTAAGGCCCGCTCATCCGTTCAAGATATTGCCGATGATCTGATCAAGCTGTACGCGGAGCGCCAGTCGACCTCGGGTTACGGATTTGAAAAGGATACGCCTGAGCAGCAGGAATTTGAGGAAATGTTCCCATATGATGAAACGCGAGATCAACTGCGAGCCATCGAAGAAATTAAGAAAGATATGGAGCAGAACCGTCCGATGGATCGGCTTCTCTGTGGAGATGTGGGCTACGGCAAGACCGAGGTTGCGGTCCGGGCGGCATTCAAGGCGGCGATGGAGGGTAAGCAGGTTGCGGTACTGGTTCCGACCACCATTCTGGCGCAGCAGCATTATGAGACATTCCGTGAGCGTTTTTCCGGTTACCCGATCAACATTCAGGTGCTCAGCCGTTTCCGTTCCCGCAAGGAGCAGAACGAGACCATTAAGGGGATCCGCCAAGGAACCGTGGATGTCGTGATCGGAACCCATCGCCTGTTATCCCAAGACTTGATATTCAAGGATTTGGGGTTATTGATTGTCGATGAGGAGCAGCGCTTCGGGGTAACCCATAAGGAAAAGCTGAAAAAGCTGAAAACGAATGTGGACGTGCTCACCTTGACGGCGACACCGATTCCACGCACGCTGCATATGTCGATGCTGGGTGTACGTGATCTGTCAGTTATCGAAACACCGCCGGAGAACCGCTTCCCAGTTCAAACGTATGTGGTGGAATATAGCCAGACCCTTGTACGCGAGGCTATCGAACGTGAATTGGCGCGTGGTGGACAGGTGTACTATCTGTATAACCGGGTGCAGGGCATTCAGGAAATGGCCAGCCAGATTACGGCGCTTGTGCCGGATGCCAAGGTGGGCGTGGGTCATGGCCAAATGTCGGAATCGGAGCTAGAGAAGACGATTTTGGACTTCCTTGATGGCGAATATGACGTACTTGTCAGCACGAGCATTATCGAGACAGGTGTCGATATTCCGAATGTAAACACGTTGATCGTGCATGATGCCGATAAAATGGGCTTGTCTCAGCTTTATCAGCTACGGGGCCGCGTAGGTCGGTCCAACCGGATTGCGTATGCCTATTTCACTTACCAACGGGACAAGGTGCTGACGGAGGTCGCAGAAAAACGTCTGCAGTCGATTAAGGAATTTACGGAGCTCGGTTCCGGCTTTAAAATTGCTATGCGCGACTTGTCCATCCGCGGGGCAGGCAACCTGCTTGGCGCAGAGCAGCACGGCTTTATCGCATCTGTCGGTTTTGACCTGTATTCGCAAATGCTAGCTGAGGAAATCAAGAAGCGGAAGGTAACGATGCTCGGCGAGCAGGAAGATCCATCAAAGGCATGGAATACGATGATCGATATTGGCATCGACGCCTATTTGCCTGCAGATTACATCTATGACAGTATTCAGAAAATCGAAATTTACAAAAAGGTGGCGGCCGTCGGCACTTTCGGTGATGAAAAAGAGCTGGAAGATGAGCTGCTCGACCGGTTTGGAGAACTGCCCGAAGCGGTGGTCAATCTGCTTGCCGTAGCCCGTTTGAAACTATACGGAAAAATGTACGGGATCGACTCCATTACTAGACGCGGCGACGATCTTCTGCTGAAATTCTATGAAGGTCAGGAGAAGAAGGTCAGCATGTCGAAGCTTGCTCTAGTTGGCAATAAGTTCGAAAGACGTGTACAATTTGAACAGGAGTCTCACATGTCGATCCGCTTCAAAGGTAAGGGGCTCGACGACAAGCAGCTGCTGAGTTTGCTGGAGCAATTTCTGAAGGCAATCCGAGAGCTGTTTAAATTGAAGGAGGAACTTCAGGATGTTATTCAATAACAGAAAGGCATGGAAGGGCATGATTTGCATGATAATCGCAGTTATGACCGTGTCCATGCTGGCTGCTTGCGAGAATAAGGAGTCCGCGGAGAAAACCGATCCGGGTAAAGTCGTGGCCACCTATAAAGGCGGGGAAATTACAGAAAGGGAACTGGAGGCCCAGAAAAAGATCATTTCATTTACGTCTCCGGAATTCGCCCAACTCGTCAATATGAGCGAGTTTCAAAAACACATGGTCATGGAGAAAATTGCTTTTAAGTATTTGAGCAGTAAAGCAGGCGAGGCTTCGAAGAAAGAAGGCGAAAAGCAGGCGGATCAGGTGCTTGAGCAATACCATAAAAACATGAAACAGTATGAAAAGCTGCTGAAAGATCTAAATCTGACAGAAGAGGATCTGAAAGAGTATCTTGTGCAGGTAAGCACTGCAATAAACGATATGACCAGCAAGGTGACCGAGGACGAGATCAAGGGAAAATTCGAGGCCACCAAACAGGACTATACGGTGGCTACCTTTCATCATATTTTGATCGGTTTGCAGTACGGGGATAAAAAGGAACGTACGAAGGAAGAAGCGCTCAAGATTGCAAGCGATGTAAAATTCCAGCTGGATCAGGGTGCCGATTTTGCCGAGATAGCCAAGAAATACTCCGATGATTCAGCTTCCAAGGATAGCGGCGGCTTATACGAATCTTTTATCCTTGGTATGTCCAATAACAAAGAATTCAAGGAACATGTGTCAACTCAACCGCTGCATAAAATCAACGATCCATTTGAATCGAAGATCGGTTATCATATCGTAAAGGTTGATTCTCGGGATGAAACCCCATATGAAAAGCTGACCGTAGAGCAGAAGAAAATGATCCAACAAACTTTGGCCGCTGCTAAAATCGATAATTTCATGCAAAATGAGCTGAAGGACGTTATCCAAAAAATCGATCTGCCGGAAGCGGCAGAAACACCTACCAGCGGCACAGGTACGGGTAACTCTGGAAAGGATACCCCAAAAGCCGAAGGGGGCAATAAATGAGTCTCCCGAAACGTAAAATCAGAAGGCACTAGCGGGAAATAGGCCCTTCAGGATCCGCCCTGTCGGAGCAGCTAAACATGACTTTAAAAAAGCCGGTGTAATAAAAAACGCGGATCGTTCCGCGTTTTTTTGTGCTGTGAAGTCTGGTTCATTCTGTCCAAAAGTGTGCTATTCACAGCAACTATTCATTCCAAGATCATGTATAAGGAACTGGGAAAGGATGAATACTATGGTCAGATATCACACTTATATTCCTGGGACACCTTCTTCCCATCCAAACAGTAGTTGAAAAATCTTCTCGAGAAAGTGGGGCAACATGTCAATGAAAGCTACTGGAATAGTCCGCCGTATTGATGACCTGGGTAGAGTGGTCATCCCTAAAGAAATTAGAAGAACACTGCGAATCCGTGAGGGGGATCCGCTTGAAATTTTTGTTGACCGTGATGGCGAAGTCATTTTGAAGAAATATTCCCCAATCGGGGAGCTTGGCGATTTCGCCAAGGAATATGCGGAATCTCTGTACGAAGGTATGGGACATATCACCATTATTTCCGACCGGGATACCTTTATTGCGGTGGCTGGCGGCTCCAAGAAAGAATATATGGAGAAGCAAATCGGCACTCTGATCGAGGGTTGTATGGATAATCGCAAAACGCTGCTGGAAACAAACGGTGGCAATTATGAAATCTCTAAGGATCATCAAGAAACATTGTCTTCTTTTGTAGTTGCACCGATCATTTCAGGCGGCGACCCAATCGGAACGGTGATCCTGCTCAGCAAGGAAGACTCTGTTAATATGTCTCAACTCGAGATCAAAATGGCTGAAACTGCAGCCGCGTTTCTCGGCAAACAAATGGAACAGTAAATCCAGCAAACTCCCGCTTCGCAGGCCGTGCACAACGGCCATGCTAAGAAGCGGGAGTTTTTTTGTGTCTGCTTTCTTGGAGTTACACTTTCTGATATCTTAGATAAAGTGCGTGTTCAAAATTGGACTTTTTGAACAACCTCATAAAGCATTTAAATTCGGGAAAAGTAGGGAAACAAGTATGAAGGAAGCGGGGACATCTTCAAAAATATTGCAGGGTGCATTCGTGCTAAGCATTGCGATGGTGCTCTCGAAGCTGATTGGAACGCTGCAAAAAATACCGCTGCAAAATATGGGCGGCGATGCGGTTTTCGGCATCTATAATACGGTGTATCCATTTTATACTTTGATGATTACAGTGGCTCTGGCCGGGTTTCCGGCGGCCATTTCCAAATTTGTTGCCGAGGATGCGGCACTTGGAGGCCGTTCACAAAGCAGGCAAGTGATTCGGATCGCCTCGGTTGCCTTGGCATGCTCCGGCATTCTGTTCGGTGCGGCTATTTATTTCGGCGCGCCGCTGGTTGGCAGAATTATTGATAATGCGAGTGTCGTGCCCGCTATCAGGGCCTCGGCATTTGCGTTGTTGTTCGTTCCGGTGATGTCGGGGTTGCGGGGTTTTTTTCAAGGCTTTCAGAATATGATGCCAACTGCGGTTTCGCAAATCACGGAACAGTGTGTAAGAGTCGGAGTCATGATCCTACTCCTTGTTTACTTAACATCCGCAGAGGCGCCTTCAGAGCATATCGCAGCCGGAGCTTTAATCGGTTCCGCAGCCGGAGGGGCTGCCGGGCTCATTGTCATGGGTGGTTATTGGCGGAGATACCGGCGGGAGCTGCATATGACTCCTAGGAAAGCGACTTTGAAGAATGATCCGGAAGTTCAGCGACCGAACGGAGAGCTGTTCCGGAGCCTCCTGAAGTATGCGATACCCGTATGTTTGGGAGCATTGGCTATATCGCTAGTTAACCTGGCAGACACCTTCACCGTTCCGCGCTTGCTGAAAGCAGGAGGAGCGGGGGAAGAGGGGGCGATGATCCAGTTTGGGGTCTACAATCGCGGGATGCCGGTCGTCCAGCTCGTTACGATGCTGGCTACTTCACTGTCTGTTTTATTTATTCCGGCACTGGCTGAAGCGAAAGCAAACGGCGACGAGCAGCTGGTTGCGGACCGTTGCTGCCTGTCCCTACGCTGGTTTTGGCTGATAGGAATGGCCGCATCCATCGGGCTTGCAGTAATTGCTGGGCCGGTCAACGTTGCATTGTACCAGGACGGTGTAGGGACAGCCATCATCCGTTGGGTCGCCTTCACGGGCGCCGGGAGCGCGCTCAGCATTATCTCCGCAGCCCTACTGCAGGGGCTTGGTATTGTAAAAGCACCGGCGCTGCACCTATTGGCCGCCGCGGGGGTGAAGGTGCTTCTGAACCTGCTGCTCGTCCCGCAGCTGGGCATTACCGGCGCGGCCATCGCCAGCGTAGCCGCGCATTTCCTGGCCGCAGCGCTGAATATCGCGCTGCTGGCCCGTACTACCGGCCTGCGCATTGGCACAGGCCGAATGCTCGCCAAGCCGGCGCTTATATTCGCCGGCATGGCCCTGGCGGCGGGCGCCGCCATGCTCGCAGCTAGCGCGCTGCTGTCCGCGCTCGGGCTGCACGCCCGCCTTGCGGCGGCCGCGGCCAGCTTTGCCGGGGCCGCAGCCGGGGGCGCCGTGTTCCTGGCCGGCGCCGCCAAAACCCGCCTGCTTAGCGAGCAGGAGCTGCGCATGGTGCCTAAGATCGGCGCTCCGCTCGCCGGACTGCTGAGCCGGCTCCATCTGTTTGCCTAGCCGGCGCAAATTGTTTTTGTGCAAGGTTTAACCATGTTATAGTATATCTACTATCAATTACTGGAAGAATGTTAAATAGAGTGGAGGAATGAAGGATGAGCGCATCCATAACAATCGTCGGCCTGGGGTCCGGGAATCCGGACCGCCTGACCATGGGTATCGTCAAAACATTGCAGCAGGCTTCCGAGGTGTACGTCCGGACCAAAGAACACCCGGTCATGTCGGTGCTGGATGAACTGAAAGTTGCTATGCAGTCCTTTGATCATATCTATGAAGCACGGGATTCGTTTCCCGAAGTTTACGCGTCCATAGCGGACATTTTGATGGATAAAGCAGTGTCCGGAAAAGACGGGGCGGTTATCGTATACGCTGTTCCCGGCCATCCGATGGTGGCCGAGTCTACCGTGCAAATCCTTCGTGAGCGCTGTGACCGTGAAGGTGTCGAAATCAGTATACTCGGTGGCGAGTCTTTTCTGGATGAGGCCTTTATCCGTCTGGGCTTTGACCCGATTGAAGGATTTCAGCTGCTGGATGCGAGCGGCCTGAGTGCCAGCTTGCTGCAGCCGCAGCTGCATACGGTGATTGGACAGGTCTACGATACGTTCACAGCGTCCGATGTCAAGCTGGCTTTGATGGAGCTTTATCCGGAAGACTATACGATCACCGTCGGGCATGCGCTTGGCGTGGAAGGACAGGAACAGATTCTGCATGTGCCTTTGTACGAACTTGATCGTGTGGAAGACTACGGCAACTTATCGCTGGTCTATGTGCCGCGGAGCGATGATGATATGCTGCGCCAGCGCACGTTCTCCCGGCTGCATGAAATCGTCGCGATTCTCCGGAGTCCTGAAGGCTGCCCGTGGGACAGAGAACAGACGCATGAATCCATCCGCAAAAATCTAATCGAGGAAACCTACGAGGTTCTGGAAACGATCGATGAAGATGACCCGGAGCATATGCAGGAGGAGCTTGGAGATTTACTGCTGCAGGTCATGCTGCATTCGCAGATGGAGGAGGAAATCGGCACCTTTAATGTGTTTGATGTGATTCAAGGGTTAAATGATAAACTGATTTTCCGGCATCCGCATGTTTTCGGTCAAAACAAGGCGGAAGACGCCGAGGCTGCGCTTCAAAACTGGGAGCAGATGAAGGCCGAGGAGAAACGCCGCAAAGGGGCCGAGCCGCTGCAGGCATCCGTGCTCGAAGGAATCCCCAAGGATCTGCCTGCACTTATGAAGGCATACAAGCTGCAGAAGAAGGCCTCCAAGGTTGGTTTTGACTGGGAACGGATCAGCGACGTTTTCGACAAGATCGAGGAAGAGCTGGCTGAACTCCGTGAAGCTGTCGAGAAGGACTTTGACCCTGAGGAGCAAGCTGCAGAGCTTGGAGATCTACTCTTTGCCGCCTCCAACGTCGCGCGGTTCCTCCATACTGACCCAGAAGAGGCTTTGTCTAGGACTAACCGCAAATTTATCCGTCGGTTCCGTTTTATTGAAGAAGAATTGAGATCCCAGGGCAAATCCGTTCATGAAAGCTCGCTTGAGGAAATGGACACTATTTGGCAACAAGCGAAAAATCAGGTATGATAAGGATTCACCTGCATAACGGCAGCGCCATCACAAGCAGCAGCCAGACGACGGAAGACATTGATAAACGGTCATTTACAGGAATTCCCTCGATAATTATAAAAAATTGGCGGAAACAGGCAGGAATTCCGGCAGGGAATCAAGAATAATCATACTCATGAAAACTGCGTCATGAAAACTGTGGAAGTGGAAGCAAGTACATGCAATTCGTACAACCAAGTCATTGGGAAGTAACTGCGTGCCCTGCTCTCATGACGCATCTATACTTATTTCTTTGTATATTGGGAGGATAATATTTATGAACAAGACAGATCTGATCAACAACATTTCGACTAAAAGCGGCTTGACTAAAAAAGACGTGGAATCCGTACTTAACGGTTTTCTTGGTGAAATTACTGATGCTTTGGCAAGTGGCGACAAAGTGCAGCTGATCGGCTTTGGTACATTCGAAACTCGCAAACGTTCCGGACGTACAGGCCGTAACCCTCAAACCGGCAAAACCATCGAAATTCCAGAAGCTAACGTACCTGCATTTAAAGCAGGTAACAAGCTTAAAGAAGCTGTAAAATAAATGCGTGTCGACAAATTCCTGAAGGTATCCAGGCTGATCAAACGGCGTACCGTAGCCAAGGATGTCTCGGATCAAGGCCGGGTTCTGATTAATGGCAGGGAAGCAAAGCCCAGCAGCACAGTGAAAATCGGCGATGAAATTACCGTTCAGTTCGGTCAGAAGCTGGTTACTGTGAAGGTGGAACGTCTTGCCGAGAGTACCCGAAAGGACGAGGCAGCAAGCCTGTACTCCCTGGTGAAGGAAGAACCGATTGCAAAAGATAACGGTTTGAATTGGTAACAAAGCACTTCCATAGTCAGTATATAAAGAGGCGCTCCCCGGATACTCGGGGGGTGCCTTGCTCGTTTATAAAGCAAAAATCGTGCGCAGTTGCCTCATAAGTTCTCGTGCCTGTGGTTCTAAAGTGCATTTCCCTTCCATAAGCTATTGGTAAGAAGGAGGGGTACATGCCATGATCGAGCCAGCCAAAAGCAAGCAGCATGAACTGCACATGCTAAACCGCAAGCAGCTGAATTTGACGGGAGTCCATAATGTGGAGAGTTTTGACAGCGAAGAATTCCTACTGCATACCGAGCTTGGACACCTGACCATTAAAGGACAGAATTTACATATCAAAAATCTTAGTCTCGAAGAAGGCCTGCTCTCCATTGAAGGCCTGGTTAATTCCCTCATTTACCTGGATCCCGGTTCACACGGCAAAAACAAGGGAATGTTTGGCAAGCTTTTTAAATGAGTCCGCAAATTCAGTGGATTACGCTGCTCTGGATGCTGTTTTCGGGAGCAGCGATGGGACTGGCCTATGATAGCTACCGGGTGCTGTCGGGCCAGCTGCGTTTTCCAAGATGGACCCTTCATGTTCTGGACCTCTTCTATTGGTGCGGTGCCGCTCTTTTTGTGTTCAGGATGCTATACGTCAATAATTATGGGCAGCTTCGGTTCTATGTGTTTGTTGGACTCTTCATTGGAGTATGGCTATATTTTTTATTCTTAAGTGTTACAACTGAGCGTTTTGTGGTAATGTTAATAAAGGTAGTACGATATTTTATCGGCATGATAAAACGGCTTTTTATGCTCATGGTATGGACCCCGATCCGGTTGCTGCTGAAGCTGCTGAAGGGGCTTGCTGTTATGCTGGGCAGTCTGCTTATATTCGTTTTTCGCGTTGCACTAAAAATCTTGCTGCCATTCTGGAAGCTGACGAAGTGGATGTTCAGGCCGATCACCTCGCGTTTGCGGAAGCCGGCATGGCTTGACAAGCTTCTCCACTCAGCGGTTGCGCTTTGGAAAAAGTGGTTTCCGGAGAAGAAGGAATAGAGGAATATAGAGTCCTATTCTAGAAATAAGTGTTAAATAACTGTAAAGGAGGAGACATATGGGAAAATATGCTGCCAAGGAACAAGCGCGAACGTCAAAAGCCAAAATGAATCAGGAAAACAAGGCTGAACAAAAAGCTGGCGCGCGCAGGCGGATATTGATCTGGGTATCCTTTATGGTAATTTTTATGCTATGGGCGACGTATTCTTTTATCTCACAGCAATCGCAAATTGCGGACAAGAGTGCCGAGCTTGCCAAGAAGAAGGTGGAGCAAGATAATACGGAGAAAAGCAAACAGCAGCTGACGTATGAGGTGAAAAGGCTCAAGGATCCTGAATATATCGGACAGCTGGCCCGTAAGAATTACGGAATGTACTTACCAGGGGAAACTCCTATTCATACGGAGGAATCAAGCCCGTAATACAGCGCGGAAACTGGACTATTACTCAGTTGACCTCAGTTTGCGCTTTATGTATAATCAAATCACCACAGCCAAGGTTTGACTCAAATCTTGTTGTATATTTTTAAGGGAGGATCATTTTATTCTATGGCAATCGAAGTGGGCACCAAGTTAGAATGCAAGGTGACAGGCATAACGCATTTTGGAGCATTTGTGGATCTGTCAGGAGGTGTCACGGGTCTCGTTCACATCTCGGAAATCGCCGATAATTACGTTAAGGATGTCAACGATCACCTGAAGATTAACGATGTTGTTACCGTGAAGGTGATCAACGTCGATAAGGACGGCAAGATTGGACTTTCCATTAAACAAGCTGTTGACAAACCAGCATCCGAAGCTCGTCCTCCAAGAGGACCAAGACCGGAACGCACCGGTGGCGGAAGTGGAGAGCGATTTGGCGGCGGAGGAGGCTATAATCGTGAACGTGGCGGGCGCCCATTCAAGCCTGCGGCCAACAAACCTTCGTTTGAGGATAAAATGTCACGTTTTCTGAAAGATAGCGAAGAACGCATCTCTTCGATCAAGAAACAAACGGAATCCAAGCGCGGTGGACGCGGCGCCAAACGTATGTAATTGCATCCTTGCGGCGTGAGCGCCGATGACTTGAATAAAAGATAAACCGCAGCAGGCTCGATCCTGCTGCGGTTTTTTTGTCGCTTCCAAAAAAATTACCGACAGCATCCAACTCATTTCCAGCTCTGTCTATTGCAATCGATAGCGGATTATCGGTGTCGGTTCGGGATGCTCTTGCAACCGAAGGCTGTTTGCATATGGCGCAAATGATTGGGGCAGTGGAAGTTGCGGCTGATTCCCGACATTTCGCAAGGCGGGCTTTTTTGTCGGAAACTTTTTTGTGGCTTGTCCTCTGTTATGACAAACTTTCATGTTTGAAGCCTTTTATAATGAGTACCATCAAAATCTACGAATTGGTGGTGCTTGTACAATGGAAAAGTTGAACGTGAACATTCCCGGATTCAAAACGCAGCAAGAAGTAGCCTTGGAGGGCAATAGTCTATTGATGCGTTTGCGGAACATGCCTTATCTCGAGCGACCGCTTCAACTGATTGCAGCCAAGAAGTGGATGCTTTTGCTGACTCTGATGGCGTTTTTGCTGGGCAAAGCTATGATATTGGATGAGCTATCGCCATTTGCAATCGCCTTTTTTGCCGTCGTTTTCTTTATGCGCCGTGATTATCTGCTCCCCGTGAGCGTTGCAATTCTTGCAGGGAGTCTTTTTGCTCCTTTTCCTGTACCACTAATTATTGCAGGCGAGCTCCTTGTTTTTTATTTAATTCATCGAGGCCTCAACGCTTATGATCATGCTGAAGTCTCTTATGCACCCCTCATGGTTTTTGTCTCTTCTTTTGTCGTCAAACTGATCACGATAATGACAGGCTCGGCATTCACCTGGTACTCCCTGATGATGGGAGCGTTTGATGCGATACTCAGCTTCGTACTTGCCCTGGTGTTTATTCAGGCGATCCCAGTATTCACTTACCGTAAAAAGAACTATCAGCTCCGGAGCGAAGAAATCCTATGTCTGATCATTCTGCTCGCCTCCGTGATGACAGGAGCCGTTGGATGGACAGTATACTCAATGTCGGTAGAGCATATTCTCTCCCGTTATCTCATTTTGGTGTTCGCTTTGGTAGGCGGTGCGCCGCTTGGGGCCTCCGTTGGTGTCGTGACTGGCTTGATCCTGAGTCTCGCGGATATCTCCGCCATTTATCAAATGAGTCTGCTCGCCTTTTCTGGCATGCTTGCGGGTATGCTGCGAGAAGGGAAAAAGGGCGCTGTGATGATGGGTATGCTTCTCGGCTCCTCGATTTTGTCGATTTATTTCAACGGCCCAGCCGGTGTAATGACATCCACCTGGGAGTCCTGTGCGGCAATCGTCTTATTTTTGCTGACGCCTAAATCGGTCATTACGATGATTTCAAAATATGTCCCCGGTACGAATGACCACAGTAAATCGCAGCATGAGTATGCCAAAAGGGTTCGAGACTTGACCGCAGAGCGGGTCAACCAGTTTTCTCGGGTATTCCGGCAGCTTTCACAAAGCTTTGGTCAGGTGGCTAGTACAGAGGAAATCAGCAAGCGCTCCGGCGAAGTGGATCATTTTATGAATGCGATAGCAGAGGGGGCATGCTCCACCTGTTTTAAACGCAGTCATTGCTGGGATGCGAAATTCTATCAAACCTATCAATATATGACGGGAGTGATGACCGCTGTTGAAGAGAATCCGGAGATCACGGATCAGCAAATCCCGAAGGAATGGATGCGCATCTGCGGAAAAACATATGAAGTGCTTCAAGAAATGAAATACCAGTACGGCCTTTATCAGCATGATATGCAATGGAAACGCCAAATATACGACAGCCGTCATCTGGTTGCTGACCAATTGTCGGGAGTGTCCCAGGTTATGGAGGACCTTGCACGCGAAATTCAGCGGGAGGGACAAGCCATGCACAGGCAGGAGGAACAGATTCGCGAAGCGTTGGAACAGTTAGGTTTGTCCATTCAGGGCATTGAAATTATCAGCTTGGACCCCGGGCACGTGGAGATTGAAATTGTGCATGCGTTTACTCGCGGTTATGATGAATGCCGCAAAATTATCGCACCGCTATTATCGGATATTTTGGACGAGCATATTGCCGTGAACCATGAATCATCTATTTCTTCCAAGGACGGTTTGGCAACAGTAATGTTTGGGTCGGCCAAAACTTTTGAAATCACAACCGGCATTGCCGGGGCGGCAAAAGGCGGGGATATGTTGTCAGGAGATAGTTTCAGTATGGTGGAGCTTGGCAATGGCACCTTTGCGGTCGCGCTTAGCGATGGGATGGGCAATGGCGAGCGCGCAAAGCTGGAGAGCAGCACGGCATTAAATATTTTGGAGCAGCTGCTGCAGAGTGGTATGGACGAAAGGCTCGCGATCAAATCGGTTAACTCAATCCTGATGCTTCGCTCCCCAGATGAGGTGTATGCCACCGTCGATATGGCACTGATCGATCAGTATACGGCAGAGACCACTTTTATGAAAATTGCATCCACACCAAGCTTTATTAAACGGGGCCATGAAGTCATTCCGGTATCCGCCAGCAATTTGCCGATTGGCATCATTCAGGATATTGAGGTGGATCTTGTTACCTTAAAGCTGCAGGCAGGCGATATCGTCATCATGATGACGGATGGGATTTACGATGCGCCCGGACATGCCGTGAACAAAGAACTGTGGATGAAGCGGATGATCCAGGAAATCGACAGCGAGGATCCGCAGCAGATTGCCGATATTCTTTTAGAGAAAGTGATTCGGTATCAACAAAATGTGATTCATGACGATATGACCGTTGTTGTGGGCAAAGTTGAGCATTACCGTCCGGAGTGGACAACGCTGCATGTGCCGGGACTCGAGAGAATGGAACGCCCACGCACTGTAAGTTGATTGCAAGAAGGCTGATTGCCCGGGAAATGCGGTGAAAGGAGGACATATCTGTGTTTGGAATCTCTCAAAAGTGGAAATGATAGAAGTAAGAGTGGCCACTTTTTGGGAGGTTGATAGATCGTGAAACAAATTCTTTTGATAACGGATGGATGTTCAAATATGGGGACAAGCCCGGTACTAGCGGCAGCCCATGCATTTCAGGAGGGTATTACGGTCAATGTGGCGGGGGTGGTTGATTACGGAACGATCGGCGAGCTAGGCAGTTTGGAAATCGCTGAAATTGCCAAAGCGGGAGGGGGTGTGAGCCGGGTCGTGGGCACAGGGCAGCTTGCCCAAACTATGCAGATGATGACACGGAAGACGGTGGTTCAGAGCATTCAGCACGCGGTTAATAAAGAGTTAAAACAAATTTTTGGAGATACCGCTTTGGAAGATCTTCCGCCGTCTCAGCGTTCACAGGTGGTGCAGGTGGTGGATGACATGACGGAAACCACGCCACTTCAGGTTGCGCTTTTGATAGATGCCAGTGCGAGCATGAAGCCGAAGCTTGGTGCGGTCGAGGATGCGATCCGCGATCTGATGCTCAGTCTGCAGGCGCGCGAAGGGGTCAGCGAGCTAGCGGTATTCCATTTCCCTGGACGCCGGGGCGAAGAGGATGCCGTTATGGACAGTGATTGGACCAAAGATGTGGGCGCGTTAAAATCGCTTTTTCAACGCCTTCAGATGAAGGGAGCTACTCCAACCGGTCCAGCGATCATGAGGGTGATTGATTTCTTCCGTTATGGTACACTAGATGAACATCTAACATGGCGGGGAAATTCCGATGAAGGAGAAGGGATACTTGGTGACTACGTCGTATAAACCGGCGTATCCGGCCGGTACGGTCATTACAGGAAAATGGCACAAAGGCCGCTTTGTCATCCGGCGTGTGCTGGGTCAGGGTGCCAACGGGACTGTTTATCTTGTTCAAAAAGAAGGTTCCCGAGATCCATATGCTCTCAAAATGGGATATGATACGCTCGATCTTCAGTCTGAGATCAATGTGCTGATGTCATTGCAGTCTAAGAGAAAATCTTCAGAGTCGTCCAAAGACGACCCATGTATGTCCTATCTACTGGAAGTGGATGACTTTAAAGGGCGTGATGGGGATATACCGTTTTATGTCATGCGCTATATCCGGGGCAACTCCTTGCATCATTTTATACGAAAACGCGGCAGGGAATGGATTGGTCTCACAGGTTTACGCCTTCTGGAAAAGCTGAATAGCCTTCACCGCTCGGGTTTCGTATTCGGGGATTTGAAGCCGGAAAATGTGATGGTATCCGACGTTGGCCGCGTTGAGTTGGTTGACTACGGCGGGGTAAGCTCTATAGGCCGGAGCGTTAAGCAGTTTACGGAATGGTATGACCGGGGATATTGGAACGCCGGCTCGCGGACGAGTGATGAGGGGTATGATCTGTTTGCTTTTGCCGTTCTGATCATACAGCTTTTGAATGAAGAGGAATTGAAGGCGATTGCCAGCCAGCATTTGCCGCAAACGCGCAGTCCGGGGCAGCTGCTGGCACTTGTACAGCGCAGTTCAAGGCTTAAACCTTATTCTGAGTGGCTGCGGCGGGCCATCCGCGGGGAGTTTGCAAATTCTCATGAAGCGCTTAAACTCTGGAAAGGGACGATTTATACACCGGCTTTGGCGGGTAAGATGCCTGGGAAAACGCCGCGATGGCTAATCAATGCGTTCGCTCTTTCCATTTTCATTGCGTGCTTGGCTTGCTTATGGGCTTTTTTCTCGTGATCCGCTCCGAATCCAATAGGGCGAAAAGAGAGCAACATATGAATGATACATAAGGTGTGCTATAGAAAAGGGGATCTTGATGGAAAGCAAGGCTGACTTGAATCTGCTAATAGAACATGTTCTTCATACGGCTAGGGAGCATGACTTGTGGAAGACCCATGATGCCATCGTAGTCGCAGTATCCGGCGGTCCGGACTCTGTGGCTCTTTTACATATCCTCCATCAAATCTCCATCCGGCATGTTCCATTGAAGCTCATCTGCGCGCATGTTCATCACGGGCTACGGGCAGAGTCGGACAGCGAGGAAGAGCTTGTTCGAGGCCTAGCGCGGGAACTTGCCATTCCCTTCGAAGTGGCGCGGGTTGATGTTCCTTCTTATATGAAGGAAAGTGGGAAGGGGTTTGAGGAAGCGGCAAGGGACAAAAGATATGCTTTTTTGCATGAAATGGCGCAGCGACATGGGGCGGCATCCATCGCGCTGGCCCATCATGCCGATGATCAGGCAGAGACGGTCCTGTTGCATTTGCTCCGAGGCAGCGGTCTTGGAGGTCTTAAAGGTATGAGAATGAAACGAAGCGAAAAAAATGTGGAACTGATACGTCCCTTTTTGCGTATGTACAAAACAGACCTTTTAAATATTTGCGAGCAAAATGGCTACGCCTATGCAGTAGACAACTCCAATTTTTCGAACAAGTACCGGCGAAATGCGATTCGGCTGGATGTGCTGCCTCTTTTGGGACAATATAATGGACAGATTAAGCAATCGTTAGTCCAGTTGGCCGAAATTGCGGGGGTGGAAGATGACTACATGGAGCAGGCTGCCAATCATGCGTACCACGAAATGGTGCAATATAAGGATGGAAGGCTCTACTTTCGAGCGCCTTCCTTTTTGGCCTTACATGTCGCTTTACAACGAAGGTTGATTAAACTAATATTAAATTATCTGTCAGCAGGCTGTGAAATTGCAGATTTTAACAAGATTGAACTGATCCGCCAAGGTATTATTCAGAACAAAAGCACGACCTGGAGCCTTGATATTGGAGGAGGCTTGGCCTGCATACGCGAATACGATATGATATTGTTTATGCATAAGCCGCCAGAGCAGTCCAAAAGCTATACATATGAGCTACAAACTGCTGTTCCGGAATTGTGTATCCCTGAAATTGGCATGAAGTTGAAAATGAAATTGCAATCGCCCCATGACAGCTATTTTTCCACCATGGCCGGATCCTGCGCTGAAGCAGTGTTTGATGCCGGTCAATTGCAATTTCCATTAACACTCCGCTCAAGGCTGCCTGGAGATACCATGAAAGTCATGGGATTAAACGGAAGCAAAAAGGTAAAAGATATTTTCATTGATGCGAAGATACCTCCATCCGTGCGCTCCCGCATTCCTGTGTTGGTTGATGGTTTAGGCCACATCATTTGGATACCAGGGGTCCGGCGCTCCGCGCATGCTGCGGTTGGTACACAAACAGTGTCCGTTCTTCACATGCGTCTGGAGGATGCTAAGGCAGTGGAGCAACTGTAATGGTCATAGTAAGACTTTCATAGTATAAACGTAGGAGGTTCGCTCAGTTGCAAAACGATATTCAAGAAGTTCTCATCAGCGAAGAAGAAATTCAGAAGAAAATCAAGGAACTTGGAGCTCAGCTCAGCAAGGTTTATGAAGGACGCAATCCTTTGGTAATTTGTGTACTGAAAGGTGCGTTTGTTTTCATGGCCGATTTGGTTAAAAATATGACAGTGCCTCTTGAGCTCGATTTCATGGCAGTATCGAGTTATGGCGCTTCCACCAAATCTTCGGGCGTCATCAAAATTATTAAGGATTTGGATGTGTCCGTGGAAGGACGCGATGTCCTGATCGTCGAAGACATTATCGACAGCGGTCTTACGCTCAGTCATTTGATCGAGCTTTTGAAGAACCGCAAAGCCAAATCGACGTGCGTAGTGACTTTGTTTGACAAACCGGCGCGCCGCACTGTGGATTTTGAAGCGGATTACACAGGCTTTACCCTACCTGATGCTTTTGTTGTTGGATATGGTTTGGATTACGCCGAATACTACCGGAACTTGCCCTACATCGGGATCTTGAAACCGGAAATCTATTCCCATTAATGGTGATACTCCAGCCCATGGACTTGTACTTCGGTTCATGCGAACACCACCTCTGTTGAGATGGTCAGACAGGCTATGGTAAAATAATTAAAGTGTTTTGAGAGGAGGTAGGGGATGAATCGGTTCATCCGGAATTCTGGTTTTTATTTGATTCTTTTTTTAGTTGTGGTGGGCATTGTCCAGTTTGTAAGTAGCAGTGGTGAATCTGCTCACAATCCTAGATACGATCAATTTCGCCAAGAAATCAAGGCTGGCAATGTAAAAGATGTCACGGTTCAATTTGACGGTTACGCCTATCTCGTAACCGGTAAATATATTCAGAAACCGGACGGAGTTAAATCATCCGACAGTTTTTCGACCTATATTCCGGCTACAGATTCCGCTATTCAGGAACTGGTGGATGCCAGTGAGAAAAACGGCATGGAATACACCCAGAAGAAAATGGAAGGCGAAAGCATTTGGCTGACGCTGCTTTCTTCTATGATTCCTTTGGTTATTATGTTCATTCTCTTCTTCTTCCTGTTTAATCAGGCGCAGGGTGGCGGAGGCAAAGTTATGAATTTCGGCAAAAGCCGCGCCCGTTTATATAATGAAGAGAAGAAGAAAGTCACATTCGAGGATGTGGCCGGAGCCGACGAAGAGAAGCAGGAGCTTGTCGAAGTCGTGGAATTCCTCAAGGATCCACGGAAGTTTGCCGCGGTAGGCGCACGTATTCCTAAAGGGGTGCTGCTCGTAGGTCCTCCGGGAACCGGTAAAACGCTCCTCGCCCGCGCGGTAGCTGGTGAAGCAGGCGTTCCTTTCTTCAGCATTTCGGGTTCTGACTTTGTTGAAATGTTCGTAGGTGTCGGCGCATCTCGTGTTCGCGACTTGTTTGAGAACGCGAAGAAGAACGCACCATGTATTATCTTTATCGATGAAATTGATGCGGTTGGCCGTCAGCGCGGCGCCGGTCTTGGCGGTGGCCATGACGAACGCGAACAAACGCTGAACCAATTGCTCGTAGAGATGGATGGTTTCGGCGGCAACGAAGGTATTATCATCGTTGCAGCAACGAACCGTGCAGATATCCTCGACCCTGCGCTCTTGCGTCCAGGACGTTTTGACCGTCAAATTACGGTGGATCGTCCAGACGTGAAAGGTCGCGAGGCGGTCTTAAAAGTCCATGCACGCAATAAGCCGCTGACGAAAGACGTTAAGCTGGATGTTGTAGCAAAACGCACCACAGGCTTTACGGGTGCCGAGCTGGAGAACCTGATGAATGAGGCGGCCCTGCTTGCGGCACGCCGCAACCGGAAAGATATCTCCATGCGTGAGGTTGATGAAGCGATCGACCGCGTTATCGTCGGTACGGAGAAACGCAGCCGCGTGATCAGCGATCGCGAGAAACGTATCGTCGCTTATCACGAAGCGGGTCATACGATTGTCGGCTACTTCTTGGAAAATGCCGATATGGTGCATAAGGTAACCATTATTCCTCGCGGCCGTGCTGGCGGATACGTCATCATGATGCCGAAGGAAGACCGCATGCTTGTGACGAAGCAAGAGTTGCTGGATAAAGTAACAGGCCTCTTGGGCGGCCGTGTATCTGAGGAACTCTTTATCGGGGAAATCGGTACTGGCGCCTACAGTGACTTCCAGCAGGCAACGGGCATCGTCCGCAGCATGGTTATGGAATACGGTATGAGTGAGAAACTTGGACCGCTGCAGTTCGGTTCGTCCCAAGGCCAGGTATTCCTGGGCCGTGATATCGGACATGAACAAAACTATAGTGATTCCATCGCATACGAAATTGATCAGGAAATGCAGCGCATGACGAATGAGAGCTACCAGCGTTGTAAAGATTTGCTCATCAAGCATTCCAAAGAGGTTCATCTCATCGCGAATACGCTGCTTGAGAAGGAAACCCTTGAGCTTGAGCAAATTAAAGAACTGATCGAACAAGGATATCTGTCGGAAGACGGACCGCGTGAAGGCGAAGACGGAGGTTCCTCCGAAAACGGCTCACCTGTAATCGAAGAGATCGGCGATGTTCGTGTTCGCATTCAAGGTAAAGAGGATAATGATCATTTACCGACGAATGAGATCCCGAATGATGTTCCGGAGAGTCCATCGGACATCCCGAACGATCCGACGAATCCTCCAGTAGGTGACCCTGATTCAAACAACGGTGGATCTGGAACAAAATCGTAAACCGAATGTTTAATCGGTTAATCAGGCGCGATCAAAAAAATAGACCATTCGATTTGCCGAAAGTAACGTAATGACGAGCATTCCGAGCAAACCTGATTCACTATTTTTTGATCGCGCCCACAAGAATAAAAAAACCCGAAAGACGACGGCAATCGTCTTTCGGGTTTTTTTGTTGTGCTTTATAAAATTTTTTTTATTTTTTTACCAACCTTTTTAGTTGAAGGCGTGCATGAAACATGCGATGCAAAGGGGTTTTTTGGCGGGAAAGCCCTTCCAGTTATGAATTTGCTGCCCAATTGACAGCCCATGAAACCTTGTGTACATTAGTTGATAACTGAAAAACCCTCAAAGCTTGCGCACCTAACTTTGAGAGAAATTTCACAATTGGTTTTAATTGATTTTGTGAAAATTATCATTAAGGGAGTGGGTCTCTGGTGGAAGCTCTTGCGCTTCAGCACAAAGAGGAACAAAAACGGGAACTGACTGAAAAGCTGATTCAGCTCAAAAAGGAACAAAATGCTATTATTCTTGCCCATTATTATCAAAGGGATGAGATTCAGGAGGTTGCAGATTTCCGCGGCGATTCTTTTTTGCTTGCCCAAAAGGCTGCGCAAACGGATGCGGATGTTATCGTATTTTGCGGCGTGCATTTCATGGGGGAAAGCGCGAAGATTTTGGCTCCGAACAAAACGGTTTTGATTCCAGACGAGCGAGCTGGCTGCCCGATGGCTGATATGGTCAATGTGGATGGACTGCGCAAACTGAAGGCCCGGCATCCAAATGCCAAAGTTGTTACTTATATCAACTCCTCCGCCGATGTGAAAGCGGAAACGGATATTTGCTGCACCTCTTCCAACGCCGTGAAGGTGATTCAATCGCTGGACTGCGATGAAATTATTTGGGTCCCGGATAAAAACCTTGGTCATTATGTGCAGCAGCATACCGACAAGAAAATGATCATTTGGGAAGGATATTGCAACACACATGATATGTTGACGGTGAAGGATGTCGTTGAGATGAAAGCCAAACATCCAGGCGCTCAATTTGTCGTACATCCAGAATGCCGTCCTGAGGTTGTGGCGATGGGTGATTTCGTCGGCAGCACCACCGCCATCATTGACTATTGTAAAAAATCGGACTGCCAGAAATTTATTGTAGGCACGGAAGATGGAACGGGATACCAGCTTCGTTTGGACAGCCCGGATAAAACCTTCCATTTTGCAACGAAGTATTTGGTATGCCCGAACATGAAGGTCAACAATCTCAAAAAATTGGTAAAGTGTCTGGAAACGATGAAACCGCAAATTTATGTACCGCCAGTTGTCGCAGATCAAGCCCGAATCTCCTTAGAGCGCATGTTACAGGTTCAGTAGGTCGCAACCATTCTTTTGATCGCGCCAGCATGCGCTACTCTTTCTCATAGGACAGGTGACCAATCCATGATTCCTCAGTATCTGGTTGATTTTGATCTGCAATCCCTACCATGCGTGGAGACTGACGTGATCGTTATTGGCTCCGGAATTGCAGGTCTATATACGGCAATTGAAGCTGGTAAAGACCGTAACGTGATCATGATTACGAAAAATGCGCTTTTGGAAAGCAATACCCGTTATGCCCAAGGAGGCATTGCAGCCGTTACCTCGGAGGACGATTCTCCGACTTATCACCGCGAGGATACGTTGATGGCCGGGGCAGGATTATGCTCATCGGCGGCCGTAGATGTACTTGTAAATGAGGGGCCAGAAGGGGTGCAGGAGCTGATTCGTTTGGGGACGTCGTTTGACATTGAGAACGGAGAGCTTGCCTTGACCCAGGAGGGTGCTCATAGCCGGCGCCGCATTCTGCACGCTAACGGGGATGCGACCGGATATGAGATCGTGAGAGCGCTTGCCGCGCAGGTTCAGGTTCACGAGCGTGTAGAGGTCTGGGAACATCATTTTATTATTGATGTGCTTACCCTTGAGAATGAATGCATCGGAGCCCTTGTACAACGTCCAGATGGACAAAGAGTGTATGTTAAGGCTGCCGCCACAGTTCTTTGTACCGGAGGAGCGGGACAGCTATTTCGCTACACGACGAATCCCGAAGTGGCGACCGCGGACGGAATTGCTATTGCTTACCGTGCCGGGGCTCATATCCGTGATATGGAGTTCATCCAATTCCATCCGACAGCACTTTGTTATCCGAGCGCTCCTCGCTTCCTGATCTCGGAGGCTGTACGGGGCGAAGGCGCCATACTTCGAAATATCAAGGGCGAACGTTTTATGTCAAAATACCATGAGCTGCTCGAGCTGGCCCCGCGTGATATCGTGGCTCGGGCCATCGTTAGTGAAATGGAAGAGACGAAATCCACTTTTGTATATCTAGATATTACGCATGAACCGGAAGAGGTCATTAAGCACCGTTTTCCGACCATTTATGAAACCTGCATGAAATATGGATTGGATATGGCATCGGATTGGATTCCTGTAGCCCCAGCTGCGCATTATATGATGGGTGGCGTCAAAACGGACCTGAACGGGGAGAGCAGTGTGGCGCGCTTGTTTGCCTGCGGTGAAGTCTCATCGACCGGAGTGCATGGCGCCAACCGATTGGCGAGCAACTCCTTGTCTGAAGCGATTGTGTTCGGCAGACGGATCGTGAACCGGACTCGGGAGCTTGGCCCACTTAACGAAACCGCGAGCATCATTCATGATGATGAAATGCGGACCGGGGCTCCCATACAGGCGACGATCGAACGCAAGCTTAAACTGCAGAAAGTGATGGTCCGAAATGTCGGGCTGAGACGCAGCGAGTCGATGCTGCATAAAGGGATGGAGGAGCTCAGCCGTCAGCTTCCGATCTTCCATGCCGAGCTTACTCGTAAAGAAGAGTTTGAATTTGCGAATATGCTGACTAGTTGCTTGCTGATCACCCGTGCTGCGATGGACCGCAAGGAGAGCCGCGGCGCGCATTACCGGGAAGACTATCCTCAGAAAGATGACGCGGCGTGGCGCAAACATTTACTTCAGCATCGTGAAGATGAAATCATGGAGGAATTCAGCGATGATGTTTAATGGATATAACGAGGGTCTGGTGGAGTCTATCCGCCTATGGCTAAAGGAAGACGTAGGATCCGGGGATATTACGACAATGACGACTATTCCAGCAGGTCATGAGTCGAAAGGGATTATTCACGCCAAGGCAGACGGCATCGTGGCGGGCATTCCCGTCGCGGAGCTTGTATTTCAGGTAGTGGATCCTTCGTTGTCTTTCACGGCTCACGTAAAGGACGGGGATCGTGTACACAAAGGTACGGTATTGGCGGTCGTTGAAGGTAGCACACATCATATTTTGACGGGAGAACGAATTGCATTGAATTTGCTGCAGCGGCTTTCGGGTATTGCTACCCGGACCCGCATGTTTGTTGATGCGCTGGAGGGACTGCCTACCCGGCTTGTAGATACGCGTAAAACAACTCCTGGACACCGCATGCTTGAGAAATACGCCGTCCGAATCGGCGGGGGTGCGAATCACCGTTTCGGGCTTTATGACGCCGTGATGATCAAGGATAACCATATCAAAGGGGCGGGTGGAATCCGAAGAGCCGTCGAGCGAGCACGTGCTTACATCCCGCATACGATGACGATCGAAGTGGAGACGGAATCACTGCAGCAGGTAGAGGAGGCCATAGAAGCCGGGGCCGATATCATCATGCTGGACAACATGGATTATGCGATGATGAAGGAAGCGGTTAGACGGATCAAAACCAAGGCCCCACATGTCCGCGTGGAGGGTTCAGGCAATGTTTCGCTGCAAACCATTAAAGAAATAGCCGAATGTGGGGTTGACGTGATATCCGTGGGGCGGTTAACCTATTCCTTTGAGAGTCTTGATATCAGTTTGGATCTCAACGCTGTAAAGTAAAGGAGGAAACATCCCCATGATCCTTGTCATCGACATCGGGAACACCAACATTGTGCTGGGCATATATAAAGGCCGTGAGCTTCTGCATCATTTCCGTCTCAGTACCCTTGGCCAGTCCACGTCCGATGAATACGGTGTGTGGTTTCATAATTTGTTTCAAATGGCAGGGATTCCTGTTTCGGATATCCGGGGTGTTATCATGTCCTCTGTTGTGCCGCCAATGGTGCATACCATAGAAGAAACATGCCGCAAATATATCCATAAGCATCCGCTAATGGTCGGTCCGGGTATCAAAACGGGACTGAATCTCCGTTACGAAAATCCGCGTGAGGTGGGTGCGGACCGTATTGTAAATGCGGTGGCTGCAGTAGAATTGTACAAGGGCCCGCTTGTCGTGGTTGATTTCGGAACGGCGACCACATTTGACTGCATTGATGAAAAGGGAACCTATCTTGGCGGCGCAATCGTACCGGGCATTGGTATTGCTGCCGAAGCTTTGGTCCAGCGGGCTTCGAAACTTCCGCGCATTGAATTGGAAAAGCCTAAAAAAGTTATTGGGCGCAACACGGTTCATGCCATGCAGGCAGGGATTATATATGGATATGCCGGGCAAGTGGATGGCATTGTCAAACGGATGAAGCAGGAGATGCAAGCTCCTTCGCTGAAGGTGATTGCCACCGGGGGGATGGCGGAACTGATCGCGGGTGAATCTGAAGCTATTGATGAGGTAAATCCGTTGCTAACCCTGGAAGGCCTGCGGATCATCTATGAGCGCAACAGCTGATTTTTGTGATCTGTAGTTAGGACAACTGATATTAGGGAATTCTAAACGAAGAGCGGCTATATCACGCCGAGATTGGTTAATTAGAGAGTAGGAAGGCTGGATACGCATGGAACAAAAACAAAACGGCCTCATCCGAGGCACCGCAATGGGCGGACGCGTCCGGGCCTTCGCAGTAAGAACGACTGGGCTTGTGGAGGAGCTGCGTCAAAGGCATGACACCTGGCCAACGGCAACCGCAGCCATGGGGCGTACTTTAACGGCCGGCGCCATGATGGGTGCTATGCTCAAAGGCGAGGAGAAACTGACCATTCAGGTTCAAGGAGACGGTCCGATTGGTAAAATCGTCGTTGACGCCAATGCTAGGGGAGAAGTAAGGGGTTACGTGGATGAGCCTCATATTCATCTGCCGAGCAACAGTCAAGGTAAGCTTGACGTGGCTGGAGCGGTTGGACGCGAGGGCTATTTGCACGTGACTAAAGATTTGGGACTGAAGGAACCGTACCGTGGCAGTGTGCCGATTATTTCCGGTGAGCTTGGAGAGGACTTCACGTATTATTTTGCTGTATCAGAACAAACGCCATCGGCAGTGGGACTTGGGGTGCTCGTCGCACCGGATAATTCCGTTATCGTGTCTGGTGGATTTATCATTCAGCTTCTGCCTGGACTGAGCGATGAGGAAATTACTGTGATCGAGCAGGCCGTAGGTGCCATGCCACCAGTAACGTCGCTTCTGGATCAAGGGCTGGAGCTTGAAGAAATGCTACGCTGGCTTCTACCGGATGTGGAAATCCTTGAACATATGGACATCAAGTTCCAGTGCAAATGCTCACATGAACGGGTGGAACAGACTTTGGTCAGTCTGGGAAAAAGCGAATTGCAGCAGCTGATTGATGAAGACGGAAAAACGGAAGTGGTATGCCATTTTTGCAATGAAGCCTACAGCTTTAATAAAGATGAACTGCAGCAAATTCTAGAACAAGCAATCCATTAAGCGCGGGCATAATAGAATGATGACCAGACAGGAGAGGGCGCTTTGGGCCGCAGTCATCATTTTGGCAGCGGGCGTGTTGTTTATGGGGAGTCTAGTCGTCATCCGCGGTTTAGAACCGGCGGCAGCCGTACATGAGTCGGAAGAAGAGCAGGGAAGCCACGAAGCAGTAGCCTCTTTTGACGGACAAATCATTACGGAAGACGAATGGGTGAAGGAACTGAAGCGAACGCACGGGCATGAAATGCTTGTGCAGATGCTGAATCAGAAAGCGGTGGATGCGGAGTCGAAAGTACTTCAAATCCGGATCACGCCGGAGGAATTCACAGAAAAAGTCAAGGCGGACGCCGCCGGATACGGGTCGGAAAACGCGTACTACCAGGCTATGTCTGCGCAACTAGGCCTTTCCCATGAGGATGTCAGGGCAGAGGCTATTTATCAATTGACACTCGAGAAGATCGCAATCGCCATGGTCCTTATCAGCGATGAGGAAGTGGACCGTTATATAAAGCAGCATAAGGATGAGTTTGAGCCCAAAAAGAAGTATGAGTTGGCCTGGATCAAGCTCAAAAACCGCAAGGAGGCCAACAATACGCTTGACCGCTTGGGACAGGGCGAGGATTTTGGCAAATTGGCCGAAGAGCTGTCCCTTGACGAGTACACACGTATGGAGGGCGGCAAACTTGGCGTGGTCGAGGAAGATGACCCGTTTGTCCCGGGGGCACTGCTGGATGCAGCCAAAGAATTGGAAGCGGGAGATATCGCCGGACCAATTCAGCTGAAGGACGATGGATATGCGGTCATGCAGGTGATTGACATCGAAAGGCCCGAACAGCCGGGTATGGATAAAATCCATGCCAGCGTCCGCAAGCATCTTGCCCTCAATGAAGCCATTCCGCTGACCCAGCTGGAGGCCGGCCTAAGGGAGAAGTACGGTGCGAAGCTGATCATGAAACCAACCTCCTGAAGTGGAGATGAAATAAGATGTATTTTACAAACCTTTGCTGCATGGAGTTGCTTCCATAAAGCAAGGTTTGTTTTTTTGGCAAAATCTCATGGATAGGTTATTGTTTCAAGGGTTGATATTGACATCGGCATGGAAGGTTGTTAAGATAAAGATATCAAATACCTACTTAATTACTCGGATATAAAAAACCAATTTCACAGCCAGATGTACAATCTGAATCGGTATATATCAAATTATGAATACTACAGTTCAAAGGGAGGATTCATTCTATGGCTAAAGTCGTTAATAATGTTACTGAACTCATCGGCGGTACTCCGCTTGTCCGTTTGAACCGCTTGGTTTCGGAAGATAGCGCGGAGATCTATCTCAAACTGGAATATCAAAATCCGGGCTCCAGTGTTAAGGACCGGATCGCATTCAGCATCGTGGAAGAAGCGGAAAAGAACGGCACGTTGAAACCGGGAGGCACGATCGTTGAAGCAACCAGCGGAAACACAGGAATCGGCCTTGCCATGGTGGCTGCAGCTAAAGGATATAAAGCGGTTATCGTTATGCCGGAAACCATGAGCTTGGAGCGCCGCAACCTGCTTCGTGCTTATGGAGCTGAGCTTGTACTGACACCGGGAGCGGAAGGCATGAACGGTGCGGTTAAAAAAGCCGAAGAAATTGTAAATGAAAATCCGAGCTACTTTATGGCTGAACAATTTAAAAATCCGGCTAACGTGAAAATCCACCGTGAAACGACGGGGCCAGAAATCGTAGAGGCGATTGAATCCATCGGCGGTACACTGGATGCTTTTGTTGCAGGTATCGGTACAGGAGGAACAATTTCGGGCGCGGGTGAAGTACTGAAGAAGAGTTTCCCTGATGTCAAAATCGTAGCGGTAGAACCTGCGGCTTCCCCAATTCTGTCCGGCGGCAAACCAGGACCTCATAAAATCCAAGGTCTTGGTGCGAATTTCATCCCTGACATTCTGAATCGTGAAATTTACGATGAAATTATCCATGTAGAAAATGATGAAGCCTTTGAAATGGCGCGCCGCGTAGCGAATGAAGAAGGCGTTCTGGCTGGCATTTCCTCCGGTGCTGCGGTATTTGCCGCATTGAAGGTGGCCAAAGAACTTGGAAAAGGCAAGCGAGTCGTGGCCATCATTCCAAGTAACGGGGAACGTTACCTGAGCACGCCGTTGTACAATTTTGAAGGCTAAGAGTTCTCATTTTTCGTAATGTCATTGAATAGATTTCCAACGTTCTCGCCCCTGCTGCTGTTTTTACAGCGGCAGGTTTTTTTAGTTAGTGGCTGCGATTTTTGCAAAAACTCAGGGAAAGGTCTTTTCAAGAAGGTAGCAGGCAAAGTATACTGACAACCAATAGAAAGGTCTTGCAGCAAGGGGGATGAAGAATTGAAAGATGACAGCATGATTACACTGGAACATTGGAAAAGATGGGTGGATGGAGGCTTTACCATTCTGCCTTTTGTAATTGAAAAGGAAATTCGGGCCGAGGTGTCCAGCTTGCCTGCGTCATGGTCGCATGCCTGGAAACAGGCATCACCCCATTCTTTTGTTCTCGAAAGCGGCAAGGGTGGACGGTATACCTACTTAGGTCTTGAACCGGTGTCCGTTTTAAAGGGAAAGGGAGATCGAGCGGAGATCACCCGATTAGACAACGGATGCACCGGGCGGGAATCAGGAACTCCGCTGCAGATCATCAAGCATTGGATGAAGCCTTTCCAGGCTCCTGCGCCGAAAGATTGGGAGGATTCTCTGATTGATCTGCCTCCGTTTCTCGGAGGTTGCGTTGGCTTCTTGGGGTACGATGTGGTTCGTTTTCTGGAAAACCTGCCTATATGTGTCGAGGACAACCCGGAAATCCCTGATTATCTCTGGATGAGGTTTGAACAGGTATGGATTTATGATCATGTTGCCTGCAAACTCTTTTGTGTTGTTCATCAGCCAGCGGTTGCAATTGAAGAACTTGAATGCAGCTATGGAGAAGCCTGGACGAAAGCTCAATCGATGCTGGATCGCTGGTGTCAGTTCACGGAGCGGGTGCAGGGGGAGCTTGAGGAAGAACGGCTTGGGCGGCAACAGCATGTGGTTGAAGCGAAGCATGAGCATGACTCGGGAAATTGGTCTGGAATGCGGAGCGCATTTTCGCAGGAGGACTTCGAGCGGTCAGTAAAGTCAATCCAGGACTATATCCGGCAGGGTGACGTGTTTCAAGTGAACTTGTCGCTCAGGCAGGAGCAGGAACTTCGGTCGACGCCAGAGCACATTTATGAGTGGCTGCGGATTTTGAATCCATCGCCGTATATGGGCCTTCTCCGTTCCCCGGGTTTCAATCTGGTGAGTGCGTCTCCCGAGCTACTGGTCAAACGGCAGGGAGAACTGATCAGCGCCCGGCCGATTGCCGGAACCCGCCGGCGCGGTCATACGCAGGCAGAGGACCGGGCTATGGTCGAGGAGCTGCTTGGCAGCGAGAAAGAGCGTGCAGAGCATGTCATGCTGGTTGACCTCGAGCGCAATGACATAGGCAAGGTGGCCGCTTACGGCACGGTGCATGTTCCGGAACTCATGACGGTGGAGCATTACTCCCATGTCATGCATTTGGTTTCTCAGGTAGAGGGAAAGCTGGCTGCGGACAAAGATGCATTCGATGTGATTGCTGCTCTCTTTCCGGGCGGGACGATTACAGGAGCCCCGAAAGTGCGTACGATGGAGATCATCGAAGAGTTGGAGCCTGTAAGACGAGGACCTTATACGGGTTCGATGGGCTGGATTGACTACAGTGGAAATTTAGAATTAAATATTATCATAAGAACGTTGGTTGTTTCGGGCGGAAACGGTATGATCCAGACTGGCGCAGGAGTCGTTATCGACTCCGAACCGTATCGCGAGTATCGTGAGTGCCACAA
The DNA here is from genome assembly GCA_031254035.1 of Paenibacillus sp. Lineage (GTDB taxonomy): Bacteria > Bacillota > Bacilli > Paenibacillales > Paenibacillaceae > Paenibacillus_AQ. The sequence goes on from JAIRVF010000108.1 coordinate 41,864, forward strand.
TAAAGCCAAAGCCATCGTTAAGGCAGTCCTTTTCAGCGAAAAGGAAGTGGCTGCTGAAATGGAGCGGCGGGAGAAGGAGATGAGCATATGATTCTGGTAATTGACAATTATGACTCTTTTACGTATAACCTGGTTCAATATCTCGGAGAGCTAGGGGAAGAAGTCAAGGTATTCCGCAATGATGAAATTGATATCCAGGGAATTGAAGAGCTTGCTCCGGATCATATTTTAATATCACCGGGTCCTTGCACTCCAAATGAAGCGGGAATTAGTTTGGCAACCATTAAGTATTTTAAAGGGAAGATACCGATTTTTGGCGTCTGCCTTGGTCATCAGGCGATTGGACAGGCGTTTGGCGGCGATGTTGTCCGCGCAGAGCGCTTAATGCATGGCAAGACTTCGCCGATTTTACATCATGGATCATCTGTATTCGAGGGCCTGCCATCCCCATTCACGGCGACGCGGTACCATTCTTTACTGGTGGAACGGAGCACCTTGCCTGGCTGCCTGGAAATTACGGCTGAGACGGAAGAGGGTGAAATTATGGGACTACGGCACAAGGAATACCCTATTGAGGGTGTTCAGTTCCATCCTGAGTCGATCATTACCGATTATGGACATCAGATGCTCCGCAACTTTCTGAAGCGGAAGACAGCCACCAGCGCATGAAACGGATTCTGCTGAACGGTCAGTGTATGGATGCTCAAGCCGCCGTGGTTCCCGTTATGGATCACGGCTTTTTATACGGTATGGGGTTGTTCGAAACGTTCCGGACGTACAGAGGTGAGCCGTTTTTGTTGGGAAGACATCTAGATCGGCTGGCACAAGGCTGCGAAATACTGGGGATCAGGATGAATACTTTGCCTGACTCTAGGCAGATGAGGGAGTGGATACGCAAACTCATGAAAGCGAACGGACTGGAGGAAGCGTATATCCGATATACCGTCAGCGCTGGGGAGGATGTATTGGGACTACCTGCAGGGATGTACAGTAAGCCGAGCACAGTGCTCATGGCCAAGCCGCTGCCACAAACGCCGGATCAGTTGTATACCCATGGAAAAGCGCTGCAACTGCTCTCTACCCGCCGCAATTCACCGGAAGGATCCATTCGGCTGAAGTCGCTTCATTATATGAATAATATTTTAGCAAAAAGAGAGCTTTCCGCTTATTCCGAAGCCGCGCGTCTTCACGCCGAAGGCTTGATGCTGAATACGGACGGCTATCTCTCGGAAGGAATCGTCAGCAATCTTTTCTTCGCGAAAAATAATCAACTTTATACGCCGGATACGGCCTGCGGACTGCTGCCTGGCATTACACGAGGATTTGTACTGGAGCTGGCAATTGCCGATGGAATACGCTGTGAAGAAGGATTTTATACTTGGGAGGATCTGAAGCAGGCCGATGAAATCTGGCTGACTACCTCCATTCAAGAGCTGGTGCCGGTCACGAGATTGATCGACGACTCGGGTGCTACAATTCCAATCAGCGGCGGACGAATCGGTCCGATCACGGACAAGCTGCTTCGACTGTATCGGCGGCAAACGGGAGGTTATCATGAAAACGACTATATATAAACGAACCTATACCATGGGAGAAGCGGTACTTGAACTTGGAGCGTCCACCAAAATCATGGGTATTTTAAATGTGACACCAGACTCTTTTTCGGATGGCGGCCGCTATGTCGATCCGGACCAGGCAGTGCGGCATGCGCTGCAGATGGTTCAGGATGGAGCTGATTTGATCGATATTGGCGGTGAATCGACGCGTCCAGGATATGAACCTATTTCCGCCGAGGAAGAGCTGCGCCGTGTAATTCCTGTCATTGAGGCCATTCACCGCGCAGCTCCGCATATTCCGATTTCCGTAGATACCTATAAAGCTGAGGTAGCCCGCCAAGCCATTCAGGCCGGAGCCCATATCATGAACGATATTTGGGGAGGCAAAAAGGACCCGGATATGCTGAAGGCTGCGGCAGAGTTTGGATGCCCGATTATTTTGATGCATAACAGGAAGGATATGAATTACGGTGATTTTACCGCCGACGTCGTGCATGATCTGGAAGAAAGCGTCGAAATGGCGCTGAAAGCCGGTGTTGACAGTAAGCAGATCATTTTGGATCCAGGTGTTGGTTTTGCCAAAAATGGACCGGAAAATTTGCGAATTATGACACAACTTGACCGGCTGGTGGGGATCGGATATCCGGTGCTGCTTGCAACCTCGCGTAAAAAGTTTATCCGTGCGGCGCTTGATCTGCCGGTGGACGACATTGTTGAAGGAACAGCCGCTACCGTCGCATTCGGTATTGCCCAGGGCTGTCAAATCGTGCGGGTCCATGACGTGAAGCAAATTAAGCGGACGGTTACGATGAGTGATGCGATGCTTTATGCCGGAGCAGATCTCACACGGGTACGCCTTTAAATGAGATATAAAGCAATCATCTGTAAAAGAAGTGGGGGACTAACGGATTATGGATAAAATGAAACTGCATCGCATGGAATATTACGGATATCATGGTGTTTTTGAAGAGGAGCGTAAGCTGGGCCAACGTTTTTATATTGATCTGGAGCTTGAGCTCGATTTGCGGGCAGCCGGGGAAAATGATGACTTAACTCAAACGGTAAATTATGCCGAAGTGCATGAAATTGTGAAAAAAGCCGTTGAAACTGAGTCTTTCCACCTGATCGAAGCATTGGCCGAACATATTGCATCCTTGTTACTTGACACTTATACTAGTATCGATGCATTGACGGTCAAAGTGACCAAACCACACCCTCCCTTTGACATCCATTTTCAGGGCGTCACCGTGGAGCTTCACAGAACAAGAAAGTGAGAACCCATCTATGTACGTACATCCCACCTCTGAGTCATCAGAGGCTTATATTGCTTTAGGGGCTAATTTGGGCGACCGTGAGGATACGCTTATGGAGGCGGTTCGCCGTCTTGACGAAACTCCGGACGTTACTGTACTCCAATGCTCTAACATTTATGAAACTGAGCCGGTTGGCTATGTGGACCAGCCGCTATTTCTTAATATGGCCGTACGGGTGCGCACCGATCTTGATCCTTACGGGCTGCTGCATGTCATGCAGCACATCGAAAAGGAGCTGGGAAGAGTCCGTCATATCCGCTGGGGCCCTAGAACCGTCGATTTGGATTTAATTTGGATGGAGGGGCTGAGGGAGGACACGGAAGAATTGATCTTGCCCCATCCCCGCATGAAGGAGCGTTTGTTTGTTCTCGTTCCGCTGAGGGACATTGTGCCCATGGAGGAACTATCCGGCTTACGTAACGAGATACAGACGGCAATGGACAGACTGGATGGAAAGGAAGGTTTGCAGCTTTGGAAAACTTGCAGCTGGCACAGCGTATCCGCGCCTTCCGGAAACTAAAAGGATTTACGCAGCAGGAGCTGGCATCCGGGTGTGACATATCGCTGGCGGTCCTTGGGGCCATTGAGCGGGGGAACAGGCGCGCTGATGGACAGACATTGGCGAAAATTGCAGAGGTTCTGGACATTTCTGTTCAGGAGCTTATCAATAATTAGAATATTTGCATATACAGAATAAATTTGAATGAACGAGTTTTTAGTTCATGATTTGCTTTCAATAGAGAGAGCAAGAACAAAAATAAACTCGAGGGAGCGAACGATCAAATGCTGAAAATTGGCGATATTGAAATGAAAAACCAGGTCGTTTTGGCTCCGATGGCGGGTGTCTGCAATCCAGCTTTTCGGCTGATCGCCAAGGAATTTGGAACCGGATTGGTTTGCGCTGAGATGGTTAGCGGCAAAGCAATTGTTCACGGCAACCAGCGAACGCAAGAAATGCTTTTTGTCGATGAACGGGAAAAACCACTCAGCTTGCAGATTTTTGGCGGGGACCGCGAGTCGCTTGTAGAAGCGGCGAAGGTCGTGGATAAGCAAACTAACGCCGATATTATTGATATTAATATGGGCTGCCCCGCACCGAAAGTTACCAAAGCCGACGCCGGCGCACGCTGGTTGCTGGATCCGAACAAAATTTACGAGATGGTATCCGCGGTGGTGGATGTTGTGGAAAAACCAGTAACAGTAAAAATGCGTATCGGCTGGGACCACGAGCATATCTATGCCATTGAGAACGCTCAGGCTGTCGAACGCGCCGGCGGCAAAGCCGTCAGCGTTCATGGACGTACACGCGAGCAATTGTATACCGGGCATGCCGACTGGAATATTATAAAGCAGGTTAAAGAGTCTGTATCGATTCCTGTAATCGGAAACGGCGATGTTGTTACGCCGGAAGATGCGCGGCGGATGCTGGATCAAACCGGAGTCGACGGAGTTATGATTGGGCGCGGAGCGCTCGGAAATCCGTGGATGCTGTATCGGACAATCGAATACCTGAAGACCGGCGAACTTTTGCCGGAGCCATCCGGGGAAGAAAAGATCCGCATTGCGATTTTGCATATGGACCGTCTCATTGCCTTGAGGGGAGAATCGGTGGCCGTGCGCGAAATGCGCAAGCATTTGGCTTGGTATTTGAAAGGTCTGAGAGGATCTGCACGCATTAAGGATGAAATTATGGAAGAAACGAAGCGGGATGAAATGGTGAATATTCTGGAGAATTTCGTAGCTAGCCTAAACGAGCGGGCGGAATGTGAATCAAATGTGGCAGAGGGAGCAGCAGTTTCCCAATAATGCCGTAATTCAACTATCCATGCGTGTTCAAGATGTGTTCGATTGACATTTTGAAACGGTTACCATATAATTTTTCAGTATAAATTCGACTTATCCTTTAAACAACAGAGGGATGTTCTGATCCTTCAAACTTTGCATAAATATAGATTGATCTAAAGTTAACAGGGTAGTTCATTCTATAATAACGGTAGTTTTAAATTCTTTTACATGACAGGAGAATCGGTTGAGATGAGCGATAAAGAAGTCATTCTGACACAGGACGGACTTAAAAAGCTGGAAGACGAACTCGAGAACCTGAAATCGGTTAAGCGGCGTGAGGTTGCGGAACGGATTAAAGTGGCCATCGGCTACGGGGATATCAGCGAAAACTCGGAATATGAAGATGCCAAAAACGAGCAGGCTTTTATTGAAGGGCGTATCATTACCCTTGAGAAAATGCTTCGTAATGCGCGTATTATCAATAACGACGAGATCAATACCGATATTGTCGGCGTTGGTGCTACAGTCATCGTGAAAGATCTGGAATACGGAGATACGATGGAATACACCATTGTAGGTACAGCCGAATCCGATCCGCTTAACAATAAAATCTCGAATGAAAGCCCGGTAGGTAAGGCGATCTTGGGCAAGCAAAAAGGAACTGTAGTGGACGTCAACGTTCCTGCAGGAGTGATTCAATACAAAATCATTGATATCAAGAAGTAAGATCCGCATTGCTTTAGGATTGTTAGAAAGAGCTTCCTTTAGGAAGCTTTTTTTCAGATATACAGCGTGAGCCAACGGTTCGTTCTGAACCCGGTTCACTCTATAAAGACCCCTGTATTCGTTTGACGGACAGGCAGTGAGATAGAAGGAGTGACGATTTAAAATGTCGGAAGAAGTTAACAACCACGAACAAGAAATTGAACTCAGCGAGATGCTGCAAATTCGCCGCGGTAAATTGGATGAGCTTCGCAATCTTGGGATTGACCCTTTTGGTAAAAAGTACAACCGGACCCATCATGCAGGTGATTTGATCGCGAAGTATGAAACCACGACCAAAGAAGAACTGGACGAGCAGCATGTTGAAGTGCGTGTTGCCGGAAGAATTATGGCCAAGCGCGGCATGGGTAAGGCTATTTTCGCCCATATACAGGATCTCAGCGGTAAAATTCAGATCTATGTGCGTCAGGATTCTGTTCCTGAGGCTGCCTTTGAAGCATTCCGTCTGCTTGATCTCGGAGATATTGTCGGCATCGGCGGTACAATGTTCAAGACCAAAACGGGTGAGACGACGATCAAAGCAAGCGAAGTTGAAGTTCTTTCCAAGTCGCTCTATCCGCTGCCGGACAAGTACCATGGTTTGAAGGATGTAGAGCTTCGCTACCGTCAGCGTTATGTCGATCTGATCATTAACCCTGAGGTACAGCAGACCTTTATTACCCGTTCCCGTATCATTCAATCGATGCGCCGCTATCTGGATTCCCAGGGATATCTGGAAGTGGAAACACCAACTTTGCACGCCATTGCCGGCGGCGCAGCAGCGAAGCCGTTTATTACGCATCACAATGCGCTCGATATGGAACTTTATATGCGCATTGCGATCGAGCTTCATTTGAAACGTCTGATTGTTGGTGGTTTGGAAAAGGTATATGAAATCGGACGCGTATACCGCAATGAGGGTATCTCTACACGTCATAATCCGGAATTCACCATGATTGAGCTGTATGAAGCCTATGCGGACTATCAGGATATTATGAATCTGACCGAAAGCATGGTTGCGCATATTGCTCAAGAAGTGCTTGGCACCCAAGTAGTCGACTATCAAGGACATGAGGTCAGTCTGGCACCAGGGTGGCGCAGAGTTTCTATGGTAGAAGCGGTGAAGGAAGTGAAGGGCGTTGACTTCGGCGTTCAGATGACGGATGAAGAGGCACATCGCCTTGCCAAAGAACATAACGTCAAAGTTGAACCGCATATGACCTTCGGTCATATCTTGAACGCATTCTTCGAGGACTTTGTAGAGGAAACGCTGATTCAGCCAACCTTCGTCACTGGGCATCCAGTCGAAATTTCGCCGCTGGCGAAGAAAAACGAGCAGGATCCGCGCTTTACGGACCGCTTTGAGCTGTTTATCGTGGCGCGTGAGCATGCCAATGCCTTCAGCGAGCTGAACGATCCGATTGACCAGCGTCAACGTTTTGAAGCGCAGCTTAAAGAACGTGAGAAGGGGAATGACGAAGCGCATGAAATGGATGAAGACTTCCTTAATGCGCTCGAATACGGCATGCCGCCTACAGGCGGACTGGGTATCGGTGTCGACCGCCTTGTGATGCTGTTAACCAACTCGCCGTCGATCCGTGACGTACTGCTTTTCCCTCATATGAGAAATCGTACGCAGGAATAGTTTAAAAAAATGTAAATGGGATTTTATTATCCTATAGAAAAGGAACAGCATGATTTTAGTCATGACTGTTCCTTTTGTTTTTTAGATATATTCCGTTGAATGGGCTTCTGCCTTCCGTAAGGCTCAGCAGTCAGACCTTTCCTCATATTGCTGAGTGGGACGGCATAACGTCAACAAGTGTCTGTTTACCGTTTTTCGCATCATTTCCGTTGTCACCACTTCCGGTCTAAGTATGGCGTGAATAGCCAAGCCGTCAATCAAAGCATAGAAGCGCTCAATTTCAAGAGGGGTATCCAGATCCGGCAGAGCCAGGCCATAGGCAGTCAATCCATTTATGATCTTAATGAAAACCAGCCTGAGCTCGTCATCAACCTCAGAGCGATGCAGGGCAAGCTTGGAATCAGACATCGATTTGACGACAAAAGCAAACCATACCTCCATTTCATGCCGTTTCTCTTCATCGGTGGGGAGAATTTCATCCACCAGCAGAGGGATGTCAATCAATAAATCTCCACTAAAGGTGATACCCGCAATTCGTTCTTTAACCCGGTCGGAAACTCTTTTCATCGCATAGGACAGAAGTTCAGACTGAGTAGTGAAGTAATGCCTCATCGAGCCAACAGACAAACCGGCTTCTTCGGCAATGTTGCGAACTGAGGCCTGGTCAAGTCCCATTTTACGAATTACACGCCATGCCGCTTCAGCTACGATTTCCTTTTGTTTATCATGATCTACAATTTTGGGCATGTCATTAGTTTAACATTCTTCTTGTTTTTTTAATACAATCGTGATAAATTACTTTCTAGCACAGCTGTATTAAAAAGAAAGGTGATGATTTCGTGATTGCTGCCTTGATTGTTGGGTGTGAGATTTCATTTTGGGTACTTGTACTGGCGGGATTGTGCGCGAGGTATTTTGCTGGGTGGAAGCGCACAGGGGCCATTTTGCTGCTGGCGACTCCAGTCGTCGACCTGCTGCTCCTTGTATTTACCATAATGGATTTGCGAAATGGAGTTAAAGCGGAATTTGTCCATGGGCTTTCTGCGATATACATCGGGGTAACCGTAGCGTATGGACATAGGATGATAAAATGGGCTGATGAGAGGTTTGCACACCGTTTTGCAGGTGGAGAGAAGCCTAGACCCGCACCCAAATTCGGAAAGGATCATGCCCGTCGCGAGAGGGATGGATGGTATAGACATGTCTTTGCTTGGTTCATTAGAGTAGTCCTGTTTGGACTTATGATCCTGATTGTGAATGATCCGACTCGAACTGAAGTATTAAAGAATATGCCATTAGGGTGGGGAGCCATCGTGGCGATCGACTTCCTAATTAGCTTCAGCTATACGATTTGGCCTAGACAACATCGTTAATGGGAAAGGGATATAAGACATCCTACTAATAAATACACGATATCGATTTCAGCATAGAATCAGATTCTTGTATCCCTGAGTCTATAAATTCTATAATCATGCTTGCAATAAAATTGTATTCATGATATATTAATGTTCCGGCCAAGAAATGAGAGAAAAATGCAGGCCAGCAAGCCTAAAAACTTCAAAATAAATTTTTAAAAAAGCTTGCAAAGCCCGGCCGGATGTGATATATTATAAGAACTGCTGCTGAGATAAAACGGTGGTATTGAAAACGAAAGAATTTGATCTTTGAAAACTGAACAACGAGTGAGATAAAGACCTTGCTTGCAAGGTCGACAGCGAAGTGAATCGGTTCGAGTCTTCTGACTGGATGATTCACGGAGCAAAATG
>JAIRVF010000131.1 GCA_031254035.1 Paenibacillus sp.
CATTTTGCTCCGTGAATCATCCAGTCAGAAGACTCGAACCGATTCACTTCGCTGTCGACCTTGCAAGCAAGGTCTTTATCTCACTCGTTGTTCAGTTTTCAAAGATCAAATTCTTTCGTCTTCAGCGCCGCTCGTTTATCTCAGCAGCAACTCTTATAATATATCATGCGGACCACTATTTCGTCAAGCACTTTTTTTCGACCTTTTTTCCAACTCGATTTCTGTGCTTGTCGAATCCCGGAATACAATCACTTCCGAGGTTTCGTGGGGCGAGTTATAATTTAACACATAAACCATTAGAGAGTCAACCTATAATTTGAAGTTTGCTCATGTTTTATGTTTCCTCGGGAAGGTTGTGACTATACCTAAAAAACAAAAGGGGAGATTTTCTCATCTCCCCTTTTGTACGTTTCCAGTAATTGAGTTTTAAAAACATTCTTATAGCTGCTTGTGTCATATTGAAGAAATAGCAGACGAGTGTTTGGATTAATGAGCGGCTTTGGCTTTGTGCGAAGCACAGAACAACGGAGTGAAGCGAGCCAAATAGGAGTCATAACAGGAGTTGTATGGAGTTATTCAGCGGAATAACGAATTCCTTGGCTACCATATCCCGGGGCCCCCGACCAAATTACAGATTCCTTCACCAAAGACCTGTTCACCAACTTGCGCATAACAAGCGGCAGTTCGTTTTTCACTATTTTCAGTTCCGGATTTTGAATCAATTCTTCAATGCTCCATGGCTTGGATCTGCTTCTCAAAATTTGCAGCAGACGTACAGAACATTCAGCCATCTTGGACATGACAGAAAATTCACAAGCAAGTAGCACAAGTTCTACGCGTTGACTTATCGTTTCCGTACTTTGGGTCAATTCCTCATACAGCTTGTGGATCGCTGTGTTCAGCTCTTTAACTTGCTCCCAAACCGCTTCGTTAGGCAGAACCCCACGCTCAATCAGCTCAATCCTTGCCCAATGCTTCAGTGAAACCAAGACGCATTGATATGCATCAATGTCATATCCCGACTGCATGTAACGCTTCGCTTCGACATAAATACTTAAAAACCGTGAAAACTCATACAGCATTTTCCGATCCCGAAGAGGCTGTTCAAACTCTATATATTCCCTGCGCAGCATAGCCAGCTTGCCGTTCTGATCCTTGACAAGTTCACCCTCCATAAAGCAGCGAATCAGATCGTCCTTCTCACCGGTAATCAGCCAGTTTCGAAGTGAATTAACCGAGACATTCAAAACCTGACAAGGCAAATCTCCAACCAGCGTATGCTCCACAGTTAGTTCCGTATCCTGCTCTTCATGGACAGTGAGAACGATGAAATCGAAGTCATGAAGCAAAGATCCATCAAATTTATGAGCTTCTTGACGATATATAATGGTACCTATGGCATCGACATCAAACGACTCACCATAATTAAAAGACAAATTGGACAAATCCATGTCTCCCTCCATGCATTCCTTGGCGAAAAGCAGCCAATTCAGTTATAATATACTTCTACATCTCCATGTCAGTTCCTTCTTTTTTAAATACAACTAAATGATGATAGGAGCTTATGATCCATGATCTTCAAAACAGCAAAAATTGTTGCCTTCCGCACCTGGGGACTGATGCTTACAATTATCGGCATGGGGCTAATGGTCCTTGGAACGGCAGGGATTGTCTTCTGGGGACAAGCTGGCAAAGTCGTCGCGGCTATCGGTCTGGTTATCGGCCTTATTGCCATGATGGGCAGCCTCGGCATTTACTTTTGGGCTGGAATGCTTTCTACAAGTGTTAAGCAGATCGAATGCCCGGAATGTCACAAGCCGACGAAAATGCTCGGAAAAACTGACCGCTGCATGTTCTGCCGTACAATGCTGACAACGGACATCCAGCAAGCGAATATTACAGACGACGAGCTGGAGGAACTCCAGAAGCATCAGGATGGGCAAAGTGCCCCTGAAGCGGCTGCCCCCCATCACTAGAAATTGGCATCATTCACAGCGACTGTATTAGAGGCAGTCTACTTACATCACGAACAAACTGGAATTCAATATTCTTTAATCATAACAAAGAACCGGTCATCCCTTTCAGGAAGACCGGTTCTTTGTTATTTGGTATTCGTATAAGTGCCGTACATACATTATGATGAGATATCTTTAAGCGCATCCCAAGCTTCTTTTGTACCAAAGCTGCGAGTCCAAGCAGCAACACCGCCGAGATTAAGTTCTTTGGCCAACTTTACTCTTGATTCGAGTGAGGTTTTATCTTCTATCCAAATCTTTTTCAAAACGCCATCTTCCGTGTATTCCACGTAATTTTGTTTGACGTCCTCAAGATACTTCGGTTTCAGCTTCTTTTCCTCAATAATATCGTTCACGGTTTTCATACCTACCGCCTTCGATGATACCTTCGTTTTACCGCCCTTGGCTTCTTCGGACCAGATCCGGGTATACAGTGGAACAGCCAGTATGAGTTTCTCCGGCGGAACTGCATCCTCATCCAGAATTTTACGAACCGCATCCTCCGCCCAAGGCAGAGATGAGACGGATCCGGCTTTCGGGCTGGATGCCCAATGCTCATCATATGCCATCAGCACAATAAAATCCGCCGTTTCTCCCAGTGAGCGCCTGTCCAAAAAACGTGACCACATTTCACTGTCCGATTTCGGGGTCACATCCACCGAGACGATCAGACCCCTGGCCCGCGCCAACGGCTTCAGCTCGCGGACAAACTGTGAAACATTTCCCCCGTCTTTCGTTTTTACATTTTCAAAATCCAAATTAATCCCGTCCAGATGATACATCTTAGCAAACTCGAGCGTCTGGTTAATCACATTTAATCTCGTTTCATAAGTAGACATCGCGCTGGAAGTCAACTCGGGATCAAAGCTATTGTCCAGAAGACCCCAGACGTCCATGCCCCGAGCATGGGCCTTCTCCACATAAGCCGTGTCCGCATTGCTGCGAACATTCCCCTGTCCATCTATGACGTGGAACCAAGTTGGACTGACGACATTTACGCCGGACAGTTGATCAATGACGGAAGGATCCGGCTTTTTCTTATAAACGGCCTCCCATGCCAAGTTCACTGACTTACCTTGCCAGTCTCGCTCGGCTTGTGTTGACTGCTGGGGCACATCAGCCAACGTTTTCTTCTCACCCAACGTTACCTTGGATTTTGGCACATAACCAGCATAACCGTTATCCATTTGCACAAAATACCATGATTCATCCGATCCCCAGATCCGCAGAGACGTGCCCCCAAGCATGTCCGCCAAAATGCGCTCATGCTTGGACGGACCTTTCCGCAAGGCGGTTTTCGAATCGGCTTCCCCATTAATCGTGCCCATCTGTACGGTATCACCGGCTTTCATCAGCAATACGGCGCCCGTGTCCAGATCTTCGTGAAAGGTAATGCCATACAACTCTTTCAGCGGCTGAATCGGCATGTATAACGAACCATTTTTTTCTTCTGGCGCAAATCGAAGTTCTACCTGCTTATTATTCAGCTGCGCCTCCGTTTCCCCTGTCTGCAGATGCATCACCTGCACGGGGGTCGTCAGAATGATCGATTTCGTCCCTTTTTCGTAACGGATGTTTGCATCTATCTCCTCCTGAAGGATCGAAAGTGGCAGCATCATCTCTTCACCGGAACCGTCTGCAGACTGTTTCAGCAGCTCGCCTTTAACAAATACGGGCTTGGCGAGCCCCTTCCAATCTGGCTTCTCATGCAGCGGATTCGGAAGAATCTCGGTTATCGTCAAATATGCACCGGCCGCGATCAAACATAACCCCAGCACTATGACAAAGCGCCTTTTGGCTGTAGAACGGTGCCTGCGTTGATTACTTCTTGTCAAAGGTTAATCCTCCGTTATTGTAATATGTGCTTGCTTTAGAAAACAAACTACGTATAGCGGCTATTTCCCTTCCAGGACAGCTGCAGTTTGCATCCTCTCGGAAATTATACATTTTTGGGCATAAGCAAAAAAACGTGAGAATCCCTTACAGGAATCCGCACGTTTTCTTAAAACAACCCGTATGAAACGGATGCTTTACTCAGTTTTGCAACCGCTGCAAATCCCGTACAGTTCCATACGCAGACTCTGAATCTGAAATCCTGTGCTCTTCTCAGCAGTGTGCTCCACATCCTGAAGAGATGGGTAGCTGAAATCCTCAATTTTTCCGCATTTCTGACAAATCACATGAAAGTGCTCTGACACGTTCGCATCAAAACGGCTTGAATTATCTCCATAAGTCAGCTCATGGACCATACCGGCTTCAATAAGCATCTTCAAGTTATTATATACGGTTGCTACACTCATGCTCGGAAATTTAGGCTCCAGTGCACGATAAATCTCCTCCGCTGTTGGATGGCTCATGGAATCCATGAGGTAAGCCAATATCGCATGACGCTGGGGCGTAATCCGAACACCATTTGTTTTTAGTTGTTCTAATGCATGCTCGACCCGCGTTGCCATCTTACCCACCGCCTTATAATTTAAGCAAATTCAGTTGACTCCTGTTTGGCTCGCTTCGCTCCGTTGTTTTGTGCTTCGCACAAAGCCAAAGTCGCTCATCAATCCAAACACTCGTCTGCTACTTCTTTTTAAACTGGTTTTGACACAAGTTCAGCTAAAAGGATATTTCTAAGTTTGATTGCACCTTAATAACTTTATTGTACGTTCATTATTTCGAATTTGTCAACGAAAGGCCTCTCAATGAAAGAAATTTAGAATCAATGAATATGCACCGATTCAATATTTATTCACAATTAAATCGCTGTTGCCTTCAATATGGACTTTATATTCGCCTAAACCTAGTGTACCCGTTATGTTCTTTTTATCCACCGTAAATTCTTGAAACTCGCTTTGGATATCTCCATAGCTGATCGTACCGTCCAAATCGTAGCTCCCCGCTTCAGGAAGTCCGACTTTTAGCTCGCCAACGGCGCTATAGATATCCCAGTTCCCTTCCACCACGCTGGAACGCGCTGTTATGCCGCCATTTAATGATTCAGCCTTCATGTCGGAATGGGTTTCTTCCACATCAATATTTCCATTTTTCGTGCGAGCATCGATTTTCCCTAGTACACGGATAACAGACAAGTTCCCGACCTGCGTCGAGAGTGTAGCGGCATCGGATATACCCACGGCCTGAACATTCCCTTGGTTTGTGCTGAGATCAACGGAACCCTCTACATTAAACGCGTTGATTTTCCCGTTCAGCGTGCTGCCCTTAATATCCCCGGACACATGATCCATTCTCAGTTCGCCACTCGCCGTCTCCATCGAAATTTGCTTTATCGCCTCTATATGCTGCAGGTTGATGCTGCCGTTCATCGTTCGCAGCGACAGATCAAACCGCCGGTCTTCCGGCAATGTAATCTTCAAATTCATACGCGGCTGCCTTTTGCCTGATTGTCCGTACGGCCTACCTTTGGTCTGAATGGTAATGTTATTTTCCCCGCTGATGTCGAGCGCGGATTCTTTCCAGATCACATCCGCTTCCGGACCTGTAATCTGATCGACCCAAATTTCCGCCTGAACCCCGATATCCGTAACGGGACCGCGCTGTACCACAATATCCCCGTTAATGTTGTCCACATTAATTTGTTTGGTATCCAGGGTCACGGGAACAGCAATCATATCCTTTCCGATGCTGCTTCCTTCCTGTTCACTGTAATCTACACCGGCAGCGGTCAAATTGAGACTTACTTTATTCCAGAGATGCAAATAATGCTTTTGTTCCGTCACGATAAATACGGACGCCGTCAAAACAATCGCGAGCAGGAGCCCGCGCAGATCCAGCTGAAACCTCCGGCCCCTTCCTTTGGATCTCCCTGCTGCGAAATACAGCATCATGGATTCCAAACCCCAGAGCACAGCGAGCAGCGGCCACCATTTCAGCAAAAGCAGCAAATGTTCGGTACCATGCAGCGCATCATCAAGCAGCAGTACACCCGTCGTGATCAGCAGGATTACGGCTGTAAACCTTCCAACCCGCATTCTCCGCCTGCGATTCATGATATCATCTCCATTCAACTTGCTGTAAAATCATCGGTCTCCCTCCCGAGACTTCTCAATACGGCGCTGCTTCCAAAGAATCCACCCTTCGCGGCCCCCCGCCCATAGACCAGTGGCAATCAGCAAGATAGCAACTGTTATTGCACCGTATTGCTCGATATAAAACTGCAGCCAGCGCGGCTTTTGATAAAAAGCAAACATCAACGATCCGCCAACGATCAGCATGATGCCGAAAAAAGGTCCTCGTTCTACCGAAAAAGGATGCCTGAATGCAGTCATTTCCTCGTCATCCTGGCCGGATGTTCCCACCCTGCGCAATATCATAAAATCGGCCGCTTGCAGCACATCATACACATTGTAAAAATAAGTAACCGGAATAACCAAGCCGAGCAAAATCAGCAAAGGCACATTGATCTGTATTCCGATTGAAGAAAAATATAAAAGAGCCGAAGCATCCAAAAGCAGCGTAAACATGAAGGCGATGCCTTTACGGTATAGACCAAGGTAAATATGACCGAGTCCAGGGCATATGGCTGCGAGCAATCCCGCAGTAAATTTACGTTTACGGGAAAATAGCCGGCGGGCACGGACAGCAGCAACCGGTTTTTCGCGTAAACCTCGGTCATTTTTTACAGATTCTTTCGATCTTCCGGTCCTTCTGACACTGTGCATCCTCCCAGCCCCTTCCCTTTTTGATGATGAATTGCCATTTTAGCAATCATTTCTTTCGTTCATTCTTGATAGTACCCTATATGGCCGGGACAATAACAGGTAAATATCTGGATGGTCATCCTCCATATGCAAAATCCCTGGAACAAAAAAAACCCTATGACAAAGGGTTTTTTACAACGTTCTAATCAATCGTAACCGAGGAGACCTTTTCAAGTTTACGAATGCGGGCAGCGAGTGCAAGCGGGTCAATAACCCGTTTGCTTAATACATTCAATGATATCTCCACCAAGGTGGAGGGAGGCTGCAATTCGCCATATGGCACGTTACTTCGCTCGTTGACTACGGCTCTTTTCACCGTGATCTCCTCCCCTTCAAGCAATTCAGATACGGATTCCAGTAGTCCCGGTTCAGAAATCGCACAGATCGTGACGAGATGGAGCTTACTACCGCGGATATAACGCTGCTCCAGCTTGTTGAATACAACCAAAGTCAGCAGAATCAAGATCGTGGCCATAATCGAAGCGAAATAAAAGCCTGCCCCTATCGCCAGACCGACAGCAGCAACAATCCATATGGAAGCAGCGGTTGTCAAACCAGTGATGGATTTGCCTGTGAACAAGATCGTCCCTGCCCCCAAAAACCCGACACCTGTAATGACGGCTGATGCCAGTCTTGCAGGATCGATACGAATATTAACCTCATGAACGAATTCCGAAAAACCGTAAATGGACAACATGATGATCAATGTCGATCCCATACAAACCAGGATGTGGGTCCGAAGTCCGGCTGCATGATTGGAACGCTCCCGCTCCCATCCTACAAGTCCGCCCAGCAGAACAGACAGCAGCAGCCGCAGTAATATATGCATATTATTTATGTACCATGGATCCGCCAAAGCATATCTCTCCCTATTATGGTGCTCAACCCTAAATGAGGGTGTCCATTAGGCTTAAGCCAATATTTCCGCCCGTCTGTGGAACGTCGTCAGTTCAACACCCGGAGCAACTTCAAACGTATCGAAAGGAATAAATCCGAACTTGAGGTAAAGTGCGACCGCCGGCTCGTTCTTGGCGCCAGTGGATACGATAAACAACGGAATGTCGGGATGGTCATCCAGGACATGACGGATAAGATTACCCGCGATTCCTTTGCGGAAATGAGCCGGATGAACCATCATCCGCATCAGAGTCAGCGAACCCGGGCTTTCCTTGGCTGTTGAAACTGCTCCCACGAGCTCCCCATCCTCATCTACACAGCCGTAAAAAATCTCACGGCAGTTTTTCAGTGTCTCATGCGTGTCGAGCAGTGGAGGAATTTCGTAAAACCCAATTCTTTCGGCTTCCAGCCTGTAAGCGATATGCTGCAATCTCCAAATTTGGTCCACCATATCGTCATCCTGCAATGAGAGCTTGATGATGATCATAGGCCCCTCCTATTCAGGCTATACGCCACAAATGAAAAAAAGACCAGCAATACAGAAAATACCTCTTTAGTTAAAATCCATTATGTAAAATAACCCCACAAAGAGTATCGGAAAGAAGTCCGGGTGCCTCTCAAAGAGGGGCGCTTTTGCGGAGCAAAAGTACGGAGTGAAGCCTATGCCTCGATGCTTATTCCAAATACTTTGCGGGGGCCCCAAAGAAACTTAAAAAAGGGGCCTGTCTAGCAGACAAGCCCCAAGACCTGTTTCTTGCTTACTATTTGAGCACTTCTTCTAGCAATTTGTTGACGATGGCAGGGTTAGCTTTGCCTCTGCTCTCTTTCATGACCTGGCCAACCAGGAAGCCGATGGCTTTTTGCTTGCCCGCTCTATAATCCTCGACGGATTGCGGGTTCGCCGCCACCACCTGCTCGACGATAGACTTAATTGCACCTTCGTCGCTGATTTGTACCAAACCTTTTTCCTCAACGATCTGCTGCGGCAACTTGCCGCTTTCGAGCATTTCCTTGAAGACGGTTTTGGCGATTTTCGTGCTGATCGTCCCTTTTTCGATGAGACCGATCATTTCACCCAACCCTTGACCTGTCATTTTTACATCAGAGAACTCCAAATTGTTACTGTTGAGATAGCCAAGAAGCTCACCCATAATCCAGTTGGACACGGATTTTGCATCCTTCGTGTATTTCAAGCTATCCTCAAACAGTTCCGCAATCGGCTTAGAGGAAGTAATAACCTCCGCATCATAGCTAGGAAGACCATATTCGGAAGTATAACGCGCCTTGCGGGCGTCCGGCAGCTCCGGAATCGTTTCGCGGATACGGTTCTTCCAATCCTCGTCGATGTATACCTTCACCAAATCCGGATCTGGGAAGTAGCGATAATCATGGGCTTCTTCCTTGCCGCGCATCGTAAGGGTTTTGCCCTGCGCTTCATCCCAGCGGCGGGTTTCCTGTACAACAATTCCGCCCTCGTCCAGAATTTCGGCCTGGCGGTATTCCTCATACTCAAGACCCTTCTGTACGCCGCGGAAGGAGTTCATGTTTTTTAGTTCAGCACGTGTGCCGAATTCCTTTTGTCCATAAGGGCGGATACTGATATTCGCGTCGCAGCGCATGGAGCCCTCTTCCATTTTCACATCGGATACTTCACAGTACTGCATAATAGCGCGAAGCTTTTCCAAATAAGCACGCGCTTCTTCCGGCGAAGAGATTTCCGGCTCTGACACGATTTCCACGAGCGGCGTTCCGACACGGTTAAAGTCGACCAGTGAAGCATATCCTCCGTCGATATGCGTCAGCTTACCCGCATCTTCCTCCAGATGAAGACGCGTAATGCCGATCCGTTTCGTTTTGCCGTCCACTTCGATATCAATCCAACCGTTTTGCCCGATAGGCTGATCGTATTGGGAAATTTGATAGGCTTTTGGTGAATCGGGATAAAAATAGTTTTTACGGTCAAATTTGCTCACATCCGCAATTTCACAATTGATCGCCATCGCTGCCTTAACCGCGTAATCCACGGCCTGTTTGTTCAGAACCGGCAAAACGCCGGGATGTCCCAAGCAGATCGGGCAGGTATGCGTATTGGGTGGAGCTCCGAACTCAGTTGAACAGCCGCAAAAGATTTTGGAATTCGTGCGCAGCTCAACGTGGACCTCGAGTCCAATGACAGTTTCGTATTTTGAAGATGACATGTTTACGTTCCCTCCTTTTCCAGCCGGTTCTATAGGTTTGGCCGCTGCTTATGATATTCAGTATTTTGCTCGAAGGCTCCCGCCACGCGCAGTACCGTTCTTTCGTCAAAGGCTTTGCCGATAATTTGCAGGCCGACAGGCATACCTTCTGCGAAGCCGCAAGGCACACTGATGGCCGGAACGCCGGCAAGGCTCACCGGAATGGTCAAAATATCGTTCAAATACATCGTGAGCGGATCATCTACCTGGGCTCCCAGCTTAAAAGCCGTCGTCGGAGCGGTCGGTCCGATAATCACATCGTATTGTTCAAACACCTGATCAAAATCACGTTTAATCAAAGTGCGCGCTTTCTGTGCTTTCAGATAAAAAGCATCGTAATAACCGGAGCTCAGTGCATAAGTCCCGAGCATAATCCGTCGTTTGACTTCAGAACCAAAACCTTGGCTGCGGGATTCATGATACAGGTCCAGCAGATTTCCGGACTGTCCGGCACGTACGCCATAACGAACGCCGTCAAAACGGGCCAGGTTAGAGGAAGCTTCAGAGGAAGCGAGCAAATAGTACGCAGCTACCGCATATTCGGTATGAGGCAGGGATACTTCTTCGACGATCGCACCCATGCTTTCGAGTACTTTCAGCGCGGCTTGTACACTTTCTTTAACCGCCTCATCAACGCCTTCACCCATATATTCCTTCGGAACTGCAACACGCAGTCCTTTCACATCTCCTGTAAGCGAACTCAAATAATCCGGAACTTCCACGTTGGCCGAGGTCGAATCCATATTGTCGTATCCGGCAATCGCCTGCAATACATAGGCAGCGTCCTCTACGTTTTTAGTCAAAGGTCCGATTTGATCCAACGATGAAGCGAATGCGACCAAACCGAAGCGGGACACAAGTCCGTAGGTCGGTTTCAAGCCAACAACGCCGCAATAAGAAGCTGGTTGGCGGATGGAGCCGCCGGTATCCGAACCGAGAGCAAAATATGCCTCGCCCGCAGCTACCGAAGCCGCGGAGCCGCCGCTGGAACCGCCCGGAACATATTCCGTATTCCATGGGTTGCGGACCGGATAGAAGCTTGAATTTTCATTGGAACCGCCCATCGCAAATTCGTCCATATTCAGTTTTCCGATGGTTACTGCATCCGCATCACGCAGCTTGCGCATGACGGTAGCATCGTAAACCGGGTTGAAATTCGATAGAAATTGGCTCGCGCAGGTGGTGCGGATTCCCTCCGTAACGATATTGTCCTTAATGCCGGCAGGCAGGCCAAAAAGCAGACCGCGTTGTTCTCCGGATGCCAACTTATCGTCTAGACGACGGGCATCGTTTCTGGCACCCTCTTCGTTCAGGGCCAGATACGCACCGATCTGGGTGTCGCGTTCGGAAATTACGCGGAACGTGTCTTCCACTAGCTCAAGCACAGAAAGCTCCTTTTGATGAAGCTTGCTATGTATCTCTTTCAGATTTTGATTTAACAGGCTCAATTGCCGCTCCTCCTTTCGTAATGGAACCTTCTATTCAAGTACAGCCGGAACTTTAAATTGCCCATCTTCTTCTTCAGGGGCGTTAGCCATAACCTTCTCGATTGACAGGCTCTCACGCTGCACATCCTCACGCATCACATTGCTGACAGGCAGGACATGGGTTGTAGGCTCGACGCCGTCCGTATCGAGTTCATTTAATTTTTCGGCATATTGTAAAATAGCGTTCAGCTGCCCGGTAAACATCTGCTCTTCTTCCTCGCTCAAATTGAGGCGGGCAAGCTTGGCCACATGCTGAACGTCTTTATTGGTGATGCTCATAATTTGAATTCCTCCCTATTCCTTCTTATGTTAAAGAGGTTGTTCAAAAAGTCCGCTTTTGATCACGAAGTGAATCAGGAAGCAGAGTCGACATCGAATCTTGAATTTAGCCGGGCCTAATCGGATGCTTACGAAGCAATGTTTCCTTCGGAAACATCTCAGGTGCTCACGTACCCAATACAAGCAGATGCTTACGAAGTCGTTTTCTACGAAAACGCGTAGCTCCGCTCCTCAGTCCCTAGCTTCATTCAACTGTAGCGTTTTGAAAAAACGCATATCGGAAGCATAAGCTTCGGTGCTGAAAACCGACCTTTTTGAACACGCACTTAAAGGATTAAAGCCTCAGGATAACGTTTCAATTATATTGTAGAAGCTGTGACAATTCAATCCACGGCTTATTTTGCGGCGCAGTTACTTTTTACCGGTACTCTTTGTTTTTTAAAAATATTTTTGATTTCAAAGAACTATTTCAGATCACGAGCGGATTTATATGCTTCCAAGCACTCCGGAATTAGATGTCGATTTCCAAAATTTCCGAATAAAAAATAGCGGGTATATCAACAGAAATAAATTCGGACATGCAGGATCAAATTCCTGCCGAATCCCCCAATAGGCAATGGCCATCATGCCGGAACAAAAAGTCAGGACAAGCGAAATCAAAGCTGCGGATTTCCATGTCGGCGATTGCTTACGGTATAAATAGAGCGCCGTTAAGCCAGTCAGCGAGACCAGCATATCAATCGGGAAAAACGACCAGTTCCATGCGATCAGAATCGGATTGCTGTAATCAGAATACGCCCACTCCGGAGGAATGAGTCCAAGCGCCGTCGCGCCGAAATAAAGAATAAACGATATATCGGTAAACAGGAAAAACCATTTCAAGATACGCATCGATGGCTCTCTTTTAATCAATATGTTCATTTAGACTATCCTCTCCTATTGTTCGTCAAACTGCTTCATGTTACCCTCCATTACAAACTCCTTTTGTATCTCTGTCCCTTTGTCCGCTGAAGACCCAGCCCGTTCAGACTCGTGACCATTGCCTCCCAAGTTAAGTCCGATGACTCCAAGAATGATTAAGAGGATCGAAATCGCTTTAATAAGCGTCATCGATTCCTGGAAGTACATATAACCAATGACAGCAATAGCTGCTGTGCCAACGCCGGACCAGATGGCATAAGCAACGCTGACAGGCACTTGTTTCAGAGCCATATTCAAGCTGGAAAAAGCTAAGATATACAATACGATCATTAAAATGGACGGGACGATTCTGGTAAAACCGTTAGAAAGTTTCATTGATACGGTGCCGCCGATTTCGAGCGAAATTGCAAAAAACAAATAAACCCAAGCCATTATTCAATCAATTCCTTTCCTGGCGGATTGCTTCCCACTTCATCTTCATTTGCTGGAGAAACAATACCATTCATCAACATATCAACCATCGAGTCTATGGCGCTCATCAGAGATACCGTCGTATTCATCAGA
The DNA here is from genome assembly GCA_031254035.1 of Paenibacillus sp. Classification (GTDB taxonomy): domain Bacteria; phylum Bacillota; class Bacilli; order Paenibacillales; family Paenibacillaceae; genus Paenibacillus_AQ. Next base: position 13,113 of record JAIRVF010000131.1, read on the forward strand.
AAATCGGGATTATAGATGGCAAAAGATGCTCCGCGCATACACTCTATAACCGTCGGCACATGAATGGGACGGATCTCCCCATTTTCAATTCCCTGTTGAAGCAGCGTCTCGACGGTCCCCCATTCCTCCTGCAGTAGTGAATCAATTTTACTCCACTCCTGCGGGGCGTACCGTTTCATTTCCTCCAGCAATCTCGCGTCAACAAGCCGCAGACCACTCGGTACAATCGACAAAATGGCTTTTATTTTCCGTATAATGCTCCAATCCTCATTTTCATAAATACGACGCTGCGTTTGCAGCACTTCATCAATCGCATCATCCACAATCGAGCTGATGATCTCTTCCTTGGAAGCGAAATGCTCATAAATCGTACGTTTGCTGATCCCGAGATATGACGCAAGTTCGCCCATCGTAAATTTCAGCCCTTTTTGAGTCAGTAGCGCCAGTGCGGCTTGCTGCAGTTTATCTTTCATGTCTGCCCTCCTGTTGTTGCGAGTTCGGTAACATAGGAACCATTTTGTTTTTTTTGGTACCAGAAGAAGTATAGCGTTTTTTTCGGATTCTGTAAAAATTCTAATGGGAGGCTCCCCGCGGCCGCGTTGTTTCAACAAATATTTATGGATTCCGTTGAGGCGCAGAGACGAGGATGTTGAGCAGGTATTCGAGATGCTTCATGAGGGTAAATAAGAATTAATGAGGATATAAGAGCTATTACTTAGAAGTGGGCTGGATACGATCGATTTATAGAAGCCAATTTTTGAGGATGAAATATCTAATTCAAAAGCCTGCATGAGCAGTCATTTTCATAATGCAATCGGCTGCTTGATTCAATCGGATAAAGATTCCGTTGTTATAGGAATATCCCTCTCTCAAACGAGAAAATAGATGCACTATTGCAACCATTTAGTATAATTATTGCAATCCAAGCTCCAAAAAATCCACTTTTGCATTTATTCGAGGAGTATTCAGACTATTAATCCCACATATGCCGTCCAAACTTTTGCTTGTTTCTGGTCGGCTAAAGGTGAGCCACCTTCGATCATATTAGTCTTACTTACTTTTTGTGTATACAATGACTCCAAACAAATTCCAGATGCTTACGTCCACCTCAGATGAGCGCTCACGATGAAAATAAATTTCCCGTAAGGCCATACCTTCTTTTCCATATTAAAAAAGAGCTGGCTATTAGCCGACTCTTCTAAATCCAGGCTCGCAAATTAACTTGCTTGATAAATTCCGCCTGTGAAAGCACCTCAGGTGCTGACTCTTCTTCTTCCTGCTCGATTTCGCCGTTCATAATTTGATGAAACAGCTTCTCGTTATATGTCGCAAGGGCGTAATCGATCAGCGCTTCCCGCGTGGTCATCTCCACTTCATACTGAATGAGCAGCTCTTCTGGCTGAACATCACCCGATGGCACGAAAAAGTTTCGGTTAATCTTAGGCACCCGGATTACATAATCAAACGCATTGTCCGGGTTCCGGTCATAAGCAATCAGATAACCGTATTCCCCTATAGGAAGGCTCTGCTCAAAGGCGTCCGCGACGATTACAATCTTTTCCCCAAGTTGCAGCATCGTCTACCTCCTAGATGTCCGTCATTGTCTGTATAGTCTACTAAAAAAAAGTATACCTGTCTACGGAAACTCATAGAAAACTAAGCAAAAAGACTCAGATCAGTGGGTTCCACGAAACCATACCCATTAACCGTTATATTTAACGTAACAGATCATTCAAGCCCCGTGCAAGCATTTTCTTGCAAAATAAAAAGCACGCAAACCGGGATTCATCCACAGCTTACGTACTTCGCGTAATGTAAATGTAACATTAATTTAACATCATTGTAGCAAGACTGTAATCTTTTGTCCAGCTTTTGTCTCGATTTCTGTCGAAGAAATAGCCCGTCCGAAAGATTACATTAGTGAACATAAGGATTACGGGCACGTTCATAGCCGATGGTGGTCTTCGGTCCGTGGCCAGGGTATACCTTAACCTCATCCTTAAAGGTAAACAGCTTGTTGTGGATCGAATCGAGCAAATCACGTTCCCTGCCGCCGTACAAATCCGTTCTTCCGACACCCAGCTTGAAAAGCACATCGCCCGAAAAAAGATCATCCCCACAGAGGAAGCTGACGCTTCCCGGCGAATGGCCCGGAGTATGGTATACCGAGAAGGTGTGTCCGATTAGTTCAAGCTTTTGCCCTTCATCCAGACCGTACTCGGCGGGGGCTGTCGCAAGCGGCGGCGAGACCTGCGGCCAATTCAGCGATCCATTAAACTTCGGATTTCCAAGCCATTCCGCCTCCAGATCATGCAGATATACCGGGCAGTTTTTCAACTTTCGAATTTCATCCACGCCGCCCATATGGTCAAAATGCGCATGCGTTAGCAAAATGGCTTCGATCTCCATCGGCTCGATTTTTTTAATAAGCGCACCGGGATTCATCCCAGGGTCAATAATGACTGCGCGGCCGGGATCTTCTCCCGTCAGCAGGTAGGCATTAGTTTGCAGCGGACCGAGGCAAAAGGTTTGAATGTTAAGCATATTCCGCATTAAAACCCCGAAACCAGTTCACGCAGTTCCTTGATGATGACCGCATGATGTTCGGTTCCTTCCCCATAAGCTGCGATAAGCTCCTTACGGCACTCGGCCATTTTTGTCTCATAATCGGAAGCTTCGCGATTCGGGTTCTCCTGCTTGAACCGAACCATAATTTGCTGCACATGCTCGGGACGAGGCCCCCATTTCCCTAGTACATGACCGCCTGTATCCGTAAAGATGACCACCGGTACGCTTCGCCCGCCCATCGTCAGGAACTGGTCCATGACGTCAAAGTTTTCTTCCAGAATTAGAACCCCAGTAGGAATTTCTGCGGTTTCGAGCGCGCGGAATACCACAGGGACATTCCGTACCACATCGCCGCACCAGTCTGCTGCCAGAATCAGTACCCGCAGGTCGTCCCTGAATTTCAGGTTTTCAAAAAACTTGCGGTCTTCTTCATTCTCCCAAGAAAACTGATTATATCCGGACTTGAATTCCTCCTGGTTTTTTTGCATCCCGTCGATAAACTGCTGCGGAGAAATCCCCATATCCAGTTTGTCCGCCAATTGGACTACCATTTATTTCGTCCCCTTTCTGGTTCTTGCTTTCACCATTTTGATAACAAAATACACAATTAACAGCGCAAGCGCGACGAGCAAAATCGGAGTCACGTAAGGAGCCGCCTTCTCGTTAATATGCTCCCATTGGTCTCCAAGTACATATCCCAGATAAATAAACAAGATCGACCACGGAATAACGGCCAGCGTGGTCAGCATCGTAAACTTCCACGCGTTCATCTTAGAAATTCCCGCTGGAATAGAGATGGCATGACGAACCACCGGTATAAACCGTGCAGTAAAGATGACGCCGGTCCCATATTTGTTAAACCATACTTCCGAGGCATCGATGTGCTTTTTATGAATAAAAATATATTTTCCGTATTTCTCGAGTACAGGTCTTCCGCCATAGCGTCCAATCCAGTAGATAAACAACTGCGCAACTACGCCGCCAACCGTACCAAACAGCACAGCACCCACAAAGTTGATGTGCCCGGAGGAAACCAAAAAGCCTCCATATGCAAGCACAATTTCACTAGGTATAACCTCAATCATCAAGCCCAACATAATTCCGAAATAACCCAGACTTTGAATCCATTGAAATAATTGACTGACGATATCCGATATAAAATGCACTCTGGACCCTCTTTCTATGTGTACTTTTACTCTCCTAACCAAAATCTATTCTAGCACAGCGGCGGACATGACTTCTAGTTATGCCCAATTGCCTCAGAAGGGTGTCCTCATCAACATCTCAAGCATATGGTGTGGAATAAAGGAGGTAGGTCAAATGCCGCCGATTTCAAACAAAAAAAACGCTCCGCTGCCAACGGCTCGAGGCATCCGCAGAGCTTGCAGCAAGGAGATGTACCGTACGGTCAAGCGGCTGAAAGTATACATCCCGGACGACGCCCTCCAAGAGGGTGAATCTTTGTACTATCGCAAGGTCATTGGCAACCTAATCTGGATTCATGAAAACCGCAGCAACCGGAAGCTGCTATGCGACTGGTGGGACGAAAACGTTCGCAGCGAACTCGCCGAGTTATGGAAGGTAGACGAAGACCATCTCGGAAAAGCATTCCGAGATGCCTTTGGCGGGTAAAACCCTTCGGCCACTTCACACGGGATCTATTTTCGAAAAGCATCCAGGGCCAGGTCCTGAGGATGCCGGCACAAAAACGGATACCGCTTTAAACCTTCCGCTAGTGAGACACGGGTATCGATTGCTCCAGCTGTGACAACTGGCTGCCCCACTCCTTCGCCTCGCGGGTCAACCGGAAATCGCGATCATTACGTTGAAGCGACCCGCGGCGGTCCGCCGCCAGGGCGGCGTAATCATGATACAGCACAAGCGCCGCCTGGGCGATCCGGCGGGCTTCTTGCGCGTTGCCGGATGATAGCTTGCTCTTCGCAAGTCTGAATAGCCCCTCCAGGCTCCTCGTCTGCTCGCCTGCATTATATTTGTCGCTGCTGAAGCCCGCTTTCGCCCAATATGCCGCTGCAGCGGTATCCCCACGCTTAACGGCATTATCTGCGAGCGCAAAGATCAAACCTGGATGTCCGGGCGTGTAGGACAGGCTGTCCTCCAGAACCGACTTGGCCTCTCTAGCCTTCAATAAGCGAGCCAGATCAAGCGCAGTCCCTGTATCTGCTGGATTCCACCGGAGCGAGGAACGCAAAAGGATGACCGCTTTAGCTCGCGAAGGTTCATAAGTGGCCTCCTGATGAAGCCTGTAGCCAACCTCCCCTCGAAAGGCTAGCACCACACTCACACCGGAGATACCAAGCCAAAGCAGAAGGAGCGGCGCCGTACCAACTGCCGCCTGACCAAGTCCCGGTTTGCGGCCAAATCGACGGCGTTTCACCAGTGCCTGACCGGACTCATTCGCTGCATCGGCGGCATTCCGTTCCGCCCCAGCTGTACCGTATGAAACGCCCCAGGCAACCAGTAGAAACAAGAGCAACCATACGAGTCCAAAGCTCCAATCGATATCCGCCGAACTGTGCAAAACAAAAACCCCAAACACCGGCAGCAGACCGCGGTGGCTGCGAAACAGCACCCATCCTGCTGAACCAAGCAGCAAGAGCAGCAAGACGGTCCCGATCATGCCCGTATTGAGCAGCATATCCAGGTAGCCGCTGTGCACCTGACTGCCTACATAAGGATTCGATTGCACGGCGCGATACGAAAGTCGCCACGTCTCCCCGCCCTGTCCGAACCAGGGCGCATGCTCAAACAAGCGCCATGCGTCGCGATATATGGCGCCACGCGCGGATACGGTGCCAAAGTTTCTGACGATGCGCTCCTGCGCCGTTAGAAACACCATGGATGCACCGACACCCGCAAGGACACCGCCTGCCACCCAGGCCAGGCGGCAAAGCGGCGCCGCTCCGCTGCGCGCGAGGCGGCAAAGCCCCAGGCCGGCCAGCATGCTGCCGGCCCATACCCCGGCCAGCGCAAACAGGCCGGGGACGGGCTGTACCGCCAGCAGCGCAGCTGCCAGGTGGCGGTACAGCAAGGCCGCGCCGGCCAGAGGCGCGGCCGCAAGGAGGAGCGGCGCCAGCATGCGCCGCCGCTCCATGGCAAGGCCGGCGGCCAAGGCCACGCCGGCCACGAGCCAGGCGCCGCGCGACTCGCTGAGGAGCAGCGCGGCGGTATACGGCAGCAGCGGGAGCGTTGCCCGCAGCAGGCGAGCCCTCCCGGCTTCAGAGTCCCGCCGGAACAAAGCTGAGAGCGCAAATAACCGCTCCAGCAGGAAAGCGGCCATCAGCATGCCAAAGGTGTTCGGATATTCCAGAAGCCCGGCGAGCCTCGCCCCCGTCGCACTAATACCTGGATTAGAAGTATGCGCTATCGCGTACGGAAGTGGAAACACGCCGTATACCGCTAGCAGCGCCGATCCGCAGAGCAGTGCCCCCACTGTATGCCATGCCGCTGCAAGAATTGCTCTGCCTCCTTGTCGCCGTGCAACTGCAAAAGCGGATACGGCAAAAAGACCGTAAAAGCCCCATCTTAGCAACTGGTTCACCGTCCCTTGTACAGACAAGGGACCCAACAGCCAGTGGATGGCATATACGGTCATTAATAAGAACGGGCTGATGAGCAGGACAACCTCGGGAAAAGAGCGCGCCCCTAGCGCTGCTTCCCATTCCTTATGTGGAAAGCTGCATAGAAGCAGAGCAAGGACTCCCGCAAAAAAGCAGAACAAGCCGTATCCGATCCAGACCGGATACAGATCGGCCGTAAAATAAAAGCCGGATTTCAGACAAGAAACCAATAGCACTGCAATCAGCGCGGCCTCCCCCACCCTCTGAACCCAACGTTTCACGTTCTGCCTCCCATCACATGGTTTATCCTGCCGAAGCGACCTGGTTTGGCCGCCTATTCTGAATCTGCCACGGGCAGCAAATCCGCACAAGCCTTTTCCAAATACGGCTTTGCTTTGAGAAAATCGCGGAATTCCGTATACTCGCGCCACAGCTGTTCTTTGCTGCCGCTTTGCCCTTTGACCGCTCGAATCAGAATATTTTTCGGGGTATGCTCCAGATCGATAAATTCAAGCAGCTGGGTTTTATAGCCAAGAATATCAAGCAGCTTAGCCCGGATGCCATCCGTAGCGAGTGCGGAGAAACGTTCCTTCAATATGCCATGCGAAAGCAATGGTTCCATCACCGGGCTGTCCACCCGCCCATACAGCTCATGCTGGCAGCAGGGAACGGAAAGGATGACCGAAGCGTTCCAGCGCACGGCTTTCTCCAAAGCTGCATCCGTTGCCGTATCGCATGCGTGGAGCGTAACAACCATGTCGACTTGATCCAGCTCGTTATAATCCGCGATATCCCCGACCAGAAACCGAAGATTGCCATAATTCAGCCTGTCGGCCAGCTGGTTGCAGTGTTCGATGACATCCGCCTTGAGGTCCAGCCCCACGACATTAAGCGTCCTGCGTTCCTGTATGGTCAGGTAATGATATAACGCAAAGGTTAAATAGGATTTTCCACAGCCGAAGTCGACGATCGTAATCGGCCGTCCCTCCGGAAGCGAAGGAAGCACATCCTCCACCATCTCCAGAAAACGGTTGATCTGTCTGAACTTATCATACTTTCGCGCCAGCACTTTGCCCTGTTCATTCATGATGCCGAGCTCTACAAGGAATGAAATGGGATGCCCCTCCTCCAGTACGTATTGCTTTTTGCGGTTATGCGCCAAATCCGCGCTCGATTTGGTCGGGGATTTGGTGAGAATCGACACTTTAAATTTTTTGCTGATCAAAATTTGATAATCCGCGTCCGGCGTGCAGATCATCCCTTGGCGGAAGGTCTGCTCGAACAGCTGCACAATCGCTTCCTCTGCTTCCTCAGCAGGTATGTTTTGGTGAACCACCTTGTTTGGGTGTACATAAGCGAATTGATAATGTATTTTTTTCTTTAACTCCACAGGCTTGATTTGAACCTTTGTATAGGCTACACCCTCCCGCTTGCGGAGTTGACTAAGCGTTGCTGTGATTAAAGTTGTTTCTTCGGTAATGTCATGGATGAGTTTACGTACAGATTCCAAGAGAGTACATCTCACTTTCTCATATATTCAAAACCCCCCCACAAATAGTATCGGAAAGAAGTCCGACGCCTCTCAAAGAGAAGCGCTTTTGCAGAGCAAAAGTACGGGGTGGAGCTTATGCTTCGATGCTTATTCCAAATACTTTGCGGGGACCCCAATAAACTTAACAGGGCAGTCATTTTATACTTTCTGATATATCAAGGACGAGGCTTTTAGTGCGTGTTTAAAAAGTCAGACTTTCAGCACCGAGAAGGTTGGATGAAGCCAGGGACTGAGGAGCGGAGCTACACGTTTTCGTAGAAAACGACTTCGTAAGCATCTGCTTGTATTGGGTACGTGACACCTGAGCTGTTTCCGAAGAAAACATTACTTCGTAAGCATCCGATTAGGCCCGGCTGAATTCAAGATTCGATGTCGATTAAGCTTCCAGTGCTACTTCGTGATCAAAGGGGGACTTTTTAAACAACCTCTATTAGCCCTTTACTTTCCGCCGCAGATCTTCCTTGCCTTCCTCCACCTCGGCACGGGGAAGTCCGCCTGCCTCAAGCTCCTCATCATTTCGCAGTAATAGTCTTTGATAGAAGGCCAAGCCCTCTTCTTTCGTCAGCTCATGCTGATCCAAAAGGCGGAAAAGCGCGTTCTCCGCTTCATCATAACGCCCTTGCGCCTCTTCAAACTCAAGCAGCAGCTTGTCCGTTTTGGTCGGCAGCCTGTAGCTCTTAACCTGATCTTTCAGCTCCGAGACACGTTCCGGCAGCTTCAGCATTGAATGGTCCGCACCGTGAAGGTCGGCATATAGATACAGATGCAGCGATTTCATCAAACGGGTTAGCCCTTCTTCCTTATGACCCATATCAAGGTACACTCCCGCCTCTTCTTGTAGGAGCCTTGCGATACTTTGCAGCTTATCGGCTTCAATGCCGCCCCCTAAACGGGACATCTCTATAATATCCTCGACGGACAGGGAATTCAAAAGCTTCGAGTTCAGGCGGAAATTTTTGCTCAGCAGATCATCGATTTCCCATAAAGCCTCGGTATATTTCTTCTGCTGCTTGAGTCCAAATACTTTTCCCACCATTTCAACCATATCTTCTACCATCTGTAGCAAATAGTCTTTCCTGAACATGGCGCTCCTCAATCCTTCCCATGAAAAAATCGCTAATCCATACGGGCCAAATCTTTTGTTCTAACTGATTGTAAGGCATTCGGCAGACCAAATCCAGCGGGCGGTTGTATGGGTCCCCAAATAATCTTCTAATAACAAGATGCTTACCATTTAGTTAAAATAACGCCGAAGCGGCGTACAAAAAAGCCGGATGTCCTTTCAGTAGGACTCCGGCTGCTGATTAACCTTATAAATTTGTAATTGAATGAAATTATAATCGGGTGAAGTTGTAATCGGGTGAAACATGTTGTTCAGCTCATGAACGATTGGTTCACGGACGGTAGTGTCCCAAAAAGTCCTTGATCACTCCGGCCAGCTCTTCCGGCATTTCCATCATGCTCATATGTCCTGCACCAGGGATGATCACTTTTGTAATGTTTGAGTGATCCGCTGTAAAGACCTTTTCCGGAGGGCATATCCGGTCCAACTCTCCAGCAACGAGCAATACAGGAAGCGTCGAAGCGGAAATGGCATCCCGTCGGTCAGGACGCTCGCGCATAGCCAAAGCTGCACCTATGGCGCCTTGAGGGGGTGTCAAATAACCGATATCCTTGGCTTTTGTAATTAGCTCTTGGTTAGAAGCGGCGTTCTCTGGTGCAAATAGTCCCGGAATCAGGCCATCGATAAAAGCGGTAATACCTTCCGATTGGATGTTACTTACCGCCTTCAGACGTTTTTCCTTGCCCGTTTCATCATCGGGGTATCCCGTCGAGTGGATCAGGCCAAAGCCATTCAGACGGGATGCGTAACGCTCAGCAAAGGAAAGTGTGATGTACCCTCCCATGGAATGACCAAGCATAGTAACCTTCGGCAGATCCAGTTCGTCTAGAAGTTTTAGGACATCATCCGCCATCTGTTCGATGGAATAAGCACCAAGCGGAGCATCCGATGAACCATGCCCGCGCAAATCCGGCACAATGCAGCGGCAGCTGCCGGATAGAAATGGAACGGCCTGATCCCAATATTCGGAGCTGCCGCAAAAGCCGTGAAGAAGCATGACCGGCTCTCCTACACCCTGTTCGGAAAACGCAAGCGTGTATCCGTCACAAACTACTTTTCCCATGATGAAATCCTTCTTTCTTTAGGCTCAATATGTAATTTGTTGGTTGACATTGTACGAAGTAACCGCTATGGTTACGGATCGTACTTCGCTTCTTAAGAACGATTCCGTCCCCTCCGCTACTTTCGATTTTTGTCAGGCACTAATTATGAAATTGAGCGTTCTTTATATTGGTTGTAGTCTTAACCTCAATTCAGATTTTAGTTTTTTCCGCAAGTCCAAACACATCCGCAGCAGCTGAGGCAATATGCCTGGCCATCGTCATGACATGATACAGCGAGGTCATTTGCAGCGTAGAATAAGGCCTGGGACCCGCAGCATTAACGACGGCAGCGATGCTGTAGTGTCCGACGGCTGGCAGCGCATGTCCAACCGATTGTGCGGGAAAAAGCGGCTCATCTGAAACCAGAAAACTTCCGACTGATAACGGCTGTCCCAGACAGGCATCAATGGCCACGACGATCTGATCCCCCGGGATCTTAGCAATGCTCTCTATGAGGCAGGATGCATCACATGGGGAAGACAAGGTGCCAATGACGTTGGGAAAACCATAGGTGACTAGTTCGCTCCCTGTCAGCGGTCCAAGCGCATCCCCAGTGGAACGGTCCGTTCCAATACATAAAAAGGTGATCTGATCCAAACGATGACGGCTGTGTATATCCACAAAAAAATCGCTTAGCCCATCAGCAACAATTTTTTTGCGGTTTCCGCCCTTTCCTCGGATCGAATGAGGGTCTTGAAAAGACATGGCTCACGGGCCCCCCCTTGCTCATAGCAGCAGTTTTCTTTTGATTTTACTGCAAAATGGCCGGCAAGAAAAATCATTTTCCTGTTCAGGGCGAAAAGACATGCTACAATAGGTACAGCTTTGCCTTAAATAGAAACCGGAAAGGATGAACCATCCCCATGGATTTATCTCAAAAAAATGCTGAAAATATTGAATATATGATTGAACAGATTAAAATCAAGCTTAGAATGGCCAGCGGCGCGGCCATGAACTCCTCCGCTTTTTCAGTGGATCAATACGAGGATATCCGTGACGTTTATGAACTTGTGATGACCAAATCGAACCTGAGTATCTCCGAAGTGGAAGCTTTGGTGTCCGAGCTTGGCCGTCTACGCAGCAGATAAGGAATCCATTGTTTTTTTCTGATTCAAAAAGCCCCCTCATGTTCCGCTTCGTCCGCAAATGCGCGAAACAAGGAACAACAGGGGGCTTTTCAGCATGACTACCGGCTGTGTTGGCTTGAATGTCTGCTTTACCGCCCCACGAACTGAAGCTGGAACACGCTGTCAGCGTAACCGACCTTTTTGCCTTCATCATTGAAGATGTCATGCGTAAAAGATTCTTTCATTTGCCGGATCAACGATGGGTTGCTGTAGCCCGTTTGTTCCAGAATGGTCTGAACGATCCATCCCCACTCTTCCTCCGAGCCGTCCAACACCTTAAAAGCGATCCCAAGACGTTCATTTTTCAGGGCAAAGCAATATACTCCCTTGAAGCCGCCTTTAGCAACAATATTGGAGTCCTGCAAAACAAGGGAATCAATGCGGCCGCTGCCTCCGACCATTTCGGGATAGCGGTTCATGGCTTGCGTAATGATTTGCACGGCCTCTCTCGTGACTTCATCCATAATCAAATCCGGACAAGCTAGCTTCACATAAGCGGCGGCCATGGCCGACAACGGCAATGCAAAAACGGGAAAGCCGCAGCCATCCGTACCCAGATCGATATGCTCTGCATCTATCCCACACATTAACGACATCGTTTCGATGATTTCTTTCTGTACAGGATGATCTGGCTCCGCGTACCCATCAAGCGGATAACCCTTCATTTTGCAGTAAGCAAGCACACCCAAATGTTTACCCGAGCAATTATGATACAAGCGCCGCTTACTGCCGTCATGGCGTAAAACATCCTCTTTGCTTTGTTCATTCAGCGGATAGCTCGGCGCACATATCAGTTCCTTTTCCGATAGGCCAGTCTTTCTCATGATGCTCTCCAGCACTTCCACATGATCCGTTTGGGCCTGATGGGAGGCCGTCATAATGGCGATTTCCTTATCACTCAGCCCGTAATGAGACACAATACCTCCACGGATCGCAACAATCGCCTGAAGCGGCTTGGCCGCGGAGCGGGTGAAGGTTACAAAATCCGGATCCCCTACGGAAGCGGTGATCTCCCCTTGATCATTAACGATACATATATGTCCATGATGCGCGCATTCCATAATGTCCGCACGGTATTCTTTGACTAGTACCGATTCCATCAGACCATCTCCTTTAGCTTATCGCTTAATCATCATACAACTAATTCAGATGAGTATAAAGTACCACCTAATATCATCGTTCCTGTTTCAATCATCCCCCTCCCGGTTATATACGAAGTAAGCAAAGACGAACCAATAAAACTCCAATCCTAAAAATATTAAACGAGGAGAGATTTCAAATGGATACAACAGAAACAGAATATCAGGCACAAAGCAGCAAAACATTCTTGAAAGGAGCATTGATCGGAGGATTAATCGGAGCAGCAGCGGCATTATTGTTTGCACCCAAGCCAGGGCGTGAGCTTCGCGGAGACTTGTCCGAAAAAATCAGCACCGTGTCAGACAAATCCAAGGAATTGGCCACTACAGTTGGAGAAAAAGCAACGGATCTGGCCAAGTCGGTCACTTCCAAAACCACAGAACTGTCCAGGTCGATAGGCCAAGGAAAAAAAAGCTTTGTGATCAGTGCCACCCAGGCTACCGCGTCGGTTGAGCCGGTTGAGCCGGTTGAGTCGGTTGGGTCGGTTGGGCCGGTTGAGTCGGTTGGGTCGGTTGAGTCGGAGGAAATTTCCAGCCCTATTGAAACTGAAACGCGATAAATCCCTTCACGTCTATAAAAGCCTGAAGGCTCTGTTATCTCAGAGTCCTCAGGCTTTTGTTTGGTGGAATCATGACTCATATGTATGATGAACCCGAAGCTTGTCCCTCATAGGGATGAGTCAGACATGATTTTTTTCAATTTTTCGGTAGCCCTCTTCTGAATACGTGAGACGCTCATCTGCGATACGCCAAGCTTTTGGGCAATGGAACGTTGGGATTCGCCGTCCTGGAAAGCAAGCAAAAGCACCCTCTGCTCCTGTTCTTTCAATTGGTTCAGAGCTTGCTGTAAATCCATTTTTTTCTCCACTGTGTCATATTCATCGACCTCGGAGCTGATCAGTTCCCCAAGCGTAGCCCCCGCCTCTTCCTGCGAAATTGGGGAGTCAAGCGAAACGTAATGATAGCATTCGCGGCCGGCCAGCACTTCCACCGTTTCTTCGACAGACAAGCCAAGATACCCAGCGATTTCATTCATATTCGGCGAACGTTCCAGCTTGACCATCAGTTCATCAATGGCATGCTGAACGAGCGTTCCTTTCTCCTTAATTCGCCGCGGTACCTGAATGTACCAGGATTTGTCTCGGAGGAAATTTTTCATGTGTCCAATCATGCTTTTCATGGCGTAAGGCTCAAAAGGAATCCCCAGGCTGATATCGTATTGCTGAAGCAGACGAACCAGCGCCATTTGGCCAACCTGATACAAATCCTCGTATAAATCCGGCCGATTGCGTGAAATTTTACTGGCAGCCATTTTCACCATAGGCTCATATTTTTGGATTAGAACGGTAGCGGTATTATCGTCTTTAGTCTGTTGGTACTCCCAAATCAAACCGACAGCCTCGCTCATGGACTCAGGGGGAGTCACTTTATCGTTCATACTTTTTCCTCACTTCTCATGAGGCGTTTCGTCATCACAACCCTGGTTCCGCGCCCGGTCTCATTTTCAATGCTGACATCGTCCATGAGCGCCTCCATCAAATAGAAACCAAGCCCGCCAATTTCAACGTCAAGCAGCTCTTTGTCATGAAGTGTTGTGCTTCTATTCGAAGCATCACATTCAAAACCCTCCCCTTCGTCCCGAACCGTAATGGACAGTACATCCCCGCTTATTTCAAACACTACTTCAACCATTCCGTCCTGTTGGCCATACGCATAAAGCACCGAGTTGTTACACGCCTCCGACACGGCTACCTTCATATCCTCAATATCTTCATAGGAAAAACCCATCTTCGAGGCAATTCCATATAAATTCAGTCTAACTATATCCACATAATCCGCTTGGGCTGGTAGAGTAATAACGACTCTTTGAACTTCAGCATTCATCCTTTTTCGATCCTTTCCTATTGGCGATTCTTATTGGGGGTCAAAAATTTGGCAATGCCCGTCATATCAAACAGCTTCTGAATCCGCGCGGGAACCTCGTCCACAACGAAACGAGCTTTCATCCCGTGTCTAGCCTTCAAAATGGATAACAGAATACCAATCCCCGTACTGTCGATGTACTTTAAGTTTCTCATGTTGATGATCAAATCAAGATCAGAATCCAAGACAAGCGGTTCCATGACGAGCCTTAACTGCCCAGCAACCGCTAAATCCAGCTCTCCGTTTAAATATACGGTGCAAGATTCTTCATTTCGCTCTGTCGTAACGTTGAATTTTTCATTCTGATTCGTATTCATAGACATTCTCTCCTGGAAATTGTTTTCTTTATTCAAAATGGCGTCTGCCAATAACTTTAGATCTGTATCGATCTGCTTTCAGTCCAAACTTGCCCAGCATGCTTACCATCAGTTTCTGATCCACGGGATGATCATCAACGACCACAACATCGAGCGGAGCATCCTGATTCCGGTTTACCTGCAGATGAAGCTCATCCCCCAGGCCGCACTGGCTTCCATCCATTTCGGGTTCTTTCGCGATAATATTAAAAATAAAGACGGCTCCTATTCGCTCCGAAGATTCCACTCTGATTCCCCCGCCCATCATCTCGACAAGCGACTTGCAAATGGCAAGGCCCAGCCCGGTACCGCCGTATTTGCGTGTCATTGAAGAATCCAGCTGTGAGAAAGGCTTGAACAGGCGATCGCTCTTATCTGCAGGAACCCCGATACCTGTGTCCTTGACGGTGAACTCGATATCAAGGCTGGAGGCAGCTCTCTCTTTCAGGGAAACCATCAGATACACGCCGCCCTGTTGGGTGAATTTTAATGCATTGGCGATCAAATTAATCAGCACCTGGCGCAATCTAGCCATATCTCCAAACACGACAGGGGGAATGTACTCATCGATGAAATATACAAGCTCCAGATTCTTCTTGCCTGCTTCAACGGAAAAGAGGCTGAAGACCTCCTGGATGGTGTTTTCCAAGCCAAAAGGATACTCCTCAAGTTCCAGCTTCCCGGATTCCATCTTCGTAAAATCGAGAATATCGTTAATGACCGTAACAAGCGCATCGGCGCTTCTGCGGATAATCTCCGTATATTCCCTCTGCTCATCCTGAAGATCGGTCTCCATGAGTAAATCGACCATGCCGATCACCCCGTTCATCGGGGTCCGAATTTCGTGGCTCATCATGGCCAGAAACTCTGTCTTGGCATTGGCAGCGATTTCCGCAGCCTCTTTCGCCTTAACCAGTTCCTGATTGATCCTCTCTAACTCATGCGTTTTTTGCTGCAGCAGCATCGACTGGGTTTTATGTTTTTTATTGGTCAAATACATTTCGACAAAACCTTCGATTTTGGATTTCAAAATCTGGGGAATAAAAGGTTTCACCATGTAATCAATGGCGCCTGCCGAATAACCCGCGAAAAGATGCTCCGCATCCTTGCTATTCGCCGAGATGAAAATAATCGGAATATCCTTCGTTTTGTCTCGCGCCTTGATGAGCTTGGCCGTCTCAATTCCGTCCATGCCCGGCATTTGGACATCGAGAACGATCACTGCAAACTCATTCTTCAGAAGGCAGCGAAGCGCTTCTTCTCCGGACGTTGCTTTCACCAGGTTATACCGCTCACTCTCCAGTACGGCTTCCAGAGCAAGCAAATTTTCGGGACGGTCATCTACCAACAAAATATGAATCGGTTCTTCAACCCCCATGGTATCCTCCATTATTCTATTTAATCTTTCGGTATATTTTTTCTACCCGGTCCAGTGGCTCATAGCAATCGCTGTATCCCGTAAATTGAATGGACTCTTCTGATCCAAGAATCAGCATACCAAAATGGCTTAGACTTTCATGAAACAGCCCGTGAACATGGTCCCTGAGTGTATCGTTAAAATAAATCATAACGTTCCGGCAGAAAATCACATTAAATTCGTTAAAAGAACGATCTGTGGCCAGGTTATGCTCGGCGAAAATGATATTTTTTTGCAAAAAGGGTTTGAAAATCACCGAGTTGTATTTCGCCGTATAATATTCCGAAAAAGAACGGGTTCCTCCCGCCTCAATATAGTTTTTGGTGTATTGCTTCATTTTTTCGATTCCGAATATCCCCTGCTTGGCAATCTCGAGTGAGCGATCATTCATGTCCGTCGCATAAATCCTCGACTTTTCATAAAGCCCCTCCTCATGCAGCAAAATTGCCATGGAATATACCTCTTCGCCTGTCGAACACCCCGCATGCCAGATCCGGATGTATGGGTATGTTCGGAGCAGCGGAATGATTTTTTGCCGAAAGGTCTGAAATAGTCCCGGGTCTCTAAACATCTCCGTTACAGGGATCGATAAATTACGGACCATACGCTCAAAAACCGGCCGCTGATGAAGTACCCTTTCCTGCAGCTGCGAAATGCTTTGCAAATTTTCCGAATGGATAAAATGCCATATCCTCCTCCGGAGGGAAGGTAGAGCGTAGTTGCGAAAGTCGTAGCCATAAAGCCGGTGAACACCTTCCAGCAAAAGCTCCAATTCGATATCCTCGCGCTCCCGTTCGCCGTTTGGCGTCAAGTCACCCTCATGATCATCCGATATGCCAAAATCCATTCATGTCTCCTCCTGATTTGCTTTCCTGTTACGGGACCACGCGATCCCATTGTGATCTATTACCCTTAAATGAGGGTTACGAATACAGCCAGACGCGCATTAATGAAAGAAGCTGCTCAGTTTGGATCGGTTTCTTGACGTAATCCGAAGCCCCGGCCTCAATACACTTCGATCGGTCTTCCTTCATGGCTTTTGCCGTCAAAGCGATAATCGGAAGCTTATGGAATTCCGGCTCCTGACGGATCTGTCGCATGGCTTCATAACCATCCATTTCGGGCATCATCATATCCATGAGCACCAGATCAAAACGTTTGCCGCTATGCAGGGTATCAATCGCTTCGCGGCCGTTTTCCGCAAAGGTTACTTCCATATCATAGCTCTCCAGAACACTGGAAAGTGCAAATACGTTGCGGATGTCGTCATCCACCAACAGGATCCGTTTGCCTTCGAACAAAACTTCTTTGTTGTGCAGCTTTTCTAAAATCCTGCGCTTATCTTCTGGGAGATCCGCTTCTACCCGGTGCAGGAACAACGTGGTCTCATCCAGTAAACGCTCAGGCGATTTCACATCCTTGATGATGATGGACTCGGCATATTTGCGCAGCCGCATTTCCTCTTTGCTATCCAGATCCTTGCCCGTATAAATAATAATCGGTAGATCTTCCAAATCCTCGTCCTGCTGGATCTGATCCAGCAGTTCGAAACCGGTCATGTCGCTTAACATCAAATCCAGCACCATACTGTCATACCGGTGGTTCCGCAGCTCATTTAGCGCTTCTTTCCCCGTAGAAACGGCTGTGATCATCACGTCGTCATGATCAATGAGTTCAATGATCGAGTTGCGCTGGATTTCGTCATCCTCGACAATCAGCAGATGTTTGACGGAACCCGCTGTATACGATTCGATATGCGAAAATGCCTTTTCAAGCGCCTCTTTGGAGGATGGCTTTTTCAAATAGGCAATTGCCCCCATCTTTAGCCCCTGCTTCACCTCATCCACCACGGAAATAATGTGGACCGGAATATGACGTGTTGCTGACTCGTTCTTCAGCTCACCAAGAATGGACCAGCCGTCCATCACCGGCAGCTGGATATCGAGTATAATCGCATCCGGCAGATAGGACCGTGCCATGTTCAGTCCGACATCTCCCTGCAGCGCCACAAGCCCTTTAAACCCGCGCCCTCTGGCCATATCCAGCAGAATGCCGGCAAAAATGACATCGTCTTCGATGATCAGCAGCACCTTGTCATTGTCGTTGATATGCTCTCGGTCATCCTCCACCGTGGCAATTGCCGGGGCTTCGTCTCGATCCGTGCTATTTTTCGTATCGAATAAGGCCATCTCTTCAGGCTTCAACAGCTCAGCAGCTACCGCAGCTTCGCGCCCAGAGGTCTCAGCTGCCGCAACTATAGTTGAAGGTAAATACAATGTGAAGCAGCTGCCTACCCCTTCTTCGGACTCTACATCGATCCCGCCTCCTAGTAAGCTCGCCAACTCGCGACTGATGGACAACCCGAGGCCGGTCCCGCCGTATTTGCGGCTTGTGGTGCCGTCCACCTGCTTGAACGCTTCAAAAATAAGCTCCTTCTTATTCTCGGGAATGCCTATGCCGGTATCCTTCACAGCTATGGCAATGTAGGATTTGTTTTTATCCAGGTTAGAAGGAAGATTCAATGCATTAGCCCGTTTGACAATAAAAGTGACCGAGCCACTGCTCGTAAATTTAAAAGCATTGGACATCAGGTTACGGATGATCTGTTTGACTCGGTGTCCATCCGTTATCATAGATTCCGGCAGATCATCGCTGTAAATAAAGTTAAGCGATACCTGTTTTTTATTGGCTAACGGCATAAAATTCTGCTCCACAAAACTTTTCCAATCGCGCACAAATACTTGTTCCTGATTGATTTCCATTTTGCCCGCATCAACTTTGGCAAGATCCAAAATTTCGTCGATCATCTTCAGCAGGTCAGCGCCGGACGTGTAGATCGTACGCGCATATTCCGTCTGCTTGCTATTCAGATTTGCTTCCTTGTTCTCGGCCAGCAGCTGTGACAGAATAAGCAAGCTGTTCAGCGGCGTTCGAAGCTCATGCGACATATTAGCCAAAAATTCCGATTTATACTTGCTGGAGACGGCTAGTTGCATGGCTTGCTGCTCCAGCTTCGATTTGGCCTCTTCAATCTCGATGTTCCTTTCCTCAAGCTGCTGCATCTGCTCTTCCAGCGCACGCGTCTTGGCGATCAGTTCAGTGTTGAAATGCTTTAATTCCTCCTGCTGCCGCTGCAGCAAATCCTCAGAGTTTTTCAGCGCCTCGGCTTGCTCCTCGAGATTCTCGTTTGAACGTTTTAGCTCTTCCTGCTGCGTCTGAAGCTCTTCGGATTGACATTGCAGCTCCTCGGTCAGTGCCTGCGATTCCCGCAGCAGTTCTTCGACACGTAATCTGCGGTTGATATTGTTGATGACAATCCCCAAATTAGCCGCAAGCTGGGAGAACAGCCGCTTCTGCAGCTCCGTAAACGGTTCGAAAGCAGCCACCTCTATGACGCCAAGCAGTTCATCTTCAAAAACAACCGGATGAATCATCAGATGACCGGGTTTGGTTTGACCAAGAGCCGAAGAAACAGACAAATAATTTCCCGGTACCTCTGTCATGATCGGCTCGCGGTCCAGAGCACTTTGGCCGACCAAGCCTTCCCCTACTTCCATTCGCGCCCTCGATGCGAGTTCTCCCTCACCGGCATAGGTGCCGTTAAGGATTAGCTTGTTTGGCTCCTTCTCTTCATCATGAATGTAAATCGCCCCATATACCGCACCCAAAACAGGCGTAAATTCGCTGATAAATGCCTGCGATACTTGCTGTCTGGAGTTCATCCCCCGAAGCAGCTCCGTTATGCGGCTCGCGTTGGCATTCAGCCAATTCAGATCTTTTTGCGCTTGCAGATAACCCAGCTCCATTTGCTGTTTCTCATCAAGATTCTTCGCCATTTCCTTGAATACAAGCGCTACCTGGCCGATTTCATCCTTAGAGACAACTTTGATGCGGCGGATCGCCTTAAAACGCCCCTGTCCAAAGCTCCTGATCATCATGGACACCACATTGAGTCCTTTGTTGATGGTTGGAATCACCCACAAAATCACTATGAGCCCAAGCAGCAAGCCGACAAGCATAATTACAATGGTGACTCGGATCGAATGTTTGTATTTTTCTTTGGCCTTTGTAATTTCGCTATCAATCTGCCAGTCTTGGAATGATACCAACTCATTCACAGTATTAAAGGCTTCCGTCTGCAGGGCTAAGCCGCTCGTATTGCGGTAATCTTTGGCCCGATCCCATAATCCCTGTGAGACGAGCGATACCTGCTTTTTCTCATATTTCTTGAACCCTTCCCAAGCCCTATGCAGCCGAATCTGCATCTGTTCTTCTTCAGGGGAATTGCCGCTTGCCAGAAGCTTGTTTAGACTCTGTTCTCCGCTCGTTACCATATCCTCGATTCGAAGTTTGGTCTCCTCCAGCAAGTCTCCAGAATTAAACATCAGATCAGCAAGTTCCCGCGAGATGTTGTTCACTTCCGCCCGCACCCCGCTGGAGTATCTTACTTTTAAATATCTATCCTGGTACATTTGGTCCAGCTGGTTATCCATGTCATGAATGCGATAGTATCCAACCATCGTCATCATGACCAGAATGGCCATGAGCGCACCAAACCCAGCGACCAGCTTCGTTTTTAATCTCATTCGGCAGTCCCCCTATTTAAGCGATATCCATACGAGGCATTTGTCGTCTTCCCGTTCTTGCGCTGCACGATCTTCAAAAAAGTCCCTGAACAATTGGGCCTCGTCCCACCGATGGGAATGTTTCAGGCGGCTAATCAGATATTCAACTTGCTCTTCATGCTCTCCCCGAACAATCTCAAGCAGTCCATCTGTATAAAGTGCAATATGCCCCTCGTCTTCGTAATGAAGCGTTTGGGGCTCGATATCCATATTGTCAAACAGCCCTACCGGACAGCAAACCGTATCAAGCATGATGACCTCTCCGTCATTTTGAAAAAACAGCGCCGGCGGATGTCCCGCATTCACGTAATCAATCCGTTTTACCACGGTATCAACCACCAGATAAATCGCTGTAAAATAATACTGAACAAGCTGATTCTCTATATGCAACTGATTAAACCGACGGTTCAGCTCTTGAATGACCTTTTCAGGCTCTATATAGGTGGTTACCGTATCCTTCAAAACCGATGCGATAAACATCGTAAATAGGGACGATGATATCCCATGTCCCATCATATCTAGCAATATTACGCCATACCGTCCTCCGCCGAGTGGATACCAGGCATATAAATCTCCGGCGAGCTCAGCGGAAGGCTGATAGATAGCATGAACCTCGAAAGTACTGTCCTCGATTGGCGGACTAAGCACGGCATTTTGCACAAGCGCTGCTAGCTTCAATTCGTCCTGAATACGCTGATCGCGTTCCTTATGCCAATCGTTCACCCGCTTGAGTCTCAGCGCCAGCCGGATTCTGGCCATAAGCTCCACTTTATTGATTGGTTTGGTGACATAGTCAACTGCACCGGCATCCAGTGCTTCAGCCAGCTTTTTAGAATCTCCTACGGCTGTCACCATAATGATAGGAATATCCTTAAGATGTTCATACGGTTGAATTAGGCGGCAAGCCTCGATTCCGTCCATTTCGGGCATCATCATATCAAGCAAAATCAGGTCAACATCAACCTTCCTACCTGTCTTAGGCTCGTCCGTGCTGCCTTCAATCCCTAGCACTTCAAACATTCCCTTAGCAGATGATGCGGAATTTATGTACCGATAGTTTTCCTTCTTCAGAATCTCACGGATAATAATGACATTTGTCGGATTATCATCAACGATTAATATGTTCATAACCCTCTCCTTGCTTGCAAAAAATATGTAATGGGATTCGGCAATCCCGGAATACGAGTTGTATGAAATTTCCCCCTTATATTCTAGCATACTAATATAATAGGTTTATCGGCGTAACGGCCTTTATGTCGTTAGAACCGCTCACTGTTCCAAAAACACAGATAAGGAATGAGACCTTCTTATCCCATTCCTTATCTGTGTTTTTTGTTATCTCTTCCGCTTTTTTAGTTACGGAACTTCTGCCACACGATCGATGCGACATCCGCCCACTTCATCCAGCCGGGGTCTGTCTTTTCCTTGCCTGTGTCTCCTTGCTTCGAAGCATGCGTGGATGCATGAGATTGCACCTTATGCTCTTCCGACTTTGAGGGAGCAGACCGAAAGGCAGGCTGCCTTGCCGCCACTTTGGAATTTGTCTGCTTGAATTTATGGATCACTGCCGCGGAAGTCTGTTTGGCGGCAAGCGTAATTTCACTGAGCGCCTCACCCAAATTGTTCACCGAGTCCATGATCGGATCAATCTGCTTCATCTTGTGCTGGACATCTGCGGTAACATCGCTTGCTTGTCTGACGACTTGTTTGACCTCATTACCGAGCTCATCGACAGTCAGCTGAATCTCCTGCAGCGTTTGTGCTGCTTGCTCCAATGAATCTTTTGCTGCCAGGAGGGTTTTAACCAGAAATACGACTAGTACGGTAAATGCAACAGCAATTACAGCAACACTCACGCCAACGAGCATAGAAATCCCCTTCTCTAATACGGCTTGAACTGCACGCCCTAGGCGCGATCAAAAAATAATAGATCATTCGAATTGCCTAAAGTAGCCTAACGATGGGCGGTCTTCGTGCAAATCTGATCCACTATTTTTTTGATCGCGCCTATCAAACCATATATCTCTATTATTAGTCCTAATATACTTAGTTACCCCATTCTATAGGTCTCGAAACAAGATTGTATTTTTCCTATACAAAAAACCAGGCGCCTATTCAAAGCACGCTTGGTTTCGATTATTCTGCAAGGTCCGTTTGAATATTTATTTTAACAGCCGCAACGGCAGCGAACGCCAATTGATCTTGAATTTTAGTTTGGCGCCATCTTGCAAAAACTCGATATGATCCACGGTCAGCATATCCGGCAATTGATCCTTGAGATGCACCTCGATGCTGCCTAGACTGAGCATCGTCGCAGGGACCTGAATGGATTTGATTCTTGTAGATTCATGATGCAACTCCAGTATGCTGCCGTTCGCTTCCATATTAAATGTCAGTTCCGCACCAAACGGAATCAACCCATTCCATTTGCCGTTAATATCCGCCGTTACTTCTTGCCCGCTAAAATGAAATTCTGCGCCGGTGATGGTAATTTGCTGCGGAATATCCCCAAGATGCTTCAGCAGTTCCTTCTTGGCCAGCTCGTTTAATTCACTGCCGCTCAGCGTAGTCTCCGGCTTTTTCGTCTTCAGCATTTGCATGGTCTTGGCTTCGATATCGATATCCTGGTAGTTCAGGTCCAGCTTCTTATCCGGTGAAATATACCAAATTGCAGCTCCGCACACGATGATGAAAAGCACAAGCAATGTGAGCACAATTCGAAATAGTACTTTCATATTCCGCCTCCTTTCCATCTTCAGGTGGTCTCTTTGATCTTTTAGTTCTTGATATTGTGTGGGGTGGCCGCTGCGGTTACGGATCGTTCTTCCGATCGCTGTTGTCTCCAAATTTCTTGATTTTATTTTTTAAAAGGTAGAAATTCAGAGACAGCTTATGCTTTCGAGGCTAGCTTTCCTTCAGAAAGCTTTTAGGCGAACGCTACCGCTTCTTCAGATCGATTCCGTCCCCTCCGCTACTTTCGCTCTTTTATCAAGCACTAATCATGATGTTGAGCTCATTTTATTATACTGTAATTATCTACGAATAAAAAACGGCCCGTACTCTTCGGCAAGCTGGCGCACGATTCCTTGGTATCTTCCGATCAGCTTCTGCCACTCATACCATTTCCCTTCCGTCGCTGGCCCTTGAAGAACAAACGGCTCGCACAAGATCAGACGCGTATCCGGTAAAACTTCCTTTGTCTCTTCCAGCAAATATCTATAAACCCTTTCGAAACGGTCCGTTACACCGCTGGGCTCTTCCGACATCGTTCGCCATGCGTCATTCACGCCAATCAGAATGCTGGATAGATTATAAAATGAGTAAGTTGTGACCGCTGCAAAATAACACCACTCGCTTCATTACCTTGCAAAATCAATCACAAAAAAGAACCGGAGATGAACTCCGGTCCTTCGTGCCATATTATTTGATTACACTACCTCCATAAAGAAAACGCATCTTCCAGGAGTTGCTGAAGTCCGTTACCACAACGCCTCCGGCCTCATTGGAGTATGTATGCAGCAATTTGCCATCTCCAAGATATACGGCCACATGGGTAATCCGCTCCTGATCTTTATTGATCCCTGCATATGCGGAAGCACTGGAGCCTTTATAACTCATAAAAAATACAAGATCTCCGCGTTTAAGGCTGGCCGTATTGCTCACAGCTTTGCTGTTTTGCTTCACCCAGGTTCCTTGCTGGCGAGAATCCATCGGGAGCACGATGCCGGATCCTTCTTTGAAAATTTGGCGAGTGAACGCCGAACAATCGAAGGTTTTCGTCTGATTGCGATCTGCTCCGAACTCGTAAGGGGTACCCAAATATTTCATGCCAGATTGAATAACCTTCTCGATGGTGGCACTGACGTTAGAGGTAGGCGGCTTTAAGGAAGCGGAACCAGAGCCGGAATTAGAATTGGAATTGGAATTCGAATTCGAACCGGAGTTGGAGCCAGAACCAGCTGTAGAGCCATTACTCGAACCCGATGTAACCGATGTAACCTTTATATATTGGCTGGCAGTGCTGGTATAGCCAACTTTCCCCGCCGAGGTTTTCACTTTGTAGAAATAAGCGGTGCTTTTTTCGAGTATCGTTACCTTTTCTCCACTTTTCAAGTAACAAATCACTTGGCTCGATGTAGACGGCTTGTCCCTTAGTCTGACAGAGGCCTGGATTGTTCCGATTTGGGAAGTTGCACTCGTTTGCGTGACTGCTGAAGCGGCTTCAGCCTGGTTAGCTGCAGGGAGCATGACCGGCGCAGAAACCACGGCGGCAACAAGAAGACATCCGAGCAAACTTTTCTTGATGTTAATCATTTCATTCCTCCTATGATGACTGATATGGAGCGTTTACGTCCCCATTATAGTCAGAAGGCATTGAATACCACATGCTCCTTTCTTCATAAAAAGCCACTCCAAATTTTAGCATTATACAGGACTAAAGTCTTGAATTTCCCTGATATTATACTTAGGAGGAAGATAAAGGTATGAAATTTCAGAGAACGAGATGAATAACATTACAACTTACCTATCCGTAACTTCAAAGACTATCAACGATCCAGCTAACAGATTAGATTAGAAATGTAGGAGAGGAGGTTGTTTACATACTTTCAATGAAATGGTAAAATATAGAATTATAGATTGTAAATTCGTCTCTTTATGGGAGGTGAGGAAGTGAATACTGTTACCGCGAAACCTAGAAGCTTGGGGGAACTGATACAATACCATCGAAAAAATAAAAATTTTAGCTTATCAAAGCTGCAAGATGTTGTCGGCATTGATAAGGGCAGCTTGTCGAGAATTGAAAACGGAGGAGTTAAACGTCCGGATTTTCAATCTATATTATCCATTGCTGCTGCATTAGATATCCCCCATAACGACATCGTAGAGCAGTATATCGAGCTTGGACATAAATCAGAAGTGATCTATTCCATATTACAAAACGAATTGGCAACAATCGAGGATCCGCCGCTTATTTCAAAAATAGCCTTCAGATTTCTCGAATCGCCAAACGAAGATAGCTTTGAGCTGGTTAAGAAATTGTACCAAATGATAGACTCCGTAGAAGATACCTCCATTCAATTATCTCTATGCCACCTCATTATTGATTACTCGCGTTCTCATGGAATCATGCCTTATATTGCTAAAGGATTGTACCGGAAATACATGATTGAAAGAAATGACTTCAGCAAATTGAAGGAAACCTATCAATCAGGAAAAAATATTTTGGATTATGCAAACTTCCTTAGTGACAAGGAAAAAATAATAGCACATTACAGTCTGGCTGTTCATGCCTATAACCTCATGTTGTATGAAGAGTGCATAAATCTAAGTTCGTATATCCTAGAAAACGATGAACCTCTAGGTGAATATAAAGCGAATGCTGTATATAGCATTGCCTGTTCATACCATTATTTAGGGCAATACGAACAGTGCCAAATTTATCTTGGGGAATGTAATAAATTTCCTTTCCCCTACGTATCTGATAATGCCAGATTTAAGAAGGCGATAACGAATGGGAAAATAGGAAATACAGAACTATCTATTTCACAATTAGAGGACTATTTAAAAAATCCATCAGATTATAATCTCATTTATGCAGTGACTGAGTTATTAAATCTTTACCTCTCTACCAACGACCTGGTATCAGCAGAAGGACTCTTAAGGTATGAAGATTGGATGATAGAAAGCATTAATGATGAACGTACGCCACCAATCAAAAAGTCAACATTAGCTTATTATTATTTGCTAAAAGGGATTTTTCTGCTTAAAGTGCAATCATGCGGGGAAGCATTCGACTGTTATATTGAAAGCGCGTGGAAGTATATGGATATCAGCATGTATGATAAAGCAATCATGAGTTTGTTACATATTAGTCATGCCATAATAAAAGATGAAACACTCCTTACCATGGAGGTTATGAAGAAATTAGATTCAATATACCATCAACTAATAAAGAGAGGACTGGTAGCATGAAAAAGATGTTTTCAAAAATACCGATTCTTTTAGTTGCAATATTACTGGCTGCTTTAGGAACTACACTTATTCCTAGTGTTGTGTCCGCACATCCACCTTGGATAATACCGACGTTCTGCAGCAGTAGTAACTAACAGAGTTGATAGGAATTTTGAAATATTTTATATATAACATATCGATTCATTCATAAATGCTCCATAGATACCACAACAAAAAACGCCTGCTTAGGCGTTTTTTGTTGTTTTGAATATAAAAATGTTGCGCGATAACCTAAAATAAGTAATTGTTGCCAACTTCATCTATAATTAAGTGCAAAGATATTCATGGATGGGGTATGAAAATGAATCGAACAAACTTATGTACAAGCACTCTAACGCCATTTTACTTTTTATATGAAGAACCTAGCAGTTTAATAGAAAAAATTGAAAACATCCGTAAGGAATTGATAAAGGTTGTCAACGAAAAGAGGA
>JAIRVF010000012.1 GCA_031254035.1 Paenibacillus sp.
TTCATTACGTCTACGAATGTGCCCAAAAGGGCATTCCGTTTCATGAAATCTGTGAGCAGCTCCATGTTGCTTGATTGTTATGGGGTTTTTTGTAACTGTTTTTGCTCATTTATAGATAAAAGATTAAATTGAATATACGAAAAAAGAGGATCACCGCTTGGAACAGTGATCCTCTTTGGCTCTTGAGCCAGCACTTCTTGAAATATTAATCATTTTGCATGTATTTATTTCATTTTTTGATTCGAAGCTTGATTCGTTAATAGCAACGATGAATACTTGCATAATTATACAACTCTCATTAAATTCGAAAATGTTCTCTCACAAATCTTGAAAACTTTCTCAATAATTATGACGCCACACACATCACAAAAGTTTAAGGTAGATCAACGCAAGGCCTTACGAACACTTGCTATACCCACAATTCCCGCAGGTTTTACAGCCTTCGATATTGATCAGCGTCGCTGAACCACAAGACGGGCACAGATCGACCGAGGCTTCCGGATCACGGTAACGGTTGTCCATAGCTTTGCTGTGCTCCTCTGTTTCTTGAGCCAGCGTTGCCGCAACCGGTGCAGGATCGTGATCTTCTCCATAACCGGACTGCACATGCGTTTCGAGTGCTTTCGCTACAGCATCTGCTATAGATTCGACGCGGTTAGGACCAAAGCCGATGGCTCCAGATCCGCCGATCCCTTTCAAGTGCTTGATGAGCAACTCAACTTTGTCGCCGTGGTCTCCGTAACGAAGGAACAGCGAGCAGACGCGTCCAAGAGCCTCCGCCATCGCAAACACGTCGGAACCAGCTTTGCCCACGTTCAGGAAGATTTCGCTCGGTATGCCTTCCAAATCATTGATGGTGATATAAGCCATACCAAATGGCGTGTTAATCTTGTACGTTGCTCCGCGCAGCACTTGCGGGCGCCGTTTGTACTGTTTGTCGACGATTTTCCCTCCGGATACGCCTGCAGCTTCGTCTGGTTGCTTCGCAGCAACGGTTTCTTTTGTATTGGCCGCTTCATCCGCAGCCGCTGCTTGTTTTTCGTCTTGCTTCTTATCTTCTTTTTTCTCCGTTTGCAGTACCTGTACATCGCGGCTGCCGTCACGGTAAATGGTCACACCTTTGCAGCCCAGATCGAAGGCCAGCTCATACAAGCGCTTTGTATCTTCCACCGTAAAGTCCGCTGGACAATTCGCTGTTTTCGAGATCGAGCTGTCCACCCAACGCTGGATTGCCGCTTGCGCACGGATATGGTCCTCAGCGGACAAATCCATTGCTGTCACAAAATAATCCGGCAGTTCCTCGCCCGGATGTGCGTCAAGCCACTCCTGAGCGATCGGCACGAACTGTTCATCAAAGCCGAGGCGGCTTTGACGGAAATATTTGAAGGCGAAATATGGCTCGATGCCTGTCGACGTTCCTACCATTGTGCCTGTGCTTCCGGTTGGCGCCTGCGTGATGATGGTTACATTGCGCATGCCGCTTTCACGGACCGCTTCACCCACCTCAGGATATACGTCAGTTATATTTTTCATAAAACCGCTTTGCAAATACAACTCAGCGTCAAATGCCGAGAAGGAGCCCTTCTCCTTGGCGATTTCCGAAGATGCCAAATAAGCTTCGCGGGCAATAAATCCATAGAGCTTATCCAGGAATTCCATTGATTCCGGACTACCGTAGCGGATTTTCAGTTTGATCATCAGCTCCGCAAGGCCCATCGTACCGAGGCCTACGCGCCGTTCTTTCTTCTGGTTGTTCTCGTTTTCTTCAAAATGATATGGCGTCTTGGTGATGACATTATCCAGGAAACGTACGGAATAACGCGTTGTCACCGCCAGATCGTCCCATGCCACATCCTGCTTCTCTTCATCATAAAACTTGGAGAGATTGACCGCCGACAGGTTGCACACGCCCCATGCAGGCAGCCCCTGCTCACCACAAGGATTGGTGCAAATGATCGGATTGAAATACCAGCTGTTGGACATCTGGTTGTAGTACTCCATAAATACGACGCCTGGCTCCGCGGATTTCCAAGCCGATTCAATAATGGTATGCCAAATTTCACGCGCTTTTACGGTGCGATAGTGAATGACGCTGCGGCCTTCCTTTTTCCACTTGTCAAGATCGCCATCCCAGATTTCATCATAATTCGGCTCGTTCGTGTCCGGGAAAACAAGCTCCCAATCCAGATCCTCTTTGACAGCTTTCATAAAATCATTGCTAACGCAGACGGACAAATTCGCATTCGTCACCTGTCCCATTGTTTGCTTGACAGTGATGAAATCCAGCACATCCGGATGCCAGTCATTGATCATCAACATAAGTGCGCCTCTGCGGCTTCCTCCCTGCTCGATCAAGCCGGTCGTGTAACTGAACAGTCCGCCCCAGGAAACAGCACCGCTGGAAGAACCGTTAACGCCCCTCACGATTGCTCTGCGTGGACGCAAGGATGACAGATTGATGCCAACACCGCCGCCGCGCGCCATAATTTCCGTCATTTCGGACAAGGTAGACATGATGCCTCCCCGGCTGTCTTTTGGCGATGGAATGACATAGCAGTTAAACAGCGTCAGCTCATCGCTGGCACCTGCCCCCGCTGCGATCCGGCCGCCGGGAACCAGCTTCCAGTCATCCAGAACGGAGCGGAATTTCCCCCGCCATTCTGCCTGCAGCTCAGGCGTTTCCTCCACGGAGGACATCGCTTCCGCCAGACGGTCCCACATTTCTTCAGGTGTTTTTT
Organism: Paenibacillus sp.; assembly: GCA_031254035.1. Lineage (GTDB taxonomy): Bacteria > Bacillota > Bacilli > Paenibacillales > Paenibacillaceae > Paenibacillus_AQ. Next base: position 2,739 of record JAIRVF010000012.1, read on the forward strand.
CTATATTTAAAGTTAATTTATCTACATCAGATTCCACGAGCTCGCCGCGGCGGGTTTTAACCGTAACTTTGCTGCCGTCACGGCTCACGATCTCACCAACCTCTTTAGTCGGAAATTTAGGATCATCTTTGGTCAACACCAAAACGACATCCCCAACTTTGGCATGACTGGTATCCGCATCCTTCCATGCGTACCGGTCCAAAAAGATTTTTTCACTTAATCCTTCAAGCTTCTGCTTCCGCTCAACCATACTCAAAAATTACCTCCTATTGCGATTTTGGATTTAACCAGTCTATCGATTATTTCATCAGGCTAGCCGGATTTATATAAGGCGCTTCAACATCATTATAAGGCCATCACGCACTATATATTGTGTTCAAATCTCATTATACAATACCACATATTGTAACTCTACAGGCCATTCTTGGAATTTTGAAGATCAAGAGCACTCTACGCCGGACAACCTCTTCTTTCCTGCATTTATCTCACTTTTTTAATTTTTTTGCTATGAAAATAATCATGAAAACCCTCCGGCTCCTTCCGGATCCCATTCTTTCAAGCTCTGTTATGAACTCTTCCGTTTACGGTCATACTACACATACGTATGAATGCGAAATGAGAAAGGAGGCACGGGGCATGAACACTTCCCAAACCAGTAAAAGCGGGCAACCGCAGGCTCTTCCGGTTCCTCTGCATATCGACCGTAGCTGGCTCGAACAGCTGAACAACCGTCTGGACAAAGGTGGTCCCTGGGGTGACTGGCGGCTCGCGCAGCTGGCAATCCAAGGAGAAGAAGCCCGGCTAGTAACCAGCTTTGATGAGCTGCAGTGTCTTAAGCATTTGCAGGGCCTCTCCCCGCTACCCCACCAGCTGGATACAGCGCATAAAGTGCTGTTCGAAATGTCCGGCAGAGCCATATTGGCAGATGAGGTCGGTCTTGGAAAAACGATAGAAGCCGGCATGATTTTAAAAGAATATATCATCCGCGGCCTTGTCTCCAAAGTGCTGATTCTTGTGCCGGCTTCCCTGGTGCTGCAATGGGTGCGGGAACTGAACAGCAAATTCGGCATTCCCGCCGTTGCCCAAAAAAAAGCATACTCCTGGCATTCCGACATTGTCGTCGCTTCAATCGACACCGCCAAACGCGATCCGCACAAAGATTTTTTGCTAGAGCAGGAATACGACATGCTGATCATCGATGAAGCCCATAAGCTGAAAAACAAGAAAACGACAAACTATCAGTTCATTCAGAAACTTCGCAAAAAATACTGTCTGCTCCTTACAGCGACACCCGTGCAAAATGATATGACCGAGCTTTTTAATCTCATTACATTACTGAAGCCCGGCCAGCTTGGTCGCCAAGGCGACTTTGCCAGCAATTTCGTCGTTGGAAAAAGACAGCCCAAAAATCAGGACCAGCTCAAAGACGAGCTAGCCAAGGTCATGATCCGCAACCGCCGCGGTGAAGGGCCGGTTCATTTCACGAAACGTTATGTGAGCAACGTGAGCTTGCAGCTTTCACCTGAAGAACAAGCGCTGTATGACGGCGTGACAGCCTTCGTCAAAGACCAATACAAAGCCTCCGGCGGAAATTTAAGCAGTATGCTGTCGCTTGTCACTCTGCAGCGGGAAGTATGCAGCAGCCGCGATGCCGTATTTCTCACCCTGGTGAATCTTTCAAAAAAAATTCCGGACGAGTCGCCGCTTACAGCCAAGGTCTGGGAGCTGGTCACCGCCATTAAAGCCATCAAGGCGAATACCAAAGCCGAAAAAACGATTGAACTGATCCAGCAGATGAATGAGAAGGTCATCGTGTTCACCGAATACCGGGCTACCCAGGAATATTTGCTCCAATACTTTCAGAAGCACGGCCTCATTTGCGTACCCTACCGTGGAGGCATGAACCGCGGCAAAAAAGACTGGATGATGGATCTCTTTAAGGGACGCGCGCAGGTCATGATCGCAACTGAAGCCGGAGGCGAAGGTATTAACCTCCAATTTTGCCATCATATGATCAACTTTGACCTGCCATGGAACCCGATGCGGGTAGAGCAGCGGATCGGACGTGTCCACCGCCTTGGCCAGCAAAACGACGTGAAAATTTATAACCTGTCCACCACCGGCACCATTGAAGAGCATATCCTACATCTTCTTCATGAAAAAATCAATATGTTTGAAATGGTTATCGGCGGCCTTGATGTCATTCTCGAGCGTTTTGAAAAAAAGGAATCATTAGAAAAAAGCTTGTATAAGCTATTCCTGGAATCCGAATCCAATGAGGAAATCCGGAAAAAGGTCGACACGCTCGGACACACCCTTGATCAAATCAAACAGCAGGTGGATTACGAGTCGGAATCCGTGCGAGAGGAGGAAGCCTAACATGACCATGTCGCCGCAGCAGGTTCAGGAGCATATGATGACCTATCTTGAGGGGACAGAATGTCAGTTTATCGAGAAGTCACCCTATCATGTGACAGTCAAGCTTTCCCCCCAGGCGGACAAGCAGCTGACTAATCGACCTTACTACTGGGGATTTGTTGAACGAACCGGTGCTGAGCCCGAGACACTCTCGTTTACGTTCGTATTCGACCCTGAGCAATACGACAAAAATGAACAGGCAAAAAGTGACTCCGCTCCCCAGCAAGACAGTATTCTCTCCCGCTATTACGGTACGGCACCCCTGCTGCCGCAGATCGGACCGGGACGAATTCAACGCGAGGACGTGATCTACGGCAGCAGCAGGCTGCAGCAAATTTGGAATGCTGCGCGCCAGGAAGGCTCCTGCCTATATCTGTTCGAGCAGCCTTCTGCGCTCCAGCGCGGAACGCTGTTCTCCGCAGCCTACGAGCCATGGCTTGGGATATGCTTCAAGGCGGAAATGGCCTGCGACGTCAAGAAGGAAGAGCTGTATTTTGTCGGCATATCCCTGGTAACCGGACGGGTCAGTTTCCCTTTTCCCGACCTGCTCAAAGGCGTGCCCCTGAGTCCGCGTCTGCCTGAAAATATTCATATCCTGCCCGCTTCCCTTTCGCTTGCCGAAGCTGCCGATTCACTTGAATCTTATATGACCCGTCAACTTGCCGAAATGGATTACGGATGGGCTGAGCAAGCCAGAGAGCGCCTGAATGAGGAACTTGCGGTCATCGATCTCTATTACGAGGATCTGCTCAAAGAACCTGACGAGGAAAAGCTGGCCGCCATCCGCGAACAACACGCCAACAGGCGAAGCGAAACGACATGGCAATACGAACCCAAAGTCCATCTGTCCGCCATAACTTGCGGTCTGTTTCATCTGCGGTCTGCCCGGTAGATGTATTTAGACTTCCCTCGCTAAAAGAAGGCAAAAATAGAACCGCATACCCGCATAACCGCGCGACAGCTTGCAACAACCTTTTCATGGCTTGTCCAATACAATTAGGAAGACAATGGTAAAAAGGAAAGGTGAACAATATGAACAAAAATAACCTTCTCTCCTTCACCAAGAAAGCGATAGCCTTGCTTCTCATAGCAGAATGCCTGATGTCGGCGGGAGCGCTAGACGCAAAAGCGTCTGGAAATTCCCCGTCTATCAAGCAAAGCATTTCGATAAATACGACCGCATTAAAAAATATGGTTTTCAGCCAAAGACTCGAAGCCGCCCCATCCTCGCTGCAAAGTTTCACAAAAGACGTAGTCAGCGAACTATCGATGCAAGATTCCTTTGAACAATGGAAAAATGCGAGCATATCCTATAACCCACTTGGACCGGGTACGCACAGCTGGCTGGCTACGGTCAGCCAAAATGGCAAGCCGATCGGCTATCTGATTCTAACCTCTACCGATGACGGAAGCTATATGCTAAGTGAGTACGGCAGAGACGAATCCATGCCGTATAATACGCCAGCCCTTTACAGCCGGTTGAAGCAGCTTGGCATTCTAAAAGCAGACTCCAAACTGCTGGCTGGCGTGAGCATTGAGGCCCGCTATTCCACCCTGCTGCCATTATGGAAAATTACGCGGCCTGGCAAAAAGGCAATATATCTTCACGGCATCACTGCCGAGGAACTGCCGATTCAGGCTGCAAATGATGCTAAAGCCGCCGGTGGCTTGACCCCTCATTTGAGGATTCAGCTTGCCAGTACAATGATCTCTGAGCCGCACCGGACAAACGATCCTTACGACAATCTATTATGGCTTACGACGCCAAAATTGGCCTTTCAAAGAAACAGCGATCTGTTTCAAGCAGTGAAAACGGGTCAGTCAAGCCTAGTATTCATATCCCCGGGCCATAACGCTAATTATGGCGCGCCTTTTGCCATCACCGGCATCCACACCTGGTCGTCTGACACCAGTGGAAATGATGTATTGTACGCCGCTTCCGGAATCAATGGCAGCCGCTTTTTGCCCGCTTCCGAACTCCTCTTGCATGGCGAGTTCCACAGTATGAACTAATCCCATATGTAAAATAACCCCCAACAATAAACTTATGAAACAGGGCAGTGATTTTATACTTTCTGATATGTGAACAAAAGACGCCTGACCAAATTGACTGGTCAGGCGTCTTTTGTTCATTTTTGTTTTTCTTTTCCTGTCTGCCGCTTCATCAATGTTAATCCGAGCGGGATCATGCCAAACCATTTCTCGGACCACGGTTCTTTCAGTTGGTTTTTCCGCCGTCGTTCCTCTTTAGGAGTCTCCATAAACGAAACGAAGCGTTCTGTAATATATTTTACAAGTTCGTCTCCGCTAGCCACTGGCGTACACCCCTTCCGAAGCTGTGATAACAATAGCTTGCGCAAATCAGCAGCTTTTTAAACGGACAGCGCTTTAGGCCAGTCATAAAACTTCAAGGTAAATACAGGTTATTTTTTTATTTTTTTATTCTTTTTTTATCCGTTAAATGCATTTATTTCCGCCTTTTGTACATTATAATGCTGTACCTATTTCTTTCGACATATCCTATGTGTGCAAACTTAAATTTCGAAAGGATGGCCATTTACATATGATTAAGCTCTCGAAACTGCTTTTATTTACCCTAATCGGTGCATCTCTTGTCCTTGCTTCTCCCGTTCAAGCCATGGCTCTGGCTAGACCGGAGGAAATCAAGGAACATCCCGCATTTTCGCGTGACGTTATCATTATCGATGCGGGCCATGGCGGTGTTGACGGAGGAACTTCATTTCAAAACATATTGGAAAAAGACATTACTCTCGCCATTGCGCAAAAGGTCTTCTTACTACTACGCAGCAAGGGCTATCATGCCGTATTAAACCGGACCGGTGATTATGCGCTAAGCGATGAGAACCAATGGCTGAACAGCAGATCAAGGCATCTACGGGATTTAGCCCAGCGCAAAGAACTGAGCAAGCAGATTCCCACGCTTATTGTCGTCAGTTTGCATGTCAACTGGGGGCACACCGCACAGCGTGGAGGAGTTGTCCTTTTTCAGAATGAGGGGCATAGTGTTATGCTCGCTTCGGCTATTCAGGAGCAGCTTGATCAGCTTTACGGTTCCAAAGGTTTCATTAAACATGGTCGGCCGTTTTATCTTCTCAATCATGTGGCCGATCCGGCAGTTATTGTCGAAACCGGGTTTCTCAGCAACGCTAAGGATCGCGTCATGCTTACCGACCGGAAAGGCCAACTCAAAATCGCCAAAGCCATCGTGGATGGAATCCATTATTATTTAACGGTAATATAGGTGCCGGATCGTTGGCGTTTACCTCATTGTTTGAGAAAGCTGTGGGAAATATGTATTCACTTCAGAAAACGTCTGTAGGAATAATTTCTGCAATATACTGTTTTTAACTACTTTGGCTGTTGCGTTATCTCTTCATTGCTTCGCAAGTTGGGTCAGCATAGAAGCCAGATTTTCTTTTAATAGTCCATCCATAATTTAAACATAGTTGTAATATTGCCCCAATTAGAGATCGGACGTTTCAACTGTGATCCACTGCTACCTACCCTTAGCCAGTGTGGACCACAGCGAAACGACCTATCGTTATGATTGCTATCTTAGCACGATTGTCTTCTTTTGTTCGGAAGCTTGGTAAGCTGCTAATGCCACCTCAGTCGCCCGCAAACCATCAAAACCTGTTGCTAAAGGTGCTTTTCCACTGCGAATACTTTCGATGAAATCTTGTACTAGTCCCGCATCCATGTTGTCTCCCCAAGGATCCCACTTCACTCCTTCGGTTTCACTGTACACATTCACTTTCTGCCCAAATGCATCCACTTGAACAATACCATCCGTCCCGATGATTTCCATCGTTACATCACCCCAGGTTGGATAAATCTTCGTGCGCGACCAACTGCAATCGATCGTAGCGAAGACGCCGTTGTCAAACTCCAAGGTCACAATTCCGCAATCATCAATCGGGTCGTCTGAAAAATGGCTGTCATGTTCCGCATATACTTCTTGAACTTCGGCCCCCATTAACCATCTCATTACATCGGCCAGATGCACGGTATGGTCCATAACCGCCCCTCCGCCAGACAATGAGGGATCTATAAACCATCCGCCCGGAATATACCCGTGATTGGTACCTTTAATTGCCAGGATGGTACCGATTTGACCGGAATCAATCGCTTTTTTTGCAGCTGCGACAGGGGTACAGAATCGAACCGGAAAAGCCGTTCCGAGATATACACCATGTTCCTCACATGCATCGATCATCTCCCGCATGTCTGTCAACTTGGTAGCCAGCGGCTTTTCGCATAACACATGTTTGCCTGCACGGGCTGCGGCAAGGACATGCTCATGATGCTTTATGTTTTCCGATGTTACGATGACGGCGTCTACATCCTGCTGCAACAGCTCCTGATAGTCCGATAACAAAGGAATATTAAGCTGTTTGAAATGATCGGCCCATTTTCCCCTTCTTGCCTGATCCTCATCGGCGACACCAACAATCTGTACATCCTTCATATCAAGCATAACCTCAATATATGTAAGCGCATGCATATGCGCCAAACTGATAATGCCAACTTTCATGGATCGTCCCTCCCCAGTTTAATCGCGTAGCGCCGATAGCGCATGTTCGCCCAAGGTCACCGGCTGTTTTGTCTCCATAGATTGAATCGCAGCAAGCACGATTTCGATTGCTTTGTAACCGTCCTCGGCCGTTACTTTCGGTGTAGAGCCATCTTCAAGGCACTCGATAAAATGCTGCAATTCACGAGCATAAGGCGTTTGCACGAGCGGACTTTCTGGCACATAGACACCCGCCGCATCCACAGCCGCCTGGCGCCGAGTCAATGCAAATGATGTATCCTTGTTGCTGTCAAAATCAATAATTCCGCCCGAACCCGCAAACTCATATTTAGTCGTAAATCCTTCATGCGCCCAAGAACCCTCAACATGCGCGATCACACCGTTCTTAAAGCGGAGCGTTACAAGCGCGTAATCCATTCTGCCGCTTGCGTGATTTGCACGCCCATGCAAACTTTTGGCATAAACACGTTCCACATCACCAAAGCACCAACGAAGGAAATCGATATCGTGGATGGACAAATCCATGACTACGCCCCCGCTTTGCGCGAAATCCGCATACCAATCATTCCACCCGACTGGCATCTGTCCGGCCCGTGTCATGCGAACAACCCCCACTTGTCCGATCGCTCCGTTGTCCAGATGGGATTTTACTTTTTCATACTCCGGAAAAAATCGCACAACATGTCCGACAAACAACTGAACCTGCTGGGATTTGCAATATTCCATCATCTCCTCAGCATCTTTTAAATTTCCGGCAAGCGGCTTTTCGCAAATGACATGTTTACCTTGTTCTGCCGCTTTCAGCACAAATTCCTTATGTAGAAAAGTAGGCACACAAACGTCGACAATATCCACACGCTCCAACAATTGAAGTGCCTCCTCGATTGAGGTAAAGGCCTGGGCGCCGACATGCTGCGCAAGTTGTTTTGCCTTGTCCAGCTGAATATCGACGATACCGACGAGTCTGGCCTGTGTAAGGCTAAGGTAAGATAAGGTATGAGCGCCTCCCATCGTGCCCGCGCCAATCAATAAAATATGCTGCACTCTGCATTCCTCCCTGTTATGAGTCGTTCTTGACTCTGTTGTTGGTAATTGGCCCATGTGTCCAATCGCTTCTGCTTTCGACAAGCTAAGTGCATATTCCTGCCGCTTTCTTCAATATCAGTTCGAATGAATGATACATCGCCTCTCGCAACATTTTTTAATAAAAATTTTAAATGTTATGGGAATATATGGAGACAGGTTGACATGTTTATAGTATGATAGGGGAAACACCGAAGGCCGCATCCTCTTCCGCCTCATCGTGTTACTGCTGGCCAAAGTGGACCACTACATATCATGAGAGGGGACATTATTTCGAATGAAACGTAAATCAATGCTGGCCTTGCTGATCATATTTGCCGCAAGCGCTTTAATGGGCGCTTGCGGAAGCAAAGGCCAAGACAATGCTTCCTCGCCTCCGAAGGCGAGCAATGAAAAGGCCGCTGAACCCACGCCTGGGAACAAAAATGATCCGCCGAAAGAACAGGTCTTCCGCTTCAATCTGCATTCGAATCCACCAACGCTTGATCCCGGGGTAGTGCAAGACAACGTAGGGATGGCCGTACTCAATGGGCTATATGAAGGGTTGACGCGAAGCGACGAAAACGGAAAAGTCCTTTCAGGCACTGCAGAGAATTGGGACGTCTCTCCCGATGGGCTCAAGTACATCTTCCATTTGCATAAGGACGCAAAATGGTCAAACGGAGATCCCGTGACTGCGGCTGACTTCGAATTCGAGTGGAAGAGGGTTCTCAATCCGAAGACCGAGCCGGCACCTCCGTACGCCTATCAAATGTACTATATCAAAGGCGCGGAAGCATATAACACCGGGAAGAACACCGACCCGAATTCGGTTGCGGTCAAAGCTGTTGATGCCAACACGCTCGAGGTCAATTTGGAACACTCCACTCCGTATTTTTTAAGCCTACTTTCATTACCGACCTATTTCCCTGTACATTCCTCCGTTAAAGAAAATCCTAAGTGGGCATCCAACGCGAGCACCATTATTTCGAATGGCCCGTTCAAAATCAACGATTGGAAGCCACAAAGCTTGCTTGAGTTGGTTAAGAATGAGAATTACTACGCTAAGGACGACATTAAATTCACCAAGGTTCAGATGACAATGGTCAACGATTCAGGTTCGGAACTGAACATGTACGAGACCAATCAGCTCGATTACGCCGGCCTGCCGACCGGACGCATTCCGAACGAACAGATTCCAATCTTGAAGCAGTCGAAGCCGGACGAACTGGAGATTAAGGGCATCGCCTCCACCTACTACTATTTGTTCAACAATAAACAAAAGCCGTTTGATAACGTTAACATCCGCAAAGCGCTGACGATGGCGATCGACCGCCAGTTGATCGTCGATAAGGTGACTCTTGGCGGACAACTGCCCGCGTTTGGCATTGTTTCTCCGGGAATCGCGGGTGTGAATGGAGAATTCCGCTCCGAGCACAAGGACGATTATCTCAAGGAAAATGTAGAGGAAGCAAAAGCGCTGCTGCAAAAGGGGCTCAGCGAAGAGGGGCTGTCCGCCATGCCTGAATTTACGCTCATCTACAATACCGATGAAAGCCATAAAAAAGTAGCTGAGGCCGTCGCCGACATGTGGAGTAGAAATCTCGGCATCAAAATGAAAATCGAGAATCAGGAATGGGGCGTCTTCCTGAAGAACCGCACTTCGCTTAACTACCAAGTGGCCCGGTCCGGATGGTCGACCGATTACAACGATCCAATGTCCTTTATCGATTTGTACATGACTGGAAGCGGCAACAATGATATCGGATACAGCAATCCGGAATATGACAAGCTCGTACACGAAGCGAAGCAATCGCTTGATAACAAGGCGCGGATGGAATTGATGGCCAAAGCGGAACGTATATTGATCGAGCAGGATCAAGCCATTCTTCCGCTGTACTACTACACGAACGTTGCGCTCAAAAAACCGAATCTCAAAAACGTATATGTCGACTACCAAGGAAACATCTTCTTTAGCCGGGGTTACTACGAATAACTACGTTCCCCGCGCCTGTCAGCAGGAATTTAATCCGGGATGCACTTGGCCCATTGCCAGTGCGTCCCGCTTCTTCATATCCGCGGCAGAAATAATCTGACCAGAAAGGAGGATGCATCCATGATTCGGTACATTCTCACCAAATTGTTCTACCTCATCCTGTCGCTGTGGGTGCTGGCTTCCGTTACTTTTGTGCTTATGAAAGTCATTCCCGGCGATCCCTTCATGTCGGAAAAAGCTGTTCCGCCGGAAATCCATGCCCGCCTGATGGCCCAATACGGACTGGATAAACCATTATATGAGCAATATTTCGTATACCTGTCCCACCTGGCGAAAGGCGATCTGGGGATTTCAATGAAAATGCAGGACCGCGAAGTAGGCCAAACGATTCGCGATGCCTTCCCCTACTCCTTGAAGCTCGGTATTGTCTCGATTATTGTCTCCGTTGCCATTGGCGTCGGCCTAGGCATGATTGCGGCGCTGCGGCATCGCAAGCTGCTTGACTCCGTCTCAATGGTCATTGCGGTTCTAGGCGTATCGGTCCCCAGCTTTGTACTTGCTTCCTTCTTCCAGTATATTTTCGGTGTAAAGCTGCAATGGCTTCATGTTGTCGGTCTGAGCGGTCCGCTTGATTACATTATGCCGACCCTTGCACTATCCGCCCTGCCTATCGCTTTTATCGCACGCCTGACACGTTCGAATATGCTGGAGGTGCTAACGGCCGATTATATTAAGACCGCCAAGGCCAAAGGCTTGTCCCGCGGCGTCATCGTACGCCGGCATGTGCTGCGTAACGGTATTCTGCCCGTTGTCACCTATCTTGGACCGCTCACGGCCAATGTCGTGACAGGCTCTTTTATCATCGAACAAATTTTCGGAATCGGCGGTCTAGGCAAAATATATGTCATCAGCATCAGCAATCGTGACTACTCGCTCATTATGGGCATTACACTATTCTACGGGCTTATTCTGATGTGCGCCCGCTTCATCACCGACATCGCATATGGACTCGTCGATCCCCGCATCACTCTTGTCTCGAGAAAGGAGAAGGCCGCATGACAATGTTCCATCCCTCACCTGCCGAAAAACGCATTCTGCCCCCGGAAGATTTCCGGAAGGCGGACGTCAACGAACATGCGGCGGAAGCGATCGTACAGGAAGGCGTATCCGCATTGCGTGACTCCTGGCTGCGTCTGCGCAGCAACCATGTTGCTATGGTAAGCCTTATCTTCTTGCTGCTCATTATCGTCATGGCTATTATCGGCCCAATGATGACACCTTATGATTACTATACCAATCATCTGGAGTCGACGAACCTGCCACCTTCAGCCGAGCATTGGTTCGGCACGGACGATCTCGGCCGCGACATGTTCGCCCGTACGTGGATGGGCGCGCGCATTTCTCTTATCGTTGGCTTCACCGCTGCGATCATCAATCTTGTCATCGGCGTTATCTATGGCGGCATCATGGGTTATATCGGTGGACGTCTCGACGAGGTGATGAATAAATTCTCTGAAATCATCTATTCCATTCCCGATCTGCTGGTCGCCATTCTGCTCGTCGTCGTCTTCGAACCAAGCCTGGGCACGATTATATTGGCGTTATGTGTGACAGGCTGGATCAATATGTCATGGATCGTGCGCGGGCAGATGATGCAGCTCAAAAATCAAGAATATGCCCTCGCCTCACGTTCCCTGGGCTCGCCTCACATGCGCATTCTATTCCGGCATCTCCTGCCGAATTCGATGGGACCGATTATCGTTACCTTGACCTTGGCGGTGCCGACAGCTATCTTCAGCGAAGCAGTATTGAGCTTCCTTGGGCTGGGCGTGCAATCGCCAGCAGCATCGTGGGGGACGATGATCAACGACGCGCTTAAAACGATGATGATTTATCCATGGCGTCTTGCCTTCCCTGCGCTGTTTATCAGCCTGATGATGCTGTGCTTCAATCTGTTCGGGGACGGGCTACGCGATGCGCTCGATCCAAAGATGAAAAAATAAGGACAAGGAAGGTTCGCCTATGCAAAAATTGCTAGAAGTCCAAGATCTCCATATCTCCTTCCATGTCCGCGGCGGCGAGGTGCAGGCCGTGCGCGGCATCGGATTCCATGTTCAGCCAGGCGAGGCCGTCGCCATCGTCGGTGAATCCGGCTGCGGCAAGAGCGTGACTGCCCAAGCGATCATGCGTCTTCTGCCGCAGCCTCCCGCCCGCATTCATCAAGGAACAATCCGGTTTCAGGGAAAAGATCTGCTGCGTTTGAAGGAGCGGGAAATGCAGTCGGTTCGAGGAAAGGATATTGGAATGGTTTTTCAGGATCCGATGACATCGCTGAATCCAACGATGACGATCGGACGCCAGATTACAGAGGTGCTGGTCAAACATCAGCACATGACAGCACAGGAAGCCAAGCGGCGGGCAATAGAGATGCTTGAGATGGTTGGCATCCCCCATCCGGCCTCGCGCTTCTCGCAATACCCGCATGAGTTCTCTGGGGGCATGAGGCAGCGGGCCATGATCGCCATTGCCTTAGCTTGCCGCCCGGCGCTTCTCATCGCAGACGAGCCGACGACAGCACTCGACGTGACGATCCAGGCCCAGATTCTGCGTGTACTAAAATCTCTGCAGAGCGAACTTAGGACATCGATTATTTTGATTACGCATGATCTTGGCATTGTGGCGGATTTGTGTGATCGTGTCATCGTCATGTATGCGGGTCAAATTGTCGAAACCGGTACAAAGCGGGAAATATTCAAGCAACCGCAACATCCGTATACTCGAGGCTTGCTGCGTTCCCTGCCACGAATCGACCAGAGCAAGGATGAGCCGCTTGTGCCGATTTACGGCACGCCGCCAGATCTGGCCAAGCCGCCGGAAGGCTGCCCGTTCTGGGCCCGGTGCAACGACGCGATGCATGTCTGCCAGCAGCGGCAGCCGGAAGCGACCGCCATCAGCGAAACCCACAGCGCGAGCTGCTGGTTGCTGCATCCGCTGGCACAGGAGGTGGCTAGATGAGCACAGAACCATTACTCAGGATTAACCGGCTGAGCAAACATTTTCATCTTGGACGGGGCCAGACGTTAAAGGCCGTTAATGACATCAGCTTCACCGTCGGTAAAGGTGAGACGCTCGGGATGGTAGGCGAATCAGGATGCGGCAAATCGACGGCGGGACGGACCATCCTCCGCTTGTACGAGCCGACTGCAGGGGAAGCCTGGTACGGGGAGACGAATATTTACCGTCTCAAGTCACAGCAGCTCAAAGCATTCCGCCGTGAAATGCAGATGATCTTCCAGGATCCCTATGCATCGCTGAATCCGCGCATGAACGTCATGGATATTATCGGGGAGGCGCTGGATATTCACCGTCTTGCCGACAGCCGTTCGGCACGCAAGAAACGGGTGGAGGAACTGCTTCATCTAGTCGGGCTTAATCCAGAGCATTCTACCCGTTACCCCCATGAGTTTTCGGGTGGCCAACGCCAGCGCATCGGGATCGCCCGCGCGCTGGCAGTCGATCCAAAGTTCATCATTTGCGACGAGCCAATCTCAGCGCTAGACGTATCAATACAGGCCCAGGTCGTCAATCTGTTGAAAGATCTGCAGAAGCGTCTTGGACTCACCTACCTATTCATTGCACATGATCTGTCCATGGTCAAGCATATCAGCGATCGGGTTGCCGTTATGTATTTGGGCCAGATCGTTGAGCTGGCTGATAGCGAGACCCTTTACGCCGAGCCGCTTCACCCTTATGCGCGTGCTCTTATGTCCGCCATTCCCGTCCCCGATCCCGATATCGAGGCAGACAAGGAACGCATAGTACTGAGCGGCGAGCTGCCCAGTCCGCTGAATCCGCCGAGTGGCTGTTCTTTCCGAACGCGATGCCCATACGCGGCTTCGATCTGTGCCGAGCACATGCCTGAGTTCCGGGAGGCGAAGCCAGGACATCATGTCGCCTGCCATCTGGCCTGAGCCGGCCATAGCGCAGGACAATAGCAGAAGATTTGGCTGAAATACAGCTGGAGGCTGAACGTTTTCAGTTTAGCCTCTAGAATTCCGGCCCCATTCCCGGATGCTCCACTCCATCCCATATGGGTCACAATTTATACGCCCATTGTGACCTGGAGCTAACTCAGGCTTCACCTTATTGACAAATAAATCCAATAGTGTTTTAATGTGAATGAACTAAAAAAATATTCATTCATAAGAGGTATTTAACATATGGATAAAAAACAGATCATCTTTAATTGCGGTTCGGAATTATTCCTCTCCAAAGGATTCAAAGACACTAATATTTCAGATATTGCAAAAATGGCCGGAATAGCGGTAGGTACTTTTTATAACTACTATCCTTCTAAAGAAAAATTGTTTTTTGAAATCTATATTAAAGAAAATGAGAAATTGAAGAAGCATATTCTCGAATCCCTAGATATGGATCAAGATCCCGTAACACTTGTAAGTCAATTGGTGGAGCAGAACATCCATGCCATGAACTCGAATAAAATACTGAAGGAATGGTATAACCGAGATCTATTCCAGGAACTGGAGCGCTACTATGAAGAAGTCAAAGGGGATGATGATTCCATCCGTAATAGTTCATATGCTGGATTGTTAAAAAAATGGAGAGCTGAAGGAAAAATAAGAGAGGATATTGATGATGACCTTTTACCTGCCTTTTTTGACTCGTTAGTATATATCGATACACACAAGGAGGAAATTGGGGTTCGCCATTTCCCACAAGTGATACAGTATTTGGCAGAGTTTATCATGAAAGGCTTAACGGATCACCAAAAATAGGATTGCATACAGGCAATCTTTTTTTGTCTGAATATGAATGAATTATAAATTATTCATTCATATTTGGAAATGTATTATTTATTTTTCATTTTTCTTCGTTGTTGGTCAAAAATGCACCCGGTATCCAGTGGGGCTAAAAAAGGGGGTGATCCAAGCGAAATCGTGAAATTATTGCCATAGTATGGGTACCATTAAGTACATTGGAGGTTGAACATGAAACGAATAGGAGAAATCGTGTTAAGCATCATTGGAGCCGTAACGAGTCTCATCATGGTCGGGATCGGGATATTTTTCTTATACGCCAAAGATAATCCTGCTTATCTGAACTATTTGCATGACAATTGGAATGATGCCCAGGTGGCTACTACGCTCGAGCAGATGAACCAATCTGGAACGTTGTGGATTCTCCCCGGAATTATCGGCATTGCGCTAAGTATTATAGCTATTTTCTTGTTAAAAAGAAACGCTAGTCCGAAACTCGTCGGCTGGATGCTTATTCTTGGATCGGTCGTGATTTGCATTATTTCTATTTTTGGATTCTTTCCTCTCATCTTCTTTGTTATAGCAGGAATTATGGCATTGATTCGGAAGCCAAATGTAAGAAAGAAACATGCATCAGTTAGGTAAGGGATGTTCTGAAGAAAATGAATTTAACATCAGATAACATAAAAGGGTTCTACATATTATGCTTGAACTAATATGTGGAACCCTTTTATGTTTAACAATCGTATCCGTCCTATATTTCAAATGTTAGTAATACATACATGGAAAAAGGTCAATAGACTGTGAAATTGGCTCCATAAAAGGACAAAGCCAATTTTCGTGCCACACTTTGGGATGCAAGATTCCCCCAAAAAGTACTGTATAACGGGATTCCCCCCATTTTCCGCACTTCCATTGCCCATCCCGCAACAACAGCAGCGGCATATCCCCTTCCACGAAACTCATCCAAAGTCTCAAGCCCTGCTTCGTGCGCCCTCGATGTAATGCGAACACTGCGACAAATCGAGACGGCACGGTTTTCGCATATGAACGCTACACAGGGCTGCGCATAATCTATTTCTTCGATGAGCCATTCGAAACTACCGCGCAAAAATTCCATGCCATTCTCTCGGGTGATGCTAACCACCTGACTTGAAGATGCGGCTTCTGCTGGAACAAGAAAACAAGGTCCCATCGTGAACTGTTCCCCTTGGAGAAGATTCATATATGCCTCAAAATGTTGCGGCTTCTGCTGGAAATCCCTAAGGCTCGGTTCATTGGCACACAATCCCTCCAATTGCTTGACAAGCATCTCTGAGACATCGTACCGGAACCGACAAAGGGCCGTTCCATCTGTAGTCCGCCCTAAGAAAAACCGGGGAGCTAGGGCTTCCCCTGGCCACGGTTCATTTATGGTGCGAAGCCGCATACTCTCGTCATGTGTAAACAGCGCCTCAACATGGAGTTTCATCATCTCGTGGGCGGTTAACTTGGTTTCTTTCCGATCACTCATGTTTCATACCTCCAATTCCTAAGAAGTGACTTCTTGACATTATTCGAGGTGGCCGCTGTGAGGCTGATAAGTTAAAACAGTAACACCTGAACGGAATGTCTTTGTTTCAACATGTTTTAAAACCTTCATATCATTACGGTCATTAAAAAGACGTTTCCCGTTCCCTACCACAATAGGAAATACCATAATTCTATATTCATCAATGAGATCATATTGCATGAGCATATTAACCAATTCACAGCTTCCCAAGAGCAAGATATCCCGACCCGGCTGCAACTTCAGCTTCGAGACTTCTTCCACGATATTCTCTTTAATAAGACATGAATTATTCCACTTCAATTCTTGTAGGGTCGATGAGACAACAATTTTACGATAGTTATTCATTCGATCGGCAAAACCATTGTGGAGGGAAATATTTTCCGTCACTTTTTTCGTTACTTTAGGCCAAGCTGCTGCAAACCCTTCGTAAGTAACACGACCTAAAAGTAAAGTATCACACAATTTAAGTTCATCAAATTTGTACTCATTCTGTTCATCCATGTTGAATTGAAACGTCCATTCTGGTTCCTCCATGACTCCATCCAATGACATGAATTCAGATACGATGATTTTCCTCATCTATTCTACCTCCTAAATACATTAGTTTGAGTAGCCGGTGAACCATATGAACCTTTTTACCTGGCCTCTGCTAACACAACGAATAGCAAATGGGAAAATCGACAGATCTGAAGAAACTTTATTTTTGTTCAGCATACCAATCTGATCACGAAGGTCCTGATATTTCCGCCCGAAAATTCCATCGCCCCAATCACAAGCAATAACTTGCAATTTTCAAACGAACAAAAACAGGATCTATGATTACAAGTAATCATAGATCCTGTTGGCTTTTAAATATGATGCGGTCGAGAGGACTCGAACCTCCACGGGGGTTAGCCCACACGGACCTGAACCGTGCGCGTCTGCCAATTCCGCCACGACCGCATATGCATGATGTTTATCGCTTTGTTGTTTCGTCGTTTCCGACTCTCTCGCGGCGACAAGATATATCATACCATGCCCACAAAATATAGTCAACACTTTTTTTAAAAAGAGTTGTCAAACGGAACTGCTTCCATCTTACATCGCCGCATGGATATTCGTTAACCTTCCGGGTTTCTGCGGGGTTCGTCCACCGACTGATATATATATTTGCGGTCAAGTTTTACTACCTTCCGATTCCGGCGACGAATCAGCACATGTTCATCATCCCACGCGACCACAATACCTTTGACGTCATTATCTTCGATGCCATCACGAACGACCCTGACCATTCCCCCTGAAAGGCGGTAGCTGTTGAGCTGCTCATCGGTAATCATCATTACACCCCCTTCTATCCTTGTGCTATCACAAAATAACCCCACAAAGAGTATCGGAAAGAAGTCCGACGCCTCTCAAAGAGGGGCGCTTTTGCGCAGCAAAAGTACTGAGAGTATCGGAAAGAAGTCCGGGTGCCTCTCAAAGAGGGGCGCTTTTGCGCAGCAAAAGTACTGAGAGTATCGGAAAGAAGTCCGGGTGCCTCTCAAAGAGGGGCGCTTTTGCGGAGCAAAAGTAC
>JAIRVF010000064.1 GCA_031254035.1 Paenibacillus sp.
AAAGACAAAAATTCTGCAGGTCTGCCCATTTTTAGAATTGAGTCGCCATTAAGCCTTGATCCCTATTGGATCCTGCTGTCTTTAAGCCAAAAACGGAATTATGCAAAATGCTCACATATAAAGACAGACTTTTTTTGCGGTTCCAAACAAAACAGAACTTGTGTAACATTGTATAAAAGGACCCTGCCGAAGTCTTTGCATGAACGGGCCATATTTTTGCAAAAAGTAGACATCTCATTGGTGTGTCCTATCCTTTCACGACTTTATTTTTGAGGAGACCTCCATGTCTATAGAAGCAAGCTTCCACCGGGCCAACCAAATATGCAACCGCCAGCTGACCAACCTCGAAGAGAGAGACTTGAGCCTTTCCATCCTCTATTGGGGGTTTATGCCCGCGCATTTCGATAATGCCTTGCACCGCCATTCTTTCTTCGAAGCATGTTATGTCGTTGACGGCAGCGGCCTTTACATCGAGCACGGCACGGAATATCCACTCAGCAAAGGGACATCCTTTTTGTCATTGCCTGGGATATGGCATCAAATACGGAGCCTTACCGGACTCTCCCTGGCTTACGTCGCCTTTGAGGTGGATGAAGACCGCTCAGGTAAATTTTACATCGATGCCTATCGCCGCCTTATAGAACATGCCCAGCCTGTCATCGATGGTGCAGATAAATATCCTGCGGGCCATTTTTGGGAAACGCTAATATCCATTTTTGATGATCAAAAAATTCCTATGCCCGCATTATTGAAATACAGCTCCATCTCGCTAATGCTTTCGATTCTGTCCCTCCATGGACCTGATCCAGCGGACACTTTCCATCATCAACCGGATACCGAATTTGAGGAAAATATGCTGTTTCGGCAAGCAAAGTTGTTCATTAACGACAACCTGAGCGAAGAACTCACGCTGAAGACAGTCGCAAACCATCTCCATATCTCTCCAAGGCACCTGACGAGATTGTTTCAAAACCATACAACCCAAACCTTCGTTCACTACATCCAAAAGCGCCGGATTCAGCTTGCTTCACAACTACTGTTAGACGGAGATTTGTCCATTAAGGATATCGCCTGTCAATGTGGTTTCCAATCGGTTCACTACTTCACCCGGATTTTCACGCAAAAGCTCGGTGTATCCCCCGGAAGATTCAGACGCTCCCAGCTTCCGGAACGACGCTCCTGAAAAGCCATCTAACTGAATAACAAATCACAAATACGCATTTGCGGAAACTGTGAAGGGAACTAAAGTTATAACATCCTAATTTAAAAGAAGGTTGAATCTTAATTAATTTTGCATATAATTAGTACCAGGTACTATATCTAGATACTAAACTGCGCAATTTACAGTTGCGTTGTGGTTCCCATCATTTATGAGGAGGAAAAAAACGATGAATACTGTGTCATCCAAAGCGAGAATTTCGGCCATCGGCACCTATGTACCTGAAAAAAGATTAACAAACGAGGATTTGGAAAAGCTTGTGGATACGAATGGTGAATGGATCGTGCAGCGGACCGGGATGAAGGAGCGCCGGATTAGCGCCGAGCAGGAATTCACTTCGGATCTGTGTATCCGGGCGGTTGAGGATTTAATTCGAACCTATGGCAAAAACGTTGAAGATGTCGATTTGATCATGGTAGCCACAACGACTCCGGACTACCCTTTTCCCAGCGTTGCCTGTCTCATTCAGGAGCATTTTAACATCCAAAACACCGGGGCGTTTGACTTGAACGCAACTTGTGCCGGATTCGCTTATGGCCTACATGTGGCTAATGGACTGATCACCTCGGGATTGTATCGTAAAGTGCTGGTGGTCGGCGGGGAAACTTTGTCTAAAGTGACCGATTATACGGACCGGACGACCTGCATTTTATTCGGGGACGGCGCCGGGGCTGTTTTGGTGGAAGCGGATGGTACCAATCCAGGTTTCCTAGCCTCGATCCAAGGTACGGATGGCAGTGGCGGGATGCATCTCTACCGTTCCGGCATGTCCAGGGCGATGAAAGGCATACCGCTTCAAGGCGATGGTAACATTGTTCAAAACGGACGCGAAGTGTATAAATGGGCTGTGCGAACCGTCTCGGCCGGAATTGAAGAGTTGTTATCCAGCGCAGGTATGACGACTGGAGATATCGACTGGTTTGTGCCCCACAGCGTCAACTTGAGAATGATTGAATCCATATGCGAAAAAACAGGTTTTACCTTGGCTAAAACGCTGCGCAGCGTAGAATATATGGGAAATACATCAGCAGCATCCATCCCGCTAGCTCTTGGCCTCGGAGTTCGGGAGCAAAAATTGAAGCAAGGCGATACGCTTCTTCTGTACGGTTTTGGCGGAGGATTGACGCATGTGGGAATGGTCGTTAAGTGGGGCGTGCCTAACCTGTAGAAACAAGTTTTAATCAGGATGCAGCTAGGCTTCCGCGGTTGGAGGATGATAAGCAAATAAAGCGCCTATCGCCAGGCGGTAGGTGCTTTATTTTTTCGGAATGTACTATACAGGCTAGCAGACCTTGGAACTGCTGTTCTTCTCATCCGCCTGCTTGTTCGGACTCATAGCCAGTGCTTTGGCAACAGCTGTGGACTGTCCCGGATATCGCGCGGCCTATTTACTATTTGGCATACTGAGAGGAGTGTTCCAATCAATGCTGTATGGGTTGTTGGAACTTTTCAAAAGATTCGCATAAATTTTCTGTCTTTTTACAAGAGTGGAGTCAGGGTCGCTCGGGCTTTCCTTGGACCAGTATTGATAACCAAGGAGGTAATTTTCAATCAGATTATCCCATGAACCGAATCCATCCCGCATTTTCTTTGCCGCTTCTATGCTTAACTCTACGGCATGTTCATATTCAATATATCCAGCTATGTATGACCAGCTTGCCACTTGAGTTACCCGGCATAAATCCCAAGCAGCGATCCCGTTATTCGGGAATGTATTATGTACCTTTTCAAATAATTCAACGTGTTCTATAAAATTGGTGTCTTCGGGCGTTATATTTGTGGATGTGTTCAATTCAGCGACTATGTCATTAAATTTATCTTTATTCGCAACATACTCATCCATATACTCCATAAATTCAGCATTATGTCCTTCTGTAAGCAACCATTGGATCGTAGACTCTGCACTCTCAGTATCGGTGATGTTCCATCCCTCCTTAAGAACCTCCTTCATTCCTTCGGCATTTGCCTGGGAGGGCTTCATTCCGCCGAACTGGTTCCGGTTACGACCGTTATCGGTCGTAATTAAAGCATACGTAGCATTGATGAACTGAATCGTGCTGTCAGACTTAGCCTCCTTCGTCGATGATGGGGAACAACCTGACAAACTAATAACCATGATACATAATGCGATAAAAAAGAAGCGTGTTTTTCTCAAAAGCTTTATCTCCTTCCTGTTCTATTCTCATCCTTGATTAAAATGGAATGAAACATTTATTCTACCACACTTATGTGTTAAATTCCGTATGGAATATTCCATGATATTCAAGAAGAGTGGCGACAGGAATCTCCGTTAATTATTCACGAAAATCAAACAAAATGCACGAATCCCCGGGTGTTTGAACACGCTGAATAATGCCAGCTAGTTTCTAGCTATGATGA
The DNA here is from genome assembly GCA_031254035.1 of Paenibacillus sp. Lineage (GTDB taxonomy): Bacteria > Bacillota > Bacilli > Paenibacillales > Paenibacillaceae > Paenibacillus_AQ. The sequence continues at coordinate 3,599 of JAIRVF010000064.1, forward strand.
ACGGTATGTAGAAGGCCGATCCTTGAACTTCAGGGACCGGCCATACACTCTTCGGGTTATTGATGCTCTTCGAGCCACTGTTCTGTCATCTTCAGCAGCACTTCGCTGCGCTTGATCGCATCAGCCACTTGATCCGTCGCCGTGCCGCCGTAAACGTTCCGGGCATTCACAACGGTCTCGGGTTGAAGCACTTCGTAAATAGCATCATCGAACAATGGCGAGAATTGCTTGAATTCATCCATCGTCAAATCAAGCAAATATTTGCCGTTCTGAATGCAGTAAAGCACCGTTTTTCCGATCACTTCATGCGCCTGACGGAACGGCAGGCCTTTGCCCACAAGGAAGTCGGCGATATCCGTCGCATTGGAGAAATCTTTGTTGACGGCTTCGCGCATCCGCGATTTATTCACCTTCATCGTAGCGATCATCGGAGCGAACAATTGCAGCGCGCCTTCAAGCGTCGCAACCGTGTCGAACATACCTTCCTTGTCTTCCTGCATATCTTTGTTGTAGGCGAGCGGCAAAGATTTCAGCACGGTGAGAAGACCCATCAGATTGCCGTAGACCCGGCCGGTTTTGCCGCGAACCAGCTCCGGCACGTCCGGATTTTTCTTCTGCGGCATGATGCTGCTACCTGTGCAGAACGCATCGTCGAGCTCGATGAAGTTGAACTCCGTGCTGCTCCACAGCACAAGTTCTTCTGAAAGGCGGGAAAGATGCATCATGATGATAGAAGCATGAGAGAGAAACTCTAGGATAAAGTCGCGGTCGCTGACAGCGTCGAGACTATTTTCATACACGCGGTCGAACTGCAGCTGCTCAGCCACAAAATGGCGGTCGATCGGGAATGTCGTTCCGGCCAATGCGCCAGCGCCGAGCGGAAGCATGTTGATGCGCTTGTAGCTGTCCATGAGGCGTTCAATGTCACGCTGGAACATCGATACGTACGCCATCAAATGATGGGCGAACAAAATCGGCTGCGCCCGCTGCAAATGCGTGTATCCCGGTACGATCGTATCCAGGTTGTCGCGGGCCTGCACGATTAGCGATTTTTGCAGATCATACAACATCCCCGACAATTCCACCACACGTTTGCGCAGGTACAGATGCATATCGGTCGCCACTTGATCGTTACGGCTGCGTCCCGTATGCAGCTTGCCACCAACAGGGCCGATTTCGGTGATCAGATTTTTTTCCACATTCATATGGATATCTTCATCCGATATTGAGAACTCGATTTCGCCTTTACGGATTTTATCCAGCACCTTGTTGAGGCCCGCCTTGATCGTTTCCACATCCTCTTGTGGCAAAATCCTGCATTTTCCCAACATCGTCACATGCGCCAGGCTCCCTTGAATATCTTCCTCGGCCAGCTTCTGGTCAAAACCGATCGAAGCGGTATACTCGTCCACCAAATGGTTGGTCTGCTTGGTAAAGCGTCCTCCCCACAGTTTGCTCATTATGTTCTCTCCTCTCTGATACGGCAGAGGGCCGCCCCTTCTCGCCCGGAAAAGGAACGGCCGCCACCCCGCCGATTTGCGATGCATTTAAGTGCGATCTAAAGAATAATAGACCATTCGATTGGCTTGAATACCGTAATGACGGGCATTTCCCGTGCAAATCTGATTCAATATTTTTTGATCGCGCCTATCTATGGAATCTGTATGATTACTGGTTTTGTTCCACGCCTGTGCCTACTTTCAGACGAAGCGCGTTCAAGCGGGTAAAGCCCGTTGCATCCCCTTGATCATACGCCTGTGTTGGATCAGCTTCCATCGTTGCGATATCTGGATTGTACAAGCTGACCGGACTTTTCACGCCTGCGGCGATGATGTTGCCTTTATACAGCTTCACGCGTACGGTACCCGACACATTCTTTTGACTCTCAGTAACCAATGCCTGCAAAGCCAAACGTTCCGGAGCGAACCAAAAGCCGTTGTACACAAGCGTGCTGTAACGGGTAATCAGGCTGTCACGCAGATTCATCACTTCGCGGTCCATTGTGATCGATTCCATTTTACGGTGAGCGGTGAACAAAATCGTTCCACCCGGTGTTTCATACACACCGCGGCTTTTCATGCCGACAAAACGGTTTTCCACCATGTCGACGCGACCGATGCCATGTTTGCCGCCCAGCTCGTTAAGCTTTTCCATGACTTGAAGCGGGTTCATCATTTCGCCGTTCAATGCCACACAGTTACCCTGGAAGAACTCAAGCTCGAGATATTCCGCTTCATCCGGTGCATCTTCTGGAGAGTCACTCAGCAAGAACATATCTTTGTTTTCCGGTGCGCTTGCATCGAACCAAGGGTCCTCAAGTACGCCGCTCTCATAACTGATATGCAGCAGGTTGCGGTCCATAGAATAAGGTTTGGCTGCGGATGCGGTAACCGGAATGTCATGTTTTTCGGCAAAAGCGATCATCTCGGCACGCCCTGGGAAGTCGTTACGGAACGTTTCCAGACGCCATGGTGCGATCACCTCGATATCCGGAGCCAGAGCAGCTACGCCGAGTTCGAAACGGACCTGGTCATTCCCTTTCCCTGTTGCCCCGTGGGCAATCGCGGTTGCACCTTCAGCACGGGCAATTTCCACCATACGTTTGGCGATCAGCGGACGCGCAATGCTGGTGCCAAGCAGGTACTGGCCTTCATACATCGCGCCAGCCTGGAACATCGGATAGATGAAGTCCCGGGCGAACTCGCCCTGCAGATCGTCGATGTACACTTTGGAAGCGCCTGTTGCTAGCGCTTTGGCTTCGAGACCGTCGAGTTCTTCTTTTTGCCCGATATCGGCCGTAAAAGCGATGATTTCCGCGTCATAGGTTTCTTTGAGCCATTTGAGGATAATAGAGGTGTCCAGCCCGCCAGAATACGCGAGCACGATTTTTTCTTTTGCCATGGTAAACTTCCTTTCATGTATGCTTCGTGGTTTGTTGATATCGTAATAAATCTACTTAGGTTGAAACTGAAATTCTTTACTTCGTTCGTGTTGACCGCTTCGGTTACGGATTATTCTTCCGATCGCTGTTGTCCCCAAATTTCTTGATTGAACTCTTCCAATGTAGAAATTCGGGGACAAAGCTTATGCTTCCGATGCTAGCCTTTTTTCAAAAAGCTTTTAGCTTCTTCAGATCGATTCCGCCCCCTCCGCTACTGTGAGGTTTTATCCGCACCTATGAGTTCGAACACAATCCGTGTAATCTTCCTCTGGGTACTTTTCGAGTAAGATCTCGAACTCCGTCCCTTACCCCATCAACGCCGCCATTAACGCCTTCTGCGCGTGCAAGCGGTTTTCGGCTTGATCGAAAATAACCGAGTTTTTGCCGTCGATGACGCCTTCGCTTACTTCCTCCCCGCGGTGTGCAGGCAAGCAGTGCATGAACAGGTAGTCGCTTCTGGCTCCCTTCACCAGCTCTTCGTCCACTTGGTAATCTTTGAAAGCCGCCTCGCGGATTTTTTGCTCTTCCTCAAAACCCATGCTTGCCCATACATCCGTATAGATGGCGTCAGCGTCTTGTACCGCTTCCTGCGGGCTGCGCGTGACGACGATTTGTGCTCCGGTTTCCTCCGCAATCTCACGGCTCAACTTCACAACTTCCGCATCCGGCTCATAGCCTTCCGGACTGGCCACAGATACGTGTACGCCAAGCTTCGCTCCGCCGATCATAAGGGAGTGCGCCATGTTGTTGCCATCGCCGATATAGGCAAGTTTCAGGCCTTTCAGCTTGCCTTTATGTTCGAGGATCGTTTGGTAATCCGCCAACACCTGGCATGGATGCGCGAGATCGCTGAGCCCGTTAATCACCGGAACGGAAGCGTATTTGGCAAGATCAACCACATTCTGATGCCCGAAGGTACGGATCATAATGCCGTCGAGGTAACGTGAAAGTACCTGCGCGGTATCGCTGATGATTTCGCCGCGTCCAAGTTGAATATCGTTTTTGCTTAAAAAGAGCGCATGCGCGCCGAGCTGGAACGCCCCAACTTCAAAGGAAACCCGTGTCCGGGTTGAGGATTTTTCAAAAATAAGTCCGATCGTTTTTCCTTTCAACGGCTGGTAAACCTCACCGTTCTTTTGCTTGCGTTTCAGTTCGATCGCTAGATCCAGCAAGTACTGAATCTCTTCTGCGGTATAGTCGTCAAGTTCAAGCAAATCCCGGCCTTTCAAATTCACATGCTGCAGCTGTTCTGTTTGGGTCATGGGATGTGTTCCTCCTTCTATACATTAAATTTTCATCACGTAAAGTAATTGCTGCGTTGGCGAATCACTCTTTCGATTGACTCCGCTTCAGATCGATGCCCGCCTAATACTTATTGAGAACAAACGCGTATCTCTAACGAAACTACAGAGCGCTATTGTCCCAAAAACAAAAGCAAATTAAATCTAACGAAACTACAGATCGTTATTTGGGATAAAAACCGTCTTAAAGGCACTTATTTAGCTTAATAGCGATACCCAGTTTCGTTAAAATTCCAAAAGGCCCTTTTTGCTGCAATTAGCGATACTCAGTTTCATTAGAATTCCAAAAAGCCTTTTTTGCTGCAATTCGCGATACTCAGTTTCGTTAGAATTCCACGTTTCGTTAGAGATGAAACCACCCGGTTGCCCTTATCCTTAAAATCATTTGTTCAAGCTTATATAGACCGACTCCGATTCCTTTAACGCCACGATTGCTTTTAACAATTCACTAATGATGAAAATTATTAATAATATTAATCTTTCTTTACAACGTTATGGTCATGGATCACATCGGCGATGATACTTACCGCCCGATCGATTTCTTCCTTCGTTACATACAGATTCGGCAGCAGCCGGATCACGTTTGGACCAGCCGTGATAAACAGCAGGCCTCGTTTTTGCCCTTCAAGCACCAGCTCGTTAACCGATTCAGCGCACTCGATACCAACCAACAGGCCTAGGCTGCGAATTCCATTGACAAACGGAATGCCTGCGAGCTTTTCTGTCAGCTGTTCTTGCAGGTAAGCCCCCATCTCAGCGGCACGCTGCGGAAGCTGATCCTCCAGCATCGTTTCAATGGTGGCGATAACGGCAGCCGTCGCAATCGGCGTTCCGCCAAAGGTGGAGCCGTGACTACCCGCGCTGAACGCATCCCGCAGGAATGCTTTGCCGAGCATCGCCCCTGTCGGGAATCCACTAGCGATCCCTTTGGCCAAGGTGAAAATATCCGGCTCAATGTCATAATGCTCATGCGCAAACAACTTGCCCGTACGCCCCATACCAGTCTGCACTTCGTCGATAATGAGCAGAAGGCCATGCTCTTGGCACAGCGCCTTCACGGCATGAACGAATTCCGCTTCAACAGGAAGCACGCCGCCTTCTGCAAGCACAAGCTCCAGCATGATGGCCGCCGTTTTGTCGGTAATGGCTGCTTTTAGAGCATCCAAGTCATGGAGCGGTACGCTTTTGAAGCCGGTAGGCAGCGGCAGGAATCCGTCCTTTACCTTGTCCTGACCCGTTGCCGTCAATGTCGCCAGCGTCCGTCCGTGAAATGACTGGAAGAAGGTAATGATTTCAAAACGGTCGCTGCCTTGGATTTTCTGATGATAACGGCGAGCCAGCTTAATCGCCGCTTCATTCGCCTCAGCGCCGCTGTTGCAGAAAAACACGGCGTCTGCGCAGCTGTTTGCGGTTAGAAGCGAGGCCGCCTGTTCCTGATTCGGAATCTGGAACAGATTCGAGACATGCCATAGCTCATCAAGCTGGTCTTTCAGCTTTGCCTTTACTTTCTCGGGCGCATGGCCCAGGTTTGTTACGGCAATGCCGCTCATAAAATCGAGGTACTTGTTCCCTTGATCGTCCCATAACCAGCTGCCCTGGCCTTTGACCAAACTGATCGGATATCTAGCATAGGTCGGAAACAGTGAGCTGGACTGTCCTGAAGGATTGCTCATAGAAAATCACTCCTGTCATAGAAATATTGGAATCTATATAAGTTGAACCAACGACCTTTTAAGGATGGCGTTAGCCGGGTGAAATATTGCCTATTCCTTATCCAATTTCATTCAACTTATCTATCTCACGATCCGCGTTCCAATCGCTTCTCCCTGAAGCACGCGGCTTAGAATTCCCGGTTCACTACCATTCACGATGACTACTTCTTGCACCTCGCCTTGGATACAGCTGACTGCCGCTTTTACCTTGGGAATCATCCCGCCGTAAATATCGCCACTCGCGATCATGTCCTCAATCTGCTGTACCGTCACCACGGAAAGAACCTGTTTGCTCCCCTCGATTTCTTTCATAATGCCCGGTACATCCGTAACGACGATCATCCGGTCCGTCCCAAGATGCGAGGCTACCGCCCCAGCTGCCGTATCCGCATTGATGTTGTAGCGCTGCCCGTCTCCATCTACACCAACTGGCGCAATAACCGGCATGCAGCCCATAGCCGTAATGCCTTGAATGATGTCTGACTGCACATGTGTCACGTCGCCTACCCAGCCGACCTCTGCGGCGTTGGAAACAGGACAGGCCTGAATCAAGGATCCGTCCACGCCGGAAATACCAAGCGCTTTGCCGCCGCTCTGCTGGATTCGCCTTACGATCTGTTTGTTAATACTTCCCGCAAGCACCATCTCCACCACATCCAGTACCGCTTCCGTCGTCCGGCGCAGGCCGTTCACAAACTCCGTTTCAATCCCGAGCTTCTCCAAATTTTCCGATATGGCCGGGCCACCGCCGTGGACGATCACAGGCTGAATGCCGGATGCCTGCAGCTGCTTCAAATCCTCAAAAAACGAATCCGGCAATGCCGCCAGCGTACTGCCGCCGCATTTCATCACAAAGCTTAGTTTGTTTGCTGTTTCCCCGGCGATTCCGTCCTCCTGATGATGCAATATATTCACAGCTCATCCCCCATTTTGCTTGATCAGGTCCGGTAAGCTGCATTAATACGTACATAATCGTACGTTAAATCACAACCCCAAGCCGTTGCACGACCCTCTCCGTGATGAAGATCGACCACAATGCGTACGGTATCTCCTTTTAGATATTCCAAAGCTTTGTCCTCGTCAAAAGCTACCGGCCGCGAGCCTTCAAGCACCAAAATATCTCCGATATGAATATCCACGGTCTCTGGGTTAACTGGTTCTCCAGCGCGCCCAACCGCAGCAATAATCCGTCCCCAGTTGGCGTCTGCACCAAACACCGCCGATTTTACTAAGCTCGAACCAACCACAGTTTTAGCAATCGCACGGGCAGATAAGTCATTCACCGCTCCGTTCACGTTAACCTCAACCAGTTTAGTCGCCCCTTCTCCGTCTCGCGCAATCGCTTGAGCAAGCACTTGGCATACATAAGTGAACCCGGAAGCAAAAGCCTGCCAATCCGGATGGGATGGGCTCAAAGCTTCATTACCAGCTAAGCCGCTTGCCATGGAAAGCAGCATGTCATTGGTACTTGTATCTCCGTCCACTGTAATCATGTTAAAGGTCAGATCCGTCGCCTGGCGCAAAAGCCGCTGCAGGACGTCAGTCTCAATCACCGCATCCGTCGTCATAAACGCAAGCATGGTCGCCATGTTCGGATGGATCATGCCCGAGCCTTTGGCTGCCCCGGCAATCGTAACCTCTTGGCCGTTTACTACCACCGAAACGCATGCTTCCTTCTTCACAAGGTCGGTTGTCAAAATTGCCTGCGAGAAGTCCCCCGCTCCGGAGGTTTCGCGCTTCAGACGCTGTGGCAATCCTGCAATGCCTGACGTGACACGGTCCATTTTCAGCAGTTCCCCGATCACTCCTGTAGAGGCAACCGCCACATTCAACTCCGCAACGCCCAGATGACGCGCCGCCTCCGCCCGCATTGTATACGCATCGTCTTCGCCCTGCTTGCCGGTGCAAGCATTGGCATTGCCGCTGTTAACGATAACAGCCTGTAGTCTGCCATCCTGCAGGCTCTCTCGCGTCACCTTCAACGGTGCTGCTTGAAACACATTCGTCGTGTACACAGCTGCCGCTACAGCCGGTACTTCACACAAAATCGCGCCCAGATCATGACGCTCGGTTTTCTTTAAACCGCAATGTAATCCTCCAGCAGAAAAGCCCTTTGGTGTTATAATGGAACCGCCCTGTACAACGGTATATTTTCCTTGTCCCATAATGTGTTCATCCCGCGCCTTACGGGTACACCGGTGTGTAACCCAATCCGAGATTCTCCTCCCATCTCATCATCAAATTCAGGTTCTGTATCGCTTGGCCTGCCGCGCCTTTGACCATATTATCGATAACCGAAATAATCGTCACCCGCCCTGTTCGGGCATCGGCCGAAAACCCAATATCGCAGTAGTTTGATCCATATACCTCTTTCGTGGCTGGCCAGATTCCCTTATCCCTTACGCGCACGAAGGTCCGGTCCTTATAATACTGCCGATACAACTCCACGAAGTCCTCGTCGTTGTACACGCCATTCATCTGTGCGTACATGGTGCTCATAATGCCGCGTGTCATTGGTACGAGTTGGGTCGTAAAGGTCACGGTCACTGGCTCGCCGGTCACCTGGCCAAGCACCTGTTCAATTTCCGGAATATGTTGATGTTTATTGACTTTATAAGCTTTGAAGTTCTCATTGATTTCCGCAAAATGCGAAGTCAGGCTTGTGCCACGGCCCGAACCGGAAACGCCGGATTTGGCATCAATGATGATGCTTCTCGGGTCGAGCCAACCGGAGCTGATCGCCGGGATCAAACCTAGTAGCGTTGCTGTCGGATAGCAGCCAGGATTCGAAATGAAATCCACATCCGCTGCTTCCTCGCCGAAAATATCACATAAGCCATACACGGCTTTTTCCAAGTACGCCTGCTCCGGCGCGGAATGCTTATACCACTTCTCGTAAGTTCCGCCGTCCTTGATCCGGAAATCGCCAGACAGGTCAATTACTCTCAACCCCGCCTCGAGCAGATCCGGCACCAATTTCGAACTTACGCCTGATGGCGTTGCCGTGAAAACAACATCCGCTTTTTCCGCGATTTCCGCAGCATTTACGCCATCCAGATTTTGCACGATAATATCCGTTAAATGCGGAAAACCTTCCGAAATCAGCGTTCCCGCGCTTGATGATGAAATTACCGACGTAATCTCCGTCAGCGGATGGGCCTGCAGCAAGCGGATCAATTCCACCCCGCCGTAACCCGTCGAGCCGACAATCGCAATTTTGACCTTACTGGTTTCCCCATGTTCTCCTGGCATCCCCGTATTCTCCTCTCTATCGCCTGACTTGCGCCCCTAATAAATATGTATTATTATACGGTCTTATTCATATAAATACAATACTTTCAAAGGAATTCTTCCTTGTCGCGTAAGGAATTCTGGGCTTAGTTCTTGATATTAAGCGACCGTGCGGGCACGGATCGTTCTTCAGATCGATTCCGTCCCCTCCGCTACTTCGCCTATTATCAATAAAAAAGCAGCGAATCTCCTTCGCTGCCTTCTCCTTTAACTTATTAGCTTCCTATTCTTCCAATTTAAAACCTTCCCCCAGCACCTCGTGGGTATTGCTAATAATAACAAATGCGTCGGGATCCACGCTTCGTACCAGCGTCTTTAAGCGCGTGGCTTCGCTTTGTCCGATCACGACCATCAGCACGATGCGGTTGTCACCAGTGTACCCTCCCTGAGCATTTAGCCTGGTCAGCCCCCTATCCAAATCATTCAAAATCGCTTCGCTGATCCGCTCCGTATGATTCGAAATAATATAAGCAACCTTTGAGTAATTGAACCCAAGCTCAACCATATCAATGATTTTCCCTGTTACATAAAGCCCCACCAAAGCATACAGCGCTTTCTCCAGTGATAACGTGCAAGCAGCCAAGAGAATGACACTTCCGTCCAACATGACAACGCAAAACGAAAAGCCACGGCCGCTAAATTTTTGAACAATTTGGGCTATAGTAGCCAGACCGCCGGTTGAACCTCTGCCCCGATATACAACCCCGACCCCAAGCCCTACCGCAATCCCTCCATAAATGGAGGCGAGCAGCGGATTGCTTGTCGGCAGTGGCCAGTCCTTCGTCAGAAAAACGAATAATGGCAAAATAACGCTGCCGAGCAATGAGCGAAGACCATAACTTTTGCCAAGAAGCCATAACCCTAAGAAAAAAATCGGAATGTTCATTGCCCACTGCGTAAATGCAGGCTCGAGTCCGAGCCACGACTTAATCAGCACCGAGATACCGGATACACCGCCGGCGGCGATCCCGTTAGGCAACATAAACATATTGAATCCTAAAGCGATCGCAAACGAACCGATGGCGATCAAAGTGATGTCCAACAAATTGCGGACCGCTCCCGATGCAGGAATCATTGGAGCCTTTCTCCGGCTCGAAACAGGGACTTGCTGCATAATTCTTTTTCTCTCCTTAATTTTGAAATATAAATAGAAATAGAGGGGAGCATCTGCTCCTATATAAAAAACGTCTATCGACGTGATTCAAAGTCCCAGACAACAAAAAATTCCCACACCGGCAATATGAAATGAACTTAATAATCGTTCAATTCGATATAGCGTGTAGGAATCTTTATTGGTTTTATTCAGGATCCACTTTGATTTGGCTGCGCAAATAACCATCGATGAACAGATCCAGATCTCCGTCCATCACGGCGCCGACATTGCCGGTTTCTACTGATGTGCGGTGGTCCTTTACCATACTATAGGGATGAAACACGTAGGAGCGGATCTGGCTGCCCCAGGCAATATCCGATTGTTTCCCTCGGATTTCATCCAGTTCTCTTTGCTGTTCTTCGATTTTGCGCTCATACAGCTTGGAACGGAGCATCGTCATCGCTTGCTCGCGGTTCTTGATCTGTGAACGCTCGTTTTGGCAGGTTACCACAATACCTGTAGGCAAGTGGGTGATCCGTACCGCGGAATCCGTTGTATTGATATGCTGTCCACCTGCACCGCTGGCCCGGTAGGTATCGATCTTCAGATCTTCCGTACGGATTTCCACATCGGAGTCTTCTGTGATTTCAGGTACCACGTCACAGGATACGAACGATGTATGCCGCCGCCCGGATGAGTCAAAAGGCGAGATTCGCACCAACCGGTGTACGCCCTTCTCGGCTTTCAGATAACCATAAGCATTAAAGCCTTTAATCAGAAGCGTTACGCTTTTGATCCCCGCTTCATCACCAGGCAGGTAATCTAGAACCTGAACCTTGAAACCACTTTTTTCTGCCCACCGGGTGTACATCCGCAGCAACATCTGGCCCCAATCCTGGGATTCAGTGCCGCCTGCTCCCGGGTGAAGCTCCAGAATGGCGTTCATTTTATCATAAGGCTGATTCAATAGCAGATTCAGCTCAAAATCTTCGAGCTTTTTCTTCAGGCCACTTACCGCTTCGGCAATTTCATCAAAAAGCGATTCGTCGCCTTCTTCATCCGCCAGTTCCGCCATCATTGACGTGTCATCATATTCCTGCTGCAGCTTTTCATATAGGTCTACGGAAGATTTGACCGCATTCATTTCGGCGATGACGCCTTGCGCCTTTTCATTATCGTCCCAAAAATCCGGCGCAGACATCTTTTCTTCAAAGTTAGCGATCATTTCCTGTTTGAGATCTAAGTCAAAGAGACCCCCTAAGATTGGTTAATTTGGTTGCGATTTCTCGCAAATCATGTTTGACATTTGGATCGATCATAAACCTTCTTCACCTCTTTATCGACATAAACTCCCTTAAACAAAGAGGTTTGGAACGCGATGCTTTTATCACGTCCAATGCTCTTTGGATCAAGGGAGTTTGATTCCGCATCCCAAAAGGGGGCGGTTTGTTTCTACATAGCTACCGCTGGTAATCAGCCGCATGCTATATTATGCATTTCCTGCCGGGTTCAAGACTATTCTTGCCCATGGCAATGCTTGTATTTTTTGCCACTGCCGCAAGGACAAAGATCGTTGCGTCCGATTTGTTCGCCAACGTGTACCGGTTTTTTCTCAGCAGGCTCGGCGTTAGTCGACACTTTGCTTTCGTCGACAACCGCTTGGCGCTCCTGGTTCGCTTCTATCTGGGCCTTCATGACGTATGTCGCAACTTCTTCCTGAATGCTGGCTGTCATTTCATTAAACATTTCAAAGCCTTCGAACTGGTATTCACGAAGTGGATCTGTACCACCGTAAGCGCGGAGATGGATACCCTGGCGAAGTTGATCCATCGCATCAATATGATCCATCCACTTACTATCCACGGAACGGAGTACAACAACCTTCTCGAATTCGCGTACAAGCTCGGAGCCAATTCTCTCTTCACGCTCATCGTATTTGGCTTTCACCTTGTTAAAGATAAACTCCTCGATTTCCACAATTTCTTTGCCCCATAGATCGTCGCGCGTTACCGAACCTTCATCCAGAAGCTTGCTGTTTACGTAATCGGCAACTTCTTGCAGTTCCCAATCCTCCGGAATATCATCCGGGCAGTGCACTTCAACGACACGGTCGATGACCGGCTTGATCATATCCATGACGATTTCCTTGATGTTCTCGGATTCCAGAATCTCGCGGCGCTGCTTGTAGATGATTTCGCGCTGCTGGTTCATGACATCGTCATATTGGAGAACGACTTTACGCAGATCAAAGTTATTGCCTTCGACGCGTTTCTGCGCGGATTCAATCGCTCGTGTAATCATTTTGCTCTCGATTGGCTGATCTTCTTCAAAACCAAGACGCTCCATCATGTTCAGTACGTTATCCGCACCAAAACGCTTCATCAGTTCATCGCCAAGAGACAAATAGAACTGCGTGGAGCCCGGGTCGCCCTGGCGTCCCGCACGACCGCGAAGCTGGTTATCGATCCGGCGTGACTCGTGGCGTTCTGTACCGATGATATGCAGACCACCCGATTCGGATACGCCTTCGCCCAGCAAAATATCCGTACCGCGACCGGCCATGTTGGTGGCAATAGTTACCGCACCTGCTTGACCTGCTTGGGAGATAATTTCGGCCTCTTCAGCATGGTATTTAGCATTCAGCACTTGGTGTTTAATACCTTTGCGTTTCAGCATATCCGAGATCAGCTCGGAATTTTCAATGGAAACCGTACCCACCAGCACCGGCTGGTTCCTTTTGTGGCATTCCACGATTTCCTCGACCACAGCCTTGAACTTGCCGTTTTCGCTCTTATAAACCACGTCTGGCATGTCCTTGCGTTGGTTCGGTTTATTGGTAGGCACCTGGAGAACTTCCAGGCCGTAAATTTTCTTGAATTCTTCTTCCTCGGTTTTCGCCGTTCCTGTCATACCCGCAAGCTTGCGGTACATCCGGAAATAGTTCTGGAATGTGATCGTGGCCAGCGTCATGCTTTCATTCTGTACCTCGATGCCTTCCTTAGCTTCGATCGCTTGGTGCAAGCCATCGCTGTAACGGCGGCCGGCCATCAAACGACCTGTAAATTCGTCGACGATCACAACCTCTTCATCAGTCACGACATAATCCACGTCGAGGCGCATAATGACATTTGCTTTGAGCGCCTGGACAATGTGGTGGTTCAGCGTAACGTGAGCGTGGTCGTACAGGTTATCGATGCCAAAAGCGCGTTCGGCTTTCGCTACACCCTTTTCGCTAAGTGCTACGGATTTGACTTTAATATCGACGGTGTAATCTTCTTCCGCCTGCAGCGTTTTTACAAAACGGTCTGCCACGTAGTAGAGCTGAGTCGATTTCTGAGCTTGTCCGGAAATGATCAGCGGTGTACGGGCCTCATCAACCAGGATGGAGTCCACTTCGTCAATCGTACAGAAGTACAGCGGACGCTGAACCATCTGTTCTTTATAAAGCACCATGTTGTCACGCAGGTAGTCAAAACCGAACTCGTTATTGGTACCATACGTAATATCACAGGCATAGGCTACTTGTTTTTCAGCATGGTCCATGCCGTTCAGATTGACCCCGACCGTCATGCCCAAAAATTCATAAACCTGGCCCATTTCCTGGCTGTCGCGCTGCGCAAGGTAATCATTGACCGTAACGACATGCACGCCTTTGCTCAGGAGAGCGTTCAGGTATACCGGAAGCGTACCGACAAGGGTTTTGCCTTCACCGGTCTTCATCTCCGCAATACGACCCTCGTGAAGCGTCATACCGCCGACCAGCTGTACATCATAGTGTCTTTTACCAAGAACGCGCTTGGACGCCTCGCGGACAGTCGCAAACGCTTCTGGAAGCAGATCATCCAGTGTCTCGCCTTTTTCCAAACGTTCGCGGAATTCTACCGTCTTGGCTTTGAGCTGCTCATCCGAGAGCTTTTCGAAATCCGGTTCTATTTTGTTAATTTGATCGACCGTCTTCATCAAGCGTTTGACATCACGGTCATTTGTGTCACCAAATATTTTTTTAACAAGTCCTAGCATGGTTAACCCCTTTCACGCAAAACAAATGGTTAAATTAACTTCAAGAAATCAGGGTTATCATCAAATGAAATCGATCCGGACAATCCATCCAGACAAAATATTACCGTTTGAAGTTAATTCGTTTGAAATATACATATTAATTCTCGAAAATGGCTTTTGCATAAATTGTAACAGTTTGTAAGTGAAGCCGCAACAGTGCGGATGGCGTTGCACACGCGGTTTTCGGCCACATTAACTATATACGTAAGAAGAGCCCTATCCGTTGCAGGATATGAGCTCTTTTTTTCAATATTTTCACTATTAATTTTTACATAAGCATGAAAATTGTACCTTTAGAAGGTGAAGCCTGCTTAAGTATCGGTTATGTTTGCTCGATCAAACCGTACTTGCCGTCGTTACGTTTGTAAACAACGCTCACTTCTTGAGTATCAATGTTGGAAAATACAAAGAAATTATGTCCGACCATGTTCATTTGCAAAATCGCTTCTTCCACATCCATTGGTTTGAGTGTGAAGCGTTTGGTACGGACGACTTCGAACTCTTCCTCCACCTGCTGTTCGGATGGCGCCGCACCTGTCGATGCTGTTTCGACTGCAAGTGTCTTCAGGCTGCCTTCCTGGCGGAATTTGCGGTTCAATTTCGTTTTGTGTTTACGGACCTGACGTTCAAGCTTATCCACAACGGCATCAATCGATGCGTACATATCGTCGCTGCGGTCCTCGGCCCGAAGCATAACGCCTGGGAGTGGAATCGTCACCTCCACGGTGTGCAAACCTCGAACGACATTAAGTGTTACGTATCCTTCTGAGGCAAGGGGTGCATCAAAATACTTATCAAGTCTGCAGAGCTTCTTGTCAACGTAGTCTTTCAAAGCTTCAGTCACTTCAATGTGTTGACCTCGAATAGTTAAATTCATAAGGCACTCCTCCTTTGCAATTCCATTATATCACATTTGTTAATATGAAGTAAAAAGGCGATTTTATGTACAAGCGGTGTATGAACGCAATAAAAAGACCCTGGATTTCTCCAGGGCCTTACGCTATCGCTTTTCAATTACTTAACCATCTAACCGTATATGTAGGTCGGTCTTGCCGGATGATTATAATCTGATTACGTTAGCTGCTTGTGGTCCACGTGCACCTTCGACGATGTCGAATTCTACGTCTTGACCTTCTTCCAAAGTTTTGAAACCATCAGTTTGGATTGCGGAGAAATGTACGAATACGTCTCCACCTTCAGAAGTCTCGATGAAACCGTATCCTTTTTCTGCGTTAAACCATTTTACTTTACCTTGCATTCACAAACATTCCCTTCGTCATCAAATAAAGTGTAACTTACGTTCACACTCCTGAATATACCACTGACTCTCGCCTTTTGTCAATTGGAAAGGTAAGTGGTTTACTGTAATAAAATTGAATATTTGATGTGGAGGTACTAGAATTCTATGAGTACAAAAGGATAAAACTCAAAATTCGAAACTTCCTTGAGTGTAGTCGGTACCGGCTCTCCTTCCTTATTCAACAGATAAATTCGCCCACCTAAGCTGTTCAGAATATCACTCATTAACAACAAAAACTTCTCGACGACATCCCCTAGCATAATCTTGTTCCACTCAAATGTAACTCTCTTTATCTTTTTTTCATGCAGCAAGCCCATCATCCCTAGAAGTGCGTGGTATTCGCCACCTTCGATGTCGATTTTCACCAGATCGATGGAATCTATATTTTTAAGTTCATTATCCAAGGCAACGGCTTCGATTTCTTTAGTCGTATACGTATCCAAGACATTTTCATCACTTGGCCTTTCATGAAGTGAGGAATTACCAATAAATCGTTCTGAGCTATGGAACTTAATCAGTTTATTTTCGGAGTAAATTGCCTTATTAATGACTTTTACATTTTCGGTAGTCCAGTTTATGGCTAGATTATCCTTCAAAATTGCAGCTGTTTTTGAACTAGCCTCATAAGCGAAAACCTTTCCCGAATTACCTACCATTTTTGAAGCAAGCACCGTGAAATATCCAACATTAGCTCCAATGTCAACGACAGTAAATCCAGGTTTAATCTGGGTAAGGAAATAGTTAGTCAGAGGGGCCTCAATCATTCCCGATGTAACAAAACTAGGCATAAGGCTTAGATCATCAGCTGGAACTGTAATCATTGCGTTATATGCTAGTTTTACTAGCATTTTGTTGTTCCCAATATATGTTCCGTACATAGTCTCAATTCCTTCTTTAATTTGGATTATTTTTTAGCCGTGCATTTAAATCGAAGAACCACTCGTTTTCACTTACACTTTCCCCAATTAAACTGATAGTTTGAGCCACTTGATTTGATTGCTCAGAATTATAAAAACATAACAATATATAATATAAGTAGTAGGCATCTGAAAACTTCTCATTAACCCTCAATACATCATCAATTACTTTTAGCGCTTCTTTATCTCGGTTTAGTTCAATCAGACATAGAATAATCCATTTACTGCAGGGAAGCTTCCAGTCATCACTCAAAGTGGCATATTGGGTAACAAAATAATCAAGAGCTTCATTATATCTTTCTTCCATAATACATTGTATACCCTCGCCTAAAGCGACCTGACGCATATCTTCCACCCCACCAAAAGCGGGCGTGAAAATTCGAATCGACTTTTGGTTGGTAGCCATCTTTCTAGTAGCGGCAATTTCCCAACGTGCTATAGGATGGTCTTCTACCCAATTATAAACAACCGGAATGTAAATGATATCTTCAGAAATATTCTGTAATGACTTTGTAAATCTTTCAAATTCTTGTGGATTCAAAAAATTGTTTACATCTAGTTTTATATCCCAGTCATCTATCGATTGATTCGAAATTACAACATAATTCGAGACAGACGTCAAATATTCAGATAATTGGGTTATTGTATTTTGCCAATTATATTTTTTGGCAGTACTTAAACCATTTTTCGAAATCCGATTTCGAAGGTCGCTATTTCCCAGAGCAAGTAGAATTTTTTGAACTAAATCATCCTCATTACCGATTTCTGAAAAAATGATATTTCCATTATCGATACCATATTCCAATACTCCAGCATTGTTTGTAGAAACAACCGGACAACCAGTGGCCATAGCTTCGAGCACAGGCAACGAAAATGATTCAAATTCAGATGCCGAAACAAATAAGGTTGCATTTCTGAAGAGCTCAGCTATTTTATCTTGAGGAGGATTTACAAAGACTTGATCCGCTGTGCTTATCCAAGCCTCGCTTGGATTTTTGGGGTTTATCCAATAAAGCTCCATTTCCGGATAATACTCCCGAACCTTTTGAACGGCTTTCACAATTACAGAAACCCCTTTAAAGCGAACATTTTCACTTCCTATCATAAGGATATATTGGCTATTTCGAGCGTTTCCAGTGTAGTTTTCTTCTTCATTAAAAACACTATGGTCTATTGCATTAGGGATAACTACCGACATCTGTCCAAAATTCTCTTCCAATAGCGAAGCCGCCTGATGTGATACAGTCATAATAAATTGCGGCAATTTCATTTGTGTTTTAACAAAAGTTTGCTGCATGTCAGACAAACGATATAAATGGAATAAATGCTCATCGCCTTGTTCAAAATATACGACTGGTGCGATTCCCGTTTCTATGCATGCTTGAATATGGTCCCAATAAGTAGCCACGATAACATCACACAAAGGAATACCCTTTGCCAGTTCTATTCCAAAAGGCACTTGCTGATATTCTACAAAGACAGGGTACCAATCTGGTTTAGGAAAGCGAGAAACAATACATACTTCCCATCCTTGTTCCTTTAAACGATTTGCATGTTCAAAAATTATTTTAACTCCTCCACAAATGCCTACATGAGTCATCACATATACAACCCTCATCTTCTTGTTCTGGGTTCTACTTGATAACTCAACTGCTTGCGGCTTTGCCAAAGGCAATCGTGAATTTCTGTTTAGGAATTCATTTTGTCTTAACGCATGAATCATATAATAGCCCCTCTTTTATTAACCTCTGCTTTTGCCCATGTAGAGCCAGGATAAAGACTATGCATTTTTTGCAGCAAATCCAGTTCTGCCTTTTTATCATATTCCGTATAGATTCTCCACTGCTCAAACAAAACATCAAAATCTGGCTTTATTTTCTCTGCCTTCTTTAAATAAAACAAAGCGTCTTCCATTGAACCCAGTTTTCTAAGGGACTTTGCTGCTACCATATATATTTTCCGGCTAATCTGTTCGCTGCTCGTTTCAACCAAAACTTCAAGCGCTAGCTCATCTAATCCAATGGATTGCAAGCTTTCAGCAATCAGCAATCTAAGTTCTGGTTGATCGGTTGCAGTAATTAATAAATCCATTAGCTCATATTTTTGCAAGTTGATTATATCTGTAACGAGTTGTTTCCAAATTAATTGAATCGACTGGCTCACCGTTACTTCGCCTGCTTTTTGGTTTTCCAACAGTTTTTTTAGCCATTTCAATTCTTTGGAGGATAACGACATGTCATTACTAAACTGATCAACTAAACTTGGGTTTTGGGTTGCAAAAGCCAAAAATATCAGATTATGCGTCAAATCCGGCCCCTGTTCAGCGGAGCGTTCTTTGTTGCTTACAATCTCTGTAACTGCTTGTTCATAATTACCGGCTACTATATATTTAAAAACAGAAACCGGATAATCGACATCCATATCGAAATAATTTAAAAACTCATTTATCAATGGATTTCTTTGTCGATATAAGTAGCTTATAAGTTCAATATACCTTTGTGATGAAAAAGGCCAAATCGAACTTATTGTCCGGAATAATTCCTCATTACTTGCATTCGGGTAAATAGATAAGAATATATCAAAAAGGGCCAGGGTATCCGGGGAAGCTTTGACTGCAGATAAAATATATTGTAGAGCTTCATCACGATCATCCAAGACTAATCTGATCTCCGCCAGTTTGGCTTGTGCTAAATAAGAACCTGTACCGTCATAATGTTGAACAAGCTTATGTGTACTTTCCTCTCCAATCTCTAAGCATTTTTCATAACATCTCTCAGCATCCTTAAGAAGTCCCCACTCCAAATATACGAGGCCCATTTGATACCAATAATCCGGAACATCTTCATAAAGCTTAACGGCATCTTCACCAATAATTATTGCGTCATGATATTGACCCAGTGACTGTAAACACTTCATAATATCCAAAATAACCTTTTGGGAAAAGGCAAAATTACTGCCTAAAGAATAAGACTTCTTTAGAACCTTTAAGGCATCATTGTATTTTCTCTCTAAAATATATTGCATCCCTAAGTTATAGTAATTGAACGCTGTTGGCTTTTCTTTGATTTCTCTTAATAAAATATTCAAATTTCTTTGGGCCTTTTGTTTACTATTTACAAGATGCGTTTTATACCCCTCATGTAAAATTTCAACCGAAGGTAATGAGCCATATCGCTCTATTTCGTAATCACCAGGGACCTGTTCATGCAATGCTCCCTTATAGCGTATGTCAGGAGAATTTTTAAAAAGTCTGATAAACTGATGGGACAGATACAATCCGGAGCCCAAATCATTTTTTATTCTAATGTAATAGAAGTCTTTATCTAATCCTTGTAACAGTAATTTCTGAGTATCATGTAATACTTCATCTGCGTCCAATTGAAGGATATACTCTGATGAGGCAAAATCCAAAGCAAAATTCCTCGCTGCTGAAAAATCATCTATCCACTTAAAATCATATACTTGATCGGTGTACTTCTTGGCTATTTCTTTCGTTTTATCTATTGAGCCTGTATCCACGATTATAATCTCATCAACAATTCCTTGGACACTCTGAAGACAGCGCTCCAGACAGTTTTCTTCATTTTTGACAATCATGCATAACGATATCGAACTATTAATCATTTTGCCAAAGTCCTTTCTTATCACAGGAGCCGATGTAATCTTTCTTTCGCTTGTATATAACCGTCCCTGCTGCTGAGTTTATAGTGATAAACAGCCACTTCAAGTTGTCCCGTTAGTTCATAAAAAAGAGCCAAATTATAGTGTGCTTTAAAAGAACCTACTCCTTCAACTGTTTCATATTTGATCCTTGATGCTTCCCCTAATTCAACGCACTTCTTAAATACATTCGGAATTTCTTTGAACGCTTGTATGTTCCTAGATTCAATTAAACCTACACCATACATAAAATATAAATCGGTATAGTCAGGAAATAAATCAATAGCAAATTGATAATAATCCAATAGAACATCAAATTTCCGTAAATGAATGTAACAATATCCCTGCGTCAATAGAGCCAAGCTCAAAAAGTTTCTTTTTGAATTTTCTAGTTCGAATTCAATACATTTATTAAAAAAATGTTCAGCTTGAACATAGTTTTTCATGACATAATAGGTTCTTCCTATTTGAAATTGAATATAACTTATATCGGAGGATTCAGTAAGTTCATTCATCAATAAATCTAAATTTCGTTCGTATTTATTTTTCTTACTTATTTGCGATTGGGTATATCCCAAATGATTTACTTTCATTTGAGAATCAACTTTATATCGAATTGATTCCCCGTTATAAGTTAATTGCTCATGTATCTTCCCTTTGTAGCAATAATGACCATCATTAGGAAAAATACGAACAAGGGCAGTAGTGGAAATATCCCCTGTCATTGTTTCACTTAAAATTGTTATTGTTCCGGCAGATCCCGGATTTTCACTTATTTTTTTCAATAAAATTTGAAGTGTATCTATACTACCTTCTATCATTATTTCGTCCGCATCCATAACAAGGATATAAGGTTGCGTCGCCATTTGTATGGAGAAATTCCTCATTTCAGAAAAATCATCATTCCATTTCTTCCTAAATAACTTTGCCCCTAGATTTTCGACCAACACAGGGGTTTCGTCCATAGACCCGGTATCTACAACAACGATCTCCTGTACGAATGGTTTAGCTGCAACAATTGCCTTTTCGATAAATTCTGATTCATCTTTAACAATCATGCATAATGACGTTCCGGTAATATCCATATATCCTCCAGAAAAGAAGGAGCAGGCGAAAAACGCCCGCTCCTATGAATAATTACAATCATTGATAAGTGTATCCGCCAGTCAAAACATCTGATTTACTGTCACTATTTTCTACCCTAATGTCAACTGAACCAGCTACTTTACTTGCTGGAACATAAGCTCTTACTTCTCCGGAAAAATAGAATATAGTTTGTACACTAATATTATTAATATACACTTTTGTCGTGCTTTCAAAATTCGTTCCTTTTATTGAAATGATACCACCGCCTGCAAGAGCACCGGTGTTAGGAGTTACACTAGTGATGGTAGGTGCAGGCTTCTGCGGAGGAGCATCGTAAATGAAGCCACCTAGAGATTCCGCACGTTGCATATCTTTATTGACCACCACTACATCGACCGGACCAGGAACGCTAGAAGCCGGTACTCTTCCTCGTACTTCAGTGGCGCTGTAGAATACAGTTTGTACCTCAATATTATTAATCAAAACCTTCGAATTAGCGTCAAAATTAGCACCTTTAATACTAGTATAGTAACCGCCTGCCATCTGTCCAGTATTTGGAGTAATTGAAGTAATAACAGGAGCCGGTGGCTTTGGTGGAGTATTATAAGTAAACCCTTCTGGACTAGAGACTCGCTGATCACCAGTAACTACCTCAACATCTACCGGACCGGGTTGCGTCGCCTTCGGCACCCTTACTCTCAACTCAGTAGTCGAATAAAAAGTCGTTTGTGATGCACTATTATTGATATATACGACCGATGAAGAATTAAAGTTTGCCCCAATAATAGCAATGGTGTAACCTCCGGCCATCTCCCCGGAATTCGGATTAATCTGTGTGATTGACGGCGTAGGAGGCATTAGATAAGTAAATGCATCCGGCAGCTCAGCCCCTTGAATAACACCTTGAGTATCATTAACCACTCTTACAGTTACTGTTCCCGGCGTTGCAGAAGCAGGAACTAATGCTCTGATTTGCGTTGGTGAGTAGTAAACTGAATTTACCAGTACATCGTTGAAATACACCTTTGTGCTGGAATTAAAATTCGTACCATTTACATAGCTATAATATCCCCCTGTTTTGACACCACTATCAGGAGACAAAGATGTTATCGTTGGCGCTGGTGGAGGTGGCGGAGCAATGTAACTGAACGC
This sequence comes from Paenibacillus sp., assembly GCA_031254035.1. Lineage (GTDB taxonomy): Bacteria > Bacillota > Bacilli > Paenibacillales > Paenibacillaceae > Paenibacillus_AQ. The sequence continues at coordinate 26,111 of JAIRVF010000064.1, forward strand.
CCCCTTAGAGATTACAGGTTGTTCGCCCGGGTTCATAACCGCGACATCTATTACCTTTGCTACCGAAGAAGCCGGAACGCTCCCTCTTAATTCAGTATTTGAATAAAAAATCGTTGGTATCGGTTGGTTGTCCATTTGAATTATAGTCGATTTGTTAAAATTAGTTCCCTTAACTACTATTGAATATCCTCCTGCCAGATATCCCTCACTAGGCGTTACCGAGGTAATCGTTGGAGCGGGAGGAGGAGGAGGAGCCAGATAAGTAAAGGCAACTGCATTAGACTCTTTTCCATCCGAATTCACGAACTTGATATCCACTTCCCCAGGAGTTTGGGAAGCAGGAACTGTCAAACGTATTTCACCACTTGAATAAAATGTCGATTGCACTAAAGAGCCATTAAAGTAGACTTTCATTGTTGAATCAAAATTACTTCCCAACACCTTAATAATGTATCCGCCCTTTAATTCTCCCTCATTTGGCGTCACTGAGGTTATTGCAGGAACTGGCTTAGGCGGTGGAGCCAAATAAGTAAAAGCACCTGCCCCCTCAGTGGTCTTCTCTCCGCTAGCATTCAATACCATAACATCAACTGCGCCACTTATGCTTGATGCCGGAACAGTTATACGAAGTTCACTGCTGCTATAAAATAAAGTTGCAGCCGAAATACCATTAACAAATACTTTGGATGTACCTTCGAAATTAGTACCCTTGACTACTGCAGTATATCCGCCCTTCATTTCCCCTTGATTCGGAGTGATTGAAATAAATGTCGGCACCGGCGGAGGTGGTGGAGCCAAATATTCGAAGGCTTTCGGCAGATCGGATGCTCTACCATACTTGTCTACCACCCTCACGTCTACTTTACCCGCAGTCGTTGCTTTAGGTGTGGTGAATGTTATGGTTGTCCCATTGTTAGATTTAATATCTACTTTCGCGGAACCCAGATATAGTTCGGTTACAGACCCTAAATTCGATCCTGTAATGCTTACTGAGGTCCCCCCGCTTAAAGGTCCCTCAACCGGTTTGATATCTGAGATTTTCGGTGCGTCCGGCAATACATAAGTAAAACCATCGGCTTTAACGTCATCTTGTCCGTCAGGATTAACTACCTGGACGTCAACAACATCGGCTTTTCCCCAAATTGGTGTTCTCACTTTAAGTTGAGTACTGTCATAGAATGTCACACTTTGAAGTTGAACCCCATCGAAAAATACCTTGGCTCCATTCAAGAAATATTGTCCCTTAATATCCACGACGAGATCGCCAGACACTAATCCCTGACTAGGGGAAATACTATTAATTACTGGTTTTGGATTAACGTATTTATACCCTGAATCCAATGCCGCCTCTTGCCCATCAGGATTGATAACCTTCACCTTGACCGATTCAGCCTTGGCCCAACTAGGCGTCGTTGCCGATAACTCAGTATCTGAAACAAATGTAGAAGAAATCAACGTGTTATTAAAATAAACTTTCGCTCCATCAATAAAGTGACTACCATTTATTTTGATACTTTCGTTCCCCAGTATCAGCCCTGAATTCGGCGTAACGCTGGTAACCTCTGGTCCAACCAGATATGAATAAGCTTGTTTTTCAGTAACAGTGGTATCATCCGGATTAGTTATTGTCACATCTACGGTTTGAGCAGTAGTAGATGGAGGGGTATTAACGATAATTTGTTTCGCTGTAGTTGAAACTATCGTCCCTACCTGATCACCGAACTTAACTACCGCGCCTGGAAGATAGTAGTCTCCGTTAATAACTACTTTAGTACCGCCAGCCACTGGCCCAAAACTAGGAGTAATAGAAGTTATGGTAGGATTGGCGATATACTTGTAATTAGCTGTTGCAGATTGTCCATCAACATTCGTTACTGTCACAGTAACTGTTCCTTGTGCTCCTGCAGGGGTCTTAACTATCAATTGCTCAGGACTTACGTATTGAACAGATTGTGCAGCCACTCCTTCAAAGGTCACCTTTGGATCAGGTTTAAAGTTTTGCCCGTTAATAACAACTTGTTCTCCACCTTGAATTAATCCGTTGTCCTTAACAACAGAAGTAATCACGGGAGCATAGCTGTTCACTTTAATCGTTGGCTGTACCACGGTATTTTGATGTTGATTTCCAAGGTAGTCGTTATATTTAACGCTTACATCTTGATTACCAACAGGCAGATCCCCTGTAGCAGCCCCTGATTTATGTCTTATCTTATATTTGAATGTTAGAGCTTCTTTCTTGAGCTCCAGAAAGTTCCATGTTAATTTATTCCCAACGACTGTTGGTTGCGGAATATTGTCTTTGTAGGAGTCAGGAACGATCTCGAACTCCGGTGATACAACATCGGAAATAGAAACATTATATGCACTGGCTATACCTATTTCGTCAACAATGGCTTTATAAATTTCAGACAATCCAACAGAACCAAGGACGAAATGATGATGATTTTTGGTAGTTGCCATATCCTTCATCAATAAGTTAGCTGCGCTGGTATCAGGATTCTCATTAGGCTGAAGCAATGCAATTGTATAGAATACAATACCCTCTGCCTTAGCTGCAGCTGCCTGTTTAAGTGCAGCAGGTTTATCAGTTGCATCCCCATCAGTCATCAGAATGATCACTGGCTGAGCATCAGCTCTATGGCTTCTTAGAAGAGTTTGAGCTTGATCAATCGCTGTGTGTGTGTTTGTTCCTCCGTTAGCCGTAATGGTATTGATATAGTTCTTCAAATCAGAGGCATTCGTTGAAAGATCCTTGAAGCTAGCACTAGAGGAAAAATCAACGACACCTACTCTATGCTTAGAAAAGTCTACTAAATCAATAAATCCTTTAGCAGCTTCCTTCGCATTTTTCATTTTATCTTCACCGTTATTCTGTTGATAAGTAGGTGACATACTTGTTGACTTGTCAATGATTAAAATGACATCATTAGGTTTAACAACATTAACGTCAGGGGAACCCTGGACATTAACTGTAACTTCTGCTTCCCCGCCTTCAAAAGTTTCTGAAGGATTAATCGTTTTCGTAACTTGAACAGCTTCATTGGCCGCCAGAGCAACTGAAGGTGCTAAAGAACCAAATAATTGTCCAACGAACAACACCAAGGCCAGAATAAGTATTGGCAACTTAGGCTTTTTATTCATACCAAAATCCCCTTCCCAAAATTTCATTTTCTAAAATCAACAAAAAAGGCATCGACACCATAATTATTCGACTGCCTTCCATAGTGATCCGAAATCCTCTTTTTCTGTTCCAAAAGATCGATTTGGGTACTCGTATCTTCCTTTTCCTCCATAATGACATGAATAAGTTCCCCATGAAGAATTTGAACTTCAGACAATAACAACCGATCTGATTCTGTTAGTTGTTTTGCCTTAGCTAGCTCGTATAATTGTTCAAGTCGCTGTTCGTATTGTTGATATATATCAAAACAAGGATTGTCCATTATTAGACGATAGACTTGCAAGAGCTGTTCCACCGGGTTCACATGATTAGATTCGCCATTAAGCATGCTCTTTGTTCCCGTTAGTCTTTATAATTTGCAGCGCCTGCTTCCATGTGTCTGCAAGACCTCTAGCAAAGTCAATAACGTCATCAAGAATAGATTCGTCCTTTTTGATAATAAACTTAGCAATTAAGCGACCATAGAACCCATACAAGCCATACAATTGTTGTGCAATCTCGTATTCCATGTTCAAAGTCACAGTCAATTCATTAAGAATTGTACGGACCTTATGCAGAGGTACATTCATGTCATCAAACTGATTTTGAGAATATAACTTTTTTGCAAGAAGCAATGATTTGACCATCTCCTGATATAAGAGTAGAGTTAATTCTCCAGGACTTGCTGTCTCCACTTGAACTTTCAAATATTGCTGTTGTTGTGCGTATTGCATAGTTACCTCTCTCCATCAGTCATTTTAGTAGTTTATAGAAAATTGTACCGGGTAAATCAATCTACATGGAGCCTGCTTGTGAAGCCAACCACGAACCCTGTTTGTTCATTTTCTCTAAAGCAGCTTCCATCGCGGCGAATTTCTTATAATAACGAGTTTCAATATCCTCCAGCTTCTTCTTCCAGTCGGATTCCTGTTGAGATAAAACCTTTAATTGTTTTCCTAACACACTGTCATCCAAGGCCTCGACAGAACCCACACCCATTTTCTGCTTGAATTTACCCATCTGAGCGTTGGCTACATTGTATAATCGATCCGCAATTCCCAGATTACTTTTTCCTGGAGAAGGAGCATTATCAGAAGACATAGTGAACAATTGCTTCACTTCATCAAATCGCGTATTAATTGCTTCTTGAAGTTTTGCCTCATCAATCTGAAGCTTTCCATTGTCCCTATAATCGTTCATTACGGTAATACCAATATTTGAGAGCATTTGGATTTGACCCTTCGGTACATCCAAGGGAGTATTCAATGCACTTCGCAGAGAAGATAATGTATCTTTAAGAACACTGTCATTATATAATGTTCCCTCTCTTGCTCTTTTCTCCCATTGTGTGATCTGACTCTCAGACATACCTTCTTTTTCTTCAGCAGTAAGCGGTGCATAATCCCGACTGCGTCTAGTATTAGCAGCCGTAGAATAGATATCGATCAAAGAATTGTATTGTGTGACAAACTCCTTAACTTTATCTACAATACCACTTCGATCCGTTACTACCCCAATAGAAGCTTCCCCAGGACTACGCAACGTAACTTGAACACCATTAATAGATACACTATTAGAGGCCGATTTAATTACTGTTGTTGAACCATTCACATAATATTCGGCATCCGAACCATTAGCAGTTGGTTTAGAGGGAAGTTTAAGAAAGCTTGTAAAGTTATCAAGACTGTCTTTATCGAAATTAGGATCAGCACTAGAGACATTAGTAATATTGATCTCCGCACTATCTCCTAGCTGTGAAGAGCTCAAATAAAGAACTCCACTAGCTTTATCAAAATTAGCCTTAACCCCTGTCAGGGAGGACTTACTGTTAATATCCTTAATAATAGACTCTGCTGTAGACGCTTCTGTAAAAGAAACCGTAGCCTTCCCATTAATAGAGATTGTTCCGCTCTTATCAATTGTTTGGGTAGGTGTGGAAATTGACCCACTAATAATTGTAGCAGAGGTGGCCAATTTATCTACTTTAACGGTACTGATTCCAGCAGAAGTTCCACTTGAGGAAATTTCCACAACTGAAGTATTGGAAGAAGAAGCTATAGTTTTCTCAAAATTACTGTCAAACCGCAAATTATTTGCCGCATTTCGAAAAGATAATAATGCAGTATTCATGGTTTGATAGTCTTGCCTTTGCCAGATCGTAAACTGTTTGCTCTTAAGAACTTTATTATACGGAACACGCTCCGCCTTCATTAACTTTGCAATCAAACTATCCGTATCCAAAGTCCCACTGAACCCAGTTAATCGAGTAGGTCCATTAATCGCCATTTACCGGCCCTCCTTTACATTTTCTCATCTACGAAAAGACCAACTCTTCTAGTAATGTTATACATTATATCGAGCATCTTCTCACTTGGAATTTCACGAATTATCTCATTCGTTTCATCCTTCAATACAAGAACCATAATTGTATTCGTCTTATCATGAACCTTCACTTGAATATGAGTCCCGAGTACTTCCAATTGTTTATTCGCCATGTCAACAAGTTCAGGAATCGTCTTCTCAGACTTTTCTGAAGTCACTTCCAACGAAGCCTCGTTAGCAAGATTATTGAACCATGGTAGCCAGGATGAATGTGAAGATTTCGATAATGAATCTATCCTCACACTTCCCCCCCTCTCCTACTCAAAGATCAAAATATTAAAAAAGCCGGCCGGTTCCCCGGCCGGCTTTAAATCAAATTAACGAAGCAATTGCAGAATGCCTTGCGGCTGTTGATTCGCTTGAGCCAACATTGCAGTTGCAGCTTGTTGAAGAATGTTATTCTTCGTGAATTCGGACATTTCTTTAGCCATATCAGTGTCACGAACACGGGATTCAGCAGCTTGCAAGTTCTCAGAAGCCGTTCCCAGATTGTTAATAGTATGCTCCAAACGGTTTTGGACAGCACCAAGGTCGGAACGGATCGCAGAAACATCATTGATAGCAGTTTGAACGGAAATCAAGTTCGTTGCAGCCGTTGTATTCATAGCGTCGGCAGCAACCCCATTCAATGCCTTCAGACCAGCAATATCCAAAGCAGTTGCTAGAGCCATTTTCAAATCAAGCTTGATTGTTTCATTGGCGTTAGCACCTACTTGGAACAATACACTAGTAGTGGTTCCATCGAGCAACTTCTTCGTATTGAATTGAGTTTGACTAGCGATGGAGTCGATTTGCGCAGTAAGTTGAACGATTTCCGAATCAATCTTAGCTGCGTCTGTTGTAGTCAATACTTCGTTCGCACCTTGAACAAACAATTCAGCCATACGCTGCAGCATAGAGTGAGTTTCGTTCAATGCGCCTTCAGCTGTTTGGATCAAAGAAATGCCGTCCAAAGAGTTCTTGGAAGCTTGCTCCAAACCACGGATTTGGTTACGCATTTTCTCGGAGATTGCCAAACCAGCGGCATCGTCAGCTGCACGGTTGATTCTGAAACCGGAAGACAATTTCTCCAAAGATTTAGAAGAAGAGGCGTTGTTAGCAGTCAATTGACGCTGAGTGTTGTAAGAGCTGATATTGTGGTTAATACGCATGATAAAATTCCTCCTTGGAATATCGATGGCGCCTCCATGCGCCATTCTTTTATTCGATGATAGCTAGGTTTACGGCCGTTGAAACCCTTCTATCATCTCATAATATATATATCGGCTTCGCGGCTCATTACTTTATACCTAAATCACATTTTTTTTATTTTTTTGTTCTTTTTTTTTCAGGACTTTACTTAACAATTGCTGCGCGTTCTCTTGAATCGCGGCGGCACTTCGATTTTGTTCCTGTAGCGCTTTATAAATCTCCTCACGATAAACCGTGACCTGCGATGGAGCGTCGATCCCAATGCGAACATGGTCTCCGGATACTTCCAACACCGTCAATACGATATCGTTATTGATAACGATTTTTTCTCCTTTATTTCTTGAGAGAACGAGCATTTACTTCTCCCCCCCTAGCAAAGAATGCTGGATAGAGTACAGGGGGGGATCCAATACGAGCTGTACGGCTTGCTTGGTTCGGGTATTAAAAATAAGTGGAGCTTTCAAATTTGCGGTGATGTCAGATTGAGACCTGACGGTCAGAATCACTTTAACTTCAATATCCTCAGTCGAATCAATAGCTAGGCGTTCCTTCCATACATCTTTTAAATCAAATGAATAGTCCGGAAATAAACCGAAGGGATCGATCACGATAAATGTAAGGTCGGGTTCCCCGACCGCCTGCAAATATTCAAAAACATCCCCTGACTCTTGGGATACTAAAACAAACTCCCTTAGTTCTGGAAAACCAAATAGAGGTTCAATAAATTGATATACTTGTTGTTGCGAGATTTCGATATCTCCAAATCGGGTTGATGTTACAATCATTTTGTCTCCTCCATATAAAAAGATAGTTGTATTTGAGCGGTCGCCAATTTACAACTATCTTATCACGGTTATTTACACCACTGCATCCAGATTGCGGCCAGAGCTGGTCATAAATATATAATTTTTTTGGATAAGGTAAGGGTTAACCTTACCAGGATAATAGTCAACAACAGGTTTGAATGTTTTCACATCAAAACTTACTGAACCTGGTGTATAATTCGTTGTTAATTGGGATGGAGTATACGTAATATCTACGTTATCGTATCCCGGTTCGCCACAAATTTCAATGGGGTATTCCTTGAAAATATTATCCCTGGCGATTTCCCCAAATGCTCGCTCCTTCTTCTGGATCTGCATCATGCGGTCCCCATTGCTTGCGATATCACCAATATTTTGATAAGAGATCCGCAAGGCGCTCTGGGCAATGCGGTCCCTAACTTCGGCAAAACGAGCCATACCTAGTGCAGACCATGCCCTTCGGGAATCAATTTCAAGGGAAGACTTCTCCGTGCTGAGTTCCAGTCGTCCGGGTTCCTGCTTCATATTTAATTCAGGTCTCGGCTGTTCAATGCTGTAATGTCCCCGTGTAGTTTCCAGACCGATTCTACTGTACCCCTGCTGAATTTGAATACTAGGGATATTCATTGGTACCAGACTCCTATCTTAGAAAATCCATAAGGCTTGGTCTAATAATACGGGCCATCGTATCCAAAGACGCTTGATAAATGCTTTCTGCCGTCTTTAGATCAGAGATAACCGACGGCATATCGACATCCTCTAGCTTGGATTGAAGACTGGTATAGTTCAAGTTCAAATCCTCCAAGCGATTAAGTGTAAACTCCAAGCGGTTCTGTTTACCACCTACTTCAGCTTGAGCAGTGATGATATTTTCAAGAGACTTTTGCAATGCTGGTATTGCAGCTTGGATTCCTGTCGTACTATCGCCAAGCAGTGCATTTTTAAAATCGTCAACCACTTTAAACAACCCGTTTGGATCACCCGCAGCGCCGAAAATTTTATCACCGTTTGTATTAACGCCAACATAAATGCCGGCACCGATCTGATAATTAAACTGTCCCTGGTCCAAGCTATAAGGTGGTACTGCATTCGCCGGATCGGCAGGATACGGCTCTTCATTTACGCGTTCACCGTTAAACATATATTTACCCTTAAATTGTGAATTGCCGAGTGACACAAGCTGTTTATATAATTGATCCACTTCTTGAGCGATGTTCTTTCGCGCATCCTCCGGAACGGTATCCGTCCCCCCTTGAACAGCGAGCTCCGAAAGTCTTTGCACAATTTGGGTAGCTTCCGTCATAACGGTGTCGCTGAATTTCATCCAAGAATCCGCATCCTCGGCGTTTTCACTAAATTGCGTAGTCGAGCTGATCTCCGCTCTATATTTAAGTGCGCTGGCTACGCCAACCGGATCATCTGAAGGACGGTTCAGACGGCGCTGCGTCATTAGCTGTTCCTGAGATTTATCCAATCTTTGATAGTTCGTTTGTAAGTGGCCCATCATTGAGCCGCTCATCATCGATTGTGTAATCCGCATAAGTTCATCTCCTATCTACCGACTACGCCGGTTCCATTAATCAGTTTGTCCAGCATTTCATCCATGGTGGTAATAATTCTGGATGATGCACTGTAAGCATGCTGAAACTTAATCAGGTCGGACATTTCCTCATCCAGGGAAACACTGCTGATCGATTGCCGCAAACTTTCCGCATGCTTAACAAGCAGTGTGCCATTTTCCGTCATTTTAGTAGCGTGGTCCGTATCCGTACCCAATTGGGCGATGACAGACTGCAAATACCCACCAATTGTCCCCTCAGTAGTAATAGCCCCGTTATTATTATTCGGATTGAAATTAAACTTCTTTTCTGCCAGACCGGCAATCAACAGTGCCATATCCCCGTTACCTTGAAGGACTTTATTCTGCGTGATGCCACCTACAGTAACCGTTTCTGTCCGCATAGAAGCGGCGATATTTTTCACATCAGCAAGAATGTCCGAATTTATTCTTATGTTCGCTGCAGTAATGGTTCCCGAATTATCAGAGGTAACAAAGAAATCCTTACCAGAAGCCGTCGGATCGGCCAGCGTATAACCCAGTTTATGCAGCCCATTAAGTCCGTCTACGGTAAACTTCACGTCTGCAAGCAATTTGCCAGGTGCAGCAGGATCATACGTTGCACCCGGGATGGTTACGCCTGGCGGAATCATGGAACCCGCTGGCAAAGTAACCTCAATCTTTCCGGTTGCCAAAGTGTTCGCCATAATATCCAATTGTCTGGCGTACTCAGCGACATGGACATCTCTGGATTGGAAATCCCCTGCAATTTCACCCTTTGTCAGATTACCCGCATCTGCCAGCGTAATCGGGGTGGATGTCAACCCGTCAACTACCACCGTAGATCCGAAAGTCAGTTGATAATTATCGTTTGTTTCGGTAACCTGAACGTTACCCAATGAGGATAATTGATCCACAAGCAAATCCCGTTTGTCCCGAAGATCGTTTGCATTATCCCCATGGTCTTCAACCTTCTTGATCATCTTACTCAAATCGGAGATTTGACTGATATAATTGTTCACTTCGTCAACTTTGACGTTAATTCGTTCCGTTAAATTATTATCTAACATGGTAAGCTGTGAAGAAAGGTGGTTAAATGTTTCTGTTAATGCCAAGGCTTTTTGCTGCACGACAGTACGTGCTGACAAGTCAGTACCACTAGGATTCTTGCTGAGCTGCTGCCATGCATTCCAGAATTCGGATATACTTGTAGCGATGCTGTCTTTCGAAGGTTCATTAATGATACCTTCTATATTAGACAAAGTCTCCTGTTTCACGGTCCATGTGGCTTTTTCCGTATTTTGATCTCGATACTGCACATCGAGCAACAAATCTCTTATCCGGGTAATGCTCGTTGCTTCAACGCCCATTCCAAGCTGTCCCGGTGCCGTAGACATCAGGAGTCCCGGGTAGAACAATGGACGGGAAGCTTCTAAATGAACCGTTTGTCTTGAATATCCAGGGGTGTTGGCATTTGTAACGTTCTGCCCTGTTGTGTTCAGAGCTGTTTGCTGAGCCACAATCCCTCTTTTTCCAACTTCAATGGCATGGAAAGTTGATGTCATCCTATTTCCCTCCGATTCTTACGCTCTTGCATCAAAAAAGCCGCGTTTGTTACCCGTTGGCTTATGCTGCGTCGGATTTTTATACAACATGTCATCCTCAGGACGACTGACAACCAAATTCAAGGAGTAGTCGATAAATGCCATGGATTGGTCTATAAGCTCTTTATTCAATTGATTCATATGTTTCATAGCCAAGAGTGTATCTGCTAAGCGTTTCTGGGCATCAATTAAACTCTGCTTCTCTTCCGGGTCAAATACCAGACGTGTCAATTCCGTAATCGTCAGTTGAAGCCGGGAACGGATCCCCTTCTCGCGCAGGAAATCTTGGATAGCATGTTCCCGTTCTTCATCATATTCCGCAACTTGTTTCATTAAACGAGTCTCGCGGGTCATGATTTGGGTAAGTGCTTGGATGTCATTATTAATGATGACCCGCTGCTTTTCCTCTCCGACCTTAACCATCTCGCTGTACGCTTGATTTAGTTGGTCCATCGTGACAATGACCTGCTCTACACTCACTCGTTGTCACCTGATTTACTGTAAGATTTAAAATATGGCATAAGCTTCTCAGCGATCTTGTTAGCTTCTACATGATAGGTGCCTGTTGCAACTGACTCCTTCAGTTGTTTAATCCGCTCAGCGCGTTCTGGATCCTGAGCACGCTTGGCATCATCCAACATTTCCAGTGCTTCCGGGGAAAAGGATACCTGGTCTGTTTGGCGTTTCCTTTTCTCAACATAATTATCACGTGAATCCACATTTCGTTGATAAGGATTAATGCCGCCTACTCGTCCTGTATCGTTCACTTTCACGTTCTGTTCACCTCACTTTAAATAAAAAAACGTCTATCGGGTAATTCATTGGAGACATGTCTCATTTCATTTAAATGTTGTTTTTCCTTGAGGATATAGCATCGCTTAGCACTGTTGAAAAGAGCTATAGATTCTATATCCAAAAAAAGAAAACCGATAATCTTTACTAAGTTTATCGGTCGTCATGGAGACATTATTAATAGCTTTATATGTTTTTAGTTCAGCAGCATGCTATTTATGGAATTTGTCAATAGCACGGTAGGTTACTTCGCCTGTTTCTCTAGTACTGAATTCCTTGTTCTCTTTTCCTTTTATGGACTCCGTAAGTTCTTTGGTCAGTCGAGTGCGACAAGAGTCACACATATGCCCCTCGCGGATCAAGGTCCCGCATACCTCGCACGGATACATCAAATTAGGAGCATCCAGCACAGAAATACGGCCCTCGCGTATGAAGCGGGTAATCTGCTTAATCGAGACTTCGGTAGCATCGGAAAGTTCCTGAATCGTTGCTCTTCTCTCCTCACGCAAATATTGAACACAAAGCTCATATTGATGTTCAATATCCTTAATGCAGTTTTGGCATATATCTCTAATATTAGCCATAAACAATTTACCGCAACGAGGACAATTTGCTAGATTCATGATTGACGACCTCCCGTTTTTTTTAAACAAAATAATTTTATATGATTCTAGATTACATTATCCTCCCGTACTTCGTCCATCAGGAATTAGTTCTTGCATTGTGCGATGTGACCGCTTCGGTTACAGATCGTTCCCTTCTTTAAGAACGGGCCCAGGTCAGGCAATATATATTAGCTTCCAATCCCATTTTCAATTTAGCCGCCTGCCGCAGTACATATGCACAGGTATTGAGGGTGCTGCCCGTTGTATAAATATCATCAACAATCAATATCTGCAAGGTTCTTAGGGCTCCTGGTTGGTCAAAACCTTTCAACCTGGCAATCTCCCGTACAAAATGCTCTTCCGGAATGAGTTCAAAAGCTCCTTTCATTGACTCGATTCGCTCCGCTCTCGTTTTAAAGCTTTGCTTTTCCGTATGCATACTCCGCACAAGCAAAGATGCGATCGGGATATGATGAAGCTTCCCTAGCCCTTCCGCGAATATCTGCGCTTGATTAAATCCTCTCTCTATCAAACGGGCTTTACTGACGGGAACAAAAGTGATTAGATCAGGTTTCCATACAGCGCTTTGTTTGGAATGTTGTAAGCCCCCTTTTAAGGAGTTGATCTCCAGCTGCATACGGATCAAAGCCTGGCTCAGCATCTTCACGAGCAAAGGTGCGTATCTCTCATGGCCTCTGTATTTATATTGGGCGAGCCATTCTCTCATCATCCCGTCATACCGGACCGCACTTCTGTTCATCACAAAAAATCGCTGCAATGCTTCCGGCCTCATGCAATCAGGACATCCAATGGCTCTCCCGCAATGAAAACAGCGGGGGCTTCCGATCCAGGGAATCACTTCGGCGCAGCGCCTGCAAATTCCAGGCCACTCACGAGTTAGCTTGGTTCTGCTACCGCAAGTAAGGCAGATATCTCCCGGGGGCGCCAAAAGATCGCGGATTAAGCGGGTAAATGAGGAGTAAATCGAGCTCATAGATCAACCAACCTCCCAATTATTATAAATATCCGTGTTTGCGTGCGGTTCGGTTCATATCCGTAATCTGCTTCACGGCCCTTTTTTGTGAAATTGTCCACTGCGGAGATGCAAAGATCACCCTCCCCGCCGGATCCTCCGAGGATCGTCCCGCCCGACCGGCCATTTGCACGAGAGAAGCTTCGTCGAAAAGGCCACTATCTGCATCTGCGATAAACACATCGCTGCGGGGTACCGTGACACCCCGCTCCAAAATCGTCGTAGTCACGAGCAGCCGGATCTCGCGCTGACGAAACCGGGTGACTTTATCGGCACGGCGTGGATCCTCCGAGGAGGTACCCTCAACGCAATACCCGCTAAATACACGGCGGAGAATTTGTACAAGCGGTTCAATATGCCGGATGCGTGAAACAAACAGAAAGACCTGCGCATCCCGTTCTAATGATAGCCTTAATACGTCCGACAACCGTCGCAACAGCAGCGGCTGGCGGAGGCATTGCTCGATGCTTTTGAGCACGATCCGCTTGGGAACGGGCAACGGATGCCCATGAAAGCGAACCGGCACTTTCGCATGCGGCAGTGTACCTCGTGCTGTTTCCTTTTGCAGTGGACGCGGCGGCGTAGCGGACAGGTAAACGAATTTGCCGTCCGGCTTGCAGGCATTTTGGGCCGCGAAAGCCAGCATCGGATCATTATGATAAGGAAAAGCATCAAGCTCATCGATGACAACCAGATCAAAAGCTTGATAAAAGCGCATGAGCTGATGGGTTGTCGCTAGTGTTAGCTCCCCTGCCTGCCATCGTTCGGTGCTGCCCCCATACAGCGTAACGATCCGCGTATCCTGGAAGGCCTTGGCCAGCCTTGGCGCCAGCTCTAGCACCACATCTCGGCGTGGAGTCGCAACGAGTACTCTCCCGCCCTTTTCCAGGATGGAACCGAGCAGTGGGAAAATCATCTCGGTTTTGCCCGCGCCCGTCACGGCCCAAAGGAGAAAGCGGGACGGCGTAATGCTGCCGGGCTCGCGCCCGCCGGCAGCCGCACCAAGCGGCCACGCTCCGCGATGGCCGCTGCCACCGGCGGAGCCCCTACGGGGCGGCTCCGCCAGGAAACCCAACGCAGCGCAGGCGGCATCGCCCTGCGCTGCGCTAAGCCCCCACCGCCCGCGCACCGCGGCGGTGGACTGCCCGGCCGCGGCACGCACGGCCGGGGCCCTTCCCGCTGCTGAGCGGAGCAGCAGCGAACAGGCACGGCTGCGCCCGAGTGCGAGGCAGGCCTCGCAGTAGGCGCAGTCCGCACGGCCGCACGCGGCGCATGCCGCGGCGCCCGTGGCTTCGCTGCCACAGCGCTGGCAGCGTTGGAGTCTGGCGCGGCCGGTGCGCAGCAGGCCGCGTCCCTTGCGCGGGCCGCCAGCGGCAAGGCCCGCTTCGAGCGCCAGCCGGCCTTGCAGGCTGGCCAGCTGGGCCGCGCTGTACCAGGCGCCCGCAAGCACGGGCGCCTGCTCCTGCAGCAGCGCATCCACTTCGGCGGCAAGCAGCGATCTGCCCCGCAAAAGCTCCGCTAGCAAAACAGCCTGCTGGCCTAGCTTTGCTGCGGCAGCAGCCGTATGCAGCGCCGAGTTCATCCTCCCTACGCCTGCAGGCTCCTCCAGGAGCCAGTGGACGGCTTCAGGCGCATTCTCTTGAACATCCCACATCCACAGCTCCCGGCTGATGTCCCAATCTGAAGTGGATCTTTCGTATGCTTGTCCTCCGTTGAAGATGTCTGCGCTATTCCTGACCTCCTCCTCTTCTCCCATCCACTCACGTAACCAAATCGTCCATTTCCTTAGATCCCAACTTTTCATATCAGGCTGCCCAACAAAACACCGCTCCAACTGAACGGCCCGGCTTAACGCCATCCCCCCGGACAGAAACACCATCCTGCTTTTGCATCCTTGTTCCAGCTGCTGCTTCCACCAGAGTATATCCACCCGAATATCGAGTGACCATTGGATCGCCCAACTCCCTTTGAATCCATACATATAAACTGCAACCCGCAAAATATCCCCCCTAATGAGCAATAAATGCTGTCAAACTAGACCTCCGTAACACCAAACTTATGCTTTTTGAGCTACACGTAGTGCTAGCCACACACCTAACGGTCACCACGGACGCTATTTCGCAAAAAACAGCGGTTTTCACATTCTAGCGGTCACCACAGTACTTATTTGCTCCAAATCCTTGCCTATGAGGGCATTTTCGCCAATATAGCGGCCGCTGTGTCCGTTAGAGCCCATCCCGCCCGTAATTCCTTCCTACGGTGGCAGCTCTGCCCGTTAGTGATCATCACCGGCGAAATCCCCTTACAGCAGCCACTGTGTTCGTCAGCCCATACAGGAATGTTAGAGTACAAAACGCCCGTTCTATCGCAAAATATGCTCGTTCCGCGTACTGCTCCCAGTGCGTAGTGTGGAGCTGATGGCAAAAGGCAGCGATGCAATGCCATCTTATCTAATCTAATCTCGTCTCATGTCTCATCTCGTTCTCACCCCGTCACATCCCGTCCCTCTCATCTAATTTCACCTCTCTTCATCTCACCTCATCCTGTTACTGCAACAAAAAAGCACACCCCTCACGGATCCCCGTTAAGAAGTGTGCTTCACATTTGAATATTCCATATGCCGCGGTCTGCTGCGGACTTTATCCTATACATAAGGAATTTGCCCCGCTTCACGCTCATTTCGCAAATCTATCATGTTCACATTCGGCCCGCTGGTGCGGCTTAGGAGCGATGAATCCGTCGTGACGGACAATTCAACGCCTGTATGGTCCTCAAGACGTTCGATAATGCTGAGCGTATCATCTTTGGAATTAACGTCCAGCACCGTTAGTTGAATCCTTTTGCCAGTAATCAATGCATACAACCCCAAAGCACGGATATACCATTCGATTTGGTGTTCATGGTTGGAAGTCACCAGAATATAGTGAATATGGCGGGAATCCTTTTGCTTCTGTGAAGCATGAAGGGCATGAACTGCAGCAATCGCAAGCGCATATACCGCCAGGATCCACAATAACATGGTCCACATGCCGACTCACCTCCCTGTATACCAACACTATATGCTGGCATAAGCAGGTCGGTGAATGGAAGTGCATCATGAGCCCACACCCTCTATACGGGTCACGGCTGCAGCTTAAGATCCAGTGGGAAATTTCACAATCGATTATAGGTAAAACCTAAAATCCCATACATCCGGGATTAAAGGGTTACCCAACCGTATTTGATCGAGTTGATTACCGCCTGCGTACGGTCGTCAACCTCCATCTTTTGCAAAATACTACTAACATGGTTCTTAACTGTTTTCTCACTGATGAATAGATACTCGCCGATCATTTTATTACTTTTACCCTCTGCCATCAAACGCAGCACTTCTGCTTCGCGCCGGGTTAACGGATTGTTTTCACCAGCCACAAATTTCACGCCAGCTTCTTTTACTCCGCCTTCCGCCATAGCCCCCGTCTCATTGAGGAAGGTCATGCGGCGCAGCTGTTGAATCAGTTTGCCTGTTACTTTCGGATGAATAAAAGCGTATCCTTCCTGCACTGAGCGGATTGCGTTAATAAGCGACTCGGCTTCCATATCCTTGAGCAGGTAACCATTCGCGCCTTTGCGCAGCGTTTCAAATACATAGCTTTCATCGTCATGAATGGATAAAATGATGACTTTCACGTCTGGAAACAGCTCCCGAAGCTTCTCGGTTGCTTCTACGCCGTTCTCGACAGGCATATTAATATCCATAAGTACAATATCCGGTCTTTCGTCATTGCAGAATTCCAATACCTGAATTCCGTCCCCGCATTCGCCGATGACTTCGATGTCACCCTCCATGTTCAAAATGCGCTTCAGACCCTCGCGAAACAATTGATGATCGTCAGCCAAAAGGACTTTAATGGTTGTTCTGCCAGAATCCCTGTTTTCCATCCTATTACTCCTTCCCCTTCTCCACGTTCGTTGGGATATGGATTACGATCTTCGTACCCTGGTTCTCTTCAGATTCGAGTTCCATTCTTCCTTCGAGCAGCTCTACTCTCTCACGCATGCCAATCAGTCCGAAATGATCCTTAGATTTTTGCGCCAGAAGTTCAACATTAAATCCTAGTCCATTGTCCTGAACTACAATTTTCACCATCTGGGCCTGGTATGTAATTTCGACTAATACGTAAGTCGGGTAGGCATGCTTGGAAGCATTGCTGAGCGCCTCCTGCACCAATCGGTATACGGCTGCTTCCATTGCGGAAGAGAGGCGATGCTCTTTGCCCCTCGTTTCGAACATGCTACGGATTTTGGTCTTCTCTTCAAAATCATGCACGTATTTCCGCAACGTAGGGATGAGCCCCAAATCATCGAGAGCCATTGGTCTAAGATTAAATATAACCTTCCGCATTTCTTCCAGGCTGGAGCGCACTTGTGCCTTCAAATCTAATATTTCGTCCTGTACCATCTTAAATTCCTGCTTAACCATCATTCTTTCCACAATTTCTGTGCGGAGGACCAGATTGGCAAGCAGCTGCGCAGGACCGTCATGGATTTCGCGGGCAATACGTTTGCGCTCCTCTTCCTGAGCCAGTATGATTTTTAGACCGATTAGCTGGCGGTTCTTAGCCGTTTCAATTATCCGTGTCACCTGTCCCAGTTCACCTGACAAGTACTCCAGAACCACTCCCATTTGTGATCCGATGGATTCAGCACGTTCAACAGAGTTCTCGACATTTCGGACCCTTTTTTGCAATTCATCGCGTCTTGCCTTGAGATACATTTCCTTCTCACGATAAATCATAACATCAAGCTGAAGCTGAGTCGCCTTCTCGTACGCTTGCCTGATGTCATTCTCCTTGTAGCGGACGAAGTCCCGGCTGACTTCCGTCAGCCGGACGCGGGAACGCCGGTAGTTCAGTTCCAGCTGATCCACCTTTTGCAGCGTATTCGAAGTTTCCTTCATCACTTGCTGCAGTTCCTGATTCAAAGAGGCAAGTTCGTCACGGGCCGCCTCAAGAATCTCAAACATCTGGTATTTGCTGTTCTCCACCACCTGGATGGCGTTCTTAATAACGCGGTCGATTGCATCGGCTTGAAAATCCACCTATTTCTACTCCATTTCTCACCATGACAGTTCTATATAGAATGAGCTTTCATTGAGCGTTCCCAAGTTCAATTCTATACATATCATACCATATCATGATTCGATAGTGACGGTCTTCGTGTTTTGTTCCCATTTTACATTTAATCCTAATTGCTCGGATACGAGTCGAAGTGGGACTAAAGTACGACCTTGGCTAAGATATGGTGCAACACTTGCACCTTTACGCTTACCATTCAGGATAAAATCCTTCTTTCCTACCATCAAATCCATGACCGTCCCCCCGCGGGTCACCGTGATTCTCTGGTTGGCCGGATCCCATGTAGCTTGTCCGCCAAACGTATCTAGGACATATTTAATAGGAATATAGGTACTATTGTCCTTCATCACCGGCGCAACTTCCATTGTCTTCTTCGTGCCATTAGCCGTGAAAGACTTTTGTCCGATGGTCATCATGACTTTGCCTGTAGGCAGACCCGCGTCACTGGACAAGGAAGGCATCGTGAACTTGATATTGTCAAAAGCAACTGTGCCTGTCATCGCGCGCTCATCCTGCCCCTCTTCTACATTCACGACGTAGAGGCGCTTGAGCTGGGCCGGGAAGGCGATACCTTTATCGCTCAAATCGATCTGAATTGTTTTCCAGCCGTCCCAATCGATCGCTTTGGCCAGGTCCACATAAACCGTGTTGCCGTTGTTGTCCTTCAGTTCTGCACGTGCCCAGTTCAGGCTGTGGTCGCCCATCATATCGATGGACATCGTGGTGGCCGGAGCTGCGATCGTCTTGCCTGTAGAGCCGTTCAGCTCAGCGTAGGCGTACATTTTACCTGTGCCTGCCGTCATGTCATAGGTCAGCTGCAGCACTTTGGAATTGGCATGATCTCCGGTGCCTTGGGTCACGGCTGCTGTACCTTTCACTTGCGGGTTGTTGGTCGTAAAATTCACTGGATAGCTGACGTTTTCGAAGTTCTCCCACATCGCTTCACCAGCAGCCGACAGTACCACCGCTGTGCTGTAGCCGTTATAACGGGCGATCGCGTAGCCAACCTTGGCATTGTTGTTAACCGAGGATACCGTCAGCTTGCCATTCTGTACGCTGCCCTTAAAGCCGATGAATTCCCACTTCAGGGCGCTTTCAGGAACAGTAATCTTTTGCCCATTCTTCGTGGTAGCGGAAACCGGTACGGATATCGTACTTCCCGCCTTCAGCGACCCGGTTGCGGATCCCACATTTAATTCATTCAAGTCATCCGCGCCAAGCACCTTTACCTCCATTCTGGAGCTAGCCTGGCCGCTGATAGCTGTAATCGTGGATGTTCCTGGCTTCACACCTGTAACCGTCTGGCCGCTGACTTGGATATTCCCGTTGCTGGATTTCAAGGTTGGCGTAACGCTTGAAGTATCCACCGGATTATAATAGTTGTCGTAGCCTTTTAGTTTAAACGTAGCTTGCTGACCGATTAGAATGGACGAGGAGCCGCTGATATTCAGACCTTTCAGCTGGCCTTTCGGAGCACTTGTGTACACGCCTACCCCATTGACGACACTGCGCTGATCCGTCCCGTATTCCGTATTAAAGGTTAGCGTGGCATCTGTATCCCCAAGTGGTCGGCTCACCATGGTCGTTGAACCGCCTCCATCCAGGTTCATACCTTTCCATACGCCGATATTTATCATAAACGTTTGCAATTCGCTAAGCGACATCCCGGAGCTGTTGTCGTTTTTCTCCACCGTCACGATGTAGGCATAACGTTCATCCTTGGAATAACCCAGAGCTGTCCGGGCACGATACCCTCCGATGCTGGAAACGTCACGTGAGAACGCTGTGGTCTGGCCGCTATTCACCAAAATCGTATGGCCGCCGATCATCATCTGCAAACTGGCGGGATCCACCGACTTGCCCATCGTTTTGGAATTCAACATATAGCTGGTTTTCAGCTTTTGGCCTACGGCCATATGGCTTTTCATGAATTCGGCTGCCTTGCCATGTGTCCGCAAAATATAGCCATCTTGCGGCACCGCCATCCCTACGAAACCGCCCAAGTCGGAAATCTGCGTAATCACGTCGTTTTGCACAAGCACTTCAATCGGCGTAGTCGCACTGTTTTTCGGGCGTTCCGTCGATTTCCACGCACTTGTATAAATATACATGGCGTCTATATGGCTGTAGGTCTGGCTGCTGCTCTCCGGATTATAAGAGGTTTTATTCATCCCCGCGAGCGGGAAGGAAGAGCCATCCTCGGCCGTTACGGAGCCGCTAAAAGCAAATTCGTCAATGATCGGCTTTCCACTGTTCGTCACCGCGAAAGAATACATCCCTTTAATATCAGACGGCGTTGATAGAAGTTGACCGTTCGTCACCTGTCCGCCAATCGGGGCACCTTCTGCCCCCGTATTAAAATAGTCCCCGTTCACCCCGGCAACGGCTCCAGTATCCTTCGCCATGCCGCCCGTGCTTTGTTTCGTTGTAAACTGGCCGTTTTTGCCTGTCATAACATCCATCTTCACGTACGGGTTTTGCAAATCAATCCGGATCACGTCCGCCAGAGCGGATGCCTGCTTCCCGGAGCGGGTTGTCGTAAACTTGTATTTTATCATGTTCGCACCTGATGTGACCGGTTCTTCCCCCAGCTTTGTTACGGATGAAGCAGCTGCGCTGGCAACAGACGAAATCGAATAGCCATTTAGCGGAATTCCGCTTCCAACCACCGGAGCGATAAAAAGCAAACCGGCCAGCGATACAACCATCCACTTTTTCCCCGAAACCCCCTGCTTATTTCCATTTTTCTTACTGTTCCATTTCATGTAAAGCTACTCTCCCATCTTTTTTTAAAACGCGTTCAATTCCATTGCTTAAAAAAGCCTATTAATCTACTGACGTTGTCCCCTACCAAAAAGTTCCTCTAAAAACGGATTTCACTGTAATTTCAATAATTTATGCTCAACAGAAAGATTACTAACTTGTAACCTCTGCCCTATTTAATAGACTGTTTTAAATCGGAAAAGTTACGGAATAAGCTGCATTTTTTAGAGAAATTCATATAATCGGCAAAAAAAAGCCCGCCTCCCTAGAAATTGAGGAAGACAGGCTTTTAATACTTTACATATATTGTATTCTCTCCAGCATTCTTTGGAGCATCACTGCCGCTTGCGCTCTTGTCGCATTACCTCTCGGCTGGAACGAATTCGCGCTAATCCCCTGAATGATTCCTTCATTGAGCAACTTGGCGATAGTTTCCTTGTTCTGGATCTGCTTATTGTCTTTAAACTTATTCAAATATACATCAGGAGCGTAAGTCAATGAAGTTCGGAATCCGGAATACTCCATGGCACGCATCATCATGATGGACATTTCTTCGCGAGTAATCGAGTTATTTGGCTTAAAGGAGCCGTCGCTATTGCCGACGATGATCCCTGCTTTTATCGCTGCGCCAATAAATGCATTCTCCCTGGTATTCGTTACGTCGTAAAAACGCTGCGCAGTACTGACATCCCCGGATAGACCCAAACCTCTGGCCACATACTCGGCAAATTCGGCACGGGTTATATTTTTGTTCGGTGCATACTCAGTTTTCGTCCGCCCGCTTATGATCATCTTGCCAGCCAGCGTATTAATCGCATCCTTGGCCCAATGATTCCCGAGGTCACTGAAATATTTGTATGACATCCCGCCGAAGACCGTATGATTTCCTTTGATCTTGGTACGGAATACTTGACGATTGCTGGTTGCCTGTACAAGCGAAGGAACGTATGTCATAGACTCCGATGCAGCATCCCATTGGAACAATCCTACTTTTACCGCTGTTGTCGCAATACTATTCAAGATCCAATATTGATTATAAACCGACACTTCGATGGAACTTGTACTGCTGCTCGTATTCACTGCCTTCACATAAAAATCATACGGCTCCGTTACCTTCTGAATGGAGGCTAAACCGATCTTACTGTTCAGTCCCGCCCCTGCATCCGAGGAAAGCTTCTCTACCCCAAACTCTAACACAACATTTGAAGAAGTCGTATACAAGCTTCTGGCGATTTCTGTGTAATTCAGCTGACTAAGCTCTAGAACGTTGACGGCATCTCCCGCACGAACGGCTATAACCGCACTTCTATCCTTGCTGTAGGCAGCCTCAAGCGCATCTAACGGAATGCTCACCAGTACGGAGTTGTAACCGGTTGGCGCATTAAACATGATCATATGCGTTTTTTCATTTGCGGAAATAATATAATTAAAAGCACTTTTTAGCTTTTCTGGATCGACGCTTAATTTCTTGAAAACTTGATTATTCCGTGATTTGATCTCTGTTGTAGTGAATGATTGTTCGCTTAAACTGAACGTTGAAGTCCCGAACTCCTTAAGCTCCGAATATAACAAGTATGCCGGACGGTTAGGATCCGAACTGGTACTGTTGTTATCGGACGAGAAGGTGGCAACCAGCTTGTTGAAATAGGTTACTCGATTCCCGGTGCTATCGCTAATACCACTCGTTCCCGGCAAATAAGTAACTTCCACCCGCTGACCGCTCGCCACCGAACTGCTGAGCTTGAGCGTAACTGTATTGCCATTTGCAGAAGCTTGCGTCACTCCGAGCAGTACACCGTTCACATACACCTGGAACTGCTCTGGGGCGATGTAGGACTGTGTCAGCAATGTTTTATTATAAATGATCTGCAGCGTATCACCTTGAACGATGACGGATTTAATATCGCCCGTTCCCGTTAAGCTGTCCGAAACTTTAACCTGCTCCAGGTTGATATATCCTGCGACATTTCCGTTCAAGTCCGTTAAGCGGCTAGTACCCGGCACATACGAGATCGTTACCTTCGCATCTTTGCTTAAGGTCGAAGCCAATGTAAGAGTAATTTTGTTTTCTTTGATTTCCACGGTATTAACGTAGTTTGGCTGTCCGTTCACGAGCACCGAAAATTGGCTTTTCATCGGAGTACTAGTGGTGCTCAGCGGTTTATTGTATGTCAGGACCACTTTAGTTCCCGCAGCTTCCGCAGATTGAAATACCGGCGGTTTGGTATCTTGATAATTCCGCAGGAAAACGTCGGTGAACGCACTGATATTTTGCCCCCTATTATCCTGGATCGGATACTTTCCAGGTGTGTAGCTGACTGTAACAACCTTATCAGGTACGGTGGTGCTGAGTGTCAAATACAGAGTCTGTCCGCTTTGTCTGATCGATTGAACCACTACTGCTACACCGTCAGCTTTGACCGTAAACTGCTCGTAAGCATTGGATGAAACGTTCATAAGCTGTTGGCTGAAATTCAGTGTTACTGTGTTACTCGATACAGAAGCGCTGCTTGGCTTCGGAAGCGCCGTGTCAATGCCATTCACCACATCCCGCTGGTTAAAGGCAGCCGCGGCATTGCCCCCAATATCACGGATTCCGCCCGTGCCACCTTTGTAGCTAATCTTTACATTCTGTCCGACGGCAACTCCGGTTTCCAATGTAAGATATACACTATCTCCCGAAGTGTAGGCGTTGTAAATTCCGCGTGTCTCACCATTTACCGTTACGGTAAACAAGCTGGTGGACATCCAGGAGTCGGAATACAGCGGTTTATTGTACACGAGCCGGATTGTCGTGTTGCTGTATATCTCGCTGCTCTGAATTACCGGCGGCGTCTTGTCGGTAGCCTGTGTCGAAAAAGTCCAAGAAGACCCGCTTAAGCCGGCATACGTATTGCTCGTATTTTGTTTCTCATAGAAAGCGCCATTTTCAATGGTAACGTAGTAAGTGGAATTCATTTCATAACGATACCCTGGCAAAAGCCGAATTCTAACCTCTTTCGTACCATTGCTGATCACATCCGTAGGCACTTCCTGATCGGTACCCGACTTTCTGACACTTACCCTGCCGTATCCGCGCTGCACTTCCTTGTTAAAATTCATGACCAAATCTGCATCTGCGGAAGCTCCGGTGCTGCGGTTGGCAGGTGAAAAACTAGCTGTGAGTGCTGTAGTGTTTACAACGGTTGTTGAAAACTTCCAATCGTTTGAGGACATAATACCTGCAAAATAATTTCCATCATCGTCTTTAAAAGCATTGTCGGAGACCAACACATAGTAGCTCGCATTGTTTTCCAGTATCGATCCAGTATCAACGGTAAAAGATTTTCTATCCGTTGAAAGAGCAGACTTTGCAGAAATTGTTCTTACAAAGCTATTGTTTTTATAGATGTTTATAGTGCCGCCTGGCATGGAGTCGACCGGATTATTAAAGGTCATTTGCAACTTGGTTCCTGGTGATATGCTTGTTGCCCCATTAGTCGGGTATTTGTTGATCATAGATGTTCTGGTACCTGTCGTTTTAAAGGTCCACTGGGTTGTCGATGTAATGCCCTTATAAGGACTACCGTCCTCGGTTGTAACAAATCCTGGGTCCATCACCACGTAATAACTGGTGCCTTGATCCAATGTTTTGGATAAGTTGATGGTAAGAGTTTTATCATTTACTATTACATTGCCGCTTCCAGCTGCAATTTTTTCAACAGGCTGATTAACATCAGATTTGCGGTACAATCTTAAATCTCCGCTCCCCACTTTGATGGTGTCATTAAACGTCATTACCAGGGATAACGAAGTGCTTACATTATCCGCACCATATACCGGACTTGTTTGTGCAACATCGAAATCTCCAGTCTTAAAAGGTTGGGAGTCTACTTCTTCCGAAAAACCACCAAGCCCATCTTCGAACAGCCCTTTATCAACATGTACCTTATACGTATGTCCAAGTTTAAGCGTATCGGGTAGCTGAATCTTATAAGAATACGTGGTTCCGTCGGTACTTACAAGTTTAGTAGGGTCGATGGTAATGTAATTCGCTAGAGTGTCCTGATCAATAACCTGGATCCCTGGCGTATTACCTCCTGTCCCGGAAGCCAAGGACACGGGCTTGTCGGACTTCAACTCGATAACCGGATTACGCGGCGTTCCATTATTAACGGTATCGATCGATATCGTAATAACTGGGCCACCTGGTGCAGCCATCACTTTCGCGCTTCCCACATCAACAAAACCAATTAATACAACCAATAAATAAATAAGCGCTTTCTTCATATGTAAATAAACCTTCCTTTCTGTTATTTTTAGTTCGCCAGTTTGTAACTATCCTATCCCCTTATATATAGGAATTTTCAAAACCTCCTAAATCGCAGTCTCCTTATAATATTTTTCGGTCAAACTAGCATCGAAGTTTAGGTCACCTCAGAATAGGAATGATAGAATGCTTTAACCGCCAAACACAAAAAAACCCTGGCAAGGCAAAAGCCTTACCAGGGTTCGTATTTTATGTTTGCTTACAGACCTGCTTGCGCTTTAAGCTCTTCAGCTTTGTCCACACGCTCCCAAGGCAAATCCACATCCGTACGGCCAAAATGACCGTAAGCGGCAGTTTGCTTGTAGATCGGACGGCGCAGATCCAGCATGCGGATAATTCCCGCAGGGCGAAGGTCAAAGTTATCGCGGACCAGCTCTACGAGCTTCTCGTCGCTGACTTTGCCTGTGCCATACGTATCGACGTTAATCGAAACCGGTGTTGCTACGCCGATCGCGTAAGCAAGCTGAATTTCACATTTGTCAGCCAAACCTGCTGCTACGAGATTTTTCGCTACATAACGAGCCGCATAAGCTGCGGAACGGTCCACTTTCGTTGGATCCTTACCGGAGAATGCACCACCGCCATGACGAGCGTAGCCGCCATAAGTATCAACAATAATTTTGCGGCCTGTCAAACCAGCGTCACCTTGAGGTCCACCAATAACGAAACGTCCTGTTGGATTGATATAATACTTTGTCTCTCCATCAAGAAGTTCTGCTGGCACAACCGGCAGAATGACTTTTTCTTTGATATCCGCCTGGATTTGCTCCAGCGTGACATATTCCGAGTGCTGTGTTGATACGACAATTGTATCCACACGTACAGGCTTGCCATCTACATATTCGATCGTTACTTGCGTTTTGCCATCCGGACGCAGATATTCTAACGTACCATCTTTACGCACCTCGGAGAGGCGGCGTGCAATTCGATGGGACAATGCGATCGGAAGCGGCATCAGTTCAGGTGTTTCGTTGGTTGCAAAACCAAACATCAAACCTTGGTCGCCAGCACCGATATTTTCGGTTTCCTTATCCATTTGGGCAGGATCACGGCTTTCCAGTGCGGCGTTAACACCTTGTGCAATATCTGCAGACTGTTCATTCAGCGATGTCAAAACAGCCATTGTATTAGAGTCAAAACCAAACTTGGCGCGAGTATACCCAATTTCCTTTACCGTGTTTCTAACAATAGCTGGGATATCGACATACTCGGATTTGGTACTAATTTCGCCGATGACAAGAACAAGTCCAGTCGCAACTGATACTTCACAGGCCACACGAGCATTTGGATCATTTTCCAGAAAAGCGTCAAGTACCGCATCAGAGATTTGGTCGCAAATCTTATCCGGATGTCCTTCCGTAACGGACTCTGATGTAAACAGATGACGTCCTTTTACAGACATAGTATCAACCTCCTATAAGGAAAATATAAGGAATCCCCTGTCGACGCATTTTCGCAGAAGACAAATCGCCTTTAGATGAGTTTTCCTTGCGATTATAGAATAATCAGTGCAAATGCATTAGGAATGTTGTCTTACATAAAAAATGAACCTTTTCCCCGGCAGGAAAAGGCTGCATGACAATCCTCAATGGACATATTAACGTATTTGTCAACCCTTGTCAACGAAAGTAACAGATGATAACGCCTACAATAAGGTTTGCTCTGCTTGACGAATCAAACGTTTCGTCATTTCTCCGCCAACTGATCCATTTTGGCGAGAAGTTAGGTGTCCCGCGTAAGAACCTCCGCCCGCAAACGTGCCACCAAGCTCCCCTAATTCGCCGGCAAATTCAGTATCCGCACCACTGCCTTCTGAACCATATGCCGATCCTAAACCGAATTCGGATGCAATTTCAAATTTCATTTGATTCAGCATATTTCTGGATTCCGGTACGACTTTGCGATTATTATTTCTGGGCATGATGTTGCACCTCCTGCATATTGGTACTGCAAGAGTATTATTTGTATTTATCTTGGCTCTAGACGTATAAATCATTGTTACTTATGGGAAAAATAAGGTTAGAAATGTAGACCAATTGTGCTGGTAATATGCGAGTGAGACCGCTGCGGTTACGGATCGATCTTCCGATCGCTGTTGTCTCCAAATTTCTTGATTATACTTTTAAAAGGTAGAAATTCGGAGACAAAGGCGAACGCTATCGCTTCTTCAGTTCGATTCCGTCCCCTCCGCTACTTTCAATTATGGTCAAGCACAAACCCGGAATAATTGCAAAATTAATAAGCCATATTATTCGATTGTGTATCCACCGCGCACCATGACAATCAAATTGTACTTATTGCCTTCTTGCACCATGATGCCGCGTCCGTCTCTTGGGAATGACAGCAAATGATTATTTCCTGCAGCTTGTCCGTTGGCAATATCTTTACCGTCTGTAAGATCGGCAACACCGTTCACATCTTGACTGTATACAATACCTTTGCCGCTGCGAATAATAAACTCAGTGCCTGCCTTGGCAATCAGTTTCTCACCCGGCTTCAGGGTGACAACGGTTACCGTATTCTCTACAATCGTGGTTTCTTTATTATCTGAAGGGTTAGTTGTTGCTGGTGGTGTCGTTGGATTCGTAGGAGTTGTAGGATTCGTAGGTGTAGTACTAATACCACTACCCAATGCTTTTTGGATTTGTTGATCAACGTAGCTTTTAGTGACGACTGGATCATCAGCTGTGCCGGGTTGACCTATTATGCTAGCTCCTTGAGCTGTGATATTGAAGATCGAGCCAAGGGCGATGCCAGTTGAAATAAATATAACGATTAAAGATAATCTCAATATCTTTTTCATTACTTGTCCCCTTATTATTTTATAAAAAAAGGGTGGCACCTTTGTGCCACCCTTTTACTACTTATGAAAATTATTGCACTTTATTAAGGAAACCTTCTACAGCAATATCGTCTACATCAACAATGTTACCAGTTTTGGCGTCGTATTCTACTACAGAGTTTGCAGTGAAATCACCCGCATTTGCTTCTGTAATAACAATTTCGTTAGTAGCCAATTTGTATTCTGTTTTCGGAGCAGGTGCACCTACAACAGAAAGGCCTGGTACAGCAGCGGTGTCAGTAAGTTTAAGCCCTTTGCTCACGTGAATAGTGATAGTTCCTGCATCCAGTTTAAAACCAGTAAATACTGCTTTAACAGCTGCAGCTTCAACTTTCATGGTTTTAACTTCACTAGATACGCCGTTTTTAGTTGCTGCGATTGAAACAGTGTGACCTTCAACAAGTTTACCATCAACATTAAGAGTGAATGCTCCAGTTGTAGTATCAGCATCAACAGTAGCAATAACCACGCCATTGTCAGTAGCTGTTACTTTAGAACCACCAGCAGCTTTACCAGTAATCTCTTTTGTTGTAGCTTTCAAAGATGGAGTTGTCACAGCCAATTCCGGTTTCGCAAAACTATTGAATTCAGTAACATACTTCTCGGATTTAACCGCAAGTTTACCATTAGCGTCTTGAATGTAAGAAGGACTGTCTACAACTTTAATTGAGTAGTCATTTGCATAGTCCTTGTTATTAAATGTGATTACCAAATCAGACCCACTAACTGCAGTTGTATATGCAGTTTTTGCTACTGGATCATTTTTGTAATCGCGGATCTCCAAGTCATTTCCGTATTTTAATACAAGATCAGCATCAGTCTTCAGTGCCTTACTGAATGTAAGTCTTACAACACTGTCAACCAATTTAAGTTTAACATCTTTATCATTAGTCACTCTTGGTGCAACAGCATCAGTAGAATTTTGGGTACCTTGTGCAGTATTACCAGTCAATGTAACGACACTGTTTGAAGTAGCCAAACGAACATTAGTATTAGCAATAGCGTCCAGGCTATCAACTGTGTTCAATGTAACTTTCGTTCCATCTACAGAGATACTGTCAACTCTGACCGCGCCATCATTTACAATAAAGTCGCTGCGGTTTGCACTACCGATTGCTTTATCAAACTCCACAATCAATTTCTTGAATCCATCACGTTTAACGGATGTCATGTTTGCATTTGCTTGTCGAACTTCCTGTGGCGCTGTTACGTAGTCTGCCATTGGAACGCCATTTGCAGATTTCAATCCAGTAGCACTAACCAATTTAACACTTCCCACTGAACCAGCAGTAGCGAATGTTACTCTTGTATTTCCGATATACTCAGGGAAAATGAGCAATACAGATTTAGCATTAGTTGCAGGCTCGATACGAACATCGTTAGGCAACGAAATCTTACTTAATCCAGCACCGTTATCAAATTCGATAAAGTAGCTTCCACGACTCGACAATGTTTGAAGATCCATCTTCTTATCGAAAGAAATGGCGATTGTTCTGTTATAGTTGTTAGCATCAACGAAACCATCCAATGCCGGAGCGCCTACGTCAGACATCGAGAAGGTTGTGCTGTAGTCAACAACGATATTACCCAGAGCTGTTGCATCCTTGATTCCAGAGATGTTGATGGTGTAAGAACCTTCACCAAGATCATTGTAGAAGTTAACGTTCCACACTTTTCCGTTGGATCCAGCAGCTTCGCTTACATCTTTAACGCTAATTACGTCATCGCCTTTTTTAACAACGTATTTAGTTCTGTCTGTAGCTGATTTAGTATCAAGAGCTTTGTCAAATTTAACTTGAACAAAGTTTTTAGTTTTACCAGGAACAACTTCAACTACTTTAGGACGAACCAAGTCTACTGAAGCAGTGATCTTGTGTTCTTTAACAGGGTTTACATTGCCAGAGTAGTCTGCAACGTCTACATACAATGTAGTTTCATAACCTGGCAGACGATTTCCTTTAGCATTGAAATCAATTTCAAACTCTGTACCAGAGATTTGAGTGATTACGCCAGTCTTTTTAGTTGTTCCAGACAACCAGTAGAAGCTTTCTGGTTTTACGCTATCTGGATCGATGTCTTTATTGAAAATGACTTTAGTTTTTTCCAAAGTAGAAGTGACTTCAGCAACTGCTGGTCCTTCTTTGTCTTCAACAACAGTGAAGTCATAAGAAGCAGACAGGGATTTCAAAGGAACATAGTCCTCAACAAGCCCAGCTGTCAATTTATGAGCACCAAGAGCAATAGTTCCATTGAAGGACTTCAGTACAACTTCACGCTCGTTAGCACCTTTAACTACGGAACCATAGTATGGAGCGCCATCAAGTTGGAAATTGCTAGAAGATACAGTTTTCACTGGTTTGTTGAATGTAACTTTAATTGCTTTGTTACCCAAAGATTTAACTTCTTTAACTTCAGGAAGCACGTTGTCTACTGGAGAGAATTTAACGTCAGTAGCGCTGATCACATTGTTACCAGCTTTAACATTCTTCACAGAAACTTTGTATTCTTGTTGTTGTACAAATTGACTTTCAATAAGAATACGAGCTGTTTTGTCGCCTTCCAGCAACACTACGGACTTAATTACTTTGTTACCGCCATCGATAGAGTAGTTATCTTTGTCAGTAGCAGTTGCTTTGTCTACTTTACCGTTGAAGGAAACTTCAACTTCTTTCAGGTTTGTGGAAGCAGCGGAATCAACTTTGTTAGCATATTCCAGAACCCAAGTAATTTTTGCAGTGATTTCACGACCAGCTGCATTTTTGAACTTAACTTCAGTTTCTTTGTTAGGCTCAAGAACTGTTTCCAAAGTTACTTTTACAACTTCGCCAGTGCTGAGTTTGAACTCAACGTCTTTGCCGTTGTCAGCAACTGTGTAAGAAGCTACAGTTGTGTTGATAACTTGGTCAACTTCGTAAGTAGCGTCAACCAATTGAGCGCGGGTTGCGTTAGCTTGGAAGTTCAGATCTTTAGAGATCACACCTGCATTGATTGCAGCTTGAACATCTTTCTTAGCCCAGTCAGAAGCTGTGTTGTCAACTTCTTTTGGCTCTTCAAGTTTCAACGCACGAGTCAGTACAGTAGCCAGTTCTTGAACAGTTACTTGACCGTTGAAGCTGAAGATTTGCTTAACTTCGTCTTGGCCCTTCATCAAACCTGCAGCAGTTGCTGCTTCGATGTAGCCATAAGCCCACATCTTCTCGCTGTAGCCTTCGTCTTTGTAAGATGGAGTACCACCAGTTACTTCTTTCAGACCCATAACTTTAGTGAGCACTTTCGCAAACTCAGCGCGAGTCATTTCTCTTTCCAAGTGAGCTTGTTTGTCTGGGAAGCCGTTGAAGATACCTTTAGCTGCCAGAGCATCAAATTTCTGTTGAGTTGTTACCGTTGCGGAATCACCGAATGCTACAGATGCAAACATGGAGAATGCCATAGCTGTAGACAATGCTACTGTCAAAATTTTCTTCATAACCTTTTGTTCTCCTCCTTGAACTTTCATCACATTAGAGTTTTCTTTAGAGTTTTCTTTAAATGGGTAGCTCGTGTTACTCATATTGTCGTGCACCCCCTTTCCCGAGTTGAGCAGAGTTTCATATAAATGATGTCTGTGACGAGATCACAGAAACTGGTAAACTTGGAATACGACAAAAAAAGAGTAGATTCCTAATCCTACCTATGCATTATACAACGGAGTCAAGATGGCGTAAAGAACATTTTTCTAAATAATAGACATTTTTCTTGTACAGGTCATCTTTGGTATGCCCGTCGTAATTGACTCTATATCTTAGACGCACGGGTTTCTAAAAAGTTGCACCTTTTTTTAAAAAATTTCAATTTTGTTACCCGCTTTAGAATTATAGCGAAAATAAAGGGTTTGTACAAGAAAGATATGGTAGATCAAGTTCAACTTCATAGCTAAACATAAAAAAGAACGCCATAAGGCGTTCTTTATTAAAAAATAGAATGCGTCAATGATTACAAAAAATTAACGAATTTTCATGGCCAATTCAATGATCTGGGCGCGCATCTCTGGGCTGTTATTCAAGTTCGTGTACATTTGCTCAATCGGTTGTCTGTTCTCGCGGTATGTTTTCTCGTGTTTGATGGTCGAATGAGACCACTCGATCAATTGATTTTCAGAAAGCGTCAGTTCATTAAAGGCATCATGAAAGCCCGTCTCCTGTACAAGGCCTTCCATAATTTCTTGAGTAATTTCTCTCGTCTTCCGAGTCATCTCAATTTTCTTCTCCAATGTACTGGCCTTATTCTCAAATTTGGTTTTTGCTCTCAAATAGTCCAACTGAGCTTTGGAATAGATCGGTTTCATAAGATAGCCTTCACCCTTTAAATTATAGATTGGTTTCTACGACATTGTATCCTAAACATCGACAAATTACAAAGAGTATGAAAATGGAAAAAGAATAAAGAGGACCCTCAGGTCCTCTCTATCCATGAACAAATCCAGTGTTAGCTCAAGTTTTTAGGGAACACTTTAGTGCCTTTTTTGAGCAGTTCTACCGCGATCTTACCTGCTTCGGCGCGGGTCATGTTTGATTTTGGATTGAAGTTGAACAGTGGCTTCTTCTGTCCCTGAATGTTCACAGGTGCTCCTGCCATGATTTTAGCTTTGGTTACAGCATCAATGGAAGATAAGGAGTAAATGTCCATCTTACCTGAATCCAGGAATGCCTTCGCCAAGGTGTCTTTCAACTTCTGATCTGTAGGAGCAAGCTTCAATTTAAGTGCTCTTGCGATCATTACGGCCGCTTGTTCTCTTGTAATCGGTTGGTCCGGAGCAAATACCCCGTCCGTAAGTCCCGTTACAATGCCGGCTTTTGCTGCTGTTTCAATATGTTCGTAATCCCATGTCGCTGAACGAGCTGTCGGCACAAGATCAACAAAGGTATTTCTATCTGTGTAAGACAGTGGCAGATTCAGACCTTTTACGAGGAGGGTTGCAAATTCGCCTCTTGTTGTCTGATCGTCAGCCCCGAATTGCTCGAAACGAACGTTGTTCATAAATCCTTTGGAGTACAAAGCATTAAGAATATTACGCGCCCATCCATGGTTTGTAATATCGGAGTAACCACGACTCATTTTCATAACCATGTAATATCCGAATTCATCAAATGGTACTGTGACGGTATGGTTCTTCGCGTCAACTTCTCCGCCAATGTTCTCCCATTCCCGCTTGTCGTTATAACGGAATACGGTAATGGAATATCCAGCATCATCAACAACACTTGGATTGTAAGCCAGAGTCAACTTTCCTCGTTGGGTAGGCGTAACCTTCCGCTCGGATGAGAACATTGGATCGCCAAACGCTCCTTCAACGGAATATGGAACCAATCCGTTTGTTGCTGGAGAATAAGGCATCGTTGTCTCACCTATACCTCCGCTAAGCCAGTACACATTGGATACACGGGTGAAGTTGTTTGTTTTCCCACTAGATCCGAATCTCAGCAAATATTCGTCCTCAATCTTCCAACTTGGCGCACCGCTCTCTACACCTGTACCAGGGAAGCCAATAATGTTGCCATAATCGTTGCGGCGTTCCAAGATACCCGTTACAGGGTCTGCGATCCCGAACAGCAGCTTGGTTTCAGGATAATATTTTTTAAGTCCCCGAATATCCGTGCTTTGCATGATCGTTCCTTTTGCGAACTCCAATTGAAGACCTTTGTTAAATACCGTATATTTATTGGCTACTTTCGGAGCCATATATTCAGCATCAACAGCAACGACACCACTGTAATAGACTTCGATGGTATCCGTGTGACTTATTTTACCTCTATTAATTGTAATTTTAATTTTATTGGATTTGTCTTGCTTGAGACCGACATAATCCAGTGCAAAACGGTCTTTCCCCAGATCAGGACGCTGTACAGCCTGCTCTTTATCGATCTTGACCGAAGTAGCGCCTTCTGCTTCAATGTCGAAGTGAAGGAAGTTTTTGGTGACAACGTACTTGCCGCCAACTGTAGGCTGCGGAGCAATAATTCTATATGGAGCCTCTTCTCTTACGAGTTCGAGTTTTTGACTGGTTTTTGCACCGGTCTCATTAATCAATTCTAATGTATAAACATAAGTCCCCGGCATATCAGCCAACAGGTCTTGAATCCGCATAACAAAGTCGTTACGGTCGCCGGAAAAATTATACGCATATGTTTTATCTGCGAAAGTGACCTTTTCTTGGGTCGTGTTGTTTACCGGAATATCCACTGTAAGGATCGTTTTAGAGCCAAGGTTCAGATTGGCCTTAACGGCGCCACTGCCCCGAAGCACGAGATCGTAAGTCTTCTGGCTTGTCGTGTACTTCAGATCTTTATAGGTGAAGTCCGGTGGCAAGTTGAAGATTTTATCAAACGGTGGATCGAATGTAGGACGATTTGTACCACCTAAAGCCGGTTGGAATTTTACGATCGAGGATACATTCGAATCCAGGATGTAAATGCGCAGCTCTTTCTTAATTTCACGCGTTTGGCCATTAGGGTCTTTGGTTGTGCCCAGCAGCACGATACGGTTCTCACCGTATACGAATGGACCTTGGGCTCCGTCAACTTTAATTAATTGTTCAAAGTTCCCTGAATTAAGCCATGAATTTCCTGTCGTAATCTTGAGGCCATTTACATACAAATCCGCCGTGAAATATGGGCTGTTCAGGTCGAAACCAATGTATTGGCCTTTAATCGGAACTTGGTTGCTTCCGTTGGAGTCCAGTTTGTAAGATTCTCCATCGGTCAGGTTAGATACGTAGATATAGCTCTTCGATGCAAACGAAATTACGGCATCCTTGTATGCACTGGAGCCTTGGAAATTAAAGCGGACGGTTTGGTTACCGTTCTGGAAGCCAGTGATTTTAAAAATATATTCTGTATCCGACACTTTCTGTTCAAGAGATACCGAAATACTCTTTGTTCCCAAAGGAAGGTATTGAGCCTCCAAAATGGTGTTACTTGGGAGACTGTTCGTGGATACCCGGATATAAAAATCACTGGAGTTTACTTTAGCGCCGTTAAGAGGCTCCCCTACCGGCACGTTACCGCTACCCGTATATCCGTTCAAATATTTCAAATCAGTAATAACGGTCTTGCCTTGCATGTATTGAAAATCGATTTTCTTGTTGATGGTCTGATTGCCATAGGTAATGTTAAGATAATGCGTTTGATCTAACGTAATAGTACCGCTCGCGTCTTTGCTGAATTCCAGCGGATCAATCGAGAATGTCACCAAGCGGTAGGCAGGTGTATTCTGCGAAACGGAAGGAATGTATACTTCCGATCCGGCTGTTGTGGTGATTTGGGAACCATTCAGCTTAACATCTTGATAGTATTGCATACCGAGTGCTGGATTGTTGTCTAACTGAACGTTGGCGCTTCCCGCAAATGCAGTTCCGCTGTCCGGAACCATCATTTGTACGTAAAGTTTACCGCTGTCTTTGTTTTCCGTAAATACAGGCACTTGATTCACCAAACTTTGCCCATTATTACTGGAGTCTGCCAGATACATGCTCACAACCGGATTTTTCGCATCATAACAATACAGCTGATAGTTGAATGTCAGAGCATCGGATGCGTTCTGAATAACCAATTTCAAATCATTGACTCCGGGGTTAAGCTGAAGCGGCGGCGTGAAAAATGTTCCGTCCGACAGCAGCGTCGTTGCCAAAGCTTTGCCACCATTAACTTCAATCGTTGCTTTAGTCGCATTTTGAGCTTTACCCTCAAGTGTAACTTGTTGAACTGGAACGACAGTTTGAGCTCCCTCGTTCAAATTCAGAGCGTCTGCACCACCGTGCACTACAAGCTTCTCCATATATGGAACGGTATCGAAAAGCACATAAAACGTCTCAGAACGGTCGTTCAAACCTTGAGAACCTGTAAATGTAACTTTATTAACCCCTGGATATAAGCTCATTCTGGCTTCAAAACGGTTATCCGGGCGGGATACATCAAGAGACATAGCTCCCGAGGTAACATGCGATGGGCTTCCGACCCATCTATCAGTTTCCCAAGTCAGTTGCTGCACGTTTACACCCAATGTCGATCCCGTTACCTTTGTATATGTACCGGTTATCGAAAACTGAGAATCCGTTACTTGATACAGCTTATCACGTGTAATAATGTCTGCAGATGGATCCTGCGTCAATGTCACTGTGTTTCGAAAGCCGGAGATGTCAGGTGTGAAATAACTGGTAGGCGCGTCAGCGGCATAGGCCACAGATGCCCAGTTTTGCGGCATGATCGATACAACAAGTGCCATTAAAATCATCCACACGAATGATTTCTTTATACGTTGCATACGTCAAATCTCTCCTTTTTATTAAGTTACTTTCTTTATCGGTCTCTTTGCCCCATTTTTGAAGAAGTATCTAATAAAATCCATGGATTTAAATTACTTTTACTTCCTTTTATTCAAATAAAAGAAGCACCCTCTATCTTCAGGATAGTGGATGCTTCATCTTATAAATCATTATAATTGCAGTCTTCTTATTCCGAACCCCGCTGCTCTGCGCTGGCTTTCATTCTCACTCTTGCAATCAAATTTAGAATCGGACGTTTGGTCTTGCCGACAAGACCGATGACCTCGGCGCCAATTTGCAGGAAGAACATCATCACGCAAATGACGACAAAGGTGACCCAATTCGCTTCATACATCGCGGCGGAGGACTGAATGACCGCCAAGACG
Source organism: Paenibacillus sp. (assembly GCA_031254035.1). Taxonomy (GTDB): domain Bacteria; phylum Bacillota; class Bacilli; order Paenibacillales; family Paenibacillaceae; genus Paenibacillus_AQ. Next base: position 62,955 of record JAIRVF010000064.1, read on the forward strand.
CCGAAAAATGCGGCAATGCCGTATACGATGAGAACAGACTGGCGGTGACTAAAGCCAATTTCCCGCAAACAGTGATGCAGGTGACCTTTGTCTGGAGCGAAGATCGGCTTCTTCTGAATCCAGCGGCGCACAATGGCAAAAAATGTATCCGACAGTGGGACGCCGATAATAATCAACGGTGTAATAAACGATACGATCGCGACCTGCTTGAATCCAAGCATGGATAGCAGCGCCAGAGAGAAGCCTAGGAACAGCGAGCCCGTATCCCCCATAAAGATCTGCGCTGGGTGAAAGTTAAAGAACAAGAAACCAATAACCGCTCCGAGAAGGAGCAAGCACAGCAGCGCAACCGTCAGGTTACCCATCAGAAGGGCCATGACCAAGATTGTTCCGATCGCGATGCCGGAGACGCCAGCAGCCAATCCATCCAGACCGTCAATTAGATTGATAGCGTTCGTCACGCCGACGATCCAGAAGATGGTGAACGGGATGGCAATCCAATCTTCTAGCGACGAATAAGAGTTATGAAAAGGTATATTAACAAAATCAACGGTGATATCAAATCCGAAAACGACGATACATGCAGCGACGATTTGTCCAAGCAACTTCACCTTGGCGGATAATTCGAAACGATCGTCCAAGACGCCAATCAGCACGATCACTGAACCACCAAGCAAAAAGGCCCTTATGAAATTCGTATCCCGAATGGAAAACTGTTCCGCGACAAAGGGCAAGACGGCAAACACGGACAATATAAATGCCAGATATATCGCCAGCCCGCCAAGCCGTGGCATGATTTTTGTATGCACTTTTCGAGCGTTCGGGACATCGACGGCACCGATTTTAATCGCAAATTTTTTCACCAGCGGCGTCAACAACAGTGCCAAAGCTAATGACACAATACATCCGATGATGGCTATCATTAACATGTGTACGTTCAACCCCCATTTTCTTTACCGGATTGAATTATACTCTCATTAAATAAATAAAACCAATCCTGTTTTCAGCAAAAAATCGGGTTTTTGCGGTCCATTATAGGCTTTTATCACGGTTTTGTCATGTTTTCTTTGTCACGCAGCACTTTTAGGACGAATTTCGGCAACGCAAGCATTCTTGCGGCCCGTGTCGGCTCTTTTAACAGGCGGTAAAGCCACTCTGCACGCAGTTTTTGGAAGAGCTTCGGCGCACGCTTGGACTTACCCGAGATGATGTCAAAGCTTCCGCCAACACCCATCATCAGCGGAACCCCCAGCTGCTCCTTGTAGCGGGCAATCCAAGGTTCCTGCGTTTCCGCCCCCCGCGCCACGAACAGCAGATCCGGAGCCGCTTTGCGGATTTCAGCGATCACTTCCTCGTCCTGGTCCGATTTGAAATATCCATCGCGGAATCCCGAAATTTCTACACCTGGATAATCCAAAGTTAACCGTTCCGCGGTCGCTTGAATCACTTCCGGCGTCGTGCCGAGCAAATATACCTTCCAATGATAATCTTCTCCGACTCTCATTAATTCATGTAAAAGGTCAAATCCGGCAACGCGCTCTTGCACAGGCGCTTGGGTTCTGGAGGCCGCCCATACCACACCGGTACCGTCAGGGACGAGAAGTTCCGCATTTTTCATCACTTGCATGTATTCCGGCTCCTCCAGAGCCTTCATCACCATGATCGGATTCGCTGTAATAACCTGAAAAGGTCTGCGTTCCTCCGAGTTCACAATATGGGTCAAATACTTTACCGTATCTTCCATTCCCCATCTGCACACCTGCAGACCGTAGATGGAAACCGTAGGCACTTGTTCGAATTGGTTCATGGTTCAAATCACCTTATCCTTTACTGCTCAAAAAATCAATGATGTGTTGCGCAGGCGCCTGAGCCTCTTGTTTCAGCCTGTCAATACGCGGTTTAGCCGCTTCCTTCCATTCCGCCGCCCCGCTCAGAAGACGGGTTATTTCCGCCGCTAGCGCCTCGGGGTCAACTGAACTACTTGTCCCAGCAGGTACGATATCAAGTCTGTTCAGGAAGTGATCGATCTTCGGATCATAAGAAATACCAATCAGCGGTACGAGCCGGTTAGCGGCGTAAATCAAGCTGTGGAGCCGCATCCCAATCACCAGATTGCAGCGCCCCACCTCAGCCAGCATCTGCCGCGGATAAACTGCCTCTCTGCACACAGACACTTTGCTACCATGAGAGGCGATATCGCCCAGCCGCTGAATGATTTCCTGGGAGGCTTTCTCATCACCGGGAAAATGGAACGGCAGGAATCTCAGATGTACTGGCTGCTCCTTGCACACTTTGCGAAGCCCTTCGGCGATCCCTAATAGCTCCCTATGCTCCTTATCCCAAATCCGGACGGAAATGCCGATGATAGGCAGCTCTTGCTCAGAAGGGCCATTCATGGCGGCCGCGCCCTCTCTATCTGGGGCGAGCCCCATCACCGGATCAGGCACAACCTCAATGCGGTCCTTCTGCAGCCCCATGCTTTGCAGCAGCTCCGCAGACTGGACGTCACGGACCGAAATATATTCGCATTTCTTAAATGTATTTCTGATCAAAGGATTAAACAACTTTCGGTTTACAGGGCCAATACCCTGCGAATAAATAAACACCGGTTTGTGTAACCACTGTGCCAGCTTGATTACACCTAGGTAATACGGAATGGTCTTGGCACTGGTGGCATCCTGCAAAAGGCTGCCTCCCCCGCTGATGAGGCCGCTGCTGTTCTTCAAAGCCTGCCTCACTTCGCCAAGCTTCATCCGGTGAACTGCCTGCACGCCGTACGTGGAGGTCGTCCATTCCGGATCGATGGAAAGCACGACGGGGTTCACCTGAACGCCCGCCTGCTTTCCCTTCTCTTCCAAAGCCGTCAAAATGGACTGGAGCACAGCCTCATCGCCGCTGTTTTTAAAACCGTAATACCCCGAGATGACTATTGTCTTTTGAGGCGAGGTGACCATTTTTTCCAACATCCTTCCGCAATTTGCCATACACCGATGGCGATCAAACCGAGAATAAATCCGATTCCCAGACCTAAAAGATCGCGGGCAAACGAAATTTTCATCGGCGAGTGAATATGGGCAAAGGTATCCACCATGGATAATTGTCCGATCACCGCAAAAATCATAATATAAATTGCTTTCCGATGCTTCACGGACAGGAACAATCCGAGCAGGAAGATCGGATGCGCCATAATTTCCTTATTGCGCGGACGTACATGAAACGTATTTTCCAAGAATGGACGGATCGCCATTTCGATCGAACTGACTTTTCCTCCATTGCCTGTCCGGCTTAGATAATAGTATCCTACACCTGCGACCAAGATGGCTGCAACGACCCACAAGAGGGTTATTGGCGTTTTGAACAGCTTCGCAGTTTGCTGCAGCGGACGGCCGCCACTGTACAAGACGACGTATACGCCGATCAGAAGAATCGGTGCCGCATGCAACAAACTTACGCCGCGGAACTGGTTCAGCACCAAGCCATACGTAATATTGTTGAGCAGTGCAATCACAAACGGAATAGCCGCCATGGAAATGATGGCTGTCTTGATGAACAACACGATGGCGTGAGTCAGCCGGCGTCCCGTCGACAATTCCACGTCCGTCGCATTAAGCGTATTGAGCTTGCGGATCGCGAGGATCATCGCCACGGTCGGACCGCTGATGGCCGCAAGCAGCGCCAGTGCCTGTTCGAACAACGTAGGTTTAAGTACATACAATCCGGCGCTTCCGATCATGCCAAGCACAAATGCCGGCAGCGTCAACAGAGGCAGGAAATACGAAATCATAAGCGATATAAAGGCGACAGCCCCGAGAACGACGACCAACTTGAAGTAGCGCTGCATCGATGAACTGTGAATTTGGAAGGCTTCAGCGCGTCCCATGTTGAATCCATTATTCTCCATGTCTATGATGGCGTTGCCAGGCTTGTTTAAGCTATCGACAATGTTGTCGATCGAATCGGTAATTTTGGCCTTAGATGCACTTTTGCTAATCGACATATTAATGTAAAGCATTCGGATGTTCCGATCTTTGGTGCCCAAAGCAAAACGGTCCGCAATAGTCTTCTCGTCCAGCAGCGAATCCTTATCACTCAAGGAATACAGACGGACTATATTGTAGTGAGTTAAATACGAGAGCTTGGCCATGCCGGCTTGCGGCTTCTTCGTATTTTCAATTGCCGTAATGCCGATGCCATGCTGGTTCAGCAGGTTCGCAAAGCTTTGGAGACTTTGCTTTTTTGCATCATCATTGAAGCCTTTGACCGAGTCGCCCTCAAACAGGATCCGCTTCACGCCGCTCGCTTCGTAATATGCCAGAAGTTTCTCCATAGCATCTTTATCATAAGGAAGGCTATCAGAAATCCGCGGGACGATATTGAATCCTTTGCTTCGCAGCATCTCAAAGGCAATCGGGTCCTGTTGGATCGGCTTAAGCGCAGCATCCTCCGGCGATGTTTCTATGATCAGACCCTTTCGGTTATGAAACTCCCACGGCTTCACGTTAATGTCCAAACTTGTAAACGTATCTTCGATGAGCGGTGTCAATCGGCCCGCATTTTCTTCATTCGTAAACAAAATGTAAGTATAGTTTTCATTCGAAACAACGCTTTGCGTCATTTGCGCAATATCTTGGGCGTTGTACACCATCAGTCGCCGGGACTTCCTAAAATCATCCAGCGTGCTTTCAAACATCGCCATGCTCGTAATGCCGGCTTCTTTTAATTTGTCGAGCTGCTCCTCAATATACTGTTCCGGATGCGCCTGGTAGGCAGATGCGTCGGACAAGCCCCGGTAATTGAATACCAGCTCCACATTGTTTGATGATGATTCCGTTTGATACCGGTCATATGCAACCGGCAGTGCGGCAATGATGCCTATAATGACCAGGATCCACAGCCATTTGCGCGATGCCGTGCCGAAGTGTTGCCATTTTTGATGCACCAAAAGTACCTCCTCGTTATAACTCCGCAAAGCCGCCGCAGCAATGGCGACGGCTTATACAGATATCCATCTCTCTAATAATTCGATATCAGTTGAACCAATGATTGTACAGATAAAGGCAGCCGGATGAAATGTAAATTGCTCGCAACTAGGCGTCTACCCGCGCCATCACTTCTGCGGCGAGTTTGCCGATCCGTTCTTCAGCGTCCTGTAGCGTTTTGCCGCGGACAGCGAAGTACACCTTAATCTTTGGTTCCGTACCGGATGGGCGCAAGCAGAACCATGAGCCGTCATCCAGCATATATTTCAGCACGTTTTCCTTAGGCAAGCCGTCAAGGCCTTTGGAATAGTCGAACACTTCCGCCACGGCCGCTCCTGCAACCGTCTGCGGCGGATTTTCACGCCAATCAGTCATTTTAGCCTGAATTTGAGCCAGACCGTCCTTGCCCTTCAATGTGCGGGATTCCAGTTTTTCACGGAAAAATCCGAACTGTTCGTACAACTCTTGAAGTACATTATAGAGCGTCTTCCCTTGCGCCTTATAATATGCACCCGCCTCGCAAATCAGGAGCGAAGCAAGCACTGCATCCTTGTCACGGGCATAGTTGCCGCTGAGATAGCCATAACTCTCCTCATATCCGAACAAATACGTATATTTTCCAGTCCGTTCGAATTCGGTCATTTTCTCGCCGATATATTTAAAGCCGGTCAGCGTATTGAGGACTTCTACTCCATAGTGACGGGCAATCGCCGCTCCCATTTCGCTGGTCACGATTGTTTTGATGATTGCTCCGTTTTCGGGCAGCTTTCCTTGCTCCTTCAACTGGCTCAGCAGATAGTGAATCATGATAGCACCTGACTGGTTTCCGGAAAGCACCTCATATTCTCCCGCATCATTCAGCACGACCGCACCCATGCGGTCAGCATCAGGATCGGTACCTACTAGAATATCCGCTTGAACCTCCTTACCAAGCTTCATGGCTAACGTAAACGCCTCGCGTTCCTCAGGGTTAGGAGATTTCACGGTTGAGAATTCGGCATCTGGCTGTTCTTGCTCGGCAACGATTTGAACATTGGTGAAACCGGCCTTTTTAAACACACTCCGCACAGGGATGTTACCTGTACCATGCAGCGGTGTGAAGACAATATTAAAATCTTGCCCCAGCTTTGAAGCGACCAGCTCACGATTCATACTCGTACTAGCAACTACATCAATAAAAGCCTCGTCCTCAGCCTCTCCAAGCCATACCAGCAGCCCCTTCGCTTCCGCCTCGGACTGTTCAAGCCGCTCTACCTTAGCAAAAGAATCAACCTGCTGAATGTAGCTGATAACCGTCTCTGCCTGGTCAGGAACAAGCTGCCCACCTTCGGCGTTATAGACCTTGTAGCCATTGTATTCTGGCGGATTGTGGCTAGCTGTGATCACAATGCCACCTGTAGCGCCCAAATGGCGTACGCTAAACGATAGCTGAGGCGTTGGGCGGAGCGACGTAAAGAGCTTGGCTGTAATGCCATTGCCTGCAAGCACCAGTGCCGCTTCTAGTGCAAATTCAGGAGAAAAATGGCGGGAATCGTGGGCAATAACCACCGATGGCTTGCCTTCCGCCTGGCCATGCTGCTCCAATATATAACGTGCGAATCCTTGCGTCGTTTTCCCGACGGTATAACGGTTGATCCGATTGCTTCCTGCGCCGATAACGCCGCGAAGCCCTCCAGTACCAAATTCCAGATCTTTATAAAAACGATCCTCCAGTTCCTGCGTCTGATCCTGGAGTTCTTGAAGTTCACGTTTGGTCTCTTCATCAATAGAAGGATCCGAAAGCCACCGCTGTACATTCTCTTCTGCAGATTTACTAAGCTGTGTCATCGTATTTCTCCTTTCACCTTCATTGGTAAGTCCGCTTTTGATCACGAAGTGAATCAAGAAGCAGATCGACATCGAATCTTGAATTCAGCCGGGCCTTCCGGTGCTCACGTACCCACTACGTACGCTCCACTCCTCAGTCCCTGCTTCATCCAACTTTCTCGGTGCTGAAAACCGGCCTTTTTGAACATGAACAATTAGCCTTTATTCGGGTCGGAAAGCGCGAACATGATCTCGCCTTCAGCTACGATCTTATCCTCAACCTTGGCAACCGCATGTCCTTTGCCGATGCTTCCTTTCAACCGGGTGATCTCCACTTCCAAACGAAGCGTGTCACCAGGCACAACTTGACCTCTGAAACGAAAATCGTCAAGTCCAGCCAAAAAGCCAATTTTTCCTTTATTGCTTTCTACCTGTAACATAGCCGCAGCTCCTACCTGCGCCAAAGCTTCAGTGATCAGAACACCCGGCATCACTGGATACTCCGGAAAATGCCCAATAAAAAACGGCTCGTTGATCGTCACATTTTTAATGCCGACCGCACGTTTGCCGACCTCCATTTCCACAATCCGGTCCACCAGCAAAAATGGGGGGCGGTGCGGGATAATTTCCTGAATCTCTTTAACATTAAGCACGACAGCAAATCTCCTTCCAATATTGTCTATTTTTAATGGAACAACATCTACACGCTGTCTGTTTTTTGTGTGAGTACTTAGTAGATGATATTACAGTTTACCTTTTTGATCATATGTCGTATAAGACGTTTCTGATAGCCATTTTGCATAAAAGCATGGATATGCGGAAAAAACTATACGTATCCTTCACCAACTGCAGAAGTGAAGGTTCAGATAAGGGGCTCTTATCCGCCAGCCATAGTCCAATCGACCAGGGCTCGGATAGGGCCCTTTTGTCATTCTTAAGTCCCCCATCATTATACATTTTCCGAGCAAAAAAAGAAAACTCCTACGCTAACGAAGGAGTTTTCTGTCACTCTGTTGCTAAGATATGTCCTCTTACGGGGCAAAGACCAGATCAATGACATGTTGCCATGTCTTCCACTCAAATACTTCAGACAAACTCTGCTTGCCGACCACCACAAATCCGAAGATCAATCCGCCACCCAATGATAGGAGCAAAAACAGCGGAATGAGCCAGCGCATGACAATTCTCCAACGCGCTGTCTTTCTCCTGGCAGGCTTCTGCCTGTCATCTCGGTCCGCTCCCGACCTATCGGTTGCATCTTTCCGGTTCTGAGTTCTCGACAATTTATCAGCGGGTTTGTTCATATCGCTCATAACCGCTTCCACCTAACCCCGCATATTGTTAGCCAGGTTCATCATCTGATCGCTGGAGGAAATAGCCCGTGCAGCCAACTGATAAGCACGTTGCGTCTGTATCATGTCTGTCATTTGGCCCGAAAAATCCACGTTTGATTTCTCAAGGTAACCGGAACGGATGGTGGTATCCTGCGGAATACCGCCATTTGGTTGCACCTCAAACACTTGGGCTTCCGTCAAGCTCGTCGGAACGACAAACAGATTGCCGTCCATCTCCTGCAGCGCGTTTTCGCGTTCTGGCTTGAGCACTTTCAGCGTTCCCGCTACCGAAATCGCGCCGTTTTTGTCCACCAGCACTTTGCCATGTGGATCAATCGCAACTTTCGCCGTCGCGGATACCTTGATATGTTGATCCTTTTCATTCAGCACGAAATATCCTTGATTGTTCACCAGAATCATCGAATTAGGATCCTTCGGATCTGGGGCGAAATGGAAAGCCCCTTCCCGGGTGTATGCCCGCTTGCCATTCGCTTCTACCGCGAACATCCCGCTTCCTTCTATAGCAAGATCCGTCGGCTTGTTTGTTTGACTCAATGGCCCTTGTGTAACGTCACGGGTTACACTCCCTGTACGGACGCCATATCCGGTCGTGAAGCCCAGCTGCGAAAATCTTCCCGACTGCTTGAAAACCTTCGGCTGCTGCATAACCGTAGTGAGTGTATCCTCGAAAGAAGTATTCTTTTGCTTATATCCCACTGTATCCAAGTTTGAAACATTGTCAGCGATGATATCCAGTTTCCGCTGAATGCCATTCATGGACACCATGGCGCTGATCATGGAGTTGTTCATCATAAACCTCCCACTATAAATTAATATTTTCTTTCATTTGCTCTTGTTTTCTTGAGATTTCAACATCGACTATTTTAAGAGTTAGAGATATCATGTTGTGGTGGCAACGGTTATGAGAAATAGC